>CAVTEQ010000016.1:0-124453 GCA_963733935.1 uncultured Acidobacteriota bacterium
TCGTCTGCGCGCTGCCGTTCAGGGCCGCCGTAATGGTGGCGTTGGTGGCGCTGACGACGGCATTGGCCGTAACGGAGAAGGTCGCGGCGTTCTGTCCTTCGAGAACGGTCACACTCGCCGGAACGAAGGCCACACTCGGCGTATCGCTCTGCAAGGTGACGGTTGCTCCGCCACTTGGGGCGATGCCCGACAGGGTGACCGAGCCGCCGGCGATCGAACCGGCCGTAATCGAAGTTGGCGACACGCTCACCGAAGTGACCGTCAGAGCGGTGATAGTCAGAACGCCGTTGTTGCTCGTGACCGAGTAATTGCTGAGCCGGTTGCCGGGATCGAGCAGGACCGGCACGATGGCGTACTCGCCCGGCGGGCTGGTGATGGTATCAGTCGACGAGAAGGTAGCCGTGATGTTGTCGCCGCTCACCACGCCGGTGAGAGTTCCCGTGAACGTGGGGTCGGCAGCGCCGTAGCTCCGCGTGGCATTCGCCGCACTCGCCGTCAAAGGCGCTGCAGTAATGTTCGCGGTGGTTGTGGCCGTGGTCGAAAAGAGTTGATAGTTCGAAGCCGACGAGCCGCTCAGCGCGAGGCCGGTGGCGGTCACCGTTTTGCCGGTGCCCACGTTGGCATCGGAGAAGGTGGCGGTGCCGCCCGTCAGGGTTACGCTGTCGGCGCCTACGATTCCGGTGAGCGTGCGGCTGGTGAGGGTCGCCGCGGTAGTTCCGTCATATACCTTGTTGCTGGCGGTGATGGTGGCCGTGAGTATTGTCGCGTTTACTATCTGGGACAAGGAAGCGCTACCGCTGGCATAGTTGCTGTCTCCGCCGTAGCAGGCCAGCACGGTGTGCGCGCCCGGCGCCAGCGTGGATATCGTCAGCGTGGACGCGGTTCCGAGCAGCGTTCCCGGAGCCGCGCAGGTTCCGCCGTCGTAGATGGTCACCGTGCCCGTGGGCGTCGGTCCCGAACCGCTGACGGTCGCGGTGAAGGTCAGCGACTGGCCGTAGCTCGAGGGATTGCTGCCTGCAGTCAAGGCCAAGCCGGTCGTCGAGGCTAACAGCGGGTTGACCGCCAGTGTTGCCTGAGCCAGGCTCTGGTACGTGGCTGAGATGTGGACTTGAGTCGAAGTGCTGACCGTTGACGTGCTGACTTGGAACGTGGTTGAGGTGTCGCCGGCCGGAACGGTCACATTCGCGGGCACGGTGGCGGCTGCGGTGTTGTCGCTGGCCAGCGTTACTACCGCTCCTCCGGATGGTGCTGCGCCGCTGAGGGTGACTGTGGCCGTCACGCTGTTGCCGCCGATGACCGGCGTGGGCACCGTCACGGAACTTACCGAAAGCGGCACAAAGGCGACGTCCACCCAGTAATTCGTGCCGGCAGTTGCGGTATTCGGGAAGCAAGGTGGCAGAGCGTTCTGGGGGCCACAACTGGCGGTGTCAAAGGCGAATACAGCGTTGCTGTCCTGGGCGGAATTCTGCAGGGCATGCAGCGGCGGATTGTCCACGCCGGCATTGGCGAAGTAGCTCGGGTTCAGAGAGTAGTGGCCAACCGTGGTGTGATAGGACGCCACGTACTCGGTGTTCGCCGCGATTGCCACCGGAGTTGAGAAATCCGCTTCCTGCCATCCGGAAGCCGTCTCATTGCTGAAGGTGACCGTTCCCAGCAGGGTCCCGGCTGTATCCCACAGATCACCGATGTGCGTACCAACGTTGGCGGCGCTCTTATAGAAGCGGATGCCGGCGATGAGGCCGCCGCTGTCCGCCTTGAACTTCACTCCAAGTTCGACTTGGCTATCCGGGCCAGCGTCAATCGTGCTTGGGACCGCACTCGGGCTCCAGATGCTGAAGAACGCCGGCGGGGCGCCGACCGTGATGCTCAGCGATTTGGTGGCGACGGTGGATTCCGAATCCTGCACCTGCACGGTGAAGTTACCGGTTCCGACGGTGTCGGCTGAGCCTGTGATCTGCCCGTTGGTAGAAAGGCTCAAGCCCAGCGGCAAGGAACTGCCCTGAGCGAGCGACCAGGTATAGGGAGGCACGCCGCCCGTGGCCGCGAGCGTTGCCGCGTACGGCTGGTTCTGTATCGCATCCCCCAGGGCATTAGTAGTGACGCTTAGCGGCTGTGGGATCACCGTCAGGGTCGTGCCGCCGCTCACCGAACCGAACGTGGCGGAGATGGTGGCAGTGCCGTGAGTCAACGTGGTGGCCGTGCCGAAGCTGTCGATGGTGGCCACGGCGGTGGTGTCAGAGGCCCAGGTCACTACCGTCGTTAAGTTCTGCAGGCTGCCATCGCTGTAGCTGCCCGTCGCCGTAAATCCTTGCGGAGTGCCGGCGTTTACGGTGGGGTTGGCGGGATTGACCGCGATCGAGTTCAGGGTGGCGGTGGAGTTCACCATCACCACGTCAACCCAGTAATTGGTGCCGGTGGTGACGCCGGTCGGGAACACACTGTTCGCGTTGTAGGCGAAGACGCCGTTGCTGCCCGAGACTCCGTTCTCGAGCGCGTGCAGCGGCGGATTGTCCACGCCGGCGCTGGCGAAGAAACCTCCATCAACCGACTCGTGGCCGGCGCTGGTGTGATAAGAGGCCACGTACACGCTGTTGGCCGCGACCGCCACCGGCGTTGCGAAGTCGGCTTCCTGCCAGCCGGACGCCGTCTCGCTGGTAAAGGTGACGGTGCCCAACAGGTGGCCGGCGCTGTCCCACAAATTGCCTACGTGGGTGCCGGTATTGAGCGCGCTCTTGTAGAAGCGGAGTCCGACGATCGTGCCCGTGATATCCGACTTGAACTTCACGCCCAGCTCAACTGGAGCATCCGGGCCTACGTCGATGGTGGTCGGGACGGTGGTCGGGCTCCAGATGCTGAGCGCGTCGCTGATGGTCAAGGTGCCGTTGTTGCTGGTCACCGAGTAGTTCGGCAGCTTGCTGTCCGGGTCGACCAGCGTCGGCGTAATGGGATAAGTTCCCAGCGGGCTGGCCTGGGTTGCGGTGGTGGAATAGGTGGCGCTGATGTTGTCGCTGTTCAGAATGCCGGTGATGGTGCCGGTAAAGGCCGGGTTGGGCGCGCCGTAGTGGCGAGCGGCGTCCGCGGCCGTAACCGTCAGCGGCGCCTGCCCGATCGTCAGGGTTCCATTGACCAGTGAGAGCGAGTAGTTGCCGAGCTTGTTGTTGGGATCGACCGCCGTGGGCACGATGGCATAGCCGCCCACCGGGCTGGCTGGACCGGCCAGCGTAGCGAAGATGGCGGTAATTCCATCGCCGTTCAGAACGCCGACCACCGATCCGGTGAACAGCGGGTTCGCTTGTCCGTATTGCCGTGAGGCGTTGGCTGCGGTAATCGTCAAGGGCGCGGTGCCGATCGTCAGGTTGGCGCTCACATAGCTCAGGCTGTAGTTGCTGTTCAGCGCCAGTGTGCCTTGCAGGATGGCGTATGCGCCGACGGTTTCGCCCGCCGCGCGAGTCAGGCTGCCGGTAAACGCGTCGCCCGAAACCAGCGATCCGCTGGTGACCTGGTAGGTGAGCGCCGGATCGGCCGCGCCATAGACTTTGCTTTGCGCATCGGCGGTCACCGTGACCGGCCGTGCAGTGATGTCCGCCGTGGCGCTGGCGCCGGTGGAAGAAAGCTGGTAATTGCCGGCGGTGGTGCCGGTGAGGCTCAAGCCGGTGATCGTGACCGTCTTGCCTGTGGCTGCGCTGGCATCGGCAAAGGTTGCGGTGCCGCCGATGAGCGCGACGTCATCGCCGCCAACCACTCCCGTGAGCGAGCGGCTGGAGATCGTGGCTGCCGTGGTGCCGTCATAGGCCTTGTTGCTCACGGTCACGATCGGCGTCACGGTGGCGACGTTGATCGATTGTCCCAGGCTGGCGCTGCTGGTTCCGTAGTTATCGTCTCCCAGGTAGCAGGCGGCGATGCTGTGCGCGCCGGCAACGAGCGACGAGATGCTGAAGCTGGCATGCGCGCCCGCATTCAGCGGTACTGAGCTGGCCAGCAGAGTGCCGGAGCAGGTTCCGCCGTCGTAGAACGAGACGGAGCCGGTCGGCGTGGGGCCGGGTCCGCTGACCGTGGCGGTGAACGTTAACGACTGTCCGTAGGTGGAGGGGTTCGTGCCGCCAGTCAGGCTGAGGCCGGTCGAGGACGCATACTGCGCGGTGACGGTCAGGGTTGCTTGTTGTCCGCCACTGTAAGGCGCCGTGATGTTGACCTGCGTGGTCGAGGGCACGGTCGACGTGTTCACGGTAAAGTTCGCCGAAGTCGCGCTGGCCGGAACCGTGACGCTGGCCGGGACGGTGGCAGCGGCGGTGTTGCTGCTGGAAAGCGAAATCAACGCTCCGCCCGCCGGCGCCGGATTCACCAGGGTCACTGTGCCGGTCGAGGTGTTGCTGCCGATCACGGACGTCGGATTCACCGCGAGGGCTGAGGCCTTTACGGGGATAAACGCGACATCGACCCAATAATTGGTGCCGCCGGCTCCAGCATTGGGGAAGCAGGGTGGCTGACCGCAACTGGCGTCGTAGGCAAAGACGCCGTTGGTGCCCGAGACTCCGTTCTGCAGCGCATGCAGCGGGAAATTGTCCACGCCGTTGTTAGTGAAGTAGTTGGCGCTGAGCGAGTAGTGGCCGACGGCCGCATGGTACGAGGCCACGTACACCGTATTGGCAGTCACGGGCACGGGATTGGCGAAGTCCGCCTCTTGCCAGCCGGAAGCTCCCTCACTGGTGAAGGTGACCGTGCTCAGCAGGTTGCCGGCGTTGTCCCACAAGCTGCCGCTGTGTGCGCCGACATTGTTGACGCTCTTATAGAAGCGGATTCCCGAGATCACTCCGTCGCGGTCCGCCGTGAACTTCACCCCCAATTCAAGTGGGTTGTCCGAGCCTGCGTCGAGCGTCGCCGGAGACGTGCTCGGGCTCCAGATGGTAAAGAAGGGCGGTGGGGCGTCGACGGTGAGGCTCAGAGGTTGCGTGGTCTGCGCGCTGAGCGAATCCTGCACTTGCACGGTGAAATTGCTGGTGGCGATCACCGAGGTTATGCCCGTGATCTGTCCGCCGGCAGAGAGACTCAGGCCCGCAGGCAAGTTGCTACCCGAGGCCAACGACCACGTGTATGGCGGTACGCCGCCCGTGGCTGCCAAGGTCGCCGAGTAAGGCACGTCCTGCACTGCGTCCGACAGGGTGGTGGTAGTGATCACCAACGGTGCGGGTATCACCGTGAGGGTGGCGTTGCCGCTCACCGAACCCAGCGTGGCGGAGATCGTGGAAGAACCGAGGGCTGCGGTCGTAGCCAAACCGACGCTGTTGATCGTGGCTACGCTGGTGTTTGAAGATGCCCAGGTCACCAGGCTGGTCAGGCTCTCGTGGCTGCCGTCGTTATAGCTTCCGGTGGCGGTGAACTGCTGCGTGCTGCCAATCGCCACGCTTGGATTCGCAGGCGCAACCGCGATCGAGGTGAGCGTCGCGGTCGGAGCTGCCATGGCCACATCTACCCAATAATTAGTGCCGGTGGTCGCGTTATTGGGGAAGCAGGGCCCATTTTGGGGAGTGCAACTAAGGTCGTAGACATAAACGCCGTTGCTGCCGGCGGCTCCCCCGGTCTGCAGCGCATGCAGCGGGGGATTGTCCGCTCCCGCGGCGCTGAAGAAGCCGGCATCAGCCGATTCGTGGCCGGCGTCGGTGTGGTAAGAGGCAATGTATACCGTGTTGGCCGCAATCGCCACCGGGGTGGCGAAATCCGCCTCTTGCCAGCCGGAAGCAGTTTCGCTGCTGAAAGTAGCCGAACCCAGCAGGTTGCCGGCGCTGTCCCACAGGTGCCCCACATGCGTGCCGGCATTGGCAGCGCTCTTATAGAAACGGATTCCAGCCATGGCGCCAGCGACATCCGACTTAAACTTCACACCCAGCTCAACCGCGCTGTCCGGGCCCACGTCGGTATGAGCGGGGACGGTGCTAGGAATCCAGATGCTGACTGCAACGGCGATAGCGAAATTGCGCGTAGCCGTCTGCAGCAGGTTGACGCCGCTTTCCTTGGCTCCGGAATCCTGTACTTGCAGGGTAAAGCTGTATGGCCCCAGCCCGGTTGGCGTGCCGCTGATTTGTCCATTCGACGCGAGCGAGAGCCCCGGGGGCAAAGCGCTGCCCGTCGCCACAGACCAGTTATAGGGCTGCACACCGCCGGTTGCGACCAGCGTCGCCGAGTAGGGCGCATTCTTGCTGGCCGGCGGCAGCGAGGTGGTGGAAATCGTCAGCGGCGCCGCCTGGACCGTCACCGTGGTGTTGCCGCTCACCAATCCCAGCGTGGCAATCATCTTGGCGGTGCCGCCCGCCACCGCGGTGGCGGCGCCGGAACCGCTAATTGTGGCCACGTTGGTGTTGGAGGAACTCCAGGTCGCCTGGCTGGTGATGTCCCTGGTGCTGTTGTCGCTGTAGGTCGCAGTGGCCGCAAACTGCAGGCTGTGTCCGATCTGCAGCGTGGGATTTGCCGGCGTCACCGCAATCGAACTCAAGCTCACCGTGGTGGTCGGTTCGTACACCACGTCCACCCAATAATTGGTGCTGTTGGAGGTGTTCGTGGGAAATGTGCCGGGAGTGCTGAACACGCCGTCGGGATCGGCAAGAGTGTTTTGAAAGGCGTGCAGCGGCGGATTGTCATGCCCCGACGAGCCGAAGTAATTGATGTCCGCAGAGTAGCGGCCGACGGAGGTGCTATAGGAGGCCACATACTCCGTGTTGCCGCCGATCGCGATCGGGGAGGAAAAATCCGCCTCTTGCCATCCCGACCCGGTCTCGCCGCTGAAGTTCGCCGTTCCCAGCAATGCGCCCGAAGCAGTCCAAAGATTGCCCACGTGCGGGCCGGTGTTATCGACGCCCTTGTAAAAGCGAATGCCGCTGATGGTGCCGTCGAAATCGGCTTTGAACTTGACTCCCAGCTCAACCGCCGTGGTATCGCTGGCTTCGACCAGCGAGGGACTCTGAGCCGGAGACCAGATAGTGCAGGGACAGGTAGGCGGTGCGACCGTAATGGTCACGCCTGCCGACGGCGTCTCCACGTTGCCGCTATCGTCAACCGCGCGGCTGCGCAGGGTCAGCGAGCCCGTACCCATAGCGATCCAGGTGTAGCTCCAGGACTCGCGGCCGTTCGCCGGATGCCAGGTGGCGCCGCCATCGAGGGAGACATCGACGCCGCCCACCACGCCTCCGCCCGAATCCGCGGCCGTGCCCTGGATGGTCACGGCGTTGCCGGGTTGAACGGTTACGCCGGAGATCGGCGAGATAATGGTGGAAACCGGCGGGGTGGTGTCGGTGGAGGACGAAGCTGGCAGCAATCCGCCTTGCAGCGAGACGGGTTGCACTCCCATGTCGGCGAACAGATTCACCGTCGCCTGCTGCATGCTCGGGTCGGTGGGATAAGTTAACCCGTAGGTGCAGTATGCGTCGTGGGTCGAGTCCAGTCCCCAGGACCACTGCACGGTGCCAGAACCAAACACCAAGGCATGGCTGGGCGCCCGATACATTGTCAAATGGTGCGTCGCCGTGCCGGAGTCGTAGAGACCGCCGTAATCGAGCAGATAGTCGTTGGTCAGGTTGTACGTGGCGGTGGAAAGGTGGAAGAGGCCTGTGGGACGGAAACCATTGTCCTCGTCCACGTCCCACTCGTAGCCCAAGGTCCCGCCGAACAAAGTCCACGTCTGCCCTGCGGACTGGGCATTGACGGCTGTATTCCGCCAGAAGCGCATCTTCCCGTCGGCTGCGGGAATCATGAATCGACAAGTCGAGATTGTCAATTCCGCAACCGTTCACCCGGAAAAGAGTTCCCGTGACCGCATTTTCCGGTTTGCCGCCATCAGCGGGCGGACTGAACGTGGGGTCACGCCAGGTGCCGGTCCACGTCCAGGTCGGCGAACTGTCGAGCGGATCGAGCTGCGTTTCTGCAAGCGTTTCTTTGTAGGTCACCAGCGTGCGGAATGGGAGTGTTGGTCCCATCAATGCTGTTTTCCCACCGCGTCTTCCAGAAACCCTCATTGCCGCTGAAGAACGCCAGGTTCACGCCGGCGTTGCGGGCGTTTTCGATGCTGGTGCGCTTATCCTTCGACCAATACTCGTCGTGGCCGACGGAGAGATACAGCTTGTGGTTGGCGATCAGGCTCCCGCGCTGCGCCGCATCAACGCTGGTGAAATAAGCTGACGTTATACCCGTTGGCTTCCAGCCACCGCACCATCGGATACTCGGCATAGAAAACAAACGACGCGTTCTCAAAGCTGCGCGTGTCGAACGGGCGGTTGTAGCTGACTTTGTAAGCGCGGTTGGTGATATCGAAATTTAAGGTCGGGCCGTAAAGGCTATGCCCGCCCCAGTCGTTGTAGGCTTGCCAGGTTTCGTCGGAGGTCTGGAAGAGAACGTCGGAATTACTGGAATCGTTGCGCACCACCCAAACGATGTGGCTGGTGCCGCCGGTATCGCTGCGCGTAAGGCGGGCGAAGTAGATGCCGGATACCGCCGTGTTCGGCACTGCCCAGGAGGCTGAGACCGCCCAGTTTCCGCAGTCCACAAGCTTGGTGGTGTTGTCCGGTATAGCAGGCGGGTTGCGCTTGCGGCAGGCTCGCCGATGGGGTGATGCTGGTGATCAGACGGGCGCCATTGCCCTGGTAATAACCCATCCGATAAATGTCGATAGTGTAGGCGGCGGCGTTGGTGTTGATCTTGAAGTTGATCGTGTCGCCGGGCTTTACGCTGATTTGGTCGGCGAACCCTTGAATGCTGGGATCGCCCGCGTCCCCGGTGCTGATGTCCCAGGTGGTCTGCGGTGTGCCCGGCAGGCAGTTCTCTGCCTCAATGGCGTTGGCCGGGCTCCCGCACGATGCCCGCAGGCACGCAGGGAACGCCACCACCACTAACGTGATCCAAAATAACAAACGCGCCGCACTTACTCGACGCGTGAGCTTGCCTATCCATGCAAGCCGAATGAGGGACATCATTCTCACCCCAATGCGCTCGGTTAAGGACAGCGTGTGGCTTACCGCTGTTCATTGGCAAGTAACGCCGGTAACTTTCGTTAGCCGCAAACGTCGCGCCGACCCCATTGGCCGGCCGCAGGAGTAAAACAGCAACGTGGCTGCCATTGGGACACTGAACCTGAGATCGAGGGCATTGGAAGCAAAGGTTTTGCACAAAAAGCGCAGGGAGACAGCGCATAGGCGGCCAGGCTGTGCAAACAATTTCACTGGGGAGGGAACGCGGGTTCAGTTTGAGCGCTAGTACAAGCCCTAACGTAACTTACGGTAAATGCGAGGCTTGCGATTGGCGGCAGGAGCCAACAGGCCTCTAGCCCGCGGAAGCAGCGGTAGCGGGCATGGGCTCCGCCAGCGAGGTGATGACATCTGTCATACGCTGAAGGGTCGCCAAGTCATAGTCGTCGAAGGCGGACACCCGCTCCGAGAACGCTCCCAACAGTCCGATGACGACTGCCTGCTGGTTGTAGAGGGGCAACAGCAGCGTCGAACGAATGCCCAACTGTCGGCTGCTCTCAGGATCGGATCGGCGATCGCCTTCCAAATCGTCGCAGCGGACAATCGCTCCACTGGCGAGGCATTCTCCCGCCAGACCGCGACCGGCGCCGATGGTGACTCCGAGATCAGGGGCCAAATCTCCGCTCCGGGCCATGCAGACAGCCATATGGTGAGTTCCCAAGGCGATGGCTGCGCCCGATGCGTGGGTAATGCATTGCGCGCGCTTTGCCATGAGGTCGAGAAGCGCGGGCAATTCCAGTTCTCCGGCGCCGATTTGCGGCTCGGAGGTAAGCAATGCGGTCAAGTGCAGCGTGCGAGATAGTTGCGGTATCGGGGATACGGCGGCCTTCGCGGCGCGGGGCGGCGTCTCAGGCGCAAGGCGCGCCACGGGCGCGGGCAAGGTGAGCCCATGCGGACGGCGATCCGCCAGGACGGGCTGCCGCCGCACAAACCGGGCCGCCACTTCCTGGAAGAGCCACTCCACCAGCCGGGCGCGTGAACTTTCGGCCAGAGTAGTGAAGCGCAGACCAGTGCGCCCACGCTCGTTCCACACCACCTCGCCGCCGGCCTCGATCGAGCCGCTCACCTCCGCCCAGTCCAGCACCACGCGGACAGGGCGATTCAGGTTCACGGGGCCCATGGCTTCCAGAGCCATGCCGCCCTCGCTCACATTCAACACCGTCGCCTCATTCCAGTGATCGAGATTGCATACTAAAGTTCTCACTGGAAGGCGCACGGAGCGGCGTAGGCTCGGGATCATCTTTCCTTTGTAAGGTCTCCATCCGGAGACTTTTTTGAAACACTGGGATGTTTGGAGGCGTGCGCACAATCCCACGTCACCCGGGAAATGCACCTTGGTTGCAACGCTGAATCTGTGGGAGGGCGAACCTCCGCATTGTGCGCGCCTTTTCGCCGATTAGTCAATATGGAAATTTTCCCGCAGCGCGCAATCTGGATTGCGGTTCAGCAATCGCGCAAGCGAGCAGCGGGCTCTTGAGTGCTGTTCTGGACTTTGCAAACCCGGTTACCCGATAATGACTGTGGACGGCTTCTATGCCTTCCAAAAGGTCATCCATGGTCCAGCGGTTGCGCCGATGAAGAACGTCTTCCAACTCGGGAGCGAATTCGCGTCTGCGGCTCTCATTCACAGTGCTGATCGAACCAGACGACAACGGGACGTTCCACGCCTATTGTCCTGGCCTGAAGGGTCTGCATGTGGAAGGTAAGAGCGAGAGCGAGACATTGGAGAATGCAGCGCATGCCGCCGATTGCTATGTGGCGTCTCTGGTCAAGCATGATGATCCCCTTCCGATTGGTCCCGACTTCACAGCCGAGCGCGTCGAGGAACTTCCAGTAATTCCCCCTGGCGCCCTGTTGAGACACGTTGAGGTCCAATGGCCTACCCAAAACACATCTGGCAACAGACAAGAAATCTCACCGCAGATGATCTGATTTCCGCTTTGGAAAGAGACGGCTGGAAGCGTGACGAAGGTAGAAGCGCATTCTTGCCCTACGTTGATCCGGCCACGGGCAATCGCGTCTTATCCACTATCATCCTCGCAAAACATATGGTGCAAAGCTGTTGCAAGGCTTGCTCGCCGATATCGGCTGGAAGGAAGCCGACCTGCGCCGGCTCAAGTTAATCAAGCAAGGTGGCGGTTCACCTCCGTCACTTGCGCCGCCCGGCTGATTCTGGGAGACTCGCTGAATTATCGAGGAAAGCGGGATGAGGGTCCTCCACTTAATCAGCAGCGGCGGAATGTATGGCGCGGAGAACGTGGTCGGCGCGCTCGCCCGCGACCTGGAAGAGCTGGGCTGCTGGGTTCGGGTGGGAGTATTCCAGAACGAGCATTGTCCTCCCAACAGCGTCGCCGATCAGTTGGAGCAGCGTGGCGTCCGGCTCACGCGCATCGTGTGCCGCGGCCGCATGGATCGCGCGGCGACGCGCCAGATCCGCGAGCTCATCGGCAGCGAGCAGATCCAGTTAGTGCACTCTCACGGCTACAAGTCTGATCTCTATGCTTACGCCGCAACTCGGCGGATGCAACTGCCCCGGGTCGCGACCTGCCACCTGTGGACGCGGCAAACGGCCGCCATCCGCTTGTATGAATTCATCGATGCCCTGCTGCTGCGCCGCTTCGACGCGGTGGTGGCCGTCTCCGGCGCGATTGCTGAAGAGCTGCGCCGGGCGGGCATTTCCGCCGCGAAGATCAACACCATTGATAATGGCATCGATCTCGCTCCCTTTGCTTCCGCCCAGCCTTCTCTCGGACAAGAGATCGCGAAGGGAGAGCGGCTGCTGATCGGGACCGTCGGGCGGATGGTGGCGCAGAAAGGCATGGACTACTTTCTGCGCGCCGCGCGCGAAGTGCTGAACGAAACCCCACAGGCGATGTTTGCGATCGTGGGAGAGGGCCCTGACCGCGAGAAGCTCGAGTGCCTGGCGAACGAGTTGGGAATCGCCGGGCAGATTGTCTTTACCGGCGCGCGCGCGGACATGCCGCAGGTTTATGCCTCGCTCAACGTCTTCGTTCTGGCGTCGCTCGATGAGGGAATGCCGATGGCCCTTCTGGAGGCCTTGGCATCGAGCCGCGCGGTGGTGGCCACGCAGGTAGGCGCGGTGCCGAAATTAATCGTCCCTGGGCAGACCGGCATGTTGGTGCCGGCGGCGGACGTCAAGGCACTCGCGGACGCCATCCTGGTGCTGCTCCGCAACCCCGATCTGCGGGCCCGGCTGGGACGAAACGGCGGCGCTTTGGTGCAGAAACAGTTTTCGTCCCGCGTCATGTCGCAACAGTATTTGCGCCTCTATGAACAACTGCTCTCCCCGGCAGGACTCCGTCCCAACTCCCCAAGCCTGATGGGAAAGGTATAGAGGCAAGCACAGCCAAAAGCCCAGAAACTGCCACCGATATGCACTATTTTTCAGCGCGGCCAAGGTTGCGGGCGATGGCGGAACAGTAAACGACGGGAATGGAACAAGTTACAAAACCATCAGCCGCCCTGGAACGGCATGATTGGTGCGAGGAATTGGGAGGATAAAACCGCATGTGTGGGATCTTCGGACAGATAGGCAGGGATCGAGCTCCAGAGCGCTGCGCGCTTTCCATTCGCCACCGCGGCCCGGATGATGCCGGCGCGCGCTACTTTGACGTGCCCGGCACGCGGCAAGTGGTTACCCTGGCGCACCGGCGGCTCTCCATCATCGACCTCTCACCCGCCGGGCATAATCCCATGTCGAACGAGGATGGATCGGTCTGGCTCGTCTTCAACGGCGAGGTCTACAACTATGCCGGTCTCCGCTCCGAGTTGATGAGCGCGGGGCACCAGTTCCGTTCCAATACCGATACCGAAACCATCATCCACGGTTATGAACAGTGGGGAGACGCGGTGGTGGAGCGGTTGTTCGGCATGTTTGCCTTCGCGCTGTGGGACCAGCGCCGCAGCCGGCTGTTGCTGGCTCGCGACCGCCTCGGCAAGAAGCCGATCTTCTACTATTCCGATGGTGAGCGGCTGGTGTTCGGCTCCGAGATCAAAACGATTCTGGCCGCCGGGGTGAAAACCGAGCCCGATCCGGTGGCGCTGCACGACTACCTCACCTATTTGTATTTTCCGTATCCGAAGACGGCGTTCAAGAACATTGTGAAGATGCCGCCCGCGACCCGCGCCGCGTTTCAAGTGAAGCCCGACGGGCGGCTCGAGATGACATCTTCGATTTACTGGGACGCGCTCGCCGAAGCCGGAAAGCCGCTGGAGATGTCCGAGCGCGACATCGTGGAACACCTGCGGCAACTGCTGGAAGAGACGGTGCGCGAGCGCTTGATGAGCGACGTGCCCTTGGGACTGTTCCTCAGCGGAGGCCTGGATTCGAGCGCTATCACCGCCATCGCTTCCGACTACGGAAAAGCTCCGGTAAAGACCTTCAGCATCGGCTTCAGCGACAGCAAGTTTTATGACGAGATCCCGTTCGCCAATCAGGTGGCGAAGAAATTCAATACCGAGCACCACGTGCTGCAGGCCGATCCGCAGTGCATCGGATATCTCACCAAGGTAGTCCATCACTTCGACGAGCCCTTCGGCAATCCCACCGCCGTGCTGGAACTCATCCTTACCAAGCTCATGCGCGAGCACGTAACGGTTGCGATCTCCGGCGATGGCGGCGACGAAATTTTTGGCGGATACGTGCGTTACGTCGGCGCTTCGCTGGCGAATTACTACCGCAAGCTGCCGCGATTCCTGACCAAAGGTATGGTGGCCCACCTTGCCAAGTGGATGAACGACGCCACCGACGGCCGCCACGGCTTCCGCCGCGCCCGCGAATTCGCCGAGTCCGCGTGGATGTCCCAGGAGGCGATGTACCTGAACTGGATTGGATATTTCTCCGAAGCCGAAAAGCACGACATGTACACCCCCGGTTTCGCCAGCCAACTCGGTGGACACGACTCCGGCGATTTCCTGCGCGCGCTCTTCCAGCGCAGCGAAACTTTGGATTCGCTTAACCAGCTCGGCTACGTGGACCTTGGTTCGTTCCTCACCGGCAACTGCCTGGAATATTCCGACCGGATGTCGATGGCCAACTCGCTCGAAGTGCGCTGCCCGTTGACCGACCATCGCCTGGTGGAATTCGCGCTGCGCATTCCGCCGCGCATGAAAGTGCGCATGATGAAGAGCAAATGGATCCTGCGCGAAGCCATGCGCGGAATTCTGCCGCCCGACGTGATCGAGAAGAAAAAAGTCGGCTTCAATCCGCCGCTGCCGCAGTGGCTGAACGGAGAATTGAAGCCGCTGCTTGGCCGTCTGCTGTCGCGCGAGGTAATCGAACAGCGCGGCATGTTCCAGCCCGAGCCGGTCGCGCGCCTGCTGCGCGATCATTTCGAGCAGAAGCGCGACAATTCGCTCAAAATCTGGGCGCTGCTCATGCTGGAAATCTGGCAGCGGATGTATGTCGATCATCAGGCGGAAGCGGACATTCTTGAGGAATGTTTTTCCGCGGATTCAGCGGCAGTGGGCGCGGTGGCAGAGTGAGCTGTCTAAGAGTTTTGTAGTAGGTCTCCCCCGGGTTCTGGCTTAGAAATTAGCGCTTACGGACAGCAATTAGTTCCGCTGGCGGGCCGACGTTCGAAATCATAAGTCTTTTATCCTCAGCAATTTTCTGAGTGGTGATCTGCTTGCGAGAGGAGGGGCGTTTCCTCCTTGTAACCAGGTCACAACTGCGGCTGGCTGAATTTGCCGCAGAGACGCAGAGGCACGGAGATTTTGAATTCATTTTCTCTGTGTCCCGGTGCCTCTGGGGCAAGCCGTTGCGAGAGGACCAATTCGGGCGCGAACGAGATGGGTTTGTACCGCCGTTTGTCCGTTTGGTCGATCAGGGGTCGGCGTAGGTTCCATACGCTACACCGCCCTTGGGCATCTGGTGATGGCGCGGATGAGGAGGGAGAATACGGTATGAAACCTGGGATCAAAGCAAGCTACGAGGCAGAACGAGCCCGTTTTCGGCCCAGAACCCTCCCCAACCTTGCCGCCCGCTCAGGAAGAAATCCTCAGTTAATAAAACTCATTTGGAGTAGACGATGAATAAAGTTCGGCACTTTGCACTCCTGATTATTGTTCTCCTGGCCGGCGCGACGCTGGCGCTGGCCCAGGCACCGGCCCTGTTTTTTACGGATCTCACCAGCGGCCCGGCAACGGGAGGCGAGAACGGTAACGGGGTATACGTCACGATCTACGGTGAACGGTTCGGTACCACGCAAGGCGCTTCCACAGTTACGCTGAATAATTCCAGCTCCGCCCTGCGCGTGGTCACCTGGGGCGCGACCTGGCAGAACATGCAGAAGATCATCGTGCAGGTGATGTCCGGCGCCAGCAGCGGCAACTTCGTGGTCACGGTGGGCGGCACACCCAGCAACGGCCTGCCGTTTACGGTGCGCAGCGGAAATATCTACTTCGTCGCCACCAGCGGCAGTGACAGCAACAGCGGATCGTTCGCCTCGCCGTGGAAGACGCTCATGAAGGCGCGCGGCGCCGTTAAGGCCGGCGACACGGTGTACGCCATGAACGGCGTGAGCCAGCCGGGCGATGACGGTAGCGGCACCAACGCCGCCTTTTCGAATTTCAACAATGGCGCCTCGGGCACAGCCAGCAGCCCCGTCGCCTTTGTGGTTTATCCCGGAGCTACGGCTACCATTGGTTCGAATAGTGGCCCCAGCTACGGACTTCGCACCTACCGCAACTACTGGGTAATCGCCGGCTTTACCTTGAGCGGCAACGTCGCCCTGCAGATCAACGGCGCCGACCACACCTGGGCGGTGGGCAACAGCTCGCAGTGCGGTAACCCGGATGCTCTGATCCAGGGCTGCAACACCGCGACGCAAAGCACAAACGTTTTCTACTACGGAAACTATGTGCACGACGTTCGGAAACCCGAACAACGACAAGGAAGAGCACACGGTTTACTTCACCACCGATACCAACCATGTGTGGGCAGGCTGGAATACCTTGGCGAACAACGCCACCTGCTATGCCATGCAGGTCCATTCCTCGCCGGTCGGTTCAGGAACCGGAAACAGCCAGTTTGACCTGCACATCTTCGACAACGTCATTCACGGCGATGGTTGTGCGGGAATAAATCTTGCCACCATCGATCCTTCCAAGGGGACAGTCGAGGTCTACAACAACACCATTTACCACACCGGCCTCGGCAATACCGACGGCGGCTATGGAGCTTGCATCTTCGCTCCGGGATACACCAACAACGGAACTGCCGGCTCGGGAACGGTAGAAATCTATAACAACACGATGTATGACTGCGGCCCGAGCGGATCGTTCGGTCAGGCTGGAATCATCGCTTTATCCAATGACACCGGCCTCACTTATCATCTGCGCAACAACATCTTCTATTCCGCCAGCAGCAAAGAAGCTTACCTGCTCCAGGACAACGGGGGAACGAGCCTGTTTTCCTGCTCGGCGGGAGACAATGATTTCTTCGGCAATGGCGGCGTCCCCAGCGGGTGCGGGTCCGGCAACGTGAGCGTTGATCCCAAGCTGACGAGCGTTTCCACCGCAGACTTTCATCCGCAATCCGGAAGCCCCATGATTGCCGCCGGCCTGGCGATCAGCGGCCTCACCACCGATCAGGATGGCTTGCCGCGTCCGGTCACGCCCAGCGTCGGCGCCTTTGAGTTTCCCGGGACATCGACCGTCGCGCGTCCGAATCCACCAACCAACCTGCAAGTGAGCGTGCAGTAGAGAACTGCTGTTTTCGAACTCAGAACGGCCGCCTCAATATCAGGGGCGGCCGTTGCTGCATTCGGCCGCGTCAAGGATCAGGTTCGTATCAGGGCCCAGCTTTTAGCCGTGCCGCAAGATGGCCGTTACGAAGGCGTAAGCCGCGAAGCGGCGACATTGGGATGATCTCTGGGCGAAGCCCAGGGTGGCGAGCTTCTGTATCCTAGTCGGAGCAATCGAGCCATCCGTGGAACGAAAAATCTTCTGGACGAGTTTTATCCTGCTCTCGTTGATCGCGGACTTCTCCCTGCCGCTGCTCTGGAGTGTGCTGGCTACTATCCCCATCGCTCTCGTGTGCTGGTGGATCGCCTACCGTAGCGGCTGGTTCTAGAACGACGACAAGGCAAGCCGCGTAGCGGCGACATTTGGGTTAGCCCTGGGCGGAAAGCCCGGGGTAAGGATTTCCGCCTGATCGTGACGAAAAAAATCGCGCCCCGCAGGGCGCGATCTGTCGGAACCGGCACGCGTCTATTGAGACGAAATTGCGGCCTTGGTCTCCTTGTTCTTGAGCACCTGGATGGAGCGCCGCAACTGTTCGTCCTGCTTCTGGCGTTCTTCTTTGCGGAACTCCTGGTCGGCGCTGTTGTCCTGGTCCTCGTCGGGGAGCACCAGGTCGGCCTCGTCGGCATCGGCGACCATAATGTTAGGAGTGATCGCCGTATCCTGGATGGCTTTGCCGCCGGGCGTGTAGTACTTGGCCACGGTCAGGATCAGAGCGGAGCCATCGGGCATCTCGATCACTTTCTGCACCCCGCCGGTGCCGAAGGTCTTGTCGCCCACCACGTCGGCGCGGGCGTTCTCCATGACGGCGGCAGCCACGATCTCGGCCGGGCCGGCGGTGCCGCGGTTCACCATCACCACCACGGGCACGTCGGTGATGTCCTTCTGCGGATCGGCGTTGAAGGTCTCTTTGGCGAACTTCTGCCCTTGCAGATAGGCAATCATGCCGTGGTTGAGGAACAGGTTGGCAACCGCGACGCCCTCGCTCTCCTCACCCATCGAGCAGTCGCGCAGGTCGAGGATGAAGTCATGCGCCCCCTCTTTCTGCAGGTTGCGGATGCGGCTGGCGATCTCCTGCGCCCGGCCCGCGGTCAGGGCGTAGGGACGCACGTAGCCGATGCCGTTCTCCAGCAGCTTGTCGGTGACGGCGGGAACCGTGATCAGGTCGCGCGTGACGGTGACCTTCTGCGGTTCGGCGCGGCGGGCGCGTACGATCGAGAAGGTGATGTTCGACCCCGGCTGTCCGCTGAGCGCCGCATTGACCTCGGCCAGGGACATATCGTGGCTGCTTTTGCCCTCGATGGCTTCGAGGATGTCGCCGTTCTCGATGCCGACTTTGTCCGCGGGCCCGCCCGGCACCACTGAAATCACGGCAGCGTAGCCGAAGCGCTTGGAGACGCTGGCGCCGATTTCGCCCTTGCCGTCCGCCTTGCGCTGCTTGTAGGTCTTGTACTCGGCCGGGCTCAGGTAGCTGGAGTTGGCGTCCAGCGACTCCAGCAGCCCGTGCAGCGAGCCGTCGGTGACGGTCTGAATGTTCGGCTCCTCCACGTACTCACTGCGAATCCGCGAGAGCACCTCGCTGTAAACGCCGAGCTGGCGGTAAGCGCCGTCGTTGGTGGAAGCCTTTACCCCGAGGCCGCCGGCGACGGCGAACAAAATAATTCCCAGGGACGTTGTAACAATGAGGATCTTCAATGCTTTGGACATAGATGCTTGGTTTCTCGCTGGACTCACGGTTGTGAGGACTTCGTTGATTATATCCCGTCGCCGCGATTTCCGACGGCTGGTTTCCCTCACTTAAGTACTAAGACGCTCCGGGACGAGCTTTCGTTTCACAGTAATGCGCGAAATTTCCCGAGGAGACTCGCTGGCGATCAAGGAGCCCCCCTCGGCGCTTTGGGCCCCATAAATCATCGTTATGATTGTCAAATAACTATCAATTGGATTTATTTTGACTCCGGTGTAATCTACCTACTCCCTATCAGTGGTGGCCTGGGCAGGGTGAGAGCATCCCTCAAGGAAAGGAAACAGGGATCAGCCATCTTCAGATGATGGCTGTTTGTGTTTATGGCGGGGGAGAAACGTCGTTCCAGCGCGGCGATCATGGAAGGCGCAAGCCGGGCGCCGGCGCGCGCCATGCTGAAAGCCGTCGGCTTCACCGACGACGAACTGCGGCGGCCGATCATCGGCGTCGCCAATACCTGGATCGAGATCGGCCCCTGCAACTATCACCTGCGCCACCTCGCGGAGTGCGTCAAGCAAGGCATCCGCAAAGCCGGCGGCACGCCCATGGAGTTCAACACGGTTTCCATTTCCGACGGAATCACCATGGGCTCGGAAGGGATGCGCGCCTCGCTGGTGAGCCGCGAGGTGATCGCCGACTCCATCGAACTGGTGGCGCGCGGCAACCTGTTTGACGGCGTGGTGGCGCTCTCGGGCTGCGACAAGACCATCCCCGGCACGGTGATGGCGCTGGCGCGGCTCGAACGTTCCAGGGCTGATGATCTATGGCGGCTCAATCGAGCCGGGGCGCTTCCAGGGGCACGACGTCACCATTCAGGACGTGTTCGAAGCCGTGGGCGCTCACGCCAGCGGGCGCATGACCGACGCCGAACTCGCCGATATTGAAAACCACGCCTGTCCCGGTGCTGGGGCTTGCGGTGGCCAGTTCACCGCCAACACCATGGCCACGGCCACCGAGTTCCTGGGCATCTCGCCGATGGACAGCGCCAGCGTTCCGGCAACCGATCCCAAGAAAGATGATGTTGGGTTTCAGGCGGGCGTGCAGATCATGGAGCTGGTGCGGCGCGATCTGCGTCCGTGCGCGATCCTCACCCGCCACGCGCTGGAGAACGCCATTGCCAGCGTGGCCGCGAGCGGCGGCTCGACCAACGCCGTGCTGCACCTGCTGGCCATCGCGCGCGAAGCCGGCATCGAGCTCTCCATCGACGACTTCGACCGCGTCAGCGCGCGCACCCCGCTGCTCGCCGATCTCAAGCCCGGCGGCCGCTTCGTTGCTACGGACCTTTATCGCGCCGGGCGGAATTCGACTACTGGCGCAGCGGCTGAAGCAGGCCGGCATCCTGCACTCCGAATGCATGACGACAACGGGCAAGACCATCGGGGAGGAAGCCGATGCGGCGGTCGAGACGAAGGGCCAAGAAGTCGTGCGTCCGCTCGACCGTCCGATCAAGCCGACCGGGGGGCTGGTGATCCTGAAGGGCAATCTCGCGCCCGAGGGCTGCGTGGTGAAGATCGCCGGGCACGACATGCAGCATTTCCGCGGTCCGGCGCGCGTCTTCGATATCGAAGAAGATGCCTTCGCCGCCGTGCAGCAGGGAAAGATCCGCGCTGGCGACGTGGTCGTGATCCGCTATGAAGGGCCGCGCGGAGGCCCGGGCATGCGCGAGATGCTGGCCGTCACCGGGGCGATTTCGGGCGCCGATTTGGGCGACAAAGTCGCGCTGCTCACCGATGGACGCTTCTCCGGCGCTACTCACGGCCTGATGGCCGGGCACGTCGCGCCGGAAGCGGCCCGGGGCGGAGCGATCGCCGCCGTTCGCGACGGAGACACGATCGTGTTCGATCTTCCGCAGCGCGAGCTCCGGGTCGAGCTTTCCGACGAGGAGATTCGATCGCGGATGGCGAAGTGGAAAGCGCCGGCGCCGCGCTATCCCAGGGGCGTGTTTGCGAAGTATGCGGCGACGGTTTCTTCAGCGTCGCAGGGTGCGGTGACGGGGTAAAACGGCTCTTTGCTGTTGGCTTTTGGCTATTGGCTTCGAATCGAGCTGGCCAAAAGCCAATAGCTAAGAGCCAAAAGCGAGTTTCTAATCCGCGTCTTTCCGCGCTAATCCGCGGTGAGGAACGGAATGAAGGTGACAGCCATGACCAAGACCGGCAGCGAGATCATTTGGGAATGCCTGGTGCGCCAGGGCGTGAAGCACGTCTTCGGCTATCCCGGCGGAGCGATTCTGCCCGCGTATGACGCGATGACGCGTTATCCCATCCACCACATACTGGTGCGGCACGAGCAAGGCGCCACGCACATGGCCGATGGCTATGCGCGGGCCGGCGGTGGCGTGGGCGTTGCCATTGCCACCTCCGGTCCCGGGGCGACCAACATGGTCACCGGCATTGCCACGGCGATGATGGATTCCTCGCCCATCGTGTGCATCACCGGGCAGGTAGGCAGCAAGCTCATCGGCTACGACGCCTTCCAGGAAACCGACATCACCGGCGTCACCCTGCCGATCACCAAGCACAATTACCTGGTCACGCGCCCGGACGAAGTCGCGCGCACCGTTCGCGAAGCGTTCTACATCGCGGCCTCGGGGCGGCCGGGGCCGGTGCTGATCGACATCACCAAGGACGCGCAGCAGAGCTCCTGCGAGTTCGAGTGGGAAGCGGCGGCGCCGCAACTGCCGGGATATCGTCCTGACCTTTCGCCGGAGCCCGCGGATTACGATCAGGCGCTCAAGCTGATCAACAGCGCACAGCGGCCCGTGATCCTGGCCGGCCACGGCGTGATTATTTCCGGCGCCATGCACGTGCTCCGCAACTTTGCCGAGAAGAGCGGCATTCCGGTTGCGCCTACGTTGCTCGGCCTGGGCTGCTTCCCGGCGTCGCATCCGCTGAACCTCGGCATGATGGGCATGCACGGCGAAGCCTGGGTCAACAAGGCCATTCAGGAAGCCGACCTGCTGCTGGCGCTTCGGCATGCGCTTCGACGACCGCGTCACCGGCAACACCAAGACCTATGCGCCGACGGCGAAGAAGATCCACGTGGAGATCGATCCCGCGGAGATCAACAAAAACATCAAGGTGGACGTGGGCGCTGGTGGGCGATCTGCGTGAAGTGTTGCAGCACCTGCTGCCTGACGTGGAAGCGGTCGACCGCTCCGACTGGCGGCAGCACATCGACGAGCTTAAGGGCGATTCGGCGGTGCGCGACATCCAGAACCTGCCCGACGACGGCCATCTCTACGCCGCGCACGTCATCAACGACCTGTGGCGCGAGACCCGCGGCGGCGCGCTGGTGGTCACCGACGTGGGCCAGCACCAGATGTGGGAAGCGCAGTACTACCATCACGAGCAGCCGCGCTCGCTCATCACCTCGGGCGGCCTCGGGACGATGGGCTTCGCGGTGCCGGCGGCCATCGGCGCCAAGTTCGCGCGCCCCGATGCCGAAGTGTGGGCGGTGGTCGGCGATGGCGGCTTCCAGATGACCATGGCCGAGCTGGCCACCATGGTGCAGGAGAAGATCGACGTCAAGATCGCCATCATCAACAACGGCTACCTCGGCATGGTGCGGCAGTGGCAGGAATTCTTCTACGATCGCCGCTACGCCGCGACCCCGCTGACGAGCCCGGATTTCGTCAAGCTGGCGGAGGCATTCGGCATTCGTGCCCACGGGGTGAAGAAGCGCGGGGATGTGCTGCCGACCATCCGCGACGCCCGCGAGCACCGCGGCCCGGTGCTGATCGACTTCCAGGTGGAGCAGGAAGACACGGTTTACCCGATGGTGCCGGCAGGCGCCGACCTGCACAACATGATTCGCCGTCCCAACCCCATCGTGGAGACGGCCGCAGGACGCATAAAGGAAGACGCGTGACCCCATGCTGCATACATTCGTCGTTTACGTGGAAAACAAGCCGGGTGTGCTGAACCGGGTGGCTTCGCTGTTCCGGCGGCGCGCCTTCAACATCGAGTCGCTGACCGTCGGCCACACCGACAAGGCTGGCATCTCGCGCATGACCATCGTCGTCGATACCGACGAGCAGGGCGCCAAGCGCGCCGAGGCCAACCTCTACAAGCTGGTCAACGTGCTGCTGGTGAACAACGTGACCGGCATGCCAACGGTCTCGCGCGACCTCGCGATGATTAAAGTCGGGGCCACGCCCGAGACGCGCTCACACGTGCTGCAGCTGGTACAGGTTTTCCGCGCGCGCGTGGTGGACGTGGCGCCGGAGTCGCTGATCGTGGAGATCACCGGCACCGAGGATAAAATCGACAGCCTGCTGGAGATGCTGCGTCCGTTCGGCGTGCTGGAGATGGTGCGCACCGGGCGCGTAGCCATGTCGCGCGGCGCCAAGAGTGCGGCGGCTGCCGTCGGAGGAATGGCGGAGCTGGCTATCCCGCCGGAGATGCGCGACGAGGACGACGTTTCGTATTCGGTATGAAACTTCTAACCGCGGATTTGCGCGGATAGACGCGGATGGAAATCAAAACGCCGAGACGCCGAGGGCGCTGAGAATTTGATTTTCTTTTGCGCGATACAAATCAGTTCCTCGGCGTACTTTGCGTCTCGGCGGTGTTCTTGGTTTTAATCCGTGTGTATCTGCGTTAATCCGCGGTAGGCGGTTCCCAAAACAGAAAGGACTCATCATGCCCACGATCTATCACGACAACGACGCCGACCTTTCGCTGATTCAGGCGAAGAAAGTTGCCATCATCGGCTACGGTTCGCAGGGGCACGCCCACGCCCTGAACCTGCGCGACAGCGGCGTCAGCGTGCGCGTCGGACTGCATGCCGGGAGCAAGTCGCGCGCCAAGGCGGAAGCCGCCGGGCTCACCGTCAACTCGGTCGCCGACGCCACCAAATGGGCCGACGTAATCATGGTGCTCATTCCGGATACCAGCGCGGCGGCGGTGTATCGCGCGTCCATCCTGCCTAACCTCGCGGCGGGCAAGATGCTGATGTTCGCCCACGGCTTCAACGTGCGCTTCGGCACGCTGGAGCTGCCGCAGAATATCGACATCACCATGGTCGCGCCCAAGGCGCCCGGACATCGCATGCGCGAGATCTTCACCGAGGGCGCGGGGACGCCGTCGCTGCTGGCCATTCACCAGGACGCAACCGGCAAAGCCAAGCCGCTGGCGCTCTCCTACGCCAAGGGCATCGGCGCCACGCGCGCCGGGGTCATCGAGACCACCTTCGCGGAGGAGACCGAGACCGACCTCTTCGGCGAGCAGACCGTGCTTTGCGGCGGCGTCAGCGCGCTGGTCAAAGCCGGATTCGAGACCTTGGTCGAGGCCGGCTATCAGCCGGAGATCGCCTACTTCGAGTGCCTGCACGAGCTGAAGCTGATCGTCGACCTCATCTACCAGGGCGGACTGAACTACATGCGCTACTCGGTTAGCGATACCGCCGAGCACGGCGACTACACCGGCGGTCCGCGCATCGTGACCGACGAGACGCGCAAGGCGATGCGACAGATCTTGAAAGACATCCAGGACGGCACCTACGCCCGCCGCTGGATCAACGAGAATGAGGCCGGGCGTCCGTGGTTCACCAAGCAGCGCATTCAGGAGCAGAATCAGTTGATCGAACAGGTCGGCGAGCGCCTGCGCTCCATGATGCCGTTCCTCAAGCCGGTCAACATTCAGAAGGAAGAGCCCGCGAAGAATGAATCAAAAGCCAAGGCAAGCTAATTTGTAGTCGATGTGACGGTGCCCCACGTCTGCCCGACTTTGGCAGATGTGGGATTTTTCATCTCACGAATACAAATACCCACATCTGCCAACTGCAGGCAGATGTGGGGCACCCTCAAGTTTGTTCCTGAAGTTTGATCGGCAGGCGCCGCACGCGCTTGCTCGTGGCTGCGAAGATGGCGTTGGTCACCGCGGGCGCGATGGCCGGCACCGGAGGCTCGCCCATTCCGCCGGGAGAAGCGGTGCTGGGTATGATGTGAACTTCCACCTGGGGCATCTGGTTGATGCGCAGCACCGGGTAGTTATCGAAATTGCTCTGCTGGACGCGGCCGTGGTCGACGGTGATCTCTCCGTAAAGCGCCGCCGAGAGGCCGAAGACGATTCCGCCTTCCACCTGCGCCGCTACCATGTCGGGATTCACCGCCTGCCCGCAGTCCACCGCAGCCACCACTCGCTCCACACGCACAGAAGCCAGAGCTGACGGAAACTTCCGCGACATACGCGACGTAAGTTCCCCAGCCGAAAACGGCGGCCACACCGCGGCCACGTCCCGGCGGAAGCGCGCTGCCCCACTTTGCTTTTTCGGCAGCCAGGTCAAGAACGCGAAGCAGGCGCGCAGGGTCGACTCTCTCTGGATTGGCTTGCCCGGCAGCGGTCGCGCCGATCAACTCACGGCGCAGCGAGAGAGGATCCTTTCCGGCTGCGGCGGCTAGTTCGTCAATGAACGACTGCACCACGAAAGTGTTGAACGTGAGATCGACGGCGCGCCACCAGCCGCGCGGTACTGCCGAGGGCACGTGGGTGTAGTCGATGCGGAAATTCGGCACCGTACCAGCCGCCATCCCCGGCCCGACGATCTGCACCCCGCCGGCATCGGGCGACACCTGTCCTTCGTAAAACAAGTCGACCGATGGTGAGGCGAGATGGTGCCACCACGCGGCGACGCGGTTTTGATCGTCCAGCGCGCCGCGCATGCGGTGATAGGTGGCCGGACGATAGTAATCGTGCGCGATGTCGTCCTCGCGCGTCCACACGACTTTCACCGGCGCATTCACGGCGCGCGAAATCAGCGCCGCTTCCACCGGGAAATCGATATTCAGCCTGCGCCCGAAGCCGCCACCGAGCAGGGTGATGTGGATGGTGATTGCCGAGTTCGGGCAGGCCGAGCGCCATCTTGAGCGCCGCCTGCACGCCTGACGGATTCTGGATCGGTCCCCAGATCTTCGCAACGGCCGTCGCGCACCAGCGCCGTGCAGTTGGGCGGTTCCATCGGTGCGTGCGACAGGAATGGCAGCTCGTAGACTGCTTCGACCTTGCGCGCGGAGCGCTCGAACGCCGCGGCAGCATCGCCGTCATTGCGCACGACCTGCCCCGGACGCGAAACAGCCTCCTGAAATGCAGCGCGCATTCCAGCCGTGCTTTCCGAGGCTGCCGGGCCTTCGTCCCAGTTGACTTCGAGTGCGCGCCGCCCCTTCATCGCCGCCCATGTTGAGTCGGCAACGACGGCCACGCCTCCCCACAAGAAGTGCTGGTGTCCTGCGGCGCCGGGCTTGCCTTCGAACGGGATGGGCAGCTCCGGCCGCGGAACCTCGACTACCTGTCGCACGCCGGCAATTTTCTTCGCGGCATCGGCGTTGAAGCTCTTCACTCGTCCGCCGAACACCGCAGGCCGCGCGATGGTCGCGTACATCATGCCGGGAACAGTGAGGTCAAGTCCGTATATCGCCGTGCCGGTGACAATGCGAGGGCCATCCACACGCGCGACCGCCGTGCCCACGATGCGAAAGTCTTGCGCGCTCTTGAGCGGCGGATCCTGGGGAACGGGCATGGTTGCGGCTTTCGCGGCGAGCTCACCGTAGCTCAAGCGGCGTCCACTGGACGCGTGCATCACCACGCCCTCGCGCGCCGCGCATTCAGAAACCGGAACCTGCCATTTCTCAGCCGCTGCGGCGATCAACATTTCGCGCGCGGCTGCGCCCGCCTTGCGCAGCATGGGCCACGACTGGCGCACGCTGCCGCTGCCGCCGGTGATCTGGTTTCCGTACTTCGGATCGAGGTCGGCCTGCACGATGCGCACGCGCGACCAGTCCGCCTCCAGTTCTTCGGCGAGGATCATCGCCAGCGAAGTGCGCACGCCCTGTCCCATCTCGGAGCGCGCTACCGTCAGGCTGATGTCACCCGAGGGATCGATCTTGAGCCAGGTGTTGGGCGTGATGGCCGGCGGCTTGTCTTCGGCGGAGAGCGGCAGATAGAAGGAGAGCACAAGCCCCGCTGCGCCGGCAGCGCTCACCTGCAGAAACTCGCGGCGGCTGATGGCGGGCGAACTCATAATTTCGCTCCAGCCGCGCGATGGACTGCACGTCGAATCCGCTGATACGTCCCGCAGCGGCAGATGTGCTGGCCGAGCACTTCGTCGATGTCCGCGTCGGTCGGCTGCGGTTTGGCGGCCAGCAACGCTGCCGCGCTCATGATCATGCCGGCCTGGCAATATCCGCACTGCGGGACTTGTTCGGCGAGCCAGGCTTGCTGCACGGGATGGCGGCCGTCCGGCGATAGACCCTCGATCGTGGTGATCTTCTTCTCGCCGACGCGTGAAATGGGCGTGACGCAGGCACGCGCCGCGACGCCATCTAAATGCACGGTGCAGGAGCCGCACAGCGCCACGCCGCAGCCAAACTTTGTGCCCGTCAGGTGCAGCAGGTCGCGCAGGGCCCACAGCAGCGGCATCTCGGGATCGGCATCGACGGTGCGGCGCTGGCCGTTGACGGTGAGGTTGTAGGTCGCCATCTGCTGATTCGACGGGCGGACGTGGACTATGTTAGCCGCGCCCCTTCAAAACAGGGGCAGCGACGCTCCATCCCACCGAGTACTGTAAGATGACGGCCATCAATCCGACGAAAGGACGCCGCCATGCCACTGGTGCGAATTTCGCTGATGAAAGGCAAGCCGCCGGGCTTTGGGAAAAAGGTGGGTGAGGTGGTCTATCGAGCCATGCTGGACACCATCAATGTCCCGGCCAAAGACAACTTCCAGATCATCACCGAGCACGACCGCGACAGCCTGATCTACGACCCCAGCTATCTCGACATTTCTCGAACCGACGGGGTGATCATTATCCAGATAACGCTCAACGAAGGCCGCACGCTGGAACTCAAGAAAGCTTTTTTTAAAGCGGTCGCCGAGCGGCTGAATAAGGAGCTTGGCGTTCGCACCGAAGACGTATTCATCGGCCTGGTGGAAGTGAAGAAGGAGAACTGGTCATTCGGCAACGGCATCGCGCAGTACGCGCCATAGTCAATCCCGCAACCCTCGCCGAATCAATGTTCTGCGGGGGCAACCTGGGTTGAGCAACCTCGATCTTACTTAACAGACAGATCTTACAAAGAGTGCGAATGAGGTCGAGGAAGGTCGCAAGCCAGCGGGCTTAGTGACTGGTGAGCTGCGGCTGCCTACTTTAAGTGTGTCCATGCCACCGGCCCCGCGTGGCGCATGTTGTAATCGGGCGACGCTAGAGATTCTTACCGCTTCCCGAACATTCTTTCCACCCAATGAAGGCACGTCCTTGCCGGGGCCCGTCTCGATACAAGGGCTTACAAGATCTGGCATGCGTATTGCTTTATTTCCATTTGGAGAAGGAGGTAAACCATGAAAAGAGCACTCCGGAGAATACGTCCACTACTGTGGATAACGCTTCTGATTCCCACCGTGCTGCTCGCCCTCGCCGCGTACGCCGAAAACCAGGTTATGGGAGAAATTGAGTTTAGAGCAGACTCCCACATCGCGAAGACATCCGGGGTCTGGGTTGACGGAGAGTACGTGGGCTACTTAAGGGAACTCAAAGGATCGAAGAAGGTCCTGTTGTTGCCTGGCGACCACGAGATTGCCGTGCGCCAATCCGGCTATAAAGACTTCACCAAAGACGTTCTTGTCCAGCCCGGGGAGAAGCAAGTCGTTCTCGTAAACATGGAGAAGGCGTCCGCATGGCAGTATCCCGATACGAGGGCCGAGGTCAAGATCGAGATCAACCCGTCCCGGGCAGCGGTGTTCATGGACGGTGCTTTCGTGGGGCACGTGGGTGAATTCAAGGGCGCGGGCCGAGGAATGCTGGTCGCCCCCGGAGCCCATCAAATCAGGGTAGCCCTGCCCGGATACCAGACGTTTGAGACGGACATCAATCCGCTCGCTAATCAGAAGGTCGTAGTTAAGACTGAGTTGGTCAAGACCGGCGCTCCTCTGGCTGACCCCCTGCGTGAAGTCGGAAACAGGTCAGGGTACATCAGCGTTCGTCGCGCGGGAGAAGTAGGCAAGTAGAGATTCTCTGACGAAACCTGGGGACGGGCCGCGGTGGCCTGTCCCTTTTCTTGTGCCCTTCTTGCCGCACGCGAAGCCCGACTGCTGAGTGCTGACGGAAACACGGTAGAATCTCAGGCTTCAGAGGAATCCCATGCCTGACAACAACAGCAACGGGTCCAGCGACCACGTTTTCGGCTTCCATACCCGCGCCTTGCACGCGGGACAGCGCCCGGACTCGGATACCGGCGCGCGCGCCGTGCCCATCTACCAGACTACGTCCTATGTCTTCGAAGACACCGAGCACGCGGCGGCGCTCTTCAACCTGCAGCGCTTCGGGAACATCTACACGCGCATCATGAATCCGACTACCGCTGTCTTCGAAGAGCGCATCGCGTCGCTTGAGCGCGGCGTGGGCGCGCTGGCGGTGGGCAGCGGACAGGCGGCACAGTTCATCGCCATCTCGAGCCTGCTGCAGCAGGGCGACGAGATGGTCGCGGCCAGCACGCTCTACGGCGGGACGTACACGCAATTCGACGTGAGCTTCCGGCGGCTGGGCATCAATACCATCTTTGTCGATCCGGACAATCCCGAGAATTTCCGCCGCGCCATCACCCCGCGCACGCGCCTGCTCTACGCCGAGACCATCGCCAACCCGCGCATGAACGTGCTCGACATCGCCGCCGTCGCCGCAGATCGCGCACGAGGCCGGCATTCCGCTGGTGATCGACAACACTTTCGCTTCGCCTTATCTCTGCCGGCCCATCGAGCACGGCGCGGACATCGTGCTGCACTCGGCGACGAAATTTATCGGCGGGCACGGCACTTCGATCGGCGGGGTGATCGTCGATAGCGGACGCTTCCCCTGGGACAAGGGCGCGTTCCCGCAACTGCTCGAGCCCAGCAAGGGCTACCACGGCATTCGCTTCTACGAGACGTTCGGCGATTTCGCTTACATCATGAAGGCGCGCGTCGAAGGGCTTGCGCGATTTCGGTCCGGCGCTGAGCCCGTTCAATTCCTTCCTCTTTCTTCAGGGACTGGAGACGCTGGGCTCTGCGCATGGAGCGCCACACGGAAAACGCGCTGGCAGCGGCGCGCTTTCTGGCCGAGCATCCGGCGGTGGCGTGGGTCAACCATCCGGGACTGGAATCGAGCCCGTATCACAAGCTGGCGGAGCGATATTTGCCGCTGGGCTGCGGGGCAATCTTTACTTTCGGCATTCGCGGCGGTCTGGAAGCTGGCCGGACGTTCATCGAGTCGCTGCAGGTGTTCTCCCATCTCGCCAATGTGGGCGATGCGAAGAGCCTGGTGATTCATCCCGCGTCCACCACGCATCAGCAACTCAGCGACGAGGAAAAAGTCGCCTGTGGCGTGACCAACGACATGATCCGGCTCTCGATTGGCCTTGAAGATATCGGGGACATCATCTGGGATCTCGACCAGGCGCTGCACGCGTCGCAACTCGCTGGAGAGCGCACTCGGGCTGGAGCGCACGCGTGAGCGCGAGAGCCGCCGACGTTTGCCACTTTGCTCCTGCTGACGGCGTGGCCGGCAACTCGCCGGTCAATCGCAGCCGCTTTGCTACCACCGCGCTCGACCGCCTGCGGATCCTGGAACGCTATAAGCGGATTGCGATGGTTGGGCTGTCGTCGAATCCATTCCGTCCCAGTCATTTTGCGGCCATCTATCTTCTCGCTGAAGGCTACGACGTGATTCCCGTGAATCCGCGTGAGAAGCAGATCCTCGGCAGGCCTTCATACGCCAGCCTGCACGATATTCCCGGTTCGGTCGAAGTGGTGGACATCTTCCGCGAGTCAGCGGCGTGCCGGCGCTGGTGGATGAGGCCATCGCCATCGGCGCCAAGGTGGTCTGGATGCAGCTTGGCGTGATTCACGAAGCTGCCGCCGAGAAGGCGCGCAAGGCCGGCCTGGAAGTAGTGATGGACCGCTGCATGAAGATCGAGCACGCGCGCTTCTTCGGCGGGCTCAGCACCATCGGGCTGAATACTGGGGTTATCTCTTCGCAGCGCCGGCGGTGAGCCGCATCGAGGAACCTCCGCAATGAAAACCGCAGAGGACGCTAAGGACGCAGAGGTTCATGCTTATTGCTCCGCGTCCTCGGCGGTTTTGGTTTCTTCCTCACGAATCGAACATTTTCGTGAGCGATCACGTGTCAGGGCACGAGTTTACTCGTGCCGTTGCGACGCCCCAAGGTTCGGGCTTTAGCCCCTGGCACTTGCCGGCTCACGACCATTACAGGGGCTAAAGCCCGTCATCTTTTTTCGCCTTTTCGGCACGACTAAAAGTCGTGCCCTGACACGTGTTTTCTCACGAAAAAACGCCACAGCGCCAGCGCGAAGGTCACCACCAGCACGACGGCGCTGGCCGGCAATCCTACACGTGCCGCAGAAACAGGTTGGGCTCGAAGCCGGCGCGCGGATCGAGCCTTCCCAGGCGCGCTTGTATATAGAAGACAAGGCTGCCGACCAGCAGGGAGAGTGGCGCCGTGAGCGCGGCCGTCACCACCGCCAGCAGGCCGCTCCGTGCGATCGCGCTTGCCCATCCCGTCTTCGCCACAGGCTTACGCTACAATACTTGGCGTGTCCCAGGTAGCCCAGGCCACCACCACACCGGCTTCGGAAGTAGTCCGCCAGGCGGCAGTCTCGCAGGCGCCTAACGGCATCTGCTTTGCCAGCACGGGACAAATCTCCATCGCGCCCAACGATCTGGAGCGCATGGTGGCCGCGGTGCCGCGCGCCATCGCGGCCGCGCTGGAGCGCAAAGCCTACTACTTCGTGCCGCTCACCGTCAGCCGCGGCGACGAGACCCTCATCGCCGACCGCTACGACGTGGCGCTGAGCGACCAGGCGGTCTGCCACCGCAACTTCGGGATGGGCGACTCGCAGTGCGTGTTCATCTCCACCCGCCTGACCGAGGACAAGTTCTCCGTCTCATTCGAGTTCTATATCAACGTTGGTCATGCGTTCGTGGAGCACGCCGGGGTATCGCAGTCGTTCGCCGACCTGGTGTCGCGCCAGATGCAGGAAAAGGCCCGCGGCGAGACCTCGTTCGACGCCCACGAGCTGCGCAAGCTCTCGGCCGGCAACGGTCCCGACGCCGAGAAGGCGCGCAACGACTACTTCTCCGCCACCTTCGCCGACGCCATCGCCATCTACCTGCTCACCCTGTCGCTGGACGTGGATTACTTCGAGCTGCGCGAGCGCGAGTATCCGCTGCTCGCCCCTGCCGCCCTGGCGGAACGCCTGCGGGAAGTGGCCGAACTGTTTCCGCCTAATCCGGGATTTGAGTTCGCCATCTACTATCGTCGGCGGCCATAACTTCTTTACCGCGGATCAACGCGGACTGACGCGGATTTCTTAGAGAAGGTTTGAAATCCGTGTTTATCTGCGTGAATCCGTGGTAAAGAGGTTCCATGATCGCCCACCTGCGCGGACGGCTTATCTCCAAGCATCCCAACCAGGCCATCGTCGAGGCCGGGGGCGTGGGTTATGACGTGACCATCACCGTGCCCACGTTCTCCGATCTTCCCGCGAGCGGCAGCGAGGTGGCGCTCTTTATTCATACTCACGTGCGCGAGGACGCTCTCGCCCTGTTCGGCTTCCTGCGCGCGGCAGAGAAGCAGCTCTTCGAGAAGCTCCTCCAGGTGAGCGGCATTGGACCGAAGTTGGCGATCACCATCCTGAGCGGCATGCCGGCGACGGAGATGGTGGCGGCCATTCGCTCGGGCGATGTCGCGCGCCTCACGCGAATCCCGGGTATCGGCAAGAAGACCGCCGAGCGCATGATCCTGGAGCTGCGTGACAAGCTGGAAGCTTTCGGAGAAGCTCCCGCTCCCAGGTTGGCCACGCCGGTGGAAGAGGATGTGCTTTCCGCGCTGATGAACCTCGGCTATCAGCGCGCCGCTGCCGAGCGCGCGCTGGCCGCTGTCGGCAACGGGAAGTCCGGGTCGTTCGAGGTTTTGTTCCGCGAGACGCTTTCCGCGCTGTCGAAGTGAAGCTTTAGAACGGAGCTTTGCGAGCGGCGAACGGAATCTTGATCACCGCCTCCAGGTCCACGGCTTGGCCGTGTCGCGTTGCCGGCCGGAACTGCCAATGGGAGAGCGCGACGCGTGCGTTCTCGTCCAGCGTGTCATCTACTCCATTCAGAACCTTCACCCCGTCAACCTTTCCGTCGGCGCGAATGATGGCGTAGAGCGTCACCGTGCCCTCCACGTTGGACCTTATCAGCGACGACGGATACGCGGGGTCAACCTTATGTAGCACCACCGGCGCGGTGAGATCGGTCTGGTCGGAAGCTTGCTTCAAGGCGGCGAAACGCACGATCCAACTGCCGCCGGCCGAGTTCAGGTTCGGCATGTTCAGGACCATCGAGTAGTACTTGCGCGGGCCGAAGACTTCCTGCTCGACGCTGCCGGGGTCGGGAGTTCTCGCCAGACCGGCGCCGGGGGTTTCGTGGGGAATGTCAGGCGCCGGGCGAGCCGCGGCGATGATGACGTTCCGTCGCGCCTCGGCAAAGGTGCTCGGAGGTTTTCCCGCGACTGCTGCCGCCGGGCCGCTCGATGGTGCGGGGCCGACGTAAATTCCGGCAGGCACGTCTGCCGCTCGCCGGCGCCTGTTCCACCGGTACCCTTCGCCGTGCCGGCTCGGAGCGGCGGAGACGTCCGGAGTTCCTGAAGCCCCCGGCTTGCCTTCGGGCGTGGCCGCGAAAGTTCCGCGACGGTTGCCCGCCGGGACTTCGATCGCACCCACGGCCGGCAGAAGGATCCAGTCCGAGCGCGAGCAATTGCCCGGAGGATTGCACTCCGGAACCGCCCACGCTGACGGGAGGCGGTGGCGGCACGGCGCGGGCTTCCTGGTTCGATCCGCTGACGGCGCGCTGCTCCGGCGTAGGCAACTTCGGTGCGCCGACCTGCGGCTCCGCGTGCGCAATATTGATGTCGGCAAGCTGGCGGTGCGCGGCGGTGGCCTCGGGTGGCGGCTCCACGACCGACGGCGCACGGCCCGGGAAGATTCACGTCTGCGACGCGGCGTGAAGTGTTCTCCTCGGGAGGTGGCACCACCGCCGCGCCCAGCCAGGGCAGCGTCAGTTGCGAGGCCGAGCGGGTGGCGCCCGCAACCGGAGGCTCAGGCGCCGGAGTAGCAACCACCAGGTTCGGCAGCTTGACCGCATGCGGGATCAACTTAGGTGCGGCCGGGTTAACGATTGTCTGGCGGGCGTTGTCGGGGTTTTCCGGCAGCGAGATGATGGCCTGCGGAGAATACACCGGCTGGCCGTGCACCTTCACTCTGGCGGGAGTGCCGGGGGTGAGCAAGGGCGGCAGGTATTCCGAAACCTGATAGTAAGTGAGCGTGGTGTGCCGCGTCACAGGCTCGATCACCACCCTTGGCCGCGCCCAATACGTTTGCCACAGCCCCCAGAAGGCGGTTACCACAAACGCGTGATACAGAACCGATTGCCGCAGGCTGCCCCACGAGACGCGAGTAGAAACGAATACGTCCGGCCAGAAGGCAGCCGGGGCGGAGGTCAACTCGAGCGGCTTGGGACGCCGCCACGGCAGCAGGTCCGCCACATTCCGGCCGAACACACGATGCCAGGGGTCCGACTCCGGCAGGAAACGGGGCACACGCCGAGCCCACAAAGGATCGCCGAGTTGGGCTTCAGGTGCAGCCATGGGGAGACGAGCGGGGGTAGTCAGGATTATAAAGCAGCGAATGAGAGAAATTTTCGGGGATCACGCCTGCGCTTTGTGAAAAGATTGTGTATGGCTTGCTGGCGAAAATCCGTAATGGCACTGGCTACTTTGCTGGCATGTGGGATGTCGTTTGCCCAAAGCTCTGAGCCGCGGAAGCGGACAGCGCCGGACGATGACTTCTCCGGCATGTACAGCTTCCTGCAGGAAGGCGAGTTCGTGCAGATCAACCTCGAGGAAGGCACTCGCCTGACGGGCTTCATCTCGCGCTACAGCGACGGCGAGAAGGCGCTGTTCGTGGATCATTTCTTCGACAAGGCTGAGTTCCACGGCCATGACCTCAGCTTTACCACCCGCAAAGTTCACGGCGTGTGGTTCGAATTCAAGGGCGCGGTGTCGCGCGGGCCGGGCAAGACCCGCGACGCCGAGGCCTATTACGTCATCAACGGCACTCTTACCCAGTACAGGTCGGACCCAAACCAGAAAGTGACCGCCAAAGAGCGCGAGGTCACATTCCGCTCCTTTCCCCAGGACACGGAAGACGAGCCCGGCGCGAAGACGCGGCGAGCGCCGCTAAACGGCCGGCATCCTGTATGCTCGTCGCATCCCATGGGGACCCAGGTCATTCGAGGCGAGCGCGAGCTTGCGACAGCGCGGAATCCGGACTCCCGTCCCGCGGTATGGATGATGATCCTGCTCGCCGGGACGGCGGCGCTGGCGGTGGTGGTCCCATTTTTCTTCCTCGGCAACGCTTCCGGTCATGACTTTGAATTTCACCTGGCTTCGTGGATGGACGTGGCCCATCAGTGGCGGCAGGGAGTGATCTATCCGCGCTGGGCGGAGCTGGCCAACTGGGGTTTTGGCGAACCACGGTTCATCTTTTATCCGCCGGCTTCGTGGATGCTGGGCGCGGCCTTGTCCTTCCTGTTCCCGTGGTCGATGGTTCCGGGCGCATTTATCTGGCTGGCGCTCACGCTGGCCGGCGTCTCGATGTACGCGCTGGCGCGGGAATGGCTGCCTTGGCAGGACGCGATGGCGGCGGGCGTGCTTTTCGCCGTTAATCCCTACCATCTTGTGATTGTCTACTGGCGGAGCGATTTCGCCGAGCTGCTGGCGAGCGCGCTGATTCCGCTGGCCGTGCTCTTCGCCTTGCGAACGGCCACAGCCCCGCGGCGAAGCTTCGTGCCGCTGGCCTTGGTTACGGCGGCGGCCTGCCTGAGCAATGCGCCGGCCGCCGTGGTGGCGACCTATGGGATCGCTCTGATTATGGTGGTGGTTGCGGTGCGAGAGCACAGCGCCCGTCCGTTAGTCTACGGCGGAGGCGCGCTGGCGCTGGGATTTTCCCTGGCCGCTTTTTACATTGTGCCGGCCATGTCCGAACAGCCCTGGGTCAACATTTCCGAGGTGCTGGCGCAGGGGCTCACGTACCCGGAGAATTTCCTGTTCACGCGCACAGCCGACGCCGAGCACATGCGCTTCAACTTTATTGTGTCGTGGGTTGCGGTTGTGGTGATCGTGGCGACGGTGGCGGCCCTGGTGGCCAATCGGCGATGGAGGAGCAATATCCCTCGGCTTTGGTGGGTCGTGCTGACCGTGGTAATCGCTTCGATCTCACTCATGGCGCCCGTTACTTCGCCGCTGTGGAAGCACGCGCCCGAACTGCGCTACGTGCAGTTCCCCTGGCGATGGCTGCTGATGCTCGATGTGGCTTTTGCTTTGTGCGTGGCGGCAGCCATAGGGCGTTTGCGTGGGACATGGCGCCGCGCCGGCTGGGTCGCGGTGCTGGCCGGTCTTGCCATCAGCGGATTCTGTTTGACGCGCAGCAACTGGTGGGACCCCGGAGGCGCTGCCGATTTCTACGGAAAACATTTTCGCTCCGGCGCCGGATATTTTGGCGTCGATGAATATGGCCCGCGCGGCTCCGACCACTATGACCTCGACCAGAAGGCGCCCCTGGTCAGCTTGCGGCCGAACCGCGGCGAAGGCGGCGCCAGCGTGAAGGTTGAGCAATGGGGAGCGGGCCGGAAGCGATTCGTCGTGTACTCGCCTTGGCCCGTGACGGCAGCGCTGCGCTTGCTGAACTATCCGGCATGGCGCGTGGAGGTGAATGGAAAACCGGCGCGCGCAGTGTCCAGCGAACACACGCACCAGATGCAGCTCCCGCTGCCCGCCGGAACCAGCCGCGTGCAGGTTGCGTTCATCGCCACGCTTGACCGCCGGTGGGGCGACATCATTTCTGCAATCGCGGTTCCTCGTGCTTCTGGCAGCCGCATTCGCCTCACGGCGTCACCCGGCCATGCCCTCGGTTGACACCCTTTAACCACCGCTTTCAGCGCGGGGCAGATATGCTACTCTTTCACAGCGATGTCTGCGATCTCCTCCTCGCCGCTGCCCAGTGCCGGTCCCTCCGGGTTTCCGGAGCTGGTGTTCGTGCAGGAATCCGAGCAGCGCAACATCACGCTGGACCACACTCCGTTCACCATCGGACGCAAGACTGATCGCGACCTGATCATCGCCGATCCGCGGGTCTCGCGCGACCACGCTTCCATCCTCTCCGAAGGCGGCGACTACGTCATCGTCGACATGGCGAGCAAGCACGGTACCTTCGTCAACGGAGAGAAGATCGAGCGGCACAAGCTAAACACCAATGACCGGGTGGAGTTCGGCGCTAAAGGCGGTCCCTGCATCGTGTTCAACCCCAGCGCCCCGGGCACCACTTCGGCGCGCGAGTTCTTGAGCCAGATCTCCGGCATCGAGGTGCGCGGCGGAGCTTCCGACCTGGAAAAGCTGACCTTCTTCCTGGAGGCGGCGCGCAAGCTCAACACTACAGGTGTAGTGGACGAGATCCTGGTGACGTTGATCGATTCAACCTTGCGCCTCACCGGCGCCGAACGCGGCTACGTGTTTCTGCGGGATCCCGATGGCCGGCTACGGATGACTGCCGGGCGCAACGCCAACGGGGATACGATTTCCGACGATACCACCATCTCCCGCTCCATCCTGGAAGAGGCGGCGCACGCGGCCTCCGCCTTCGTGGTCACCGACACCACCAAGTCCGCCGACGTGGCCCAGCGCCAGAGCATCATCGCCTATGACCTGCGCACCGTGATCTGCATCCCCCTGCGCAAGACGCACGTCAAGGAAAAGGCGCTGGACGTGACCATGATCGCCACGCTGCCGGAAATCATGGGGATTTTGTACCTCGACAGCCGTTATGTCTCGCGCGATCTCTCCCGGGTCAGCAAGGACATCCTGACCACCATCGCCACCGAGGCGGCGTCGCTGGTGGAGAATGCGCGGCTGGTGCAGGCGGAGGAATCGGCGCGCCGTTACCAGCAGGAGCTTTCCATCGCCGCCTCCATCCAGCAGCGGCTGATGGCGGTGACCATCCCGGACCTGCCCTATGCCACCATCCAGGCGCGCAATCTTTCCTGCCGCGATGTGGGGGGCGATTTCTTCGACGTGATCCCCACCGCCGAAGGCGTCGCGGTGGTGGTCACCGACGTGTGCGGCAAGGGAATTTCCGCCGCGCTGCTGGCGTCCATTGTGCAGGGCATGGTCTATTCGCAGATCGCGAACCGGGTGCTGTTGCCGGAGGTAGTAAACTCGATCAACCACTTCCTCTGCCAGAAGTCGCTGGGCGAGAAGTATGCCACGATGGTGATCGCGCACCTGAAGGCCAGCGGCGAACTGGAGTTCGTCAACTGCGGCCACGTGCCGCCGGTGCTGATTGCCTCCGGATCGGTCGAGCGCCTGTTTGAGGCCAACGTGCCGGTCGGCCTCCTGCCGGATATGGACTATGCCAGCGGAACCCGGCAGATGAAGGCGGGCGACCGGCTGGTGCTGATCACCGACGGCGTCACTGAGGCGGAAAATCCGGCGGGCGAGTTCTACGGTGATGAGCGCCTGGAGACAGCCGCCGCCGGCGAGTCTCCGTTCCGCGACATCCTCAGCTCGGTGCGCACCTTCTGCGCCGGACGCCCCTTCGGCGACGATTGCACCGTCTTCGAGCTTACCTATAAGGGTTAAGGCGTTCGCTCTATACGATATTCACAATCTTGTGCTTGACAAACCAGTCCTGAGCCCCAAGAATCATCCGAACTTTTTGGGGGGAGAAGCAGGTATTGCTTCGATCCTGAGCGTGTAAGGTTTCAACTCCCTCGCCTACGCGCCCTTGTTGGGTGTCGTGTCTTTCAACCACTGCATTTGAGGAAACGCATGAACCGCACTGGGATTTTGCTCACGGTTGTCATGATCGCTGTGTCTGCCACCTGCGCCTGGGCGCAATCGCCGTCCGCGGGGCCAAACGTCAACATGGTTTCAGGCACGGACTGGACCACGGGCGATCCCTTTCTGCAGCGGCAGAACGAACCCTCAATCGCGGTGTCCACGCGCAACGCCAGCCACCTGCTGGCGGGCGCGAACGACTATCGTTCGGTTGACTTCGAAGAGCTGTTCGGCGACGTGAACGGCGAGCAGACTCCAGACGCCTGGCTGGGTGTGTTCAAGTCCTTCGACGGCGGCGCCACCTGGGCCAGCACCCTGCTGCCGGGATTCCCTGCCGATACTTCCTCGGCGGGGCGCAGTTCTCCCCTTTTCGGGCTGGCGGCGGCGGCCGATCCCATTGTGCGCGCCGGCTCCAACGGCATGTTCTACTACGCCGGCATCGCCTTCAACCGCGGCAGCAATACCGGCAAAGTCTTCGTCGCCCGCTTCATCGACAACAACAACAAAGAGAACGGCGACACCACCAACCTGCAGACGCCGGGAGTATTCACGGCAGTGTCGCCCACCGACCCCATCCGCTATCTGGGGACGACGGTAGTGCAGAGCGGGGGCTCGACCCAGTTTCTCGATAAGCCGTGGATGGCGGTCGACGTGCCGCGCGGCTCCGCGACCTGCAAGATCAGCTACACCAACCCCGACGGCACGCAGCGGCACTCAGACGATCCCGGCGAGCAACATTTATCTCACCTTCAGCGACTTCGTGAACAACAACACGCAGTCGTCGATTCTGTTCACCAAATCGACCAACTGCGGCTCTACCTGGAGCACACCCAAAGCCCTGAGCCCGATCGCGGTGAATCAGGGATCGGTGATCGCGATTGCCCCGCCCATACCGGGGACGGAAAATCTGCTTGCACCGATCATCTACGTGGCTTGGCGGCGTTTCGGCAGCGGAACCACTCCCAGCGCAATCATGATGGCCGAATCCCTCAACGGCGGGAATACTTTCACTCCGGCATTCGCGGCCTATACCTTCCCGGTTGCCTGCAACACAGACCCCCACGGGTACCGGTTGCCCGTTCGATCAGGGGCTCACCGGAACAACATTCCGCACCAATGCTTATCCCACGATGGCCGCGGACACCACCGGCCGAATGTACCTGGCATGGTCGCAGCGGCAGGCGAATGGCGATGCCCGCATCATGATGCAGGTTGGGCTGGTCGGCATCCCGCTTCCGCCCCCGGCTCTGGTTGACAACGGCCCACTGCTCGATGACAGCGGCAATCCTCTCACCGGCCTTTCCGGTCGCGGCCACCAAGTCATGCCGTCGCTTACCTTCAACGCCGGCAAGCTGATGATGATCTACTATGACCTGCGCGAAGACCACACCATCGGCCAGTTCACGCCGCTCTCGAACAAGAGCGGTTACGGCGAGACGCGTTTCTTCGAAGGCGAGCTGTCGTCCAGGGACAACGCCGATGCATCCGTGTTCAATTTCTGGATCGACGACGCCGGAGCGCCGCCCACGCATCCGCTGACGATTCGCCGCCATACCATCGATCTGCAGGGCGCGCAGGCCACTCCGCGCGCGCCGCTCAACCTCAGCGTGCCATCGTTCAGCGCCTTTCGTATTGCGCATTACCAGTTCGGAATCAATCCCTACGATGGTTCCAGTGTCGCCGAACAATTGGAGGTAAACCCGCCCAACCTGCCGATGTTCGACTCCGGAAGTGTGCCCTTCATGGGCGACTACATCGATGTGGCCGGAGCACCCACCTTCGTTCTGAACAAGGGCGTATGGCACTTCAATACCGACGCGACCGCGGGGCTGCCGGTGTTTCACGCCGCCTGGGCGGACAATCGCAACGTGCGCCCGCCGACCGACGGCAACTGGGAGAGGTACACGCCTCCGTTTTCTTTGTCGAACCCGAGCGGTGGAGGAGCCAGCAAGTTCGATCCGTCGAAGACGGTGCTCACCTGTAACCCCAACTACGTGGCTTCCCGCAACCAGGACATTTACACCTCGCGGGTGGCGCCTGGACTGGTAGTGCTGGCGCCCGGCAACCAGAAAACTCTGGGGAATGTGCCCAACACTTCGACTCTGTTGCAGCGCGCGTTTCCCGTTGTCGTGCAGAACACGACGAACGTTTTGAAGACGTTCCGCCTGACCATCGCCAACCAGCCGCAGCTCGCTAATGGTTCGAACGATCCCAAGGGACAGGCCACGTTCCAACAGCTTCCGGCAACGCCCACCGTAACCACGCTGGACGTGCAGGTGAATCCGCTCTCCAGCATTTCGCGCAGCGTCTTCGTGAAATCGGCAGAACCCGACCGCAAGCGTGACGGTGAACGTGCAGGAGATCTCGGGCGTGGGCGGAAACCCAGTCACTGGAGGCTTGACCGGCACAACCTTGATCAATCCCGATCCCACCGCGCCGGGCATCATCAATCCCGACAATCCGGCCGTGGGGAATCCTGCGGTGAGCAACGCCGAGGTCTACAACCCAGCCGTGGGCAATCCCGCGGTAGGGAATCCGGCCGTAGGCAATCCCGCAGTCAGCAATCCAGCCGTCAGTAATCCGGCCGTGAGCAACCCTGCGGTGGGCAATCCCGCGGTCAGCAACCAGGCGGTCTCGGCTGCGCTGAACCCTGCGGTGGGCAATCCCGCCGTCAGCAACCCGGCGGTAGGCAACCCGGCGGTTAGTAATCCGGCGGTCAGCAACCTTTCGGTCACGGACGCGAGCTATGAGCTCACCAACACGGGAAATACCGTCGCGACATATTCTATTAAGCTCTTCGGCCCCAATCTGCCCACCAGCCTGCTGTACCAACTCATCGTCAACAAGGTCTACTACCTGAACACGCCCGGCGGGGCGGACGGTTGCACGCTGCAGGTGCAGCCCACCAACGTTATTCTTTCGAATATTCCCAATCCGACGATCGTGACCGATCCCGGCACGCTGGCGAACCCGGCGGTCAGCAATCCGGCAGTTGGTAATGCCACGGTTGCCGTTCCTCCCGGAGAGACGGTGCAGATCACGCTGCGCATCAGCCCGGGCTCAGACCAGAACGGTAACCCTCTGCCGCCGCTCACGCCCGATCAAGTGCAGCAACAGGTGCTGAATAACGTGACGCCGGTAGTCGTGTCGCATGCGGTGAACACGCAGAACCTGGGCCAGACCAATCCCCAGCCGCCGATCAGCCTGACCATCACCACCAAGGCCCTGCCCAACGCGAATCTGAACGTGGCCTACAGCCAGCAGGTCGCAGCCATTGGAGGCGTGATCAATCCGCCGACCACGAATTACACCTGGTCGCTCTTCAGCGGCAATCTGCCGCCGGGTCTTTCGATCACCACCTCCGGAGCCAACACCTCGCCCAAGGTCGGACTCATCAGCGGCACGCCTACGGCGGGAGGCACCTACAACTTTGTTGTGCAAGTAGCGGACGCCGCCACGCCCACGGCGCACATCGCGCAGCAGGCGCTGAGCATCACGGTGATCGCTCCGCTGGCGCTGAACGTCATTCCCTCGACACCAGCCGCGACGGGGGCCAGCCGTTCGTCGAGAATCTGGCTGCCTTCGCGAGCGGCGGTACGCCGCCATATACCTGGAGCACCAGCCCGGCGGCGGCGCTATCCGGTACCGGGTTGTCGTTGAACTCCTCTACCGGCCAGATCACGGGAATTCCCACCGGCCACCGGCACCATAAGTTTCACGGCGATTGTGAAGGATTCGTCGCATTCCGCAGCAGACGGCGCAGCAGGTATTGACGATCCAGATGGTGCCGGCATTGATGTCGATCACAGTTGCACCCGCAGCGAAACACAGCTTCAGCGGGGATACGGTTTGGGCGAACTATGACTGGCCGGGCATTGGCTCGGTGCTGTACCCAGGTGGTGCAGGCAAGCCTGTGGGGCCGGGTGGAGCGACATTCGATGCTCCCGCGGGCGGCCTTAGTGTCAATGTAACCGCCACTAATATCACCGTAACCTTCACCGGCGCGTGGAACTTCAACACCACCTCACCTAAGACGGTCGACGGGATCGCCGTTACCGATCCCCTGGCGACCATTACTGGCGCCTCATTGGCGTCGACCAATATCTCAGGCTACACCGGCTCTCCGGCTCAACTCTTCTTTGACAACCACGATGTCTATATCAGTTTTCCTTCCGCCGGCTTCTCGTCGCTCAATAACGGAGCCACGGTCTCAGTTAACGTGCAATTCGCTACCTCGCCAACTGCTGGGCCGTACGCGATTCCTGCAGGTTCGACGGAACAGTTCACGGCGACCGGCCATTACTCCGACAGCTCCACCCAGGACCTGACCAACTCGGTGACTGTGGGGCGATACTCCTGGCGCGGTGACGATCAGCCCTACGGGCTTGGTCACCGGCGTAGCGCCAGGCACGAAATCCATCACCGCCACCTTAGGCGCCGTGCAAGGCTCCGCGACGCTCACAGTACCGGCGCTGCTGTCGATCGCGGTGACGCCCACATTTCCTTCTATTTCAGGGACAAACACCCAGCAGTTCACTGCTACCGGGACCTATTCGGACTCGACCACGCAGGATCTCACCAGTTCCGTGACCTGGGCTTCCTCGGCGCCGGCCGTCGCCACCATTGGCACCACCACCGGCTTGGCCGCTGGCGTAGCCCCAGGCACGACGACGATCTCAGCAACCCTGGGCGCGGTGGCGGGGAACATCGTGCTGACTGTGAATCCGGCCGCGCCCGCTAACCCCACAATCACCCCGGCGGGACCGCTCAGCGGCCAATACAATTCGCCATTTAATCCCACGACCCTGTCGGCAACCGGCGGCACGACGCCGTATATTTGGTCCGTTTCCCCGGGTGGTGTTCTCCCGTCGGGCATGAACCTCGATGAGAATTCCGGCACTATCTCGGGAACACCCGGCCAGGCAGGCGTCTGGACCGTACCGGTCACGGTCACGGACGCGCATTTCTTGACGGGAAGCGCCAATCTGTCGCTCACCATCGGGCTCCCAACCGGGTACGACTATGGAACCTCTACGACTATTGGCTGCTCCATGCCCTATCCAACCACGCCGATGTATTACCAGGGCGTCTCTGGAACCTGGAGTGTTGCCGCTTCCGGGGCACTGAGCGGGGAGCTGACATTCCTTCCGCCAGGCACGGTCACAGTTGCAGGTTTTGTCGACACTAACGGCTCGGCTGTTACCTGGCACAGCAACCAAGGAGGCCAAAACGACCAGTTCTTCGCGTCTTCCACCCCCTCTTCCATCACCATCAACACCGTCGCCTACACCGTGGCCTCAGATCAATTCAGCAACGACACTGACTCTCGTGGAATCGGCGCCCGTGCAAAGCTTCGTTCCCTACTCTTACACTCTTCCAGCCGGCGGCAACGCATTGACGGGGTGCTTGAACGACAATAATAATGTGCCGATTTCCAGTGGCGTGCACCAACTTCAGTTCACGGTCACACCAACTGTGGGATCGGCCAGCAACTTCAACATGCCGCTCACGGTGGTTGGGCAGGACACGCAGGACAATGGCACCTTCAACGTTAACTCCGGAGGTGTCAGTATCGCCAATCCGCCGCCGAGCGGCTACCAGCAAGGGGTGGTCACTCCGGGGCAGAGCTTCCCCTACAATGCGAGTTACGCGGCGGATAATGGCTCGACCCTTAGCGATAACTTCATGTTTGGCTTTAACGGCTTTGCTCCAGAGGCCTGCAACACCCCTGGTGGCTTCGGCGATGCGGCCCTTCTGACAGCGCCATCGCAACCTGGCCGATTCGACATTCTGTTCGACGCCACGACTGGGGCGTGCCCACCAACATTCCCGACGAGTCCGGCGCCGATCACGATCGCTTCGGTGGATGCAGTCGGCAGCAGCGTGTCCTGGGGCTCGGCCACGGTCTCAGGGGTTGTGCTCTCGTCGGGCAATTCGAACGCGATCCACGCGGTTGCCCGAGTAACGTGCTTGAGATCGAAGCCGGCGGCACCAGCCCGAATCCGGTGACCGTAGCATTTAACTACACGATCAACGACAGCGGTTGTCCAGGTTGCATCGATCAGATTCAGATCGGTTTGAACACGGAGGCGAGCCCACAGACCTGCGCATACAACGGCGGAGCCGTTCCCGCGATTCCGGTGACACGCCAGCGTCACGATCAACGTTCCCAACACGCCGGGCCGGTACTATATCGCGATGGATATCAGCGAGGATTACGGGTGTCCTGTATTCCTCGCCCGTACTGGTGGAACAGGCAGCCCACTGCTCCGCAATACATTGGCGTAGTCGACGTCTGGGGACCGCCTGCGCCGCACCCCTAGGCTGCTGATTGGTCAACGGATGGACGGTCGGTAAAAACTAATGTGAATTCACCCGGCGCCGGGCATCGCTCAGCAGCGGTCCGACGCCTTTTTCCTGGTAGCTGATGAAACGTCTTGTAGGACTCGGCGGCGGCCGGGCTGTTCAGGCCTTCCTGCGCGCGTCCGAGATAGTAGTAGAGCGGCGGAATCGTGCGGAAGGTGGGCACGTCGTCGAGGAAGACGGCGCTGGCCTCGCCTTTGCGGCGCAGGCAAAGCTCGAACTCCGAGTCGGCTTCGGTGAACATGCCGGCGTCGAGATAGGCGCGGCCGAGATCGTAGTGGCCCGGCCAAGTGTCATAGATCTTCTGCGCGGCCTGAAGCAGTTGGATGGCCTGGCGCGCGTCCTTGCGCTTGAGAGCGGTCTCCGCTTCGAGCAGCTTGCCGTAGACCTGCGGCTCCGGCTCGATGCGCGCCGAAAGCTGGCTGGCAAGTTGGGCGGCCTTGGCGGCTTGCCCTGCTTCCAGGTAGACCTGCCCGGCTGAATAGAGAACGCTCTCGCCCTTGCTGAGGGCAACGGCTTTGTCGGCCGCTGCCTGGGCGGGCGCGGCGTGGCCAGCAAGCAGGTGGGCTTGCGCCAGGACGATGTCCTTGACGGCAGCGCTGTCGTTATCTTTGCCGGCAAGATCCGCGGCCACGGCTTTCTCCAGCAGGGGAACGGCATCATCGGCGCGCCCGCGGAACAGCGCGATGTCGGCCAGCCCAACCGACGCTACAGACGCTCCCTGCGCGTTCACGGCTTCCAGCTTGTGGTAGGTCTCTTCCGCCTGCGCCGCTTGGCCTGCGCCCATCTGCGCCATGGCAAGCGCGTTGTACGCCTGCAGGAACGACGGGTTCTGCTCGAGCACCGTCCGGGCTTCTTTTTCGCCGGCCGCAAAATCACCGGCATAGACCGCGTACAGGGCGAGGTTGTAGCGCTGCAGCAGGTTCTTGGGCGAGACCTCTACCGAGTGCCGGCCTTCCTGCACCGCTTTCTGCATGTCGCGTGAATAAAAATAAGCCAGCGCAAGGTTGCCATAGGCGGCGGTATCGGCGGGATACTGCTTGACCAGGGCGCTGAATTCTTCAATCGCCTTCTGCGGCTCGCGCACCGTCACGTAGTAGCCGCCGCGGGTACGGTACTTCTCGCGCTCGCTCATCCGCCCCACTAGGGCCATGGCCTGCTTGTAATATTTCTCGGCGTCGCTGCGCCGGCCGGTGTTGATGCTGATGGCCGCCAGCCCGGCATAGGCCCGGCCCATGTTGGGGTCGAGATCGATCGCCTTCTGATAGTGCTGCCCAGCATCGGCCCAGTTTCCGGCCCATTGCAGCTCCTGCGCCAGCGCGTATTCGTGCGCCGCTTCGAGAGAGCTGGAGGTGAAGGTCTCCGCCTGGCCCTTCTGCACGGATTCCGGCGTCTTGTCGCCGAGCGAGTTGCGAACTTCAGCCGCCAGTCCGCCCACGGCTTTCAGGACCGCGTCCTTGCTCGCTACTTCGGTCTGCTGCGAGGAAATGACCTTCCCGGTGACCGCATCTTCCGCCCTGGACTGCAGCTTGTAGCCGCCGCCCTGGGCCGCGATGGAGCCGGTGACGATGACGTTGATGCCTTCGCGCACGGCGATCAGCCGCGCCGAAGGTTCGTCCAGGGTGGTCGTGCCCGGCTTCAACTGCGCCGCAATTTTGTGCGCCTGCCCGCGGCTGTAGGAGCTGATGAACGAAGCGCCTTCGAGCGCCAGACCGTACGTCGGTTCGAGCGTGCCGTCGAAGACGGCGTCGGTGGTCTTGTTTTCGAAATCGGCAACCAGCACCGAGACCGGCGCGTGCGTTCCCGAGACGGTGGTGCTCCGTCCGCGAGTGAAAAACCATCCCAGAGCCGCCGCAATGATGAGCACTAGGACGGCTGCTGCCCCGATCAACAGCGTGGGCTTCGGCTTCGCCGGCACCGCCGTGATGGCCGAGCCGCTGGTGGCGCGTCCCTGGAACGCGGCCAGGTCGTCGAGAATTTGTTGCGCATTCTGGTAACGCTCGGCAGGATCGCGCTCCAGGCATTTGCCCACAATCGCGCTTAGCTGCTTTGGCACGCTGCCTTCAACGTCGGAAACCGGCACCGCCCGCTCCTGCGTGCGCTTCAGCAGGCTGGCCAGCGCGCTATCCGCCTTGAACGGCGTGTTGCCGGAGAGCAGTTCATAGAAGATCAGGCCGACGGTGTAGAGATCGGAGCGGGCATCGACCTGCTGCGCCTGCGCCTGCTCGGGCGACATGTACTCCATGGTCCCGACCATCATGCCGGTCTGGGTCATGCCGTCGCCGCCCAGGGTGCGCGCCAGGCCGAAATCCATCACCACGATGCGCCCCTGCGGATCGCGCATGATGTTGCCCGGCTTCAGATCGCGGTGGATCACGCCTTCCGCGTGCGCCGCCTGCAGCCCGCCGAGGATCTGCTCGGTGATGGCCACAGCATCCGCCACCGGGAGCTTTCCCTGCGTCCGCAGCAGCGAGCGCAGGTCGCTGCCCTCGACGTACTCCATGGTGATGAACTTGAGGCCGTCGGCTTCGCCGAGGTCGTAGATGCGGACCACGTTGCGGTGCGTGACCTGACGTGCCAGCACCAGCTCCTGCGTGAAACGCTGCAGGATGGCGGGATTGCCGGCCAAGTCGGGGCGAATGAGCTTGAGAGCGATCAGCCGGTCAACAGCGGTGTCACGGGCTTTGTACACCGCGCCCATGCCGCCTTCGCCTAACTGGTCGAGAATCTCGTAGCGGCCGCCCAGCGTAGAGCCGGGTTGGAGAGCGGCGCCGGGTGCAGCGAACGCTCCACTGAGAGTCTTATCCCCGCCAAAACCAGAGCTTGTCTTTTGGCCGCCAAAACCTGAACTCGTGACTGCGCTCTGCGCTTTGGCCTTCTCGTTGCCCATGGTTACCCGCACACCAGGTCCGGACGGACCATCTTGCCGATTGGAGTATTCCGAGTATACAGGGTGGAGGAAGTCAGCGTGTACCCCACGAGTGTGGACGCTGGTAAGGCAGGACGAAGTCCGCCCATGCCTTGCTAACCCGACAAGTTCCCGACTGGCCCTCTAGAACTTACTGCGTTACCGTCAGTGTGATCGTGTTGGAGGTGACCCCGCACGCAGTGGCTGTAATGTTTGTAGATCCTAGGCCCACAAGCTGGGCTATTTGGCCATTCGTGCCCGACTGGTTGCTGATGGTCGCCACGGAGGCATTGGATGACTGCCAAACCACCTGCGTGGTGATGCTCCCCTGTCCGCTTGTGCCCGTTGCCAGATACTGAAGACTCGAGGGCGTCGCTGTCACCGAAGCGGTCGTAGGCCCGGTGATGCTGATCGTTGTCGCGCTCACGCTACAAACCGAGATGCTGGACGTACCCGGGGTAACCGATCCCGATGAAGCCGAGATGGTCGCACTTCCCGGCGCAACTCCGCTCACCAGACCTCCAGTATTAACGGTAGCTACGGCTGTATTCGACGATGTCCAAGTGACGGAAGTTTGGCCCGTGCTGCCGTCGTTGAACGTGCCAGTAGCCGTCAACTGTTGCGTGCACGAGATGCCAGCCACGGGCGCCGAACATGGGGAGATCGTGGCCACCGAAGGCGTAACGCTGATGGCCGTCAGAGTGGGATCAATAAAGAATCCGCTGCAACCTGCCAGCAGCAACCCAAACATGGCAAGAGCTACCCACACCAGACTCGACCGCCTGCGATTAGACATCCCAGCCTCCGAGAAAGAATCCTAGCAAACCCGCATCCGACGGGACGGCGCTTGGAAAAGTATACTGCTTTCAGGGGCGCACGGGCGCGCTTCTGGCGCGATTCCTCACCATGAAACCCGCTTCCCGCCTGAGAGTTGCCATCGCCGCCTGCGTGGCCGTGGCGCTGGTTTTGCCGGCGTGGCCGCAGAGCGCCGCGCGCTTACCGGACGTCGCGGCGTCCATCCGGGCGCATATGGACTATCTCGCCGGCGACGCCCTCGCCGGACGTGGCAGCGGCACTGCGCAGGAGCGCCAGGCCGCCGAATACGTTGCCGCGGAACTGCGCCGCTATGGCGTCGCTGCAGACGGGGACAATGGCGGATACCTGCAACATGTCGCGCTCGAATACCGCTCGCTGGCATCGGCGCCGGTGCTCAGCTTCGAGAGCCAAGGCCAAATCGTGCACTGGACGAACGGCCACGAGATCGCCGTAGCACGTTTGGGCGAGCCTGCGATTGCCGGCCCGCTGCAGAAGCTGAATCCCAATGATTCCAAAGACGCGAAAGCCGAGGTCAAGCCGGGCGCGGTTGTTCTATTTACTTCTCCGGCCGACGCCAGCGCCTGGCGACAAGCCTATGAGCTTTCGCAGCGCGGCGCGGCGCTGGTCCTGGTTCCGGAAAGCCCTTCCCTCGAAAGCACCTGGGATGACGCTGCACGCCATTCCCCGCGCCTGCCCCCGCGCATCAAGGAATTGCCCAAGGAAGCGGGCATCGCGGAAATGAGCATGGTCGTGGTCCGCACCAAGGAGGTCGGAAAATTGGCGGCGCTGCCCGAGGGAACGACGATCTCGCTCGAAGCCAAGCTCAAGCCGGTGGAAGCCGGAGAAACCTGGAACACGGTGGGCGTGATTGCCGGTAGCGATCCCAGCCTGCGCGACCAGGCGGTGCTCTTCTCCGCTCACCTTGATCATTTGGGAACGAAGATGACCAAGCACGGCAAGGTGATCTACCATGGCGCCGATGACGATGCTTCCGGCGTCTCGGCGGTGCTGGAGCTGGCGCGGGCCATCGCCGCCGGACCGCGTCCGCATCGCACCGTGCTGTTCGCCTTCTTTGGCAGCGAGGAGCGCGGCGGGCTCGGCTCAACTTATTTCCGCGAGTTTCCCCCGGTGCCGCTCGCGCACATCGTGGCGGCGCTGGAGTTCGAGATGCTTGGCCGGCCCGACAGCGCGATACCCAAGCACAAGCTCTGGCTCTCCGGATACGAACGCTCCGACCTGGGAAGCGAGCTGGCAGCGCATGGCGCGCCCCTGGTTGCCGATCCCCACAGCGGCGAGCACTTTTTCGAGCGCTCCGATAACTATCCGCTGGCGCTAAAGGGAGTGGTGGCGCACACGGTGTCGAGCTTCGGACTGCATCGCGACTACCATCAGCCCGGCGATACGCTTGCACACATCGATTTTCCCCACCTCACGGAAGCCATCGAGGAGATGATCGCCCCCGCCGAATGGCTGGCGAATTCAGACTTCAAACCGCACTGGCTGAATGGCGAAAAGCCGTAGGTCGCCACGGAGGCACGGAGACACGGAGGAGATTCATTTCAAGAACCTCTGTGACTCTGTGTCTCGGTGGCTAATCGGTTGGTTTCTTGCCTGCGTTGGCGATCTTCTCGTCGATGGGTTTGCGGTAGCGATAGCCTTCGTCGGTGCCGTGCCAGTGGGCGATGGACTTCTCGCCCAGCTTCCAGCACAGCAGGATGGTGCGGCCCTCGACGTCGCAAGGAAAATCCAGCAGGCCGATGTCGAGGTCTTTCACCAGGACGCCAGTGGCCTCGATCTCCGCCAGCGCGTCTTTCACCTTCTGCACCTGGCGCTCGCGCTCGCGCTTGCGCGCCGCCAGTTGCGCGACGTGGAGCAAGGTCCCGCCGTTGAGGAACACGCGGCTGGAAACTGCTTTGAACTCCTGCTCGATGCGGTCGGCGTATTTCTTGCCCTCAATGGCAGTCTTGAGCAGCGACTCCAGCACCGGCACCAGCGTTTGTGCTTCGTCGAGTGTGAAGGTTCGGTCAGCCATGGTGACTTTCGCGTCAGCCACAGAGACACGGAGGCACAGAGATTTTTACTTAATTTGTTCTCGGTGTCTCTGTGTCTCGGTGGCTTTCTCTTACTGGATCTCCAGCATCCGGTCCAGCGCCGCCCTCGCCCAGTATTTTACTTCTTCCGGCACCACGATGCGGTTGACCACGTTGCCATCCACCAGGTTTTCCAGCGCCCAGCACAAGTGCTGCGGCGAGATGCGGAACATGGTGGTGCACAGGCAGCCGGAATCATCGAGGGTGACGACGAACTTGTCAGGATTCTCTTTGCCCAGGCGGTTGACCAGGTGGATTTCCGTGCCGATGGCGAACTTCGCTCCCGCCGGCGCTTCCGCCACCAGCTTGATGAGCTTTTCGGTCGAGCCCAGCGCGTCCGCCTTCTGGCAGACTTCCCAGCGGCACTCGGGGTGCACGATCACGCGGATGCCAGGATAGCGCGCTCGCACATGATCCACGTGCTCAGGCAGGAATCGCTGATGCACCGAGCAGTGTCCCTTCCACAGGATCACGCGCGCGCTGCGCAGCCGCTCCCGCGTGAGACCGCCCATCGGCAGATACGGATCCCACGTGACCATCTCATCGAGCGGAATACCCATGGCGTAGCCGGTGTTGCGCCCCAGGTGCTGGTCGGGCAGGAAGAAAACCTTCGGCGTCTTGGCGAATCCCCAGCGGAAGGCGCCCGCGGCATTCGACGACGTGCACACCACGCCGCCGCGCTCGCCGCAGAAGGCTTTGATCGCCGCGGTTGAATTCATGTAGGTGATGGGCGTGATCCGGTCGCCGGAATCCGACGTCATGCCCGCGTCGGCCAGTTGCTCCCAGCAGTCTTCCACTTGTCCGATCTCCGCCATGTCGGCCATGGAGCAGCCGGCGGCCAGGTCGGGCAGCACTACCTGCTGCGAGGCGCGCGCCAGAATGTCGGCGCTCTCCGCCATGAAGTGCACGCCGCAGAAGACGATGTAGCGCCCGGCGGCGTGCGCCGCCTGCTGCGAGAGCTTGTAGGAATCACCGCGGATGTCGGCGAACTTGATGACTTCATCGCGCTGATAGTGGTGTCCGAGGATGACGCAATCGCGCCCCAGTGCGCGCTTGGCGGCGGCGATGCGGTCCTCCATCGTGGTGTCGGGAAGGACAAGATAGTTGTCTAAACGGCAGGCTGTTGCCGCTGATGCTACTGACATTTCTTTTACCGCCTTCAGTCCCGGCATCCGCTGTGGCGGCCCGGAACGGGGATGTTGAAAGCATCCTGCGGCTCCAGTAGATCCACTGCCGTTATGGGCGGCCCGACCTACGGGGTTGTTGAAGCCACAGTTTGGCTTGGCCGGCTGGGACCAGATTCGCCCCTGCTGCTTATGCCATCTGATTATTGTCACATCGCGCTGGATTCAAAGCAAGTCGCCATGCTCGCGCTCAGTCGCATGCACTCCCTCGCGCTCCCTAATCGACGGTTTCATCGTTCCCAGGACTAGAAGTCCTGGGCTACTACGAGCGTCGCTACGCGATTTGGGGCTGCCCGGCAATGAAGTATCGATTGGGGAGAATCCATGATGCCAACGATTGAGTTTGACCGTTCTTTTTTTGCCGCTGTCTTCCTTATTTTCACCCCCTTGATCGTCTGCGCGGTTGTAGCCCGCAAAGCAAAGACTAGGCTAGTCAGGCGCATAGCAGGTTTCGCTTTCTTTTTCTGGATGGCCGCTTGGATCATTGTGTTCTTGTGGGTTCCTGTCCTGCGATAAGATTCATGCGCATCCCTGTGACAATGTTGCGTTGCCGATGTGAAGTCGCGTAGCGACGACCGAAGTAGCCCAGGAGTTCCAGTCCTGGGAACGATGCATCTTCAACTAGCGAGGCGAGGGAGCGAATGCGACTGAGCGCGAGGAAGCAATCAGCCCGCGCGAAGCGCCAGCGCAATCCGCGCCGCTACCCGCGCGTTGTCAACTAGAAGCACGACGTTGGTTTCGAGCGTCCGCCCATTGCTCATCCGCGCCAGATGATCCAATAGATACGGCGTAACCGCCTTCCCCAAAATCCCATTTGCCGCCGCCGACCGCAACGCTTCTTCCACCAGCCCACGCACCGCTTGCTCCTCCATTGCCTGCGGCGGAGGATTGCAAAATACAACCGCCTGCTGAAATCCCAACTCGCGCTGGGTGTCTCATGATCCGCGCCGCTGCGGCCGGATCGTCTACGCGATGCTCCAATGCGAGCCCGCTGGTTCGCGAATAGAAGGCAGGGAACTCCGACGTGCGATAGCCCACCACTGGCACGCCCGCGGTCTCCAGCAGCTCGAGGGTTCGCGGCAGATCGAGAATCGCCTTGGCGCCGGAGCAGACTACCGCGACCGGTGAGCGCGCCAGCTCCGTGATGTCAGTATCCCAACCTTGGCAAAAGCGGCCAAGGGTGGGGCACCCGATTTGGTCCGCGTTTATCCGCCCCTCGGCTCCGCTCGGGGCAAGCTATCCGCGGCAGGTCGGGGTCTCGCACTATCCCCCGATGTGCACCATGCTGCGTGAGGGTTTCTCGAATCCCGGCTCGCCGATGTGGTGGCGAGCTTCTTTTTGCGCGACCACGCCGCGGATATAGACTGCCACGTCTTCATCCGATCCGCCGCGGCGCATCACTGCGTGCAGGTCGTGGTCGAAGAGGGAGAAGAGGCAGGTACGAATCTTGCCGTCGGAGGTTACGCGCACGCGGCTGCAATGGCCGCAGAACGGTTGTGAGACGGGCGCAATGATGCCGATTTCGCCCACCCCGTCATCGAACACGTAGCGCCGCGCCGTTTCGCTGTGCGTGTGCGGGATCTCGTCCAGCGGACGGAAAGTCCGCATTCGCTCCAGAACCTCTTTCAATGTGACCACGATCTCCGGCGACCATACGCGGTCTTCTTCGAGCGGCATAAACTCGATGAAGCGCACAACCACGCCTTCATCGCGGGCGAACTTGCCGAACTCGACGATCTGGTCGTCGTTGAAGCCGCGCAGCAGCACGCAGTTCACTTTCACCGGCTCGAGGCCCGCTTTCTGGGCGGCGCGGATGCCGGCGAGCACTCTCTCAAAGCCGTTGGAAACCCGCGTGATGCGCGCAAAGCGCTCGGGCTCGACCGCGTCCATGGAGACCGTGACCCGCCGCAGGCCGGCATCTTTCAGCGGTTGTGTCAATTCGGCCAGCAAGTGGCCGTTCGTGGTAATGGCCAAGTCCAGCGGGCGGCCGTCGAGCGAGCGCAAGCCCGCCAGTTCTTCGACGAATCCCACCACCCCGCGGCGCAGCAGCGGCTCGCCGCCGGTAATGCGGATCTTCTCAATCCCCAAGCCGGCAAAGATCCGTGCCATGCGCACATAGTCGGAGAACGGCAACTCCGCATACTGCGCTCCCTCGTTGCCCGTCCGGCAATAGACGCACTTGTAGTTGCAGCGATCGGTGATGGCGATCCGCAGGTCGGTGATGGGGCGGCCGAATTTGTCGATCAGGCGTTCCACAGCGCGAGAGACCTGCTCTGTTATCGATGCGCTGAGAAAGAAAAGGTCACACGCGACCGGAAGAACCAGGGCGGGACGTTTCCTTTCCAAGCACGGGAGGCAAAGGCGTTTCCACCTTTACCCTCGGCTCCCTAAACGCTGGGAGCACCGCCTCCGCGACCACGGCTGTGCCGGCAGGTCTCGGAAGTCGGAAACAATATCGAAATTATACGCCTTTATGCGACTGGCAAGAAGCTGTAGATCGCCACAGAGGCACGGAGACACTGAGGAGACTCATTTCAAGAATCTCTGTGACTCTGTGACTCTGTGTCTCTGTGGCTATTCGGTCCTGGACAGCGGCTCACTGATTCTTCGTCGTCGTCCCGGTGCGATTGACTTCGCTCAGCACGCCGCGCGAGCGGCTCAGCAGGATGGCCTGGCGGATGCGGTCCTTATCGCGGTCGGTCCACATCTCGCGGATGGTCTTCCAGGCGTCTTCTCCCTTGCCGCCATAGAGGTAGTTCAACACCATGGTGAGCACAGCGCCCTTGGCGTCCAACAGTTGCTTCTCCTCGGCGGGACTCAGTTCTTTGGGCTTGTTCGAGCCGCCACCCACGCCTGTGCCGGAGTTATTGTTGCGGCCGAGGAGCAACTCCTGCGCACTGCGGGAAATGCCCGCCTTGGCGACCTCGACCTCGTGTTGGTATTCGGGCCAGTAGGCCGGGCTCACGTTGTAAAGCGTGGTGCCGCGCAAGCGGAAAACCACCAGCGGCCGCGGCGAGTCCGACTCGCCTAGGCCTTCAATGCCGACAAAGGCGAAATCATGGGTGGTGATCTCGATTTTGCCGTTGCCGTCGCGGTCCTCGAACACCAGCGGCGGGGTGGTGGTGATCTGCCGCTGCAACAAAGGAGTCTCGCCGGGAGTGAGGACGGAGTAGGTATAGCAGCACTGGCCGGCGGTGCGGTGGGTCTCGATCACCACGTCGGGCTTGCCGTCACCGTTGATGTCGGTACCGCTGATGGGATTCACCAGCGCTTCCGCCCCGGTGACCTCGAACTGAACTTTGCCATCCGCCGATTTCAGCGCCGCCCGGCATTGTGCCGGCGCACCGCTGGGCGTGGCCGCGATTTCGACCTTGTAGCCGTCCCACAGGTTCTCCGTCCACTCGCCGATTCCCTGGGAGCAGCCGCGATCGAGCGCCGCCGCGGACGCGGAGAGGAGCGCTATCACGAAAAACCATGCTGGATGTCTCATGCTGTGTGCGGGAATCATCTCGCGGCGGGGAACCGGCGTCAAGCCAGCAGAGCACCGGACAGCGGCTCAGTTCTGACGCTAAACATCAGGCGGGTCCTGCGGGGCAAGAGAACGCAGTTCAGGAATCAAATTCCCGGCAGGGGCTTTGATGGGCATCACCGCCAGGCGCAAACGCATTCGTTTTTCGCGATAGTATCGGTTAAAGACAGTTACGGTGGTCTTGAGCAGCATCCTGGTGACCGTTCCGCTCTCCTTCCGGCGAACGCTGTCGGCTGCCATACCGTACCCGGCGTAGGCTCGCTTGAATAGCACACACGTCAGCAAATATGCAATCTTGGCGGCCACCGGCCATCGCTTGGCTCTCCCTTGTTTGGTCCGGTTCAGGCTTTCCTTGAGCGAATAAAAACTGTCCCAGCACTTTTTGTTCTCGAGTTGCAATTCGTTCCTGCTGATGTTGGGGTGCGCCACGATGTCGAACGGTTTGAGCGGCTGGAGCCAGTATTCCTCGGCGAGGATGCGAGTCTTGTGCTTGGGATGGAAGCCGGGTTTGGCCAGATGTTTCTTGTCATCCATCATTTCATAAAAATCTTTAGTCCCGGGATAAGGGTTGTAGACGGTAAATTGGGCGAACAAGGTGCCGGACTCGTTCGCGAACTTCCGCATGGTGCGAATGGTGTCCACGGTGTCCGATTCGAGGCCGCAAATAATCGAGCTCAACACCATGATTCCGGTGGCCTGAATTTTTTGGATGGCAGCCACCATTTTGTCGCCAACGGGATTCCACAGCTTGCCGGCGCTCTTTAAGCCCTCTTCGGAAAACGACTCCACCCCGATTAATGCCGTGCGGATTCGCATCTTCCGGTAGAGGGCGTCAAGGTACTCTTCGTCGGTTATTACCTCGCTCGTCATCTGGGCAAAGGCGAACATATCCTTGGGAACCGCGCGGTCGTATTCATCAAAAAACTTCAAGCGCTCGTCCCGGATTCGCTCAAAGTCCCGTCGCTTGGTCTCGCTGGATTCGCGGGCAATGCGCCCCAGAGTCGAAGGGTTGAAATTGTCATCGGCAAACACGATGTAACGAAAGCCCAGATCGTAAAGCTCGTTTACTTCCTCGATGACCTTGGCGCCGAGACGCTGGCGCGGCTGGCGGCCTTCCGTTACCCACACGGAGCAGAAGCTGCAGTTCTCCGGACACCCCGCCACGGTTTGCACGGATGGGAAGATGTATTTTGTGGCGTCCAACATATCCCATCGTGCCTTTACCATCGCCTCGCCGGATACGCGCCCGCCGGCATACTGCCGTTGCAACTGATGTTCGAGCGCGTCTCTGACCGCTTTGCTCCACACCGCCTCTCCGCTCCCGGTAACCACTGCGTCGGCGCCCATCCGCAGCGGCTCCTCGGGGAAAATGGTGGCGTGAATGCCGCCCATGATGACGGTGGCGCCCCGCGATTTTGCTTCCCGCAGCACTCGGTATCCGGGAATGCAGTTCCCGCTGCTGATGCCGATGCCGACAATGTCGCCGGGACGAACCATATCGGGATTGAACTTCTCGATTGATTCATCAACGAGGACCGGGTCGCCCACCAGGTCAACCGGAGTTGATTGCGCAATTACAAAAAGCCACCGCGGGGTGATGAAGCTGTAGCCCGCGGTCGATAGGGACGGATTGACGAGTATGACTTTTGGCATAGGCCTTTGTGTTGCGTTCTACGTGCTGGTTGAGGGAGCTAATTTCTGCGGCTCTTCACTTTCGCTCAGAGCCTGTCGTGAGTGAGCCCAGCGAGTCGAAGGGATGGCGCCAGCAGCCCGGATACCCGTCAAACGCGGTCACATTCCATCGTAACTCGGCCCGCCACCCCCCTCGGGCGGGACCCAGGTGATGATCTCATATGGATCCATGATATCGCAGGTCTTGCAGTGTACGCAGTTCGAGGGATTCAAGTGGATCTGTTTTCCTCCCGACACGTCCGCGGCGTCCACCATCTCGTACACGCTGGCCGGGCAGAAGTGCTGGCAAGGATTCCCGAATTCGGCGACGCAGCGCGTGTTGCAGATGTTGGTGTCATGGATGACGAGGTGCGCCGGCTGGTCTTCCTCGTGCTTCGTGCCCGAGTGATAAAGGTCGGTGAGCTTGTCGAACGTCTGCTTGCCGTCGCCCTTGTAGTCGTTGATCAGGTGGGCTTCGGCGCCGCCATCTGCCGGCAACTCAGCGAGCTTCTGCAAGCGCCGATGTCCGGCAGTTGCGGCATAGCGTGCGTGCAGGCCGCGTCCGCCGGTGATCTGCTGCAGGCCGGCGTGGAACATGCCGGCCCACAGGCCGTGCTCGAATCCCTGATGGAAGTTGCGTACCCTCCACAGCTCGTCTTTGATCCAACTGGTCTCGACCCGCCGTTGATAGCCGGCCAGGCGCGTTGCGGAAAAATCGTTCTGCGCAAGAGCTTCGAAGGCGGTCTCCGCCGCCAGCATGCCGCTCTTGATGGCCAGGTGGATGCCCTTCAGTCGCTGTGAATTCAGAAAACCGGCCGAGTCGCCGAGGATCATCCAGCCATCACCAGCGACCGGCGGGATCGCCCACCAGCCGCCGTAGGGCAGCGACTTCGCTCCGTAGCGGATCATCTTCCCGCCCTCAAGCAGCGCGCGGACGAACGGATGCAGCTTGAATTCCTGCAAGACGCGCTGCGGATCGAGGCGCGGGTCGGGATAATCGAGACCGGTGACGAATCCGAGCGAGATGACATTATCTTTGCCGCCATAGATCCACGCACCACCGTACTCGCGCGTGGTCAGCGGCCATCCCATGGTGTAGATGACTTCGCCGGGCGCGATGCGTCCGGGCGGCAGCTCCCAGAGCTCCTTCACGCCCACGCCGTAGGTCATGGGATTGCGATCGCGGTCGAGCTGGAAGCGTGCGACCAGTTGCTTGGTCAGCGATCCGCGCGTGCCCTCGGCCAGGATCACCAGCTTGGCCTTCAGGTCATAGCCGGGCTCGAAGTTGCCCTTGGGCTGGTTGGATTTGTCCACGCCCTTGTCGTCGGTGCGGACACCGGTAACGCGCTCGCCCTCGATCAGCAGCTCGGAGCCTGCAAAGCCGCTGAAGACGGTGATGCCCGTGGCCTCGACCTTCTCGCCCATCCACTTGGCAAAGCGATTGAGCGAGATCACGTAGTTGCCGTGATCGCGCAGCGGCGGAGGCGTGATGGGCAGCTTGAACTTGCCGCGCTTCGTTAGGAAGTAAACCGCTTCTTTGCTGACCTCGGCCTCGATGGGCGCTTCCTTTTCGAAGCCGGGCAGCAACTCGCGCATGGAACGCGGATCGAGAAGCGCGCCAGAAAGGCAGTGCTGCCCGATCTCGCGTGCTTTCTCGAGCACGTAAATATTCTCTTTGGAGAGCTGCTGGTCAGGATGTTTGGAATTATGCTCGTCGATAAGCTGCGACAAACGAAGAGCACAGGCCAATCCGGCCGGCCCGCCGCCAACGATGACCACGTCGGCCTCCATCTGCGGGCGTTCGATGCCGGCGAGCGGTTTGCGGAAGATCAGCACCGTTCTATGCTCCAACCGCGTTTCAGCGAGGACTTGGAATTTCTAACTGGCGGCAAATTGCGCGAGCGGTGAACTCCTCGACCTCGCGATGCCGCGGGATGGTCGAGCGGCGATTGGTCCGTGGATTGATATAAATGGTGTGATTGCCGCCTTCGCGTACGAACTTGCATCCATGCTTCTCGATGTGGCGGATGAGCTCGGTGCGTTTCATGCCCGCAGCCGCTACGCCGCCGGAACAGTGATCTTCTCCCGAATCCGCTTTCTGCCATTGCTGGACCTGACAACACGCTCGCGATTGTCCTGCAGGACCAGTTCAAGCGCATCGCGAAGGTTCTTGCGCGCTTCTTCCAGCGTCTTCCCCTCGGTAATCACTTCCGGCAGTTCTTCGATCGTTGCGAAGTATTTCGGGCCCTTCGAATCCGGAATCTCTTCGTATACGGCGGTAAATGTGAGTTCCATAAACTGGATTTTACCCCGACACGAACGATAGAACGCCGGGTCTTACAGCCTTTGAACCTTACGCCCTTGCCTTCTTAATCTCCTCCACCAGCGGCGGAATGACCTCGAACAGGTTGCCGACAATGCCGATGTCGGCCACTTCGAAGATGGGCGCTTCGGAATCTTTGTTGACGGCCACGATGGTGCGCGAGCCTTTCATCCCCACAATGTGCTGGATGGCTCCGCTGATGCCCAGCGCCACATATAGCTTTGGCGCTACCGTCTGGCCGGAAGAGCCGATCTGGCGGTCCATGGGCAGCCAGCCGGCGTCGCAGATGGGACGCGAGGCCGCGATCTCGCCGCCCAGCGCTTCGGCCAACTGCCTGGCCAGCGCGATGTTCTTCTCTTCTTTAATGCCGCGGCCGACGGAGACGATGATCTCCGCCTGGGTGAGGTCCACGGCCTGCTTGGCTTCCTTGAAGACTTCGCCCGGCTTGTTGCGCAGCGCGGAGGCGGGGACGTCGGCCTGGACAGTCTCGACTGGAGCCGGCGATGCGCCCGCCTCAACTTGATCGCCGCGGAAGGCGCCGGTCTGAAAAGTCGCGAAGTACGGCGGCTCGCCGGCGAAGGCCACGTCGGCGGCGAACTTGCCCTGGAACATCTGCCGCACGAACAGCAGCTTGTCTCCTTCTTTCTTGTAGCCCGTGCAGTCGCTGACCAGCGCCCGCCCCAGCGCGGTGGCGAGCTTGGGCGCAAAATCGCGCACCTGGTAGGTGTGAGGCATGAGCACCAGCGTGGGTTTCTTGTCGGCAATAAACGGCTTGAGCGCGGCGACGAATGCGTCCGGGGTATACGCGGCGAGCTGCGGTGACTCGATGTCGTACACCTTCGCGACGTTCTTTCCCGCAACCTCCTTCGCGATTTCACCAACGCCCGAGCCGACGACCGCAGCCTCTAGCGTCCAGCCGGTTTCACGCGCGATAGCCTGCGCTCCGGTGAGAGTTTCAAATGAAACGCGGTTCAGTTTGCCTTCACGCTGCTCGACGACCACTAGTATCTTCATGGTTTCTTACTCGATACTGGCTACTCCGCTCACAGCACTCTGACCTCGTTTTTCAACTTTTCCACGAGTTTGCGGGCAACGTCGGCGGGAGAGCCCTCGAGCATCTCCGTCTTCTTCACCTTCTGCGGCACATACAGCCTCTGTATGTTCAATTGGTTGGAAACGAGGTTAGGTTGCACGTCGGCCAGCGCGACTTTGCGCAGCGGCTTGTTCTTGGCCTGCTTGATTCCGATCAGCGTGGCGTAGCGCAGCTTGTTGATGCCTGATTGAATGGTGAGCACCGCCGGCAGCGGCATTTCCACGAACTGGAAGTAGCCGGCTTCCAGCTCGCGCTTCACCTTGATGCCGCCCTCCGACTTCTCGATCTGCATGATGATGGTGGCGTGCGGCCAGCCCAGCAGTTCGGCCAGGATCACGCCGGTTTGCGCGAATCCGAAGTCGTCGGATTGGAGGCCGGTGAAGACCAGGTCGAACTTCTCCTCTTTGATGGCAGCGGCGAAGGCTCGCGCGATGTTGGCCGCGTCGAACGTGACAAATGCCGGATCTTCGAGATGGATGGCGCGGTCGGCGCCCTTGGCCAGCGCCTCGCGCAGCACCTGCTGGGCGCGCGCCGGGCCGGCGGTGATCACCACCACTTCGCCGCCGTGCTTCTCCTTCTGGCGCAGGGCTTCTTCGAGCGCGTAGGCGTCGGGCTCGTTGACTTCGTAAGAAACATCTTCGCGGATCCAGGCGCCGGACTCGTTCAGCTTGAGCGGAGCATCCTTCTGCGGAACCTGCTTCATCAGACAAGGATCTTCATGCACTACTCCATAGGAAACAGCAGAGTATAAATGAATCGGGTGATCGGGAGATCGGGTCATCGGGTCATTGGGTCTTTGCGAAGAGGTCCGGTGGTCTGACTTTCAGATCAGCCGATGAGCCGATCACCCGGTGTCCCGATTATTCCAGGAACGCCACCGACTGCACGCCGGAGACTTCGAAGCGCTTGCGGCAACGCATGTTCTTGCACATCACCAGGTCGTCGCGCCGCACCATGTAGGAGCGCGCCTTGGCGAAGCGGGCGCGATCGCGCTCGTCGGCACGGCCCGAGAGTTGCCGCTTCTTGGTGCGCACCAGCCATCCCAGCTCGTATTCGCCCGGCTGGCGGCAGTGCGGACAGGTCAGCGGCGCCAGCTTCTTCTCCTGCCGCTCGTCGAAAAACTCTTTTTCATCCATACAGTACTCACGACCAGCACTCGGTACTCTGATTTGATTATTGCATAATGCACGGGGGTAAAACGCACTTGGCGAGACGCAGGAAGCCAAAGCCGTTTCGCGCGGTGGACGCCGTGAAAGCGGCGGCGCGGGAGAAGATCGGCAGTCCGCCGCCCACGCGCCGCGTGCCTGACGCGAAGAAGGAGCGCCGCGAGAAGCACAAGCCCACCTTGGACAAGCTGCTGGGAGAAGAAACATGAAGCGCGCGCCGAAAGTCAGCCGTCCGCACATGCCGGGCTACGGCCTGCCCGAGAACAACAAAGGACTGCTGCCCTGGAAATGGGCAAACCAGCGCCTGGCCAAGTCGCACAACTACTGGATCTCGACCGTCCGCCCCGACGGGCGTCCGCACACCATGGTGGTATGGGGACTGTGGCTGCAGAACATCTTCTATTTCTCGACCGGCCGCGAGTCGCAGAAATCACGCAACCTGAAGGCGAACCCAAACTGCGTGGTATGCAACGAGCTGGCGAACGAGGCGGTGATCGTTGAGGGCGTGGCTCGTGAAGTCCGCGAAACCGCAATGCGCAAGCGATTCTTTCGTCTGTACGAGCGCAAATACGACTTCGATATGGCTCCGTACGAGAAGGAACCGGTCTACGCGGTGCGTCCGGTGAAGACGTTTGGACTGGATGAGAAGTTATCGCTCAGCAAGGCAACCAGGTGGATTTTTTCCAAGAGCAGTTGATTCGTATCAGGGCATGCCTTCAGGCATGCCGATCAGGCGTCTTGTTGAACGCGGCTTTTAGCCGCTGCAGGCTCGCCTACTTGCTCCCCGTAAAAAGCTGTAGGTTTTCCGCCTTCCACTGCATGGCGCGATAGATGCGGCTGCGGCCGCTGGGATGATCGTAGAAAATCCGCTCTTCCCATTTTCCCGGGCTCATCTTGCGATACTCGCCGAGGTGGATCGCCGCCTGCGCCATGCCATCCGGCTGGCGGCTGGCATTCACGCCGTACATGTCGGCTTCGTATTCCTGGATGCGAATGGCGGAGTTCAGCACCGGCGTCAGCACGAAGGCAATGATGGAAACCAGCAGTAAGGCCAGCGGCAGAACGGCCGTATCGCCGACGCCGCGAATCTGCCACTGCTCGCCCCAGCGCTTCAGCGACCAGTCGAGCGCCCAGCGCAGCACCGCGAACCCAGCCACCGCCACGATGAGGAGAAACATGAGGAACTTGTAGACGTGGTGCAGGATGTAATGCCCCATCTCATGTCCCATCACCGCCTGAATTTCTTCCGGCGAGCCGCGCTTCAGCAGATTGTCGTTGAGCGTGATGCGCATGGTGTGTCCGAAGCCGCTCACGTTGGCGCTCATGCGCGTGCTCTGCTTTGAAGCGTCGATCTGGTATACGTCCTGCGCCGGGATGCCATTGGCCCGCGCCATGCTCAGGATCGGCTGCGTGATCTTGGGATCGTGCAGGGGAGTGACCTTATTAAAGATGGGCACGAGGTATACCGGCGCGATTAGGTCGACAAAAGCGGTGAACAGCAGCGTCACCACCGCGCCCCAGACCCACCATGTCCGCGGCAGCCGCCGCACGATCCCGAACAGCAGGGTCACGATGATCGCCCCCAGGACCAGATCAATCAGCAGCCCCTTGAATTGGTCATAGAACCAGGGACCAAAGGTCTGCGTCGCCAGGCCGTACTTGCGCTCGCGGAAGTATTCTTCGTAAACCGTCAACGGGAACAACAGGATGCTGGTGAGCACCAGGTACTGCACCCAGTACACCATGGTCTGAACCGGCTTGAAGCGGGTGACCCGCTCGGCGAAGTCGCGCATTTTGGCCGACCAGCGCAGGTTCAGCAGCAACAGGGCCACCGCCACGCCGTAAAGGAAGTCCCACAGTATCAGCCAGTATCCGCCTTCGAAGTAGGCGTCGGAGCGCGCCCGCGCCGCGGCTGGGATCTCCGCCAGATAGGCGTCGGTGGCAGCTTGCGGATCGAAGTGGTCGGAGGGCTGCGCCGCCGGCGGTACCGTGATCACCGAGGGCATTTCGGTCAGGGGCTTCTTCCCGGGAGCCAGCTCTGACTCGGTTGCGCTCAGAGAACCAGCCATAAAGCAGCAAGCAGCTAACACGCACACCAGCAGCATTCGCGCGCTCATGTGATTTCTGTCCCCTTGGCTAGAAATGAGACAGGAGTATAGACGCTCGCGGGGCGGAATTTCTTGAGACGAAAGTTAAGGAGGAGGCGGGCGCTCGGCCCAGGTTAATGATGAGCGCCCGCCCGGCACTGGATCCCCAGCAGACCTGGCTTCGGTCTGCCGGGGAGTGTGCGACCCTACTGGCTCGTGGTGGTGGTTGGCTGGCTGACTTGCTGCTCGAATCTCTGGCTCATGCGGTCGAGCATCTGCTGCCGCAAGCCATCCGCCTTGGTCTTCTGGTCGGCGGTAAGCACGGTGTTGTACACCTTGGAAATCACCCGCTCGCGGACGACCATCAGCTCGGCCAGCGTTTGCGCCTGCTGCGTGGCCAGGGTGCGCACCTGCGCTTCGTCGTAATTGCCGCCGCGAGTGGCCACTAGCATCTGCTGGTGATTGGCGGCCAACTGCTTGACCAGGGGCGCGAAATTTGGCCGCTCCGCCTGGATCAGCGCCTGCACTTGGGTCTTCTGAGCATCGCTCAGATCGAGCTTGCGGGCGATCCATCCCATGTGATGTCCGAACATCATTCCATTCGCGCCGCCGGCGTGGGCGTGGGCCCAGACCGCCGTCACCGCTCCGCCTGCCAATACCAGCGCCAGCGCAATCGCGAGATATGCCTTCTTCATCTGCTTACTCCCTCTGGTGCCCTGCGGCACCCCCTTCATTACTTACTAACACCCGGAACGCATTCCGGGGGTAAAGTGTTCGTCAGTCAGAGTAAAGTTTTGTCAATGACGGGTTGGACGCGATCTTTCCCGTGCTCGCATCCTATGGATGCTGCAAAATAGGCTGTCGGCTATTGGCTCTTGGCCTTTGGCCAAAAGCTAAAGGCCAAAAGCTAAGAGCGGGTTTTGGGAATGTCTAAAATTCTCATCATCGACGACGACGTCGAGCTTTGCGAGTTGGTGGAGGAGTATCTGACCCGCGAAGGGTTTGAAGTTGAAGCCGTGCATAACGGCGACAAAGGACTGGAGCGCGCTCTCAGCGGCGACCATGCTCTGATTGTGCTCGACCTTATGCTTCCCGGCATGATGGGCCTCGATGTGTTGCGCCGCCTGCGCAGTGAGTCGCGAATCCCGGTGCTGATCCTCACCGCCCGTGGCGAGGATGTGGATCGCATCGTGGGGCTGGAGATTGGCGCGGACGATTATCTCGCCAAGCCCTTCAACCCGCGGGAGCTGCTGGCGCGGGTACGCGCCATCCTGCGCCGCTCCCAGGGCGGCCCGGCTTCCAGCGCGGCAGCGGTTAGGGTGGGAGACGTGGAGTTGGACCCCGGCGCACGCACGGTGACCCGCGACGGCCAGCCGCTGGAGCTGACCGCGGTTGAGTTCTCCCTGCTCGAGGCCCTGATGCGCGCCGCCGGCCAAGTTGTGACCCGCGAGTATCTGGCGCAGACGGTGCTGGGCCGCCGCTTCGTGGCCTACGATCGCAGCATTGACATGCACGTCAGCAAGCTGCGCAAGAAGCTGGGGACGCAGCCCGGCGACGGCGAGCGCATCAAAACCGTGCGCGGCGTCGGCTACATCTATGCCCGCTCCAGCGAGGCCGAGGACTGAGAGATGCGCAGCCTGTTTCTCAAGATCTTCCTGTGGTTCTGGACCACGGTGCTGCTGATCGGGGTGGCCATCGTGATCACCTGGAGCCTGCAGCCGGAGATCGTCTTCACGCGTTGGCAGGCGCTGATGACCGAAGCGCTGGCCACGCACGCGCAAACCATCGCCGAGATGACGGAGCGGCAGGGCCTCGCCGCCGCCGCCAGCTATCTGCAGCGCCTGAACCGGCTCGGCCGCATGCAGACGGCGTTGCTGGACGATCACGGGCAAGTTCTGCTGGGAAATCCTTCCCCGGAGGCGGCGAAGGTGGGGGCGCGCGTGCTTGAGAGCGGCCAGCCGGCCTTTGAAATAAAGCCCCACGTGGCCTATAGCGCGCAGTTCGGGACCGCCCCCTCCGGACGGCGTTACGTGCTGGTCTCGGAGATACCGCGGGTAGGGCCGTTCTACGCTTTTCGCGCCACCACCTTCACTCACGTGCTGCGCTGGGTTCTGGCCATTCTTATCTCCGGGCTCATCTGCTACCTGCTGACGCTCTATCTCACCCGGCCGATCTTGCGGCTGCAAGCCGCTACTCGTGAGCTTGCCGCCGGCAACCTGGCCGCGCGCGCCGGGGGGGCGATGGAAAAGCGTCGCGACGAAATCGGCCAACTCGTCCGCGACTTCAACCAGATGGCGGAGCGCATCGAGACCCTGATGGATTCCGAGTTGCAGCTCATTCGCGACATCTCCCACGAACTGCGGTCGCCGCTGGCGCGGCTGAACGTGGCCCTGGGCCTGGCTCGGCAACGCGCCGGCGCCGATGCCACTCCTCATCTCGACCGCATCGAGCGCGAGGCCGAACGGCTCAACGAGCTGATCGGGCGGCTGCTGACCCTGGCCCGCCTGGAAGGCGCTGCCGCTCCTCCCGAGCAGGCGCCGGTTTCGCTTTCCGAACTGGTGCGGGAAGTTGCCGAGGATGCCGGCTTCGAAGCCGAGAGCCGCCATTGCAGCGTGGAAGTCCAGGCGGCGGAGAGCTGCATGGCGGTGGGCAGTCCCGAGCTGCTGCGCAGCGCTGTCGAAAACGTGGTGCGCAACGCCGTGCGCTACACCGCGGAAGGCACCCAGGTACAGATCGAGCTTGCCTGCATGGGCTCCGACGGCGCCCAGTGGGCCGCGATCCGCGTGCGCGACCACGGTCCCGGCTTGCCGGAGTCGGAGCTGAACAACGTCTTCCGGCCGTTCTATCGCGTGGCCAGCGCGCGCGAGCGCGAAACCGGCGGCACCGGCCTGGGTTTGGCGATTACCGAACGCGCCGTTCGCCTGCACGGCGGAACGGTTCGGGCCGCCAACGCCCCCGGCGGCGGCCTTCTGGTCGAAATGCGTCTCCCGGCCGCACCTGCGCCGGCGGTGTCCACGCCCGTGGATGTCTAGGACCACCTAACACTTAGGCCTGAGCTTCGCTCTTTGCCTGAGACACACTGTCTCAGCCCCCTGTCTCTCTCGGCCAATGTGTCCCAAACCACGGTCATTCGGGTTTGTTACGTTCAGTGAAATCAATGGGTTACCAATGGCCCGTGTTGGCACTGGGCCTGCAATTGTCAGGCTGAGGCTGCTTCCCCGCACGCCTCACTCGAAGAAGAGGTCGGAGGCAAGAACGTGACGACAGTAACGAAGCAAACGGGACGCTTGCAGGGAATGAGCGGCGTAATCGCCGCCGTGCTGATGGTGGTGCTCAGTCCGGTTCTGGGCTGGGCGGGATCGAGCAAGATCGACGCCGATCTCGACACCACCAAGAGCACTCGCGCCGACGTGATTGTGCTCTACAAGGACGGACCCAGCGATCAGCACGCCAGCAAGGCCGTGGCCCGCGGGGCTGCGATCCGGCAGCACCTTCACGTGGTGAAGGGGACGGCCATGTCGCTGGCCGGTAACCAGATCCAGAAGCTTCTGGCCGACGATCCCAACATCGCCTACGTGGCTCCCGATCGGCCGGTCCACACCACCGGTGAAGCGTTCCCGCCGAACTTCGTGGCGGTGAATGCAGACATGGCCCAGAGCGATGGCTACAGTGGGTCCAACGTATACGTGAACGTGCTGGACAGCGGCATCGACGCCACCCACCCCGATCTTTCTTCGCGGATCGTTTATTCTCAGGATTTCACCGGGGAAGGGACCACTGACGACCTGTATGGCCACGGGACGCACGTGGCCGGTATCATCGCCGGCAACGCTTCGCAGTCTAGCTGCTCGGCGTGCACGGTGAAGTACCCGGGAGTTGCCCCCGGCGTGAACCTGGTCAACATGAGGGTGCTGGACCACACGGGCGCGGGCAAGGACAGCAATATCATCGCCGCCATCGAACAGGTGATCTCCTATCAGCAGCAGAACCCGGGCCAGCGCCACGTCATCAACCTGTCGTTGGGCCGTGGCGTGTACACCAGCTATAAGAACGACCCGCTCGATCAGGCGGTGGAAGCGGCATGGAAGGCGGGCATCGTGGTCGTGGTGGCCGCGGGTAATTACGGCCGCGATAACTCCGCCGGGGAGCATGGATACGGAACCATCACCGTGCCGGGCAATGATCCTTACGTGATCACCGTGGGCGCGATGAATACCCTGGGCACTGCGAGCCGCGCCGACGATGTGCCGGCCAGCTACAGCTCCAAGGGGCCCACGATGATCGACCACGTGGTCAAACCGGACCTGGTAGCGCCGGGCAACCTGATTGTCTCCACGTTGGGCGCCAACGCCACACTGGACACCCTGTATCCCTCGACCAAGCTTCCGAAATCCAAGTACATCAGCGGCGGAGGGAGCACAGCATCCCCCTACTACTTCACCCTGAGCGGCACCAGCATGGCGGCGCCAGTAGCTTCGGCGGCGGCGGCGATGCTGCTGCAACAGAATCCCAATCTCACTCCTGACCAGATCAAGGCGCGGCTGATGAAGACCGCCTACAAAAATCTGGTCCAATACTCGACGGCAACGGATCCGACCACCGGCATCACCTACAGCCTGCAGGCCGATATCTTCACCGTCGGCGCCGGCTACCTGGACATCGACGCGGCCGTGGATAACAGCGATCTGGCACCGGCAACCGTCGGCAGCGCGATGTCCCCCGTCGTTACCTATTCGACTAACTCATCGGGCGTGACTACGGTCAAGTTGGCGACCGGCAGCTCGGTCCTGTGGGGCACTTCGGTAGTTTGGGGCACTTCGGTCGTCTGGGGCACCTCAGTCGTCTGGGGCACCTCGGTGCTAACCAGCAGCTCAGTGGTGTGGGGAACCTCAGTGGTTTGGGGCACCAGCACAACTCAAGGCTTCAGCGTTGTGTGGGGCACCAGCACTTCACCCATGAGCGTGGTGTGGGGAACGGCCTCCAATAGCTCGGATGCAAGCAGCGTGCTGACCGCGGGAGACAAATTGTAGGCGCCGATTAGCGACGCGATGAGGAGAACTCCCATGCCAAACTCAACGTCAGTACGAATCTACATCACGCTAATCGCCCTCGCCGGAACCGCCGCCTTCATCATGGGGCTGCTGCACCCGGTGGTCAACGATCCGGCCGGCTTCCTGGCCCTGATGGCGGTGGCCGTCATCACCTCGCGGCTGAAGGTGAAGCTGCCGGGGATGAAGGCCAATATGGCGGTCAGCCTTCCCTTCCTGCTGCTGGCCAGCGCTCAGATGCAGTTGCTTCCAACTCTGTTGATTGCCGCGGCCGCGACCGTGGCGCAATCCGTCAACTTCAAGTCGGCGGTAAAACCGGTGCAGATGTTTTTCAACGTTTGCACCGTGTTGCTGGCCATCACCATGGCCTATCGTATCCAGCACCAGGCCGGCGTCGCCAACCCGCACGGCGTGTTGCTGCTTCTGCTGGGCGCGGCAGCCTACTTCCTGACCAACACCCTCCTGGTGGCCGGGGTTGTGTCCCTGACCAGCGATCGGCGCGTGGGCAAGGCGTGGAGCAGCATCTTCGCGCTGACCTATCTTTACTATGTGCTGAGTGCGGGAGTGGCGGCGGTGATGGTGGGCTTCGGGATCCGCTGGAGCGTGCTGGCGTTTACCCTGGCGGTGGTGTACGGCGCTTACCGCTCGTTCCAGCTGTACTTCGGCGCAATGTCGTCCTTGATGGCGCCGCAGATGGCCGCTGCCGGCGATTAGCGCCGGCGCTCGCTGGCCGGCGATTCCCACATAGGGGTGCGTCCCCTTCCGGCAATGTCTGGCATAAACCACTGATGATGTGGAGGTTACAGACTTTCCCCCTTCTGTCGCGGTCCCCGGTCGTGTACCTCTGTAATGTACTCCGGGGGCTCCTGGCAGCAGATTGTGCGCGCAATTCAGCGTCCCGTTGGGCAAAATGTGGTGCGCATCCGACGCTGTATGCATCTGCTTCTTCTCTCGCACGATATGGAGACCGTCACCGCCTTCCGCCGCAGCAGCGGCGAGATGGGTATTCATCTCTATCTTTGCGATGAGGCGAACGAGGCCCGCAGCGCCCTGCGCGAGCATCGCTACGATGCGATTGTGATCGATTGCGACGACACTCACGCCGGCCGCACCGTGTTGAAGTCGGTGCGCCAGGGGCGGGCCAACCGCGCCGCCGTGGTGCTGGCCATTCTGAACGGCGACACCCAGGGCGCCGATGCCGTCGACATGGGCGCCAACCTGGTGCTGCACAAGCCGGTCTCCTGCGATCTGGCACGGCAGGAGTTGCGCCGCGTCCGCGCGTTGGTGGGCAATGACGAACGCCGCTTCCCGCGTCATCCGGCGGACGGCGTTGCCTACGTCAGCTTCGGCCGAACCATCGACCGCCCCGCGGAAATGCTCAATCTCGCTATGGCAGGCATGGGGTTGCGCCTCCGCGATCCGGTCGAGGAAGACGAAATTCTTCGCCTGCGCTTTCAACTGCCGGGAACCACGACCATGATTCAAGCGCAAGGCGAGATTGTCTGGGCCGATCCCCAGGGCGGGGTCGGCATTCGCTTTATCAGTCTTGCCGGCGATTCTCGCCGGGAACTGGAAAAGTGGATTCAGGCCCGCGTCTCCGCTCGCATCAACTAGGCGCCGCTCGCCAACCGACTCGCCTATAATCCCGCGCCATGGAATTCCGCGAGATTTTTCTCAAGCAGAAAGAAGCCATCCACAAGCGGATGGTCGAGATTCTGGGCACCGTCCGGCCCGAGCACATGGACTGGCGGCCGGAAAAAGATGCGCTCTCGGTCGGGGAGATGCTCCAGCACCTCTGGGTGTCCGAGGAAGGAGTCCGCCGGGTAGCGCTCGCGGGCGACTTCTCTTATTACGAAACCCGCGTCCCCAAGGGGCTGCGCGCCACCCTCGGGCCAAGTCTCGCGCTCGCAGAGAACCTCGCGAACCTCGACCGAGTGAATGCCGAGACCATGGCCGCGGTCGCGGCATGTCCCGAGACGCTGTTTGAGGAAGAGCGCGTGCGCCCGGATTTTGGCTTCCGGCGCAAGGTCTGGGTGATTCTGCTGGGCATCAACGAGCACGAAGTTCATCATCGCGCCCAGCTCTCCACCTATCTGCGGCTGCTAGGCAAGCCCCTGGAGGATGTGGCCAAGTCGTATCGGCCGCAGGTTGGATAGACTCACTCAATCAAGTTTGTTGACTGACTTGCGGCGAACTGTTGTGGAAGTGCCGCGGCGGCGCTGTTCGGATTCCTGCATGATCCTGGCTGCCCTCTTCTTGAATCGCCGTAGCTGCGACTCGCTCATCTTCTCGATACTCCTATCGACGAGCCCCTCCAGCTTCCCCACCAACAATGTCAACGTCGTCACAACAGCGTCCTCTGCCACCAAAGTATCGGTTTTGCTGAGTCGCCCCGACACCGGGACAGTCGGCTGCGCCACGCCGATGCATCGTCCAGCCGGTAGCCACCTTGGGACTTACGCATTTTGCGTAGGAATTTACGCATTTCGCGTAATTGCAACCCGTGCACAGGCTGTCCCAATCGCATCCATTCTGAAACCTTGCACATTGCCCGCAGCGAGGCTATGATGCGCGCCGCAGTTCCGCTGCAGCGGTGCCCCACATCTGCCCGATTTTGGCAGATGTGGGCACGCGAATCCGTCATACCCACATCTGCCAACTGCGGGCAGATGTGGGGCACCGTCACATGCTTCCGGCGGCTGCGCACATCCATCTTGGGGAGGAATGGCATGAGCAAGTCGAGTGCATTCATGAATCGAGGCCGGCAGGCGCTGGCCGCCGCAGCTCTGTTGCTGACGGCGTTCGGATTCTTAGTGGCGGCATCCGGCGAAGCGGCGGCGCAAAGTGAAATCAAGATCGGCGTCATCATGCCGATTACCGGGCGCGAAGGTAAGCCCGGCACCTATCAGCGGGAAGGCATCCAGCTTGCCATGAAGCAAATCAACGATGCCGGCGGGCTTCAGGTCGGCAACAAGAAGCTGCCCGTCAAAGAGGTCTTCTACGACGACGGCTCCGATTCCGCCAAGTCGGCGCAGCTTGGTGGAGCGCGCCATCACTTCCGACAACGTGACGGCCGTTATCGGCGGCTACTCGACCGCCCTGGGCGAAGCCGAGTCCGTGATGCCCGACCGCTATCAGACGCCGTGGATCACTCCCGGCGCCGCCGCCTCGAGCATTTTCGCCCACGGCTACCAGTACGCCTTCGGCACGCTCACTCCTATCAATGTGCTGGGGGTCACGACGGCGGAATTTCTGGGCTGGCTGGTCGATCAGGGCAAACTGAAGAAGGGCCTTAAAGTGGCTTTGGTGGTGGAGAACACGGATCACGGCGTGGACTACGTCAATGGCATCGAGCAGTGGATCAAGCAACATCCCGGTTATTTCACGGTTGTCTTCAACGAGAAATTCGAGCTCGGCGGCACCGACTTCTCCGGCCTGCTGCAGAAGGTGAAGCAGTCCCATGCGGACATTTTCCTTTCTGACGCCCACCTGCAGGACTACATCACCATGGAGCGGCAGTACATCCAGAGCGGCATGAAGCACCAGATGATCAGCTACGGGGCTCGCGGTCCCGAAGCCGATGCCCGCAAGGCCCTGGGTGACGCCGTGGATTACATCTTCGCCGGCATCTGGTGGTCGGACAGGCTGCCCTATCCCCAGGTGAAGAAGTTTGCCGATGCCTACCAGGCCATGACCGGCCGCAAGGTGGACTCCTGGTACGCCGCCACCGCTTATGAGGCCATGCGCGGGCTGGCGGCCGCGATCACCGCGGCGGGCAAGCTCGACAAAACCGCCATCCGCGATCAGCTCCGCAAGCTGCAGATGAAGGATTCGCTGGTTCCCGGCCAGGTGCTCAAGTTCGGTTCCAATGGACAGGTGGACTATCCGTTCGTGATCGTGCAGAACAAGCCGGGCGGCAACGTGGACATCGTCTACCCCAAAGACGCGGCCACGGGCGAGACCATCGCGCCTACGCCCGGGGCAAAGAAGTAAGAGTCGCCACCGAGGCACAGAGACACGGAGGAAATTTGATCATTAACCCACTCAGTGCCTCTGTGTCTCTGTGGCTTTATCTTTATGACTTTCGTTGACTTTCTCAACCTGCTCATCGCCGCGCTGCTGCTGGCGGGCATTTACGCCGTGATGTCGGTGGGCATGACCGTCATCTACGGCGTCATGAAGATCGTCAATCTGGCCCACGCCGGCTTCATGATGATGGGCGCCTACTTCGCCCTCGAACTCTACGAGCGCCTGCATATCGATCCCATTCTGGCTGCGCTGCTGGCCTTCCCGTTCTTCTTTCTGGTGGGCGTCGCGGTGCACTGGCTGCTGGTGCGCTGGCTGCCGCACTCCGACCGGCCCACTCTGCAATCGCTGCTGCTCATGTTCGGAATCTGGCTGGTGCTGCAGAACATCGGCTATCTCGTCTGGGGGAACACCGATCGCTCGATTCTCACGCCGCGTACGCTGGCCATCATCGACCTGGGACCGATCAGCATCTCCAGCTTGCGGCTCGTGGTTTTTATAGCGGCCGTGGGCTGCATGGTGGTGCTGGAGATCGCCCTCAGCCGCACCTGGTTCGGACGCTCGGTGCGGGCGCTGATCCAGAACCGCTACGCCGGGCGGATCGTAGGCGTGGACGATGAAAAGACTGCCCGCCTTACCTTCGGCATGGGCATCGCCTTCGCCGGCGTGGCCGGGGCGCTGCTCGCCACGCTTTATTCTTTCGACCCCGACTTCGGCCGGCCGTTCCTGCTGCGCGCTTTTGTGATCATCGTGCTGGGAGGCCTGGACTCCGTCTCTGGCGTCGCCCTGGGCGCGGTCGTGCTCGCGCTGGTTGAGACCTTCAGCATTTTCGTGGTTCCCGCCGCGTACCAGCCGGCGATCTCGTTCGCCCTGCTGGTGGTGGCGCTGGTGGTGCTGCCCGGCGGCATCGCCAGCCTGTGGGCAAGAAGGCGGCGGCTGGCATGAGCGCCGCCACATACGCTCCCTCCCGCATGGGCATTGAAGCGCGCGTCCGCATGCTGCTGCCCTGGCTCTTGCTGGTGGTGCTCGCCCTCCTTCCGGCTGCAGGGCTCACTCCCAACCTGATTCGCCTGTTCTTCATTACATTCGTATGGGTCACGACCAGCCTGGGATGGAATCTGCTCGGAGGCTTCACCGGACAAGTCTCATTCGGTTTTGCTGTCTTCTATGGACTGGGCGCTTACACCGCCGCGCTGCTGATTACTGGCGGCGTAAATCCTTACCTTGCTTTCGTGGCCGCGGCCATTATTCCTGCCGTAGCCTCGTTCTTGATCGGACTGCCGACCTTCCGCCTGCGCGGACCGTATTTCGCCATCGCCACCATCGGCGTCAGCGAAGCCACGCGCGTGATCATGAACAACCTGAGCTTCACCGGCGGGGCTAGCGGCTTCCGCATCATGGAGCACCGGCCGTTTCGCCAGGTGGAGCATTACTACACGGCGCTCGGCATGGCCGCGATCGCGGTGGCGGTTTCGTTGCTGATCGCGCACAGCAAGTTTGGCATGGCCTTGCGGGCCATTAAGCAGGACGAAGACGCCGCGGCCGACCTTGGCGTGAACCCTTACGCCTACAAGCTGGCTATCCATGCCGTGGCCGCCGCGCTCACCGGCATGGCTGGCGGCGTGTTCGCGCGTTATGCCGCTTTCATCAATCCCCCGGGGGTATTCGCCTTCCAGACCAGCATTTACATCCTGCTAATGCCGGTAATTGGCGGCATTGGAACGGTTTGGGGCGCGGTTCTGGGGGGAGTGGTCTTCGGAGTCGTGGAAGAGCAACTGGTGGCAAACTTCCCCCAGATCCATCTATTGCTTTATGGATCGCTGCTTATCCTGATAATCTTGGCGGAACCCGACGGCCTGGCCGGCCTGCTGGGCAAGCTTTTCCGGCGATTGCGAACACCCAAGAGGAATGATGACGGCGCCCATTCTGGAAGTCGAAAACCTGACCAGGTACTTCGGGGGGCTGGCGGCGGTTAAGGACGTTAGCTTTTCCGTCCCCGAGCAGCACATCTTCGGCTTCATCGGCCCCAACGGCGCTGGCAAGACCACTCTGTTCAGCATGATCGCCGGCGCGCTCGAGCCCTCGCGGGGAAGCATCCACTCTCGTGGCAAGGACGTGACCGGCTACCGTTCTTTCAGCCTGGTGAAATCCGGCATCGCGCGCACGCACCAGGTGGTCTGCCCATTCCGCGCCATGACGGTGCTGGAGAATGTTCAGGTGGCGGCCCACTTCGGACGCAAGGGCCTCACGCGAACGGCCGCTGCGCGCGAATACGCGATGCAAGTGCTGGCCCGAGTCGGACTCGAGCATCGGGCTGACGCGCTGGCGGCCAACATCTCGCTGGGGGACCACAAGCGGCTGGAGCTGGCGCGCGCGCTGGCCACCGATCCCGAACTCCTGCTGTGCGACGAGATCTGCGGCGGCCTCACCCCGACGGAAACCCGCACCATGCTCGACCTGCTGCGGCAGATCCGCCAGCAGGGCACCACCATTATGTATGTCGAACACGACGTGAAGGCCATCATGGCGGTCTGCGATCGCGTCATGGTGCTGAATTACGGCCAGAAGCTGGCCGAGGGGAATCCGCAAGAGATTCAGAACGACCCATCGGTCATCGAGGCGTACCTGGGCAAAGCGGGAAGCCGGAAGAAGGGCCGCAACGTTGCCTGAGGCGAGATCAACTCCGCTGCTCGAAATTCAGAACCTGGAAGTGTCCTACGGCGCCGTGCAAGTTTTATGGGGCATTTCGCTCTCGGTGCAGAAGGGGCAGGTAGTGTGCCTGATCGGACCGAACGGCGCTGGCAAAACCACAACCCTCAATGCCATCATTGGCGTGCTCCGGGCCAGGCGCGGCCGGATCATGTTCGAAGGCCAGGACATCACCGGCCTGCCGCCGCACCAGCGCGTCGCGCGCCACATCGGGCTTGTCCCCGAAGGCCGCCAGTTGTGGCCGGGCATGAGCGTGGAAGACAACCTCAAGATGGGCGCTTTTCCGCCGGCGCTTCGTGCGCGCGTCGCCCCGAATCTGGAAAGCGTCTACGCCATGTTCCCGCGCCTGAAGGAACGCCGCCATCAGCTCGCCGGCACGCTCTCCGGAGGCGAGCAGCAAATGTGCGCCATCGGACGCGGGCTCATGGCCGAGCCGCATCTGTTGCTGCTCGATGAACCTTCGCTGGGTCTCGCTCCTATCCTGGTGGACGAGATCTTCAAGTTCGTCGAGGAGATCGTGAACCACGGCGTGACCATCCTGCTGGTGGCCCAGAACATCGACTACGCGCTCGAGGTCTCCGATTACGGATACGTCATGGAGACCGGCCACATCGTGCTCGAAGGCGCCAGCGACATGCTGCTCGATAACCAACACGTGCAGCAAGCCTACCTCGGCGGCAGCGTGGAAGAGCCGGGAGAGTATCCCGCGCAGCCCGCGCAAGCGTAATAGAGCGCAACCATTATTTTGTCATGCTGAGCGAGTGCGGGCTGGCGTTGCCCGCACGAGTCGAAGCACCCCTATCTGACCGAAATTTATGGGGTAGGGGTCCCTCGACTCGCGCGCCAAAGGCGGGCGCGCCCGCTCAGGATGACAACACGTAGGAGGGATACCAACCGCCTCCTGCACCTTCGTTCCTGCAACTTTTCCTCATTTCGGGGTTCAATCCAATGTATAAGCTGTGGGGAACCTGCCATGCGATCAAGACATCTTGCCCTGCTGCTGATCCTCGGCCTTTCGGCTTGTGTTCTGGTCGCCGCCAAAAAGAAGCCGCCTGTTTCCCACGAGGACGAGCAGAAACGCGCGCTGCATGCCCTGAACCGGTTGAGCTTCGGTCCGCGGCCGGGCGAGGTCGACCGCGTTGCCGCCATGGGCGTGGACAAGTGGATCGATCTCCAGTTGCATCCCGACAAGATCGATGACCATGCCGTCGAGGCTCGCCTGGCGGGCTTCACCACCCTGCGCATGGACACCAGGCAGATGATCGAGAAGTTTCCTCCGCCGCAGGTGGTAAAGCAGGTGGCGGAAGGCAAGCAGGGCATGCCGCGCGATGCCAAGGAGCGCGCCATCTACGAATCGCAGGTCGACGCTTATCGCGACAAGCAGGAAAAAAAGCAGGCCAAGGGCGACCAGGATCCGAAGCAATCCCAATTCGAATGACGCCAACGCCGAGCAGAAGGCGGCGCAGCGCGAAGCTCGCATGGAGGCCGACGCCAAGGCGCAGGAGCTGCTCGATATGCCGCCGGATGAGCGCTTCCAGGCGATCTTGAAGATGCCTCCGGAGGAGCGCCGCATGCTGGCGCGCGGCCTCAATCAGGACGACCGTCAGCACGTGATGCAGGATCTCTCGCCGCAGCAGCGCGAGACCGTCATGGCGCTGGCGAATCCGCAGATGGTGATCACCACCGAGCTGCAGCAGGCGAAGCTGCTGCGCGCCGCCTACAGCGAGCGCCAGCTCGATGAGGTCATGACCGACTTCTGGTTCAACCACTTCAATGTCTTCATGGGCAAGGGCCCCGACCGCTATCTCCTGACCGCGTACGAGCGCGACGTGATCCGTCCGCACGCCCTCGGCAAATTCAAAGACCTGCTCGACGCCACCGCCAAGAGCCCGGCGATGATGTTCTATCTCGATAACTGGCTGAGCGTGGGGCCGCACTCCGCGGTGGCGCAGGGCCTGCCTCAGCGGCGCGCTGGAGGATATCGTCCGGTGTATCGCGGGCCCTTCGGCGTGCCGGTGTATCGTGCGCCGCGCCCGCAGAATCCCAATCCCAATGCCCAACAGAAGAAGAAGCGCGAAGGCCTGAACGAGAACTACGCTCGCGAGTTGATGGAACTGCACACGCTCAGCGTGACCGGCGGCTACAGCCAGAAGGACGTCACCGAAGTGGCCAAGGTCTTCACCGGCTGGACCATCCGGCAGCCGCGCCAGGGCGGAGGCTTCGAGTTCAACGAGCGCCTGCACGAGCCCGGGCCGAAGTACGTGCTGGGCAAGGTGATTAAGGAGCGCGGCGAGAAAGAAGGCGAGCAGGTGCTGGAGATGCTGGCCAAGAGCCCGAAGACGGCGCACTTCGTCAGCTACAAGCTGGCGCAGCGCTTTGTCGCCGACGAGCCGCCGCCGGCGCTGGTCGACCGCATGGCCGCAACCTTCCTCAAGAAAGATGGCGACATCCGCGAAGTGCTGCGCACGCTGTTTCAGTCGTCCGAGTTCTGGTCGCCGGAGGCTTATCGCGCAAAGATGAAAACGCCGCTTGAGTTCGTGGTCTCGGCGGTGCGCGCTTCCGGCGTTGAGGTGGAGAACGCTATGCCGCTGGTGCAGAATCTGAATCGTATGGGCATGCCGCTTTACGGCGCGCAGCCTCCCACCGGCTACTCCATGAAGGCGGAAACCTGGGTGAACTCGGCGGCACTATTGAGCCGCATGAACTTCGCGCTGGCGCTGGGGACAGGACGCCTGCGCGGATTGAACTTCGACGCCGACCACATGCTGCCAGGCGCTCAGACACCTCCAGATCCGACCGGTGCTTTGGCGGCGCTTGAGGCATCACTGCTCGCGGGCGACGTTTCCAAGAACACGCACGACACGATCCTGAAGCAGATGAATGATCCGCAGGTGACCGGCGTGCGTCCCGATGCTGCGCCCCGCCCGCCCAACGTGGGCGTGCTGGCCGGCCTGCTGATGGGCTCGCCGGAGTTTCAGAAAAGATAGTTGTCGGTTGCTAGTTGTCAGTTGCCAGAAGCTCTGGCTCAGGTTCTGACAACTGACAACTGGCAACTGCAGGAGTTGCTCCGATGTCGATCACACGCAGAATCTTCCTGAAGAACGGCGCGTTGGCGCTGGTGGCGACCACGGCTATCCCGAGTTTCTTGGAGCGCACGGTCTGGGGCGTCGAGACCAGCGGCACGCGCCGCAAGCGCCTGGTGGTGCTGTTCCAGCGCGGCGCCGCCGACGGGCTCAACATCGTGGTGCCGCACGGAGAGTCTGCCTACTACACTATGCGGCCGGCGATCGCCATCCCTCGGCCGAACCGCGGACAGGAATCCGCGATCGACCTCGATGGCTTCTTCGGACTGCATCCGTCGATGGCATCGTTCAAGCCGCTGTGGGACCAGAAGCACCTCGCGATTGTGCACGCCGCGGGCTCGCCCGACACCACGCGCTCGCATTTCGACGCGCAGGACTACATGGAGTCCGGCACGCCGGGCGTGAAGTCCACTGAGGACGGCTGGCTCAATCGGACCGTGCGCCTGCCCGAGAGCGGCGCCACTCCGTTTCGCGCCATCTCCATGGGCGGCACGCTGCCGCGCGCGTTGGCAGGGACTGCGCCGGCCGTGGCCATCGGCAACGTCAACGAATTCGGCGTGGGCGGACGGGGACCTGCAGCCACACCTCTTAGCAACACTTTCGAAGCCATGTACTCGCAGTCGGCGGATACCGTGCTGCACGGCACCGGCCGCGAAACCTTTGAAGCGGTAAAGATGCTGAAGGCCGCCGACCCTGCGCGCTACACGCCGGCGAAGGGCGCCAACTATCCTCGCGGGCGTTTTGGCGACAGCCTGCGGCAACTGGCGCAGCTCGTCAAGGCTGACTTGGGCGTGGAAGTTGCTTTCGCCGACATCGGCGGCTGGGACCACCACGTCAATGAAGGCGCGGTGCAGGGACAGCTCGCCAACGTGCTGCGCGAGTTCTCGCAATCGATCGCGGCGTTCTGGACCGACCTGGGTGACCTCGGCGAAGACACCGTGCTGGTCACCATGTCGGAGTTCGGACGCACGGCGCGCGAAAACGGCAACCGCGGCACCGACCACGGCCACGCCAACGCGATGTTCGTCCTGGGCGGGCCGGTGCGCGGCGGACGCGTCTATGGACAGTGGCCCGGTCTCGATCAATCCCAGCTCTATGAAGGCCGCGACCTGGCGCTGACGACTGACTTTCGTCGCGTACTGGGCGAGGGCGTCTATCGCCACCTCGGCAACAAAGACCTGGCAACAATCTTCCCCGGATTCGAGAACGATCCGCGGCGCTTCCTGCGACTGCTGGGCTAAGCAAATCTGCCACAGAGTCACGGAGACACTGAGTAGAAAAAAATCCTAGCGTTCTCCGTGCCTCCGTGTCTCTGTGGCAAATGGATTATCCTTACCTCCGCTCAGGAGATCCCCCATGAGAACACTGCTCGTAGCGGCCCTGCTTGCCCTGGCGCCGCCGGCCATAGCCCAGGACCGCATGCCGGAGATCCCGGCCGGCAAAATGACGGAAGCACAGAAGAAGGCCGCCGAGGAATTCGCCGCCGGCCGCGGCACGCCCGTGTTCGGGCCGTTTGTTCCGCTACTGCGCAGTCCGGAGGTGATGCTGCGCGCCAAGGCCATGGGCGATTACCTGCGCTTCAAGAATTCGCTGCCGGCAAAGCTGAGCGAGTTCACCATCCTGATCACGGCGCGGCAGTGGACGCAGCACTACGAGTGGGATGTCCACTATCCCATCGCCATCAAAGCCGGGCTGAGTCCGGAGATCGCGAAAGCAGTCGCCGATGGCCGGCGCCCGCAGAACATGCCCGCTGACGAGGAGCTGGTTTATGACTTCATCACCGAACTGCACGACGCGAAGAGTGTGAGCGACGCAACCTACGCCCGCGCGGTCGCCCGCTTTGGCGAACCGGGCGTGATCGACATGATCGGCGTCAACGGCTACTACACGTTTCTGGCGATGGTGATGAACACAGCCCGCACCGCGCTGCCGCCGGAGCACAAGCCGGCGCTGCCCGCATTCCCGCACTGAAAACCCGTGGAGACGAAGCGGGTCGCTCCGTCTCCACCGGTCGCACCGTCACCGCACCGGCTGCACCGGGCCGCTGAAAGCAACGTCATATCCGCTGACGTAGCCGCGGCGATAGAGCTCTTTGTACTGGTCCTTGTTCCCGAGAGAATCGCTCCATCCTGGCGCATCCTGGAATTTGTCGGTGGTGGTTGCGCGGTAGGCTTTGCCGCTCTGCCGATCATCGCGCCCGTCATTCATGCCATCCCGGTAGCCCAACTGGTAGGGCTGGCTGTCGGCGTACTCGGCCGGTACGGCGTAGGCGGGAGCGACGGCTGCCGGAGCGGCCGGCGCCGCGGCCACGGCTCCGAAGCCCTGCTGATAACCGGCGGCGTATCCCTGGCGATAGAACTCCTTATATTGGTCCTTGTCGCCGAAGGAGCTGTCGTATCCCGGTGTGTGCTGGTACTTGCCGGTCGCCATGGCGCGATACTCGTGGGCATTCTGGCGATCATCCTGGCCGTCATTTACGCCATCATGGAATCCCTGCTGATATCCCGGGTTGGTCGGAACCGGCGCTGCCGGCGCGACAACCACCGGAGCCTGGGCATAAACGACAGCCGGCGCGCCGTAATAACCCTGGTAGTATCCGGCGGCAAAGCCGCTCTGATAAATCCGCTTCCAGTGTTCTTTATCGCCGTAGGACCGGTCGTAATCCGGCGGGTGCTCGTAGCTTCCGATCTTGGTGGCGCGGTAATCGTGGTTCTTGTGACGATCCTTCTGGCCCTCGGCCAAGCCTTCCTGGAAACCGCGTTGATAAGCCGGATCGTTGGCATACGGCGCCACATACACCGGACGCGTCGTCTGCCCGTAGTAACCCTGGTCGGGGACCGGCGGCGGTTGCGGCGTGGTTTGCGCCATGGCCAAAGCGCTCGCGCCCAGCACCAGCGCCATCGAAATTGCAATGCTTCGCAAAGTCATAGAATCTCCCTGCCTGGTGAGGGCATAAAACTTCGGCCCTCGCCTAATCTGAGTGTCACCTTCCTGGCTAGTTGGATATTCGCGCGCAAGCTGATGTTGTCTGCTGATCGCGTCCAACGTGTATGCAGCCTGTCGAACATAACAATGGAACTGCGCAAAACCAAAATTCACCTAACTGCAACCTGAGCACAACTGGCTCTGTTACTCTGGTGCGCTGTGGTGAGTCGCTCTGTCGAAAATGCGCCGTCGTCTCCTATGCTCGCAGTTGCTGTTGGTGGTTTTCGCCTCCCTGGCGGTGTGCGCGCAGACGCCCGACGCTGAACCGCCCCCCGACGACGATCCCACCACCGTCTTCCCCCATTCCAACAACACGCGCTGGTACATTGCTGGGCAGATCAACGTCATCTTCCAGGCCCATCCGAGGTTCCACTCTCCATACTTCGGCGCGAATAGCCTGAAGCCGTGGGGCTCGAGCGCCACCTCGCACGTGGCGACCTTGTACACCGGCATACAACTCACGCACCTGACGGACTTTCTCTTCGACATGGAGAGCGCCAGCGGACGCGGCCTGAGCGATGCGCTCGGTCTGGCCGGCTTCACCAACCTCGACGTTGTCCGCAATCCGACGCTGGGCGGCACACCTTATCTGGCGCGCGTGATGCTCCACCAGATCATCCCGCTGAGCCGCGAGAAAGTGGAATCCGAGCGCACGCCGTTCTCGCTCGCCACCGAAGTTCCAGCGCGGCGGCTGGAATTGCGCGCCGGCAAGTTCGGCATGGCGGACTTCTTCGACTTGAACTCCGTCGGCGGCGACAGCCATACCCAGTTCCTCAACTGGACCATCGACAACAACGGCGCCTACGACTATGCCGCCGACACTCGCGGCTACACCTGGGGCGTGATCGCAGATTTTGAAGACCGCCGCTGGGGCGCGCGCTTTGCCGAGGCCGCCATGCCCACGGTGGCCAACGGCATCAAGTTCCAGACCGACCTCTCGCGTGCCCACGCCGAGAACGTGGAGTTCGAGTTCCGCGGACATCTGCGCCCGGAGCGCGCGACCGTGGTCCGTCTGCTGGGATTTGTGAACCACGCCAACATGGGCGTCTACAGCGAGGCGATCCATAATTTTCTGGACGGGCAAACACCATCACGGCCGGACATCACCGCACATCCGCTGCAGGTGAAGATGAAGTACGGCGTGGGGCTGAACGCCGAGCAGCAGCTCACCGCTCACCTGCGCGCGTATGGCCGCCTGGGATGGAATGACGGCCACACCGAGTCCTACGTCTATACGGAAGTGGACCGCCACGGCGAGGCTGGCTTGCAGGTCCTGGGCGATCTCTGGAAGCGCAAGCTGGATAAAGTGGGCGCGGCCTTCGCCCTCAACGGCCTCTCGCGCGACCATCGCGAGTACCTGGCGCTGGGCGGCCAGGGATTTCTTTTGGGCGACGGCAAGCTGAACTACGGGCGCGAAACCATCCTCGAGAGCTACTACACGCTGCACCTGTGGCGCGGCGTGTTTACGTCGTTTGATCTTCAGTACGTCGCCAATCCCGGCTACAACCGCGACCGTGGACCGGTGGTGGTGCCCGGGCTGCGGCTGCATCTCGACCTGTAACCTCTGGGGTAGTTTTGGTCTGGCTTGTTGGTGGAAAAAATTCTAATGCGCCGCCAGAGGACTATTTTGCTGCCACCAGAAACTGATCGACACTGACCCCGGCGCGAGCAATCAAGGCTCGCAACGTTCCGCGTGCCACCTGTGGGTGCTTGGGCACTGAGAGTGTCGCTATGTGTCCGGGCTTGGTAAGGATGATGTGGCTGCCTCGCTGCCGTGCCACCTGCCACCCCAAGTTTTCAAACGCCCTGACTACCTCGCCTGGCCGCAGCAGCGGAACCGGCGGCATTAGACCGCGACTTCCACTTGACGGGTCGTGACAGTGAGAGGCATTCCTTTTTCAGCTCGAACCTCGAGGCACTCTTTGATCGCCATGCGGACGTTCTTTTCGGCTTCAGCTTCGGTTTGACCCTGGCTTACACATCCAGGGATCGACGGACATTCCGCGATGTAGACACCGTCCTCGTCCTGGTAGATGGTGATGAGAAATTTCATCTCTCGCTCTCGTTCCATCGTACCCTCACCCGCATGGGCCGAACAAGCCGCGAATCGGTGGAGACCCTACACCTGCACGTAGACCTCGTCGCCTTCCAGCTTGATGGGATACACGGCGACGCGGACGCCGGGATTGTGCTCGGCCTGGCCGGTGGCGGGGTTATACATCCAGCCGTGCCACGGGCAGACGACTTTGTTGTCCGCGATAATGCCCTGCCCGAGCGGCCCGCCGCGGTGCAGGCAGACGTTGTCCATGGCGGAGATGGTTCCGTTGACGTTGGCGACGCAGATCACTTTGTCGCCGAGCGGGATCTCCTTGGCCTCGCCCTCTTCGGGAAGGTCGGCCTTGCTGCAGAGTCGGACAAAGTCGGGCATGGTAGAAAGTCGCGGGCCGTGAGTCGTGAGTCGCAAGCCGGAATGTGCTCACGACTCGCGACTTACGACTCGCGACTATTTCGGCGCCAGCGTCTGCGCGATCATCACCTGCCGCTTGAAGTCCGCGACCATGTTCTGCTCCAGGCGGACTTCGGTGGGCCGCTTGGCAATCGACATCTGGTCGATCTTGTCCTGCAGCTTGAGCAGCGCATAGAAAAGGTTCTCCGGCCGCGGCGGGCAGCCGATGACGTACACGTCCACGGGCACGATGCGGTCCACGCCCTGCAGCACGGCGTAGGTGTTGAACGGCCCGCCCACCGACGAGCACGCGCCCATCGAGATCACCCACTTGGGCTCGGGCATCTGGTCGTAGATGCGCTTCACCACCGGCGCCATCTTCAGGGTGACGGTGCCGGAGACGATCATCAGGTCGCTCTGCCGCGGCGACGGACGGAACACCTCGGCGCCGAAACGGGCAATGTCGAAGCGCGAGGTCGAAGACGCGATCATCTCGATGGCGCAGCAGGCCAGGCCGAAGGTCATCGGCCAGAGCGCCGACTTGCGCGCCCAGTTGAAGACGTAGTCCACCGTGGTGATGAGGAAATTCTTCTCGAACTTGTTCTGCAGCCAGCCCATCCCAGGCCTCGTTTCCAGGGAATGCGCGACTTTTCAGTCTAGGGGCGGGGTGGCGGAGTGTCAACCGGGAGGGGGATAGCGGCGAGTGCTGGTACTTCTGGCTGCGACGGTTCGTCAACAACACACGCGCTATGACTTGGCGCTGAATGCTTTGGGCATCGGCCCGGCGCTGGCTTTCACTCTGGATGGCGGGATGCGCTGGGCCGCCTGTTCATCCTCCAACAATTGCCGAACGGTGTAGGCGATTATCTCCCGGTTCTCGCGTTGCTTGAACCGCCTGATTTCTTGCAAGGCATCCATTGTGTAATCGAAAGCCACAAAAAAACCCTTGGTGCGGTTCTCGCGTCTCATCGCCGTCTCGAATTGGTCGATCTCCGGCCTGCCTGCCTTGTCCCGTTGTTTCACTTGCACGGGGAACCATTCGTCCATGAACGCGAGCTGGTCCTCTCGGGTGCGGCCTGGGGGCAGGGCAGACATGGGATAAATGCGACCATCGATGCCCATATCCCCGACCTGGACCTTGTTGGGAACTCCGTGAAGCGCGATCACCGCCCAATTCTCGAATTCAAAGGGCGGCAGCTTGTGAAGCAGCTCTTCCGTCCACGGCAGATCGCGCACCACAAAGCCCCGCCCAATCTTCCATAGCTTTTCGTTTTCCGCTAGCCCGCAGGAATCGCGCAGGCGCTTCGCCATCACCCGGCACGCGGTCGGCGAGATGTCGATTCCGATCCAATGCCTGCCCGCGTTCTGTGCGGCTACCAGCGCGGTGCCGCAGCCGCAGAAGGCGTCTAGGAGAACCTGGCCGGGTTCGCTAGAAATCTCGATGATGCGCTCCAGCAGCTTGAGCGGTTTTTGCGTGGGGAAGCCAACCCTTTCACTGCGGATACCCTGCACAGGCCCGACCGGGCCAATGTCATCCCACACCGAGCCGAGTGGCACCCCTTTGCCTTCGTCGAGATAACGCTTGAGCCGCGGCACAGCACCGGGTCTGGTCTGCACGATGCGGCCCTCATCGTACAGCTTCTGCATGTTCTCTTTGCTGTAGCGCCAGTATCGTGTCACCCCAAGGAATTCATAGTGAGGATTGCCCTTCGAGGGCGAAGCGCCACCGGGCGCACCCAAGTCCCCAAGCTGATATCTGCGGCCCGTCTTCGGCTCGACGTGCCGGTAAAACTTTTCGATGTATTCGGGGTCGTACGGGCGATATAGGTGCCTGAAGAAATAGTCCTTACCCCCGGCATACATCAACAGCGTATCGTGCACGCGGCCAAGGTGCTTCGAGCCTTGCTTCGCATCGTTATGCGATGATGCATGGCGCTTCCAGATGACTTCGTTGACGAAATTGTTTTCGCCGAGAATCTGGTCCAGCATCACCTTCACGTAGTGACTGGCGTGCCAATCACAGTGGTAATAGAACGTGCCGGTTTTCTTAAGCACCCGGGCCAGTGCCTCGCACCGCGGGCGCATGAATTCGATATAGGCTTGCGTAGAGGCGTGCCGGTCCTCAAAAGACCGTTGCTCCTTGGCCTCCCCCCAGAACACCTCGTAGTTTCGATTCGAATTAAATGGCGGGTCGATATAGATTAGATCCACGCAACCCGGTGGCAGCCTGGAAAGCTGGTCCAGGTTCTCACCGCAATACACGACTTCCGTGTCGATCAGTCCGTTCTTGGTTGCCATGAGGGCTTGCCAATCACAGACAACCGGAGACGGGCTATTGTCGCTATCTGCCCCAAGGGGCCGCTACTTACCGATGTTCAGCAAGATGATATGGCCTTTCGCTTGCACGCCTAATATGGCGAGGATTCCCCGTAGAATCTCCCCATGAAACCGTGCACCGATCAATCGACCACCGCACTGCCGGCCAGATCCTTTGCGGCTTGCAGCTGTCGGTGCGACAAGTCCAAGGGACTCCGCAGAAGCCGGCCGAAGGGCTTTCCCGCCGCTGCGGGGAGTAGAACCAAAGTTTCGCCGGTGAATAACGAAACGCATTTACGCGCCGGCGTTTTCCCACCACACTAGGTCAGATCGACCTCATGAAACCGCTTTCCTCGCGCCTGCAGTTCGCCATTGTCGTCGCCGGTTACGCGGGTGTTCTCGTGTTCTCGGCGGCGCTCGTCTTTGCACGTTACTTGCAGGAGTTGCGCTATCCGGTCGACGCGTCGAGCGCCATGTGGGGCTTCGGCGACTGGATGCTGGCGGCGTTCATCGCCTGTATGCTGCTGGTACCGACGTTTCTGCTGGCCTTCTTCGTGCGCACATCGGAGACAGCTTCCACGCGCTACTCGCGGGCGGTTCTGGGCGTTAGCCTGACCGCGCCGATCAGCGTGGGAATGATGTTCATCCCGGCCGTCAGCCAGGGGAGTTCGCTGCTGGGCTGGTTCTGTATGTATCGGCTGCTGGTCTCGCCGGTGGTGATGATGGGACTGGTGGTCAGCCGGCTGATGGCGCGCTTCAGCGGCGCAAAACGGATGGGGTCTTATTCGCTGCTCGTCGAGGTCGGGACCATTGCTTTGATGATGGTGCTGTTGTTTTCAGGTGCGGTGGGATGATGCTCACCCACATCTGCCAAAACCGGGCAGATGTGGGGCACCGCAGCATCGCACCGCAGCATCGAAGCGAATTTTCGCTTGACAGTTTGCAAGATAAGATATAGTATTACAGTATGTCTTATCTATTAACAATATCTCCTTGCGGCTCAAGATTTTACCCCTAAGCCGCCCGCGCTTCAATACTTTCCCCGGGCAAGCTGGCCTAAGTTGCTGATTTCGCAAGGACTGCATCCAGGGAGGGGGAGGGGGGTAGGAACAGTCAACTGTAGGTTTCCGAATGCCACGACCACAAAAATGCCAGCATCGCAAGCAGGACGGCTCGCGCTGCGGTTCGCCCGCCATGAAGGGGAAGCGGCTCTGCTACTTCCACGAGGAGAGCCGCAAGGCGCATCCCCGGCGTGTGGCGGCGCCCGTGCTGCCCGACTTTCCTACCATTGAAGATCCGCGCTCGGTGCAGATCGGGCTCAACCAGGTCATTCAGGCCCTGCTGAGCGGCGCGATCGACCCTCGCACCGCCGGGCAGATCCTCTACGGGCTGCAGATGGCGGTGGGGCAAGTGAAGAGCGGGCAATGACGAAGCGCCGCGACGGGTGAAGTTCTGTAAAGGCCGCGGCGCCGCTTGCCACGGGCAGTTGCTCTCACCGGGCTTTTTCTTTGCCGGATATCGCGAGTTAGTGGCTGCGGTTTGTCCCCGGGCGGATATAGGTGAGAGTGTGATGCGTCAGCAGCTTGCGCTCGAGGCTGATGCACTCCGCCACGCCGTACACCAGGCGTTTCCCTAGCTTGAGAATTCTGGCGCGGCAGCGGAAATCCTGTTGTTTGGCCGCGGATAAAAAGCTGGTCTTCATTTCCGCGGTGACGCAGCCATCGTCGCCGCCGAGCAGCGTCTTGATCGCCAGCCACATGGCAACGTCGGCGGCGGCCATGAACACCAATCCGCTGACGATGCCGCCCGGCCGCTCGAACGCAGGCTGAAAGGGCACCGTGAGGACGCACTCGCCCGCCGCAACCGAGTGCAGCCGAAATCCGTAACCGCTGATGAAAGGCTGTTCCGAGAGCAGCTTCCGCAGATCGGACCGGCTTACCGGCATCGCTTTGGAAGCACCGCGTTGGGGAGATTTCCCGCCCATCCTCCCTCGCTTTCATTCCTTTGGTGTATTTTGCCGCGCCGCAGATTCTAAATCGAAGAGAACACGGAGATTTGTTTTTTCACCTCACTGCGACAGGTGACCTGGGTCACAGCGAGTCCGGAGGCGCCGGTCTTTAATGAGCATTGGTTGGTCATCAGACCAATCCTCTAGATGGCAACTCCAGCGAAAGTCGAATTCGAAGCGATCCGGCGCAGCAAGGTGTACGAGGAAGTCGCCCGTCAGATCCAAAACCACATCTTCGAAAATCTCAAGCCCGGGGACGTACTTCCTCCCGAGCGAGAGCTGGCGCAGCGGTTCGGCGTCAGCCGGAGTTCGGTGCGCGACGCCATCCGCAGCCTGGAACTGATCGGCCTGCTGGAACCGCAGCAGGGGCGCGGGACCGTGGTGTGCGAGCCTTCGGGCAATGCCGTGATGGGCTCGCTGACTGCGCTCATCAGGCAGAAGCGCAAGCTGGTCAAGGAGCTGCTGGATGTTCGCAAGCTTGTCGAGCCGGCGCTGGCACGGCGCGCCGCGCCGCACGTCAGCGACTCCCAGATTGCTGAGCTGGAACAACTCCTGGAACGACAGAGCAGCAAAGTGCGAAACGGCGAGCTGGCGATCGAGGAGGACAATGAATTTCATTACCTGATTGCGCTGGCGGCCGACAACGCCGTCCTGCTGCAAATCGTAGATGTGCTGATGGATACGCTGCACGAAACCCGCGAGAAATCCCTGCAAACCGGAGGCCGCCTGCACAAATCGCTGGCCGGCCACCGGCGCATTCTCGCGGCGCTTAAGCATCGGGACCCTGCAGCTTCAGAAAAGGCCATGCGACAACACCTCGAGGAAATCGAAGCAATTGTTTTACGAAAGCTCTAATACAGAAACGGAGGTTTCAGATGGGCCAGTTATACGCGGTTGAAATCATTTACCGAGGGGTCTTCCAGAAGACCCTGGCCAAAGGCATCTGCCGTGGGATCGTCCTGGCTGCACATGAAGAAGGCAAGCCAGGAATCTCCTTCGGCCGCTATGGCGACAGTCCTGAACGCAACGGCATTCCGGCGAAGAGCTTTGCCATCGTGGCCAGCGATGAGCAGACGCTCGAGGCAGGAATGGCACAATACGAACCCAAGCAGGTCGATGTAGCCGTGGTTCTCGACGACACCCTCTGCAAGGGCGCCGAGTCCTGGGGCTGGTACGGGTTGGAGACGGTCAACAAAACCCTCAAACCCAACGGCACCATGATCGTGGTTTCCCTGCAAGATCCCGATGCGCTCCTGCACGTGATCCATACCAAGGACCAGCCCTACAAGCTGGCCGTGCTGAAGGGCGTCGCGAGCTTCTCGGGTATGTGGGTTTACAAGGATGACCACACCGATGTTCGCGTCCTGGGCGCGATCGTTCGGGCGCTGCCGCAACTGGCGAGCCTGGAATCGGTGGAGCAGTACATCCGGGAGAAGCTGAAGAACGACCTGAAGATTACCTCGGCTCGGGTGGCGTTTGAGAAGTTCGCGCCCGTCGAGGTTCGCCCTGGCGTAGGCAATCCGGAAGAGCCCTTCCACTTCGATCTGCCCGGCTGGAGCAACCTGCGGGATGGCGTCTCCATCAACGGCCTGGCCGAGCGCGGCGGCGCCTATGCTGATCCGGTTACCGGCCAACTCGGCGGCTTCCGCCCCTCGCGCAACGACAAGTTCAAGAAGTACACCACGCGGACCATGCGTCCCGTCGTCAACTTCGAGACCTGCACCAAGTGCACGTTGTGCTGGCTGAACTGCCCGGATGCGTCCTTCGACGTAACCCCGGACCTCACCTACGACGCCAACCTGGAAGCCTGCTGCGGATGCGGCATCTGCGAAGCCGTGTGCCCCGTTCCCAACTGCATCACCATGGTGAACGAGAGCGCGTTCAAAGACAACGCCAGCCAGTGGGAAGCCTTCCGCAAGGACAAGGCCGGATACCAGGTATGGCTGAAAACGGTCGTGAAGCCCGACGGCAAGCGCCAGCATGGCTTCCGTTATCGCGGCCAGTACAAGGATGAGATCCCAGCAGCGTTGGAACTAGCAAAAGGCTAACGCCCGGTTAAAAGGAGATTGATATGGCAACAGTGACACTGCCCGTAGAAGAAAAAAAGAAAAAGAAGGTTGAGCAGGAAGCCCTGATCACCGGCGCGGAAGCCATTGCGATCGCTTGCAAGCTGGCTAATGTGGACGTGGTCACGGCCTATCCTATCCGTCCCTATGACACGGTGATGCAATTCATCTCGCAGTTGAAAGCCGATGGCGAGATGGACTGCGAGTACATCGTGGCCGAGGGCGAACACTCACAGTTCGAGATCGTCAAGCACGCATCGGTGTGCGGCGCCCGCGTGTTCTGCGGCTCGAGCGGCGTGGGCTGGATGTACGCCATGGAAGCGCTGACCGTTACTCCGGCCCTGCGCGTGCCCATGGTGGCCATGGTCGGCAACCGCGCTCTTGATGATCCCGGCGCCTTCGGCGTGGAGCACAACGACGCGCTGGCGGTCCGCGATCTGGGCTGGAATCTGGTGTGGGTCGATAGCGCCCAGGAGGCTCTGGACACAGCGCTTATCGCCTACCGTGTGGCGGAAGATCGCCGCATGTTCGTGCCCATCGCCCTCAGTTGCGACGGCGCGTTCCTCACCCACTCCCAGTCGCTGGTGAAGATCCCGACGCAGGAGCAGGTGAAGCAGTTCCTGCCGCCCTACAACCGCGGCGAACTGCTGCTGCACCCCGACAACGTGATTTCCGTCGCTCCACAGGTCAACGAAGACTGGGTGATGGAGATCCGGCGGCAGAACTTCCAGGTCACCGAGCGCGCCGTCAGCGTGATCCGCGAAGTCTATGCCGATTTCGAGCGCATCTTCGGCCGCAAGTACGGCAATCCGTTCTTCGAAGAGTACATGACCGAAGACGCCGACGTTGTATTGCTGGGGATGGGAACCATGTCCACTCCGGTGAGGGTCACCATCCGCAAGCTGCGCGAGCAAGGCCTGAAAGTCGGGTTCGTGCGCCTGCGCTGGTTCCGTCCCTTCGCCGGCGAAGAGCTGGCCAAAACCCTCCGGCGCTTCAAGGCTGTCGGAGTCATCGATCGCGACTTCTCCTTCGGCTCACCGCACCTCAGCGGCGTGGTGGCTACCGAAGTGCGCTCCGCCCTGTATCCGGGCGAGGGCGCGAAGCCGCCGGTGCTGGGCTTCATTTGCGGTCTGGGTGGACGCGAAGTCACGCTGCCGGATGTCGAGAAGATGGCCGAGATCACCCTGGAAGCGGGCAAGGGGAAATCGCAACCCTTGACGCAATGGATCGGGCTGCGTGGGTAACGCGCCGGAAAGGACAAGCACAACATGAGCACATTCATAGATACCAAGCCAACGCAGGACCTGGAATCCTTCAAGGGAGTCAAGAAGGTCCCGCATGAGGAGTATTACTCGTCCGGCCACCGCACCTGTCAGGGCTGCGAATCAGCGCAGATGATGAAGCTGCTGGCCAAGGCCGCCGGTCCCCGGACCATCGTCCTGGGCAGCACCGGGTGCATGTACGTGGCCAACACCTCGTACTACTCCACCCCGTGGGGCGTGCCGTGGATGCACACCCAATTGGGCAGCGCCGGCTCGGCGGCTCTGGGCGCGGCGGCAGCATTCCGCGCGCAGATGCGCAAGGGCACGATGAAGGATGAGCCCATCAACGTCATCGCCTTCTGCGGCGACGGCGGCGGCGCCGATATGGGCCTGGGCGCCATCTCGGCCACGATGACTCATCCCGACTACAACCTGCTGATCCTGATGTACGACAACGAGTCGTACGCCAATACCGACATCCAGATCTCCGGAACGTCGCCCTATGGCGCCAACACCTCGTTCAGTACGCCGGGAAAGGTGACGCGCATCATGAACCACCGCTGGAAAAAGAACGTGGCGCCGCTGATGATCGCGGGGCACCCCACCGTCAAGTACGTGGGCACCATCTCCACGTCCTACGCCCTGCAGGCGATGAACTGCGTCCGGCGCGCGCTCACCATCGGCGGGCCGACGTTCATCCACTGCCTGAACCCGTGCCCGAAGGGATGGGATTTCGATCCCTACATCGCGCACGAGTTGGGCGAGCTGGCGGTGAACACCGGCATCTGGCCACTATATGAGGTCATCGAAGGCAAACTGAAGCTGTACGGCAAGACCGAGCAGATCGCCAGCGGCAAGCTCAAACGCCTGCCGGTGCGCGATTACCTGCTCAAGCAAGGCAGATTCGCACACTTCACCGAGGAAGATATCGAGTACTTCCAAAACAAAATTGATGAGATGTGGGAAAAATGGCTGGTTCCCGGAGTCATCCCGCTGCAGAAGGACCTCGAAGGCTAGCAAGTTCCGCCCTCCCCAACCAGGGAGGGCGGGTTTTCTTGTTGAGCTTCGGGAGTCTGCGGAAGGAGTGGCCAAGCGGGGAACCGCTCGAGAGAAAAACCACCCAGGAGGGTGCCTATGGCTACGTCGGCCCGGAATGTCCTTCCTGAACCCAAAGTCGTCAACCGCTGGGTTCAACTAATCGCAGGCGTGATTGCGATGATGGCCATCGCCAATCTTCAATACGCCTGGACCTTGTTCACTACGCCCTTAACCAAAAGCATGAACGCAACCCTGGCCGCCGTCCAGGTGGCTTTCGCCGCATTCATTCTTTGCGAAACCTGGCTGGTGCCGTTCGAGGGCTACCTCATTGATCGTCTTGGTCCTCGTCTGGTCATCGGCATCGGCGGCATCTTGGTCGGCCTCGGCTGGATCGGATCGGGGACGGCGGGCAACCTGCATGCGCTGTATTTCTGGTACGCCCTCGGCGGCATCGGCGCCGGTGCTGTGTACGGCGGCTGCATGGGCAACTCGCTGAAGTGGTTCCCCGATCACCGTGGCATGTGCGCCGGGTTCACCGCCGGTGCGTACGGCCTGGGAACTGCACTGACCGTGGCGCCGATCGCCAAGATGATGAAAGTCTCCGGATACCAGCACACTTTCATCTTCTGGGGCATTATTCAGGGCATTATCGTCTTCGCCGCCGCCATGCTGATCGTCGCTCCGCCCAAGAACTGGATGCCTAAGGGATGGACGCAAGCGTCCGCCAAAGTGAGAACATCCGCCTACGATATGACTCACTGGCAGATGCTGAGGCAGCGATCGTTCTACGTCATTTACATCATGATGACGCTGGTCGCTTTCGGTGGTCTGGTCGTCACCGCCCAGATCAAACCCATCGCCGTCTTCTACCACGTCGACAAGGTCATTGTCTTGTGGGGCATGTCGGCGCTGGTCGTGGCCATCGAACTGGACCGCATCCTGAATGGCCTTTGCCGGCCATTCTGGGGCTGGGTTTCCGATCACATAGGGCGCGAGAACACCATGTTCATCGCGTTCCTGGGTCAGTCCCTGGCCATCCTGGGCCTGCTCAAGTTGATCAGTCATCCAGTGTGGTTCATCTTGATGACGGGCCTGTGCTTCTTCGGATGGGGCGAGATCTTTTCGCTCTTCCCGTCCATCGTGGGCGACCTGTTTGGCAGGAAATGGGCCACGACCAACTATGGCATCGTTTATACGGCTAAAGGTCTGGCCGCGATCTTCGCTGGACCCGTGGCCGCCATGGCCAGTGTCAAGACCGGCTCGTGGATGGCGGTTTTCTGGGTCATGATTGCCTGCAACTTGGTGGCCGCGGTCCTGGCACTATTCTGGCTGAAACCGGTTGCCATCCGCACCTACCAGGAGGCACAGGAGATGCTTCGCCTGGAGGAAGCGGCGGCACGCGCTACAGCCGAAAAGCGGGAAGAAGTATTGGTCTAACTTGCAGTTTGGTCCGCGACTCAGGGGCACCCTGGCAATTGCCGGGGACCCCTTTTTTGCTCATCCGCGGATTTTGCCGTTATGAGCGGCCGGGGAAGCTCAGGCCAAGCGGTCCAGATCGTGCTTCTCTTCTTCGGTGGTCTCGACGTCGTCCGGCTCAGGCTCGGAGGAGTCTTGGTGCGGGCGCCGATGTCGCGATCCGGTGTGCGATTGCGATGACTGGATCGCCGAATCACCGGTCTTGGTGATGGGATCCAGGCGGGTTATGGAGAAATCTGCCATCGGTCTTCCAGCCGAATGTGCGACGCCACTTTTTTCATCGGCCAGACGGCGATTGAGCTTAGTTTTTGCTCGCGGGAATCATTAGACAGTCCTTAATCTTCGGATCGAGCAAGCGCCTCTGCCGCACTCAGCATGTGAATTTCTAATGATCGGTTAAGCCAAGCGCGCGGTCATGTCCGCCGCCAGCCGGTAGTAGGAAAAATTTGCCTGCAACTTGCTGAATCAAAGCATGAGGTCTCCTGCAAGCCGGAAACCTTCCCAAAAGCGAGATGGAACCGCGCTTGCATTTCCTGTGATCGGGCGGATTCCCGCCTTAGCGCGGATCTATGCAGCGAGTTCTGAACCAGGAAGAGATTGATGCCATCGTGCAGGCGGCACGCGGCCAGCCCTCCAGTGCGTCGCAGGCGGAAAAATCCGTACAGGCCTGCGACTTCCGGCAAGCGGGGCAACTGTCGCGGGAGTTGGCTCAGGCCATCAGCGGCATGTACGAGAGCTTTGCCCGCAACCTCTCGCAGGCGCTGGGACTCTATCTTCCGGTTCCGGTGCAGGCTCTGCTGGTGTCGGTAGAGCAACTGACATACAAGGACTTCCTGGTGCGCACCCCGGAAGTGACCTACACCAACGCGATGAGTCAGGTTGGCGAAGAGCAAATCACCTTGAATGAGCAAAACACTAACCTGAAGGCGCAAGAGAACGCGCTGGTCGGAGCCGACATGACGCAAGCCGCCCTGGCGGTCACCCAGGCGCAAACGGTCAATCAGGCGGTGCTTGCAGCAACCGCCAAGGTGCTTCCGGTAAGCTTGCTCGACTACCTCAAGTGACCTCCTGCTCCTGGCCCATTCCCCGATTGCTGCGTTTCATGTAGTCTGCCGTCCTGGACTTCCCTGTAAGAGCGTTAAGAGGAGGAGTATGCGCTTCAAGGTGGCAGTCGCTGCATTGCTTTGTGCATTAGCCCAGACCGTCGCAGCCGATGTGGCCGATTCGGCGGCCAATGGCTTTACGGTAAAGATCGTGACCCAGATCCACGCATCGCCGGCCGACGTCTATAACCGCCTGGTCCACAATGTTGGCGATTGGTGGAATTCGGCGCACAGCTTTTCCGGAGACTCGCACAACCTCTCGATTGAGGATCGTCCCCAGGGTTGCTTCTGCGAGAAGCTGCCCGGGGGCGGCGGCCTTCGTCACCTGGAGGTAGTTTTTGCGGCTCCAGGAAAGATGCTGCGCTTGTCCGGCGGCTTAGGCCCGTTGCAGGGCATGGCGACCGCCGGCTCCATGACGTTCACTTTCACCCCTGCCGAAGGCGGCACCAAACTCGATGTTACATATACTGTCGTCGGCTACGCCGCGCAGGGCATGAGCACGTGGGCCGCTCCCGTGAATATGGTGCTGACCGAACAGATCACGCGGCTAAAGAGCTACATCGAAGTCGGAAATCCGGCAGGCGGCCCCGAACCACAGAAGAGATAAGGGCGGATTCATGGCTTACATCTGCCAAAGGCAGGCAGATCTGTGGCAACTGCGGTTTGCCCCCGAGGGAGCTGTCATTTATACTGCCCTTTCGTTCTCGCGGAAGATTTTGCCTGAGGAGCGCCATCGTTCATGCCTAAACGCACATTCCAGCCCAACCGCCGCCGCCGCTCCAAGACGCATGGCTTCCGCGTTCGGATGCGCACCCAGGGCGGGAGGAAGGTGCTGGCGCGGCGCCGCGCCAAGGGACGCAAGCGCGTCTCCGTGAAGCCCGGTTTTCGCGAGTAGTGGCCCTCACCATGGCGCCCCCGAAGTTAAGTAGCGGCATCCCAGGGAGCGGTGTATCCGCCCGTTCTTCCCGGGAGGCGCGGCTGCGGAAGCACGCCGATTTCGACACCGTATACCGCAATGGCCGGCGGCTTTTTTCCGCGCACTTTACGGTGTTTTTTCTGCCGCGAGATGCCGCCGGGGCGCGGGTGGGGTTCACTGTTCCACGGGCGCTGGGCGAGGCGGTGGTGCGGAACCGCATCCGGCGTCGAATGCGCGAGGCCGTGCGCTTGAGCCTTAGCGCCGCGGGTTCCGGGGTGGATGTGGTGGTCCATCCCAAGAAGTCGGCGTTGACGGCGGACTTTGCCGCGCTTTGCCGCGAAGTCGAGCGCGCATTCGAGAAAGTGCGTGTGGCGGTAGAAGGCAGCTCTGCGAAATGAACTGGATCGCGCTCACGCTTCTTCGCGCCTACAAGTGGCTGATCTCGCCGCTGCTCGGCCCCGCTTGCCGCTATGTCCCCAGTTGCTCGGAGTACGCCATGGAAGCGGTGGCGCGCTACGGAGTCGTCCGCGGTGGACTGAAGGCCGCGTGGCGGCTGGCACACTGCCATCCTTTGGCCAAAGGCGGGTTTGACCAGTCACCGGTCGTCAGTCGCCGGTCGCCAGTTGTCACGGCGAACATCGTTCGGACGGGCGACGTACTATTCATTGCCACCAGTTTCCTGAGTTCAGCCCCGAGTCGCTGGCGACTGACGACTGGCGACTGGCGACTCGCAATCATCTGAAAGAGTCGAAGAGTTGACCGACTTCCAGAATCCCCAGCACGAGCCCGGCAGCGAGAAACGCATGCTGCTTGCCTTTGCGCTCACCATGCTCGTTCTGCTGGCGATGCAGCCCTTCATCAGCCGTTATACCAAGCAGCAGACGACGGCTCCCGCTTCTGCGCCGCCTGCTGCCAGCGCCGCCGCGCAGCCGCAAGCCTCGCCTGTACCTCCGTCAGCGGCCGTCTCCAAACCTGCGAAGGCAGCAGATGCCGAGAGCGAAACGGTAGTGGAGAATGATCTCTACACGATCACTTTCACCAACCGCGGCGCGCAGGTGAAGTCGTGGATCCTGAAGAACTACCGCGACGACAAGGGCAATCCGCTGGAACTGGTCAACACGCTGGCGGCTTCCAAGTACGGCTATCCCCTTTCTCTGTGGAGCTACGACCCAGGCCTTCGCAAGAAGCTAAGCGACGCGCTCTATGTCGCGAGCGCCACCGGCGAGCAGCACCCGCCCAGTTCGCTGACTTTCGAGTACTCAGACGGCGGGACCATCGTCCGCAAGACCTTCAGCTTTGATCACTCTTACGTGGTCAAGGCCGAGACTTCGGTGTACGTCAACGGCAGCGCGGTGGAGGCCCTTCTGGCGTGGCCGGCGGGCTTCGGCGATCAGACGACGCCGGCGTCCTATGCGGCGGCGCGCATCGACTACCAGTTTGGCGACACCCTCGAGCGCATCGCCACCAAGAAAGTCAGCGGCGGCAATACCATCCGTGGTCCATTCCATTGGGCCGGTCCGGTGGACCAATACTTCGCGGCCGTGTTCCTGCCCAGCCAGACCGAAGAAGCGGTCATGGTGACCCTGCAGGAGCCGCTCGAGATCCCGCAGAACCTGGACAAGCCTGATCCCACCAAGGTCACGAAGGTTACGGTTGTGGGAGCGGCGGTCGGCAATGCGAGCGGGCCGACCGAGGAGCGCCTCTTCGTCGGGCCCAAGGCGCTCCATGTCATCAAGTCGGTGCACGCTTCCCTCAGTAAAGATGAACTGGCGCGGCTCGCGCCAGCGGCGCGCGCCTCGGCGGAAGGTCCCAACCTCGAAGGACTAGTGGATTTTGGTAAGTATCTGGGCTTCATTGCCAAGCCCCTTTTCCTGTGGCTGGTGTGGACGCACGATCACTGGGTGCAGAACTGGGGATGGGCGATTGTCGTCCTGACCTTGATCATCAACGTCGCCATGTTCCCGCTGAAGTGGTCGAGCATGAAGTCGTCGCTCAAGATGGCCAAGATCGCCCCGCAGATCAAAGCCATCCAGGAGAAATACAAGAAGTACAAGCTGGCTGACCCGCGGCGCCAGGAGATGAACACGGAAATCTCGGCGCTGTACAAGAAGGAAGGCGCGAACCCAGTCGGCGGCTGCATTCCCATGGCGCTGCAGATGCCGTTTCTGATCGCGTTTTATTCCATGCTGGGCGTCGGCATCGAGCTGCGGCAGGCATCGTTTCTCTGGGTCGGCGATCTATCTTCGCCTGATCCTTATCACATTCTGCCCATCGGCATCATTATCAGCATGTACCTGCTGCAAAAGATGACTCCTGCCGGCGGCATGGATCCGGTGCAGCAGAAGATGATGTCGGTCACCATGCCGATTTTCCTGGGAGTAATCAGTTGGTCGCTGTCGGCCGGACTGTGCGTGTACTGGGTGCTGGGCAACGTGATCGGCATAGCGCAGCAGGTGGTCGTGAATCGAACGAAGTTCGGCCGCGAGATGCGCGAGCATATGGAAAAGCAGGCGCGACGAAAGGCTCAGCGCCAATGATTTTGTCCGCCGCGGATCAACGCGGATGAACTAGAAACCGCCGAGACGCCGAGGACGCCGAGTCGAGGATAGATCATGAAGACCTTGGCGTACTCGGTGTCTCGGCGGTGACCAATTGCTTTTTGATCAGCATTCATCCGCGGAAATCCGCGGCGGGAATTGAAGCACGTGTTCCGTATAATTTGAACCCATGCCTCTCGAAGACAAAGTCGCCGCCGCCAAGCGCATCGATCAGTTGCTGCGCGAGTTGCTCAGCGCCGGCGGCTTCCTGCTGAAGTACCGCATCACCGTGGATCCGCCGGTCGAAGATCGCGACTGGGAGCGCCCGGAGATCATGGTAGCGTTCTCCGGGCCGGACTCCCCGTTGCTCCTCGAGCGCGGCGCGGAGCTGCTGCGTTCCTTCGAACACATTGCCCAGAAGACGCTCCGCCTGGAATCGGAAGAGCACGACAAAGTGGTTTTCGATTGCATGAACCATCGCGCCATGCGGCTGGAAGAGTTGCGCCTGGCGGCAAATGTGGCAGCGGAAAAAGTACTAAAGAACGGAGTTCCCTATCAGTTCGCCCCGATGACGGCGCGCGAACGGCGCATCGTCCATCTGGCGCTGCGCGACCACCCCGAACTCAAGACTGAGAGTACGGGCGAAGGTCCGCAGCGCTCAGTAGTCGTGTTGCCGAAGAACACCAAGCCGCGCGCCAAATGACTGGGTGTCAGCGGCGGCCCCAGCCGCCGTGCCCACCGGCGCCGTGAGCTGCGCCGCCCCAGCCACCATGCGCTCCGCTCCAGCCTCCTCCGGCATGGACTCCGCCCTGTGGGAAAGCAGGCCCCCAGCCATGCGCCACCGGTCCGCCGCGATTCCACGGACCGTAATACGGTCTGGCGCCCCAGCCGGTATAACCCGGGCCGAAGTTGCGATAGTAGCCTCCGTAAACAAACGGCGCGCGATACGCCCACAGCGGTGAGTAGAATCCCCAGCCGAACGGGCTATACAAGAATCCATCGCCCGGTATGAACGTGTAGGCGCTGAACCATGGATCCCAGTACCATCCCGAGCCAAACCAACCTGGGCCGTATCCACCGTTCACGATGTAAGTGCGCGCCGCGTCGGCGTTGGCTTGCGCCAGATAAGCCGAGCGCAAGCTGCTCCAGCGATAAAGTTCATTGCCGGCAGTGAAATTATTCTTGTCGAACTTCTGCGACTTCAACGCACCGCCGTCCAGCAGGACTTCGTGTCCGCCCTTAATCGTGACGGCCGTATCGCCCTCGCGCAATTTCGCTTCACCGTCGAGTACCCGTACGGCGCGCTGATCGGCGTTGAAATCGTAGACGCCTTTCTTCTCCATCTGGATCGTGGCGCCATCTTCCAGCACCTGCAGATCGTTCTGCTTATAAAGATGGTCGACCTCCACCTGCGCTTCGCCGCGCTGCACTTCGACTTCAGTATTGGCGAGGCCGGGCGAGATCATCCTCACCGCGCTGTTGCCGCCCACACGCAGGAATACCCCAGGCGTGAGCAGGATTTCAGCTTTTCCGCCTGGCGTCGTAGTAAGCGCTTCATTGGGCTGCAATATAGCCGAACCCACCGACTGTTGACTGAGCGTCTGAGTCCCCATCGAGGCCTGACCTTCCACGTAGTTCAGCGCTCCTGGAACGGCCCGCGAATACTGGTCAGCACTGGCTGGCAATGCCAGGAGGCCAAGCAGAAAGGCCGCTGCAAGGGTCGCAAGCATTTTGCCTTTCATAACCCTTCTCCCTCTTAAACCTCTACTTATCCGTTACTAATTAGATGAGAGATTGGGCGCTATCGATGCTGTCTGGCGATGCTTGAAAACAAGTGAGATGGGGTGCAGTGCGGCTTTCAGGCCGCGATCGAGGCGGGCGGTGCGGAAGCCACAGCCGTCCCCGCACTGCGCAGAACCCGCGTGTCGACGGCTGCCGCCCCCGGGCTGGGCCTCCACGTATACATCGTGTTACGATATGGCAGGGCCGCTCCAGCGGCTGCCGGCCAGGCGGATGCGAGAAATGATTGCCGACGAAGGAAAGAGCAGCTCCCCATCCGCAGAGGGAGAAAGAAGCCCCGCTGGCAACGCCGAACGCGCCGAGGCTTCAGAAAGACTCGGCGACTTCACCACCACTTGGGAGGTCCTGCCCATCGCGCTGCTGGCCACGGTCATCGGCGCGCTGAGCGCGTTCGTGGCCCTGGCGCTGCTGCGCCTCATCGGCCTGTTTACCAATCTGTCCTTCTTTGGGCGCTGGAAGACCTCGCTGGTTTCGCCGGCCGGGCACCATCTTGGGGTGTTCGTAGTGCTAGTGCCGGTGGCGGGGGCGCTCATCATCGGGTTGATGGCGCGCTACGGTTCGGAGCGCATCCGCGGGCATGGCATTCCGGAGGCCATTGAGGCCATTCTGATCAACGCCAGTTGCGTCCAGCCGCGCCTGGTGCTGCTAAAGCCGCTCTCCTCCGCCATCTCCATCGGCACCGGCGGCCCCTTTGGCGCGGAAGGCCCGATTATCATGACCGGCGGCGCCCTCGGGTCGATGATCGCGCAGTTCTTCCACCTCACCAGCGCGGAGCGCAAGACCTTGCTGGTAGCCGGGGCCGCCGCCGGGATGTCGGCCACCTTTGCCTCGCCCGTGGCCGCGGTGCTGCTGGCGGTGGAGCTGTTGCTGTTCGAGTGGAAGCCGCGCAGCCTGATCCCGGTGGCGCTGGCCAGCGCCACCGCCGCCGCGGTGCGGCGCTACATCATCGGCATGGGGCCGCTGTTCCCCGTCCCTGCCCACCCAGTTTTTATTGGGCCCGGGGGGCTGCTGGGCTGCGTGCTGGTGGGACTGCTGGCGGGGGCGCTTTCCGCCCTGCTCACGCTTTCCGTCTATGCCGCGGAGGACGGCTTCCGCAAGCTCCCCATCCACTGGATGTGGTGGCCGGCCATCGGCGGCCTGGCCGTGGGGCTGGGCGGGCTGGTCTTCCCGCAGGCCCTGGGCGTGGGCTACGACACCATTGGCGCTTTGCTCCAGGGCAACGTAACCACGCACATCATCTTGGGGGTATTGCTGGTGAAATGGTTTATCTGGGCGGTGTCGCTGGGCTCCGGCACTTCGGGCGGCGTGCTGGCCCCGCTGCTGATGATGGGCGGAGCGCTGGGTGGACTGGAAGCCATGATCCTGCCCAACGAGGGCGCCGGCTTCTGGCCGCTGATCAGCATGGGAGCCATCCTGGGCGGCACCATGCGCTCTCCCTTCACCGGGGTCATCTTCGCGCTGGAGCTGACGCACGACGTCAACGTGCTGCTGCCCTTGCTGGTGGCCGCAACTCTCGCCCACGGCTTTACGGTCCTCACCCTGCGCCGCTCTATCCTGACCGAGAAGGTCGCCCGCCGAGGCTTCCACTTGAGCCGCGAATACGCCGTCGACCCGCTGGAGATTCTCTTCGTGCGAGAGGTGATGCGCCGCAACGTGGTGGCGCTTCCCGCCGACATGACCTTGCAGGCGCTGGCAGAGTCGATCAAGACCGACCACCGCCGCAGTCAGCGGCTGCTGCCCGTGGTGGACGGGAATCGGCGTCTCGTCGGCGTGCTAACTCGCGCCGACGTTGAGAAGGCCCTGGCGGAGCTTGGTGCGCACAATGGTGCATCCTCGGTCGGGGACATCGCCCGCGCCAATCCGGTGGAGGCGTATCCGGATGAGCCACTGCGCTTGGCGGTCTACCGCATGGCCGAAAAAGGCGTTACCCGCATGCCGGTGGTCGAGCGCAATGATTCGCGACGACTACTGGGGACCGTCACCCTGGAAGATCTGCTGGTGGCCCGTGTGCGCAACCTCGAGGATGAGCGCCGCCGCAAACGTATCCTGCCGCTCCACCTCAGTTTCCCACGACGTGCGCGCCCGAACACCTCCTCTAGGCGCTGACTTTGGCCATCACCTTGGGAGCGGCAGGGGGTTCCTTCCGCTCGAGCGGGCCGACCGGCAGGATGACCCGCCCGAAGGCCTCGTTAAGGATCACCGCCGACATCAGGTACCACGCCGTCAGGGCGCAAAAGATGCCCTCATATCCGGAGATGTGGGTCAAGCGCGCGCTGCCGGTGTAGACGGAGACGTCCAGCAGCACGAACAGGATCAACAGCGTGGTGAACACCCAGACCAGCGCCTTACTATGCCGGAAGGTGGCGACCCAGAGCACGGCGGTGAAGATCGTCCAAGCCACCAGCGTGGTCAGCAGCCAGCCCTTGCTGGCATCCGCCGGGATCCACTTGTTCATCTGCATGATCACCATGCTGGCCAGCGCCATCCAGAAGGCGCCGTAGGAGCCAAAGGCGGTCATGCCGAAGGTGTTGCCGGTGCGGAACTCCAGGAAGCCGGCGACCAACTGGGCCAGCCCTCCGTAGAAGAGTCCCAGCGGCAATGCCGCCCCAATGTCGATCATCCCGGCATTGTGTACGTTCAGCACAAAGGTGGTCAGGGCAAAGCCCGCCAGGCCCAGGGGAGCAGGATTGGCGAACTTGGCCGGAGTAACGTAAAACTTCTCTCTTTCCTCTGCCATGGAAACTTTCCTCCTTGCGGCCCGTGCTCGTTCGCGGGCTCGGGTTCCCTTAACAGCCGCAAAAGCCCTCTCGCCCAACCGCACTTCCCGGGGCCCTCAGTCTCCTTCCACCCGCAGAGCGGAAGCCAGCTTGAGCATGGCGCGGGCCACCCGGGACAAAAACTCGTAATCGGCATGGGCGTTGAGATTGTCCTGGAGGCAGGCCATAAACTCAGGGAAGTCGCTGCTGCGGTCCGTGCGGAAGAGCCGGTCGTGGCGCGAGTGGCGGCGACGCAGCTCGCGAAGAGCCCTCTCGTACTGTCTTGCTGAGGGTGGCATAAACTTCGCTACCCAAGTATATCGTATAACGATATTATTTACCACCCCCAAAACCATTTTTTCTTACAACGGGGAGACGGCTGGAGGGCAGCGATGCCGGGAAACGATTTTCTGTGTGCCTGCCGGGGGATGCAGTCGCTAAAATCAAGCCGTGGAGCTCGATGACACCATTGTGGCGATTTCCACCCCGCCGGGCCGAGGCGGAATCGGCGTTGTGCGCCTGGCTGGTCCTGAGGCAAGAGCAATTGCCGCACCCATGCTGCGGCTGAAGCACGAGCTCGATCCGGGCCGCGCCCTTTTCGGCGAACTGATCGAGCCCACCACCGGAGAACGCATCGACGAAGTGGTGGTCACGTTCTTCGCCAAGCCCCACTCCTACACGACCGACGACATCATTGAGATCTCAGCGCACGGAGCGCCGGTCGTCCTAAGACATGTGGTCGAGCTTGCCGTGGCCGCGGGCGCGCGCCTGGCTGAGCCCGGCGAATTCACTCTGCGCGCCTTCCTGAACGGCCGCCTCGACCTGACGCAAGCCGAAGCAGTCCGCGACCTGATCGAATCGCAGACGCTCTACCAGGCCAAGGTAGCGGCGCAGCAGCTCGAGGGCGCACTCTCCCATCGGCTGCAGCCCATCAAGCAGAAGCTCGTCGAGTTGATCGCTCTCTTGGAGGCCGGAATCGACTTCGCCGAGGACGACGTCCCGGTGGCTGCCGCGGAAGAGATTGCCCGACGCATTGCCGCCATCCGCGAGCCGCTGGCCGCGCTCGAAACATCGTTCGCCTACGGCAAGGTTGTGCACGAGGGCATGACGCTCGCCATCGTCGGCCGGCCGAACGTTGGCAAATCGAGCCTCTTCAACCGGTTGGTCGAGCGCGAGCGCGCCATCGTCACCGCGACTCCGGGCACCACGCGCGATCTGGTGAGCGAAACCGTCTCGCTGGGCGGAATCCCGGTGAAGCTGGTGGACACGGCGGGTATCCGCGCCGCTTACGACGAGGCCGAGAGCATCGGAATCAAGAAGGCGTACGAAGCGTTGGCCGACGCTGACCTGGTGCTGGTGGTACTCGACCTATCGCAGCCGGCGAGTGACGAAGATCGGCTCCTGGTCGAGAGGATCGGAGCGCGTCCGCAGATCGTGGTGCAGAACAAGGTGGATTTGGAAAGTCGCGAGTCGTACGTCGCGAGTCGCGAGCGCAACGGGAACGTGCGCACTTCGGCGATAACAGGAGAAGGCATCGATGCACTACGCCGCGCGATTCTTCGCCACGTCGCCGGCGATGGCGCCGCCCAGGGCGAGAGCGGCTTCCTGACCAACGTGCGCCACCAGGGTCTGGTGCGGGAAGCCCTTGCCGGGCTCGATGCCGCCCGCCGCGCCCTCGAACAGAAAGTCCCGCACGAAATGATGTTGCTCGATCTCTACACCGCACTGCACGCGCTCGACGGCATCACGGGCGCGACCACCAGCGACGACATCCTGAACCTGATCTTCAGCAGCTTCTGCATTGGGAAGTGAGAACCGCGCCACGTTTTAACTCCGTCATCCCGAGCGGGAGTCGAGGGACCTGCATTTAACCGAGCGCGACTACCTCTGCCACGGCTGTTGCTCTAAAGGCGTGACCGTAACCTGCATAACACCGTCGATGTCCTTGGCGTCATCGGTGCCCTTGACAAAGGTTACGAACTGCTTGCCGCCGGAGAAATACGGATCGCGCAGCTTCATCTCCCGGACCTCGAAGATGCGCTGGCCGCTGGGAGCGATGTACTCGTCGTACACCAGCCCGGAGAGCACGTAGGCATGCCCTTTCCAGAACAGGATCAGCGGGCGTCCCCGGCGCATGGCCACGATCATGTCGTCCACATTGGTGGGCGCCCCGGGAGCGTAGCTTGCCGAAACGCGAGCCTTGCTGTCATCTGCGCGCGTATACTCGCCTTCGATCAGCCGGGGAAGATTTTCGAAGCTGCGGAAATCGTCGTCACACAACTCCCCACCGTGCAGTTTGGTGATCCAGTACTTTTGTCCGAGCTTCACGCCCTGCAGGCCGAGCACAGTGTCGATCGCCGCCGCCCAGGCCCAGTCCTTGCACTTCTGGGCGGCGACCGTGGCGGTGAAGCTGGGAACGTCGACTAGTTGTCCGGGCCGAACCTGCAGCGGGATACCTTCTTGAGCAAGCGCCGCTAGGGCGAAGAAGAAGACAAAAGAGGCGAGCGACGGCAAGGGACTTGTCATTTGCTCATAGTGCCACCGAGCGGTTGAGCAGGAAAGCGTTTTCAGTCTTTCTTAGCGTCCTGCGCGGACGACTTGCTCTCCGGCTTGTCGTCCGAGAATCCGCTCTTGAAGGCACGGAAGCCCTCGCCCAGGCCCTTCCCAATGTCGCCTAGCTTCTTAGGACCGAACACCAGCATGGCGATCACGAGAATCACCAGCAGGTGCATCGGCTGGAATAGTCCCTCGAACATTCCCACCTCCAACGCCCATTCTACCCCGTAGCATGATCGCTGCCGAAGAGGCCAAAGCGGCCTGGCGTTTCCGGCGCCTGACTACAGATCGCGGAAACGAGCCTCCGCCTTATTTCGCGGCTCTTTTTTCGAGAGGGTGAGATGAATCCAGATCCAGGTTCAACTCCAGAACGTTGACTCTCGGCTCACCAAGAAAGCCGAGCTGCCTGCTCTCGGTATGCTTGGCGATCAGCCGGCGGACTTCGTCCTCGCGAAGTCCGCGCTCGCGGGCCACCCGCGGCGCCTGGAACTCGGCAGCAGCGGGCGTGATGTCGGGGTCGATCCCGGAAGCAGAAGTCGTCACCAAATCGATGGGAACGGGCTGGCCGGGATTCTCCGCCTGCAAAGTTGCGACATCCTGCTTCACGCGGTCGATGAGCTTCTGGTTGGTGGGCCCGAGATTGGAGCCGCCGGAGTTGGCCGCGTCGTAACCGTTGTTGCCTGCCGCCGACGGACGCGGATGGAAATATGCCGCGCCAGTGAACGGCTGGCCAATGATGCGCGAGCCAATCACCTTGCCGTCGCGCTCGATGAGCTGCCCGTTGGCCTGCTTCGGAAACAGCACTTTCGCGAGGCCAGTCACGACGAGTGGATAGATGATCCCCAGCAGTATGGTCGTCGCGATGGTCATCAAGATTGCGGTAATAAGGTTCTTCTTCATTGCATACTCCAGTTACGCGAGCCCGACGCGCGTGATCACGAGGTCGATGAGCTTGATCCCGATAAAGGGCACGATGATGCCGCCCACGCCGTAAATCCAGAGGTTGCGCCGCAGCAGCGCCGCCGCTCCCATGGCGCGATACTTCACCCCGCGCAGCGCCAGCGGAATCAGCGCGATGATGATGAGGGCGTTGAAAATCACCGCCGAGAGGATTGCCGAGCCCGGCGTCCGCAGGTGCATAATGTTGAGCGCGTTCAGCACCGGAAAAGTGCCGGCGAACATCGCGGGAATAATGGCGAAATACTTGGCCACGTCGTTGGCGATGGAGAACGTGGTCAGCGAGCCGCGGGTCATCAGGAGCTGCTTGCCGATCTCTACCACTTCAATCAGCTTGGTGGGATTGGAATCGAGATCCACCATGTTGCCGGCTTCCTTCGCCGCTTGCGTGCCGGTGTTCATGGCAACGCCGACGTCGGCCTGCGCCAGCGCGGGCGCGTCGTTGGTGCCGTCGCCGGTCATCGCTACCAGCTTGCCCTGACCCTGCTCGCGCTTGATCAAGTCCATCTTGTCTTTGGGTGTGGCCTGGGCGAGAAAGTCATCCACGCCCGCCTCGCGCGCGATGGCCGCGGCGGTGAGAGGATTGTCGCCGGTAATCATGACCGTGCGAATGCCCATGGCGCGAAGCTGATCGAAGCGGTCGCGAATGCCGCCCTTGACGATATCTTTGAGCTCGATCACTCCCAGCGCGCCGCGCCGCTTCTCCGCCACCACCAGCGGCGTGCCGCCGGAGCGGGCAATCTGCTCGACCGTCGCCTGGATTTCTTTGTTCATCTCGCCGCCGTTCTGGCGGACGTAATTGGCAATGGCGTCGGCGGCGCCTTTGCGGATCTCAAAGCCATTCAGGTTGACGCCCGACATGCGCGTCTGGGCGGTGAAGGGCACGAACTCTGCCTGATGCGAAGCGAGCTCGCGTCCGCGAATGCCGTATCTCTCTTTAGCCAGAACCACGATGGAGCGGCCCTCGGGAGTTTCATCCGCCAGCGACGAGAGCTGTGCGGCGTCTGCCAGCTCCTTCTCGGTGACTCCCGGTCCGGGAATGAATTGCGCGGCCTGGCGGTTGCCCAGCGTGATGGTGCCGGTTTTGTCCAGCAGCAGGGTGTTCACGTCGCCGGCGGCTTCCACGGCGCGGCCGGACATGGCGAGCACGTTGTGCTGAATCAGGCGGTCCATGCCGGCAATGCCGATGGCCGAAAGCAGTCCGCCGATGGTCGTCGGGATCAGGCAGACCAGCAGCGAAACCAGCACGAACACCGTCTGCGGAGAGCCGGAGTAAATCGCGAATGGCTGCAGCGTCACCACGGCCAGCAGAAAGATGATGGTCAACCCGGCGAGGAGAATGTTCAGTGCAATCTCGTTTGGCGTCTTCTGGCGCTCGGCGCCTTCGACCAGGGCAATCATGCGGTCGAGGAAGGTTTCGCCTGGATTCGACGTGATCTTTACCTTGATGCGATCGGAAAGCACGCGCGTGCCGCCGGTAACAGCCGAACGGTCACCGCCGGCTTCGCGGATCACGGGCGCCGATTCGCCGGTGATCGCCGATTCGTCCACCGACGCGACGCCTTGGATGATTTCACCATCGGAGGGAATGAAGTCTCCGGCAGAGACCATCACTAAGTCTCCCGCCCGCAGCTTGGAACTCGGCACCTGCTCGATCTGGCCGTCGCTCATGATGCGATGGGCGACGGTTTCCGCGCGCGCCTTGCGCAGAGTGTCGGCCTGGGCTTTGCCGCGGCCTTCCGCCATCGCCTCAGCGAAGTTCGCGAACAGCACGGTGAACCACAGCCACAGCGTGATCTGAAGATTGAATCCTAAGGCCGTACCGCCGCGGAACAGCAGCACGGTGGTGATTACGCTGCCGATTTCCACCACAAACATGACGGGATTGCCCATCATCTTGCGCGGATTCAGCTTAAGGACCGAATCCCAGATCGCGCGCCGCACGATCTTCCATTCCCAAACCGCCTTTTTCTTTGCCATATACCCTTTATGAGGTGGCGGCGCGTCTTCCGCGCCCGCTCACCGACCAGCGCCGCAATGCGACGAATGACCAAACCATCTCTACCAACCCGAAGGGCCACGCTCCCTGAAGAAACCCGTACGCCGAAGCCAGAAGGCACGATCCCGCAAATGCCAGGATCAGCCAGCGGCCGCGGTCCTCGAACGCGTAGAAGATCAGCATGAGACTCACTGCGACCAAGCCAAAAATTGAAAGTGCATTCACGGCCGCATCCCTCAGGCGAAGGTCTTGCCCACTCCCATCAGCAGGTGCTCCAAAATTGGCCCCAGGCTCAGCGCCGGGAAGAAAGTCAGCGCTCCGACGATCAGGATCACGCCGATCAGCAACAGCGTGAACAATGGCGTGGTCACGGGAAAAGTGCCGAGTGACGGCGGAACATGCTTCTTGCGTGCCAGGTTGCCGGCGATTCCCAGCATGGGGATGATCATCAGGAATCGCCCAATCAGCATGGTGAAACCGCCGGTGGTGTTGTACCAGAGCGTGTTGGTAGTGAGCCCGGCGAACGCCGACCCGTTATTGCCGGCCTGCGAGGTGAACGAGTACAGAATCTCACTCAATCCGTGAGGGCCAGGATTCAAGATGCTGGAGGTGCCGAATCCCTTCACGCTGGAAATTGCTGTGAAGGCCAAGATCACCAGCGGGAACACCAGCGCAACCAGCATGGCCATCTTGACGTCATAGGCTTCGATTTTCTTGCCGAGATACTCAGGCGTTCGCCCCACCATCAGCCCGGCGATAAAGACGGCGAGCACGATGTAAATCAAAATGCCATACATACCGGCGCCCACTCCGCCGAAGATCACCTCGCTCAGCATGATGTTGACCAGCGGCACCATGCCGCCAAGCGGCGTGAACGAGTCGTGCCAGCCGTTGATGGCCCCGCAGCTCGCGTCCGTGGTGACGGTAGCCCAAAGAGCAGTGTTGGTGATGCCGAAGCGAGTCTCTTTGCCCTCCATGTTTCCGCCGGATTGAAGAGGGCTCACGCGCTGATCGACGCTCGCCAGAAGCGGATTGCCTCGCGCTTCGGCCCAATAGACTGCGGTAACTCCGACCAGGAACAAGATGGCCATCGCCGCCCACACCGCCCAGCCGTGCGCTTGCGAACCCGTCATGCGCCCCAGTGTATAAGTGAGCCCGGCGGAAACAGCGAAGATGGAGAACAGCTCGATCAGGTTCGACAACGGCGTAGGGTTCTCAAACGGATGGGCGCTGTTGGCGTTGAAGAAGCCGCCGCCGTTCGTGCCCCATTCCTTGATGATCTCTTGCGACGCCACCGGGCCTTGCGCGATCGTCTGCTCGGTGACCGCATCCATCGCCGGCTTGCCATCGGGCCCCATGACGGGTTTGCCGTTGGCGTCGACCTTCGGCACCTGCTGCGGCTCGACCAACTTCACCGTATCGTAGGGCTTAAGATTCTGCACCACGCCCTGCGAAACCAGTACCAGCGCGCCCACCACACAGAACGGAAGCAGCACCCACAGGCAACTGCGTACCAAGTCCACCCAGAAGTTGCCGATGGTCTGCATTTCTCTGCGAGCAATGCCGCGGATGAAGGCAATCGCCAGGGCGATCCCCACCGCTGCCGACGCAAAGTTGTGGTAGGCCAGGCCGGCCATCTGGGTGAAATAACTCATCGTGGTTTCACCCGAGTAGTTCTGCCAGTTGGTGTTGGTGGTGAACGACGCGGCGGTATTAAACGCCAGCGGCGCCGGAGACACTGCTCCGAATTTCTGCGGGTTGAAAGGCAGGTAGCCCTGCAGGCGCTGCATCAGGTACAGCACCACCATGGAAACCAGGCTGAACAACAACATGGAAACCGCGTACTCGGTCCAGCGCATCTCGTGGCTCTCATCCACGCCGGTAACTCGGTAGAGCAGGCGCTCGATGGGCCGCAGCACGGGATCCATGAACGTGCGCTCGCGGTTGAACACGTGCGTCATAAAGACGCCCAGGGGCTTGGTAACGGCAAGGATCAGCGCGAGGAAGACGGCGATTTGAAACCAGCCATTGGCGGTCATCTCAGAACTTCTCCGGACGCAGCAAGGCGTAGAGCAGGTAGACCATGGTTAGAGCGCTGACGGCGAGCATGATTATCGATTCCAGGTGCATGGCCGCCTCACTTTACCCGGTCACAAAACTTGACGTAAGCAATCGATACCAGAAAAAATGCTGCCGTAATCGCAACGAAGATGATGTCTTGCATACTCAATCTCCTGCGCTGGGTCCAAACCGCCGAACTGGATTTGCGCCAGCTGTCTTGATTGGATACTCCACACTATAAAGCCCGGATAAAGAGTTTATAAAAAAGTCGTAAACGGGTTCCTTCGCGCTAGGCTCTACTTATTGAATCGCAGCCAAGCGGATGTAAGAGTTACCAGCCGTGGTCAAGCCACCGCCGGTGGACGCGACCCCTTCCACAAATGAGCCTGGAAAGAGCATTGCGGTGGGGCCCGCGATCGTAGCGGCCGTGCTTGGGAGATCACCGCCGTACAGCCTCGACTATCGGTGGTGTTATAGCTTATGGGCAAAAAGGGCAAGAAGGGGCAACAAACTGGACCGCTGCTACAGAAGACCACCATTCGGTAATAGCAACGCCAGCTAGGAGTTAAGAGTTGGTGGCGGCGGGCAGAGTCGAACTGCCGACACGCGGATTATGAGACCGCTGCTCTACCACTGAGCTACGCCGCCACGGCTTCAACGAACAGCCATTTTCATTTTAACCCAGCCGCCAGTCGCGAGTCGCAAGCCAAGCCGCTTGCTCACGACTCACGACTCGCGACATGCTCCCGGCGTTTTACAATGGCGCCGTACCATGCGCGCCATCGCCGTCATTCCTGCCCGGCTCGGGTCCACTCGCCTGCCTCGCAAGGTCCTGCGCGAGATCGCGGGGCGTCCGATGCTGGCCTGGGTGTACGACGCAGCGCGTTCCTCGCCGCTCGTAGCCGAGGTCATCGTGGCGACCGATTCCGACGAGGTCATGGAGTTGTGCCGCCAGAACGGCTGGAACGCGCGCCTGACCTCGACCGCGCACCGCTCGGGCACGGACCGCGTCTATGAAGTTGCCTGCTCCGAGGCTGCCGATGTTTACGTCAACGTCCAGGGCGATGAGCCGCTGGCGCGCGCCGAGCACCTGGAGTCGCTGCTGGCGCCCATGAAAGATCCGTCCGTGCTGGTTTCCACGATCAAAACTCCGGCGGCGGTGGCCGGCATCGAGAATCCCAACGCGGTCAAGGTGGTGACCGATGCGGCAGGCCGCGCCCTGTACTTCTCCCGCGCCGCCATTCCACACGACCGCGACGGCACCGGCCAGCCGCGCTATTTCAAGCACCTGGGCTTCTATGCCTATCGCAAAGCGGCGCTGGAGCGCTTTTGCTCTCTGCCCGAGTCGTCCCTCGAACGCAGCGAGCGCCTGGAGCAGTTGCGGTTTCTGGAGAATGGCATCCCGATCTGGGTTGCCGAAACTCCGTACGATACAGTCGGGGTGGACACCGAAGACGACCTGCTGCGGGTGGAGAAAATCCTCAAAGACCAACGCGGAGGTCGCTGAGTCTACGCGGGCGACTGGCGACTGGCGACCGGCGACTGCCCCCGCGCCCAATCTTCCGCCGCCTGAATCCGCTTGGCAATCGGGGGATGGGAGTGGAAGAGCACTTCTACCAGCCGCGAAGGCTGCCGCTCCGCCAGGTTCTGGTCCGCGAGCTTGTTCATGCCGGAGATGAACGGCACGATCGACGGGATCGCGGTGTAGGAATAGCGGTCGGCCTGGCGCTCGTTCGAGCGCGAGTAGGCGTTCAGCAGCGGCATAAGCAACACCGAGAGCAGCACGGAAACCAGCATCAGCAGCGGAAGATTGGCGAAGTCCGACAACTGCTCGAACAGGTGCAGCCGCTCCATGGCGTAGTGCAGGATCTGGTTGGCCGCCCAGAAGCCAATGAACGTGATGGCGGCCTGAACCAGGATGCCCTTAGGGATGTGGCGATGGACGTGGTGGCCGAGCTCGTGCGCGAGGATGGCCTCGATCTCGTCGTCGGTGTATTTCTCGAGCAGCGTGTCGGCCAGAATAATCCGCCGCGTCGCGCCCAGACCGGCCAGCGCCGCGTTCGCCTTGCGGCTCTTCTCTGACAGCTTCCACTCGTAGACACCCTTCACGCGAGTGCCGGCGCGCTCGCTCAGCCGCACCAGGCGCTGCTTCAGTCCATCGTTCTCGAGCGGCTTGAACTTGTAGAACAGCGGGAAGAGCACCACCGGCGCAATCTGCGCGAAGAAGACAAACAGCACGATGAACGCCGCCCAGGCGATCAGCCACCAGAAGCGGGGCGCAGCGCGCATCGTCCCGTATACCATCTCGACCAGCACGGAGCCGATTACCAGACCGACGAGCCACCCCTTCACCTGGTCGCGTGCCCAGGACCGCGGCGTTTGGTTGGAGAGATGGAAGCGGTGCTCCACGCGGAATCCGTAGTAGTCGAGCGGCAGTCCCAGCAGCTTGTTCAGCACCGTCAGCATGAAGACGTACAAGAAAACCGCCAGCACGTAAATCTGCCCGGTGCCGATGTAGGCGACGTCGCGCAGTCGTGCCGTCCATCCTGTGACCAGCAGCACGACCAGCAAGGCGAGGCCGAGCAGGAAGTCGGCGATGCTCAACCGGCGGCGAATCCGGTTGTAGCGGCGCACCTCCGGAGAATCAGTGATGCGCTGTTCCGGGTTGGCAACGGTGGAAGAGATGAGATTCCCCTGCTCAAATTTACCAGAATGAGAGGATCGGGGATTGAGTCATTGGGTCATTGAGCTAGCGGCTGGCGACCGCGGGCTGGCTTGCTCGGACGAACTCTTCCGAGGCAGCGAGGATCTCGTTCACCAGCTCCGGGCTCGCCGCCTCGGAGTAAAGCCGCATCAGCGGTTCGGTGCCGGAGGCGCGCATCAGGATCCAGGCTTCGGCCCCGCTGCCATGGGTGGGCGCGTCCAAGAAGAATTTGATGCCGTCGAGGTCCTGCGTGCGCACAACCTTGTAGCGTCCGATGCGATCCAGTCCATTGGCGGCTCGGTGCAACGCCGCCTGCTTCAGCTCTTCCGGGATGTGGAGGTCGCGGCGGCCGTAGTAGTGCGCGCCGAAATCGCGCTGCAGGCTGGCCACCAGCTCGCCCATGGTCTTCTTTTCGTCGGCCATCACGTTGGCCAGCAGCAGCGAATTCAGGATGCCGTCGCGCTCCGGCAGGTGCCGCGGAATGCCGATGCCGCCGGACTCTTCGCCGCCCACCAGCACCTCGCGCCCGCGAGAGCACCACGTCGCAAACGTACTTGAAGCCAATGCCGTGCTCGATCAGTTCGCGCCCGTGCTTGGCTGCGATGCGGTCCAGCATGCGCGTGGTGTTGAAGGCGCGCGTGATCACGCCCGGCCACTTCTTGCGCTCGAGCAACCAGCGCAGCAGGACGGCGTAACATTTGTGCGCGTCCACAAAGCTGCCGTCCTCGGCGACGGCGCCGATGCGGTCGGCATCGCCATCGGTGACGAAACCGGCGTGGCATTTCTCGCGCACCACCATCTTCTGCGCCTCGGCCACGTGCGGCTCGATGGGCTCCGGGTTGATGCCCGGAAATAGCGGATCCACGTTGGCGCGAATCTGTACGTGCTTGATGCCGCGCTCGGCGAAGATGCCGGCGAGCACGTTGCGCCCGGCGCCATACATGCAATCGATACCGAACTTGAAGCCGGCGCCCGCGATGGCATCGAGATCGGCGAACTTGGTGATGGCAGCGACGTAGGGCTTCTTGAAGTCGGTTGGCTCGATTGCCGCCTTTTCGCCGCGAGGCATCGCGCCCAGTTCCGCTTCGATCCGCCCGATGATCGCTGGCGTAGCCGAGCCGCCGAAATTCGCCTTGAACTTCACTCCATTCCACTGCCAGGGATTGTGGCTGGAGGTGATCATCACGCCGCCCGCGGCGCCGAGGTTCTTCACCGCATAGGAAAGCGCGGGAGTGGGCGTGTAGTCGTTGGCCAGACGAACAGGAATTCCGGCCGTCGCGAGCACTTCGCTGATCGCCTCGGCAAAGCGGCCAGAGAGAAAGCGCGTGTCATAGGCGACGACTAGTCCCTTCTTGGGATCCTCGTACTTCAGCACATAGGAGGCGATCGCCCCACCAGCGCGGCGCACGTTCTCGAAGGTGAAGTCCTCGGCGATGAGGCCGCGCCAGCCGTCGGTGCCGAATTTGATGTCAGAAGGCATTAAAATAGTCGTGAGTCGTATGTCGCAAGTCGTAAGCACGTCCAGGTTCTCGCTAGCGACTTACGACTCGCGACTTACGACTTCTCAGAGCAGCTTCTTCATTTTCTTCTCGTCGAGATGCTTGACGATCTTGCCCACATCCTGCGCGCGCTCGCGGGTGGTGATCAGCAGGGCGTCATCCGTCTCAACCACCACTAGGTTGTTTACTCCGACCGCGGCCACGAACTTTCGCGGCGCATAGACATAGTTGCCCTCGGCCTCGAGCGCGTATCCACCTGCGCCCTCGATCACGTTGCCGTCGCTCGAAGCCGCCCCCTTGGACAGCGCGTGATGCTCGTAGAGCGCCGCCCAGGAGCCTAGGTCGTTCCAGCCGAACTCCGCCGGAATCGCGAACAGATTGGAACGGTGCTCGCCCTTGGCCGAGCGCGGCTCGAGCACGGCATAGTCCACGCTGATGTTCTCGCACTTACCGTACTCGCGCGCGAAGACTTTATCGAAGTTGCGCCTGCCGAAGGCGGCGGCGATCTTCTCCAGGTGCGGCGCGCTTTCGGAGAAATGTTCGGCGAGAGCATTTACCAGGGTACGCGCGCTCCATACGAATATGCCGCTGTTCCAGTAATAGTTGCCTGCTTCGACGAACTCGCCTGCCTTCTCCAGGTTCGGCTTTTCAGTAAAGCGCATGACGCGATAAACGCCGCGGGCGCGCTCGCCGGCCTCGATGTAGCCGTAGCCGGTCTCCGGACGCGTGGGCTTGATGCCCATTACGACCATGTTCTCGCCGGCAGCGGCTATCGCGGCCGCCTGCCCAACCGCTTTGCGGAATGCCTTCTCGTCCGCAATCACGTGGTCGGCCGGGAACATCCCGATCACTGCCGTGGGATCGGAGCGCAAGAGGATGTATGCCGCGAGTCCAATGGCCGGAGCGGTGTTGCGCGCCACCGGCTCGGCGATGATTTGCTGTGCAGAGATCTTCGGCAATTGGCGGCGAATTTCGTTACGCAGGTCGGGATTGGTGATGATCCAGAAGCGTCGCGCGGGCGCGAGCGGCAGCAGGCGAGCGACCGTCTGCTGGATCATGGTCTTCTTGCCTTCAAGGGCGAGGATCTGCTTGGCCGCAGTGCGACGGCTGCGCGGCCAGAATCTGGTGCCGCGGCCGCCGGCAAGAATTACGGGATAGAAGTTCGGCTTCAAAGCTTAGTGTCGTCGCTGCGGGGCTCGGCCGGCAGCGTCATCCGCAGCATCTCTAGACCGGCATTCGGACAGATGCGCACCTGCATGACATCAGCCGGAACCACCAGCACTTGCCCGCGACCCAAGTTGGCGGGCGAAGTGCCTTCGACCGCCCCCGAGCCCGCAAGCACTACGAAAATCTGCGGCGAGTGTGGGGCTTCGAAGCAACACGTCTCTGTCAAAGCAAATCTCTCGACCACAAAACAGGTTGAGGCCACCAGCATCGCTCCATTGGGCTGCACTTTGCCAGCTCGCGTGCTTTCTTTGGTCGCTGCCAGCCCGTGCTCGATGTGGATTTCGCGCGGCCGTCCGTAATCATACAGCCGGTACGTTGTGTCCGAGTTCTGCTGGGTTTCGACCAGGATCGACCCTGGCCCGATGGTGTGCACCGTGCCGGCATCGACGTAGATCATTTCGCCGGCGTGTATATCGACCCAATTCAACAGTTCTTCTGCCCGAACCTCGTGGATCGCCTGCGCAAGCTTTTCGCGCGTCACGCCCGGCTTCAGTCCCAGCGCTACCTGCGCTCCCGGATCGGCCGCCAGCACATACCAGCACTCAGTCTTGCCGCAAGGTTGGCCGGCGCGGCGTGCCGTCTCGTCATCGGGGTGCACCTGGACGGATAGCTTTTCGCGCGGGAAAAGAAACTTGATCAGCAGCGGGAAGCGCACGGTCTCGCACGCCGACTCGCCCACCAGAGCGCGTCCGAATTCGCGACAAAGTTCGCCGAGGGTTCGTCCGGCGAGCGGCCCGTTGAGCACGCGGTTCTCGTCGCCCGTCAGCCACACTTCCCCCACCGGCCGTTCACAGCGATGGTCGGGATAAATCGGGGCGAGGTCGCGCGCGCCCCACGGCCGCTCGACGAATTCCGGCCGCAATAACAATGGATACAGATTGGACATTACAGGGCGGCGAAGAAGCGGCGCATGCGCTCGATGCCGCGATCCAGTTCCTGGCGCGACGTAGCATACGAGATGCGGATGTGCTCGCGTGTTCCAAAGGCTTCTCCCGGCACAACGGCCACGTGCGCCTCGCGCAACAGGCGGGCTGCAATCTCCGCGGCGGAATTCACGCCGCCTCGCCCGAAGAAGCTCGACACATTCGGATACACATAAAACGCGCCCTGCGGCTTGGTACAGCGCAATCCGGGGATAGTCCGGAGACCTTCCAGCACCTGGTCGCGCAACGAGATGTATTCCGTCATCATCTGGTCAACGCAATCCTGTGGGCCTTGGAGCGCCGCTACCGCCGCCTTCTGGACAATCGAAGTCGTGCTGGAAGTCGACTGGCTCTGGATTTTGCCCATGGCTGCGACTATGGGAGCGGGTGCAAGCGCATAGCCGGAACGCCATCCGGTCATGGCGTAAGTCTTCGAGAGCGAGCCCACTACCACCAGGTGTTCTCTGGCATCCCTCAGCGATCCTGCAGAGAAGCGCCGGCCGGTGAAGTTGAGATAAACATAGCACTCGTCCGAGATGACGTAGATGCCGCGCTTAGGCGCCAAGCGCACAATCGCCGCCAGATCCTCGGGACTCATAACAGCTCCCGACGGATTGCCCGGCGAGTTCAGAATCATGAGCTTGGTGCGCGGCGTAATGGCGCGCTCGATCATCTCCGGAGTAAGCGCGAAATCGCGCGCTTCGTCGGCCTCGACCAGCACCGGCTCGCCCCCCGAGTAGCGGATCATGTCCTTGAACGATACCCAGTAGGGCACCGGCAGGATGACCTCATCGCCGTGATCCACCAGCACCTGGAGCGCGTTGAACAGCGCATGCTTGCCACCGGCCGATGCAATGACCTCGTCACGCTTATAGTCGGAGTCGAAATCCACGTGGTGCCGGTGGACAATTGCGTCGCGCAGCTCGGCGATGCCCGGAACCGAAGTGTACTTCGTGAAGTTCTGCTGGATGGCAAGGATGGCGGCATCTTTGATGTGTTGCGGGGTCGCGAAATGCGGCTCGCCCGCGCCAAAGTCCACGATGTCGATGCCCGCAGCACGCAGCTTCTCCGCCTCGCTCACCACGGCCATGGTGGCCGAGACCTCGATGCGCTGGATGCGGTCGGTAAGCGTCTTTCTGGCTTCTGCGACAGTGCTCATAACGATTCCCCCGTTTTCCTGACCAGTCCGGGCCGGCCACCGTTCACCTTGTGGCGCAGTTTCTGTTCGACCAGAGGCGGAACCAGCCCACGCACGGAACCGCCAAGCTGGAATACGTCTTTGATGAGCCGCGAGCTGAGATAGGAGTATTTTTCTGCGGGCAGCATGAAAACGGTTTCGAGCTGCGGCTCGAGTTTGCGGTTCATCAGCGCCATTTGCAGCTCGTATTCGTAGTCGCTGATGGCGCGAATGCCGCGCAGCAGAGCGTGCGCCCCCAGCCGCCGCGCGTAGTCCACCAGCAGCCCCTCGAAGGAATCGACGACCACGTTCTTCCACGGCCGGACCAGCGTCGCCAGCATTTCCTTGCGCTCTTCCACCGTGAACAGGGGATCGTCCTTCCCGGGGTTGCGCAGCACCGCCACGACGAGCTTACCGAAGATGTTGCTGCCCCGCTCGATCAGGTCGAGGTGCCCGTTGGTGGGCGGATCGAACGAGCCGGGATAGATCGCAATGACGCCTTTCAAAGCCCCTCGGGATGCGGTGGGAATCGCATTGGCAGAGCGATTCTAAGCCGGAGCGTGTAGGAGTGGCAATCGGGAAGCAGCGGGGCGGGTATTAGCGTGCGGTTACCTTGCGACGACGGTGCGGACGAGAAACCAGCAGGTTTTCGACCGAGATGTCCTCATCAATCAGCGGCCAGTGAATGCCCAGACCGCCACCGATCAGCTCCCACTTTCTTCGTTCTCGCACCGAAGCGCGCCGTAGCCTGGGGAAGCACTCCAGCGGGACGGAGAGCTCACGTCAGCCAACTTTACGATCATCCTGCCGTCGGTGAAGGCCACCCCCGATGCCAGCGGTCGAAATCTATTTGCCAAGATGGCCATACCAAGCCTTAAGGAGCAAACTCTTCCTTTCGCTCACTACTCTACCGAGTTCAGTGATCTCGTTTCGCCTGAAACTGACGTTCTTGGCCAGCCGGACGGGGCGTAGCCAGCACTTTGCATAACACTCTGCCCGCTGTACGTGTGTATGCGGTGGTTCCTGGTTTTCGTTGCTGAAAAAGAAGAACCGATAGCCCTTCTCCCTCAGAGTTGTCGGCATTCGTTCGCTTTTGCTACCGCCTGCCCGCACCCACCGGCACCCGACTGGCGGCGTGGCCGTCGGTCGGCGTTGGTGCCGGCATCTGAACGGTCTTGTCGCCCGGTGTGGCCATGCCCAGCTTTTTGCGCACTTCGTCCTCGATCTTGCGGTAGATATCGCGATTGTCCTTGAGGAACTGGCGAGCGTTCTCCCGTCCCTGGCCGATGCGCTCGCTCTTGTAGCTGAACCACGATCCCGACTTCTCGATGATCTCGTGCGTGACAGCCAGGTCGATCAGGTCGCCCTCACGGCTGATCCCCTCACCGTACATCAGGTCGAACTCGGCCTCGCGGAAGGGCGCCGCGACTTTGTTCTTTACGATCTTCACCCGGGTGCGCGAGCCGACAACGGTTTCGCCCTCTTTGATAGCGCCAATGCGGCGAATATCGATGCGCACGGTGGAATAGAACTTCAGCGCGCGGCCGCCGGTGGTGGTTTCGGGATTGCCGAACATCACCCCAATCTTTTCGCGAATCTGGTTGATGAAGATCAGGCAGGTGCGCGACTTGGAGACGATGCCGGTGAGCTTGCGCAGCGCCTGCGACATCAGCCGCGCTTGCAGGCCAACGTGGCTGTCGCCCATTTCGCCATCGAGCTCGGCCTTGGGGACCAGCGCCGCCACCGAGTCCACCACCAGCACGTCGATGGCGCCCGAGCGCACCAGCGCTTCGGCAATCTCCAGCGCCTGCTCGCCGTAGTCGGGCTGCGAGACCAACAGATTGTCCACGTCCACGCCCAGCCTCTTGGCATAGGCGGGATCGAGCGCGTGCTCGGCGTCCACGAAGGCCGCCATGCCGCCCATCTTCTGAGCTTCCGCGATTACCTGCAATGTGATGGTGGTCTTGCCCGAAGACTCCGGCCCGAACACCTCGACCACTCGTCCGCGCGGGAAGCCGCCCACGCCCAGCGCCGCGTCAAAGGACAGCGCCCCGGTGGGGATCACCGCGATGGGAACGATGGCTTCCTTCGTCCCCAGCCGCATGATGGAGCCCTTGCCGAACTGCTTCTCGATCTGTGATACCGCCAACTCAACCGCACGTGCTTTTTCATCAGCCATAAGTGACCTCTCAGAACTTGGAAACCACGCGATAGCCTACACTCCGTCGGCTGGTTGGGTCAGGAGTAGGATGACTGGTGGAAGTTAGTATACCCCAAGGCAACAATTTGTAGCGAATAAAAAGCGAATCTCGCTAGTAACGCCGGCATTCTGCCGGCTGTCCTGAGGCCATCCTGGCCTCAGGTGTGGGCGAGACGCCCACGCGACAGCCGCCGGGACGGCGGCGCTACACCAAGGATCCACTCAACGCTCCTTCCAACTCCAGCAGCCTGCGCTTGGTTTCGAGGCCTCCGCCATAGCCGGTAAGCGAACCGTCTGAGCCAATCACACGATGGCACGGAACGATGATGGCAATGGGATTCTGTCCATTAGCCAGTCCCACCGCCCGCACCGCCGCGGGATTGCCAATGGAGCGAGCGATGTCGGCGTAGGAGCGGGTCTCGCCGTAGGGAATTTTCAGCAGTTCCTGCCAGCAGCGCTGCTGGAACTCAGTGCCGCGCAGGTCGAGCGGCAGGTCAAAGCAGCGCCGACGACCCGAGAAATATTCATCCATCTGGCGAGCGTAGGGCGCGGTCTTCTCCGCCGATTCCACCCAGCCTTCTCGGATTCTCCCGCCGGGGAATTCGAGCGCAACCAGTCCTCGGTCGGAGACAACCAGCAGCAGCGGCCCGACAGGAGATTCGATCCGGGAGTAGTAGAGGATCTCGGGAACAGCCACGAAGTTAGCCTAGCACGAGATGCGGAGGAAAAAGCAGATTCTTCGCTGCTAAAGCGCGTCAGAATGACAAACAAAAAAACCTCCCGGTGTTGCCACCGGGAGGCTTGCAGCTCGAAAAGGAACGCTTACTTCGGAGGTTCTTGTTGCTGATTCATCTCGGGGGAGGGTTGCGTGGGCGTCATGTTCTGATTCATCTGATTGGAACTCGTCGGAGCGGCCTGCTGCTCCGGGGAACCGAGGTCGCCGGCGCCGTTCTTCAGCAAGGCGATCTCGACCCGGCCGCCACGCGTGCGGTGTGCCGGGGCGCCGTCCGCCGAAGCCGGTGCCGGGGCATTCCCCATGCCGATGGTATAGATCCGGTACACGGGGATCTCATGCTTGATGACCAGGTAGCGCACCACTGATTGCGCCATCGCCTGCGAGTTCTGCACGGCTTGCTGGCCGCTGCCCGGCGAGAAGCCCTGCACTTCGACGATGTAACCCTTCTGGTCCTTCAGCGGTGTAGCCAGTTCGTCGAGCGCCTGCTTGGCCTTGGTGCTGAGCGCCATCTGACCAGACTTGAAGTGAATCTCTGCCTGGGTCACGGGCTGGAACTGGTCGATGTTGTTCACTACCTGCTCGACCGAGTTGAGCCTGGTGGTAGCCTGCTGCGCCGTCTGGTTGGCGAGCTGAGCGCGATTGCCGGCATCGACGGCGTGCATATCCGCCTCGTTGGCCTTGAGCGACGCTACGCGGATTCCTTCCGTGGCGCGAGCGTCAACGTCTCTGATGGCCTTGGCGTTCTGCGCCGTGATCTCATCCAGCTCGTTGAGACGGCCGCGCACCGGGTCCAACTGCTTCTGGACGTACTTTTTGCGGGCAAATGGGTTCAGATGTCCCCAGAAACCTTCATGCCGCTCGTAGGTCAGCGGCTGATGGCCGTTGTTGCTCTGCGAAGTCTGGTCCGTGCTCTGGGACGCGGGCATCTGGCTCTGATCGGTCTGCGTGGTCTGCATGGTCTGACTGGAACTGCTCGAAGACGCCTGCTGCGCCAACCCAGGCACAGCTAGAGCCGCAGCCAGCGGCAGCGTCCACAGAAACTTGCTTTTCATGATCAAATCCTCCGAAATAATGGGGGAGCATCGGAGCCAACACTCACCACCGAACACTGCACGCCTGTTCCACGGGCTCCTGGGAGCAGGTCGCGCTCGCACTTTAGTAATCAAATGAAGGGCCAAACTTCGGAGCTCAAAATTCCCTCTAAGTCCTTTGCTTTTAGGCAGGTGTAGCGAGGCCTCGGCGCTTCCATAGGTAGGAAATAGATGGCACGGGTAAATTTGACTAGAACCGCCGGCGGGAAGCAGGCGGCAGGAAGCAGGAGCCGCTGCTCCATGTTTGTTCCTGCATCCTGCATCCTGCGTCCTGCATCCTGCGTCCTCATGCGTACGACCGCCTGGCTCATTCTTCTGTTGCCAACTCTCGCTTCCGCCCAAATGGACACCACCAAGCTTCACCTTCCTTCGGGCTTTCACATCAGCATCTTCGCGGATACGGAGCAGTCTCCGCGCATGCTGGCCTTCAGTCCGGGTGGCGTCCTGCTCACGACTGCAACCAGCGAGGGAACAGTCCTCGCCATGCCGGACCCGAAGCACAGCGGCGAAGCAGAGCGAGTGGTCACCGTGCTCAAAGACCTGAACGGTCCGCACGGCATCGCCTTCCACAACGGCGGGCTCTATATCGCCGAGGTCGGGAAGATCGTGCGCTACGACTGGGACGAAGCCCACCTGCGCGCCACCAATCCGCGGCACATCGCCGATCTGCCATCGAGCGGCGGCGGACACATGACCCGCACCATAATTTTCGCCAACGGAAAGCTGTATGTCTCGGCGGGATCGAGCTGCAACGTGTGCGTGGAAACCGATCCTCACCGCGCCGCCGTCATGGAGATGAACGACGACGGCTCCGGCGAGCGCATCTTCGCGCACGGCATACGCAACGCCGTCGGCCTCGCCTACAACCCTAAAACGCAGACCATCTGGGCGACCGACAATGGCCGCGACTGGCTCGGCGACGATCTTCCGCCCGACGAAATCCTCGACATGGGCAAGAACGGCGGCGACTTCGGCTGGCCGTGGTGCTACGGCGACCGCGTTGCCGACACCAAGTTCGCTAAAGACGCGCCCGCGCATTGCACGAACGTCGTCCTGCCCAAAGTCAATCTGCAAGCGCACTCCGCGCCGCTCGGCCTGGCGTTCTACAACGGCAGCATGTTTCCCAAGCCGTATCAGGGAGACCTGTTCGTGGCCTTTCACGGCTCCTGGAACCGCAGCGTTCCCACCGGATACAAAGTGGTGCGGGTCAAGCTCAAAGATCAGACGCAGCCCGAAGGCGTGGAGGATTTCATCACCGGGTGGATGCCCGCCGGCGCGACCAAGAGCACCAAGCCCGCGGGGCGTCCCGTGGGAATCGCGATTGGCGCCGACGGCTCCATGTACATCAGCGACGACACCAACGGGGCGATCTACCGGGTGACGTACAGCGGGCAAGTGACGTGTCTTACGCCTACGTGAATTGGCAGAAACCAGTCCGCTTACAGCGCCACGGTCTTCTTCCCGCACAGCGTCGCGTGCTGTTGCTGGATGAAGTTGTCGGTCATGCCGGCGATGTAGTCGCAGACCACGCGCGGCAGAAGCTCGTGGCGCGTCTTCTCCTGGTAGCTGGTGGGCAGGGCTTGCGGACAACTGGTCAAGTAGTCGAATAGTTCGCTGACGGTGCGCTCGGCCATATCTTTCTCAGCCTTCAGGTCAGGACTGAAGTAAAGGCGGTCGTAGAGAAACTGCCGGAGCAGGTCGCGGTGCCTCTCGACTTCGGTGCTGAAGGACACCATTCGCTCCGGATGGCGCCGCACGTCTTCCAGGTTCTTGATCCCTGCGGCGCGTACCCGCGCCACGGTGTTCTCGATCAGATCGGTGACCAGCAGATTCAGCACGCCGCGGACCGCCTCGTTGAACTTGAGCTTGGGGAGTGCGTCGAGGTGGCGCGCTTCCGCCTGGCGATAGAACATTTCGAAGACGGGCACACCCGCGCGGATATCTTCCACGCTGAGGATGCGCGCCTCGGCGCCGTCGTCGAGATCGGCGGTGTGGTAAGCGATCTCATCGGCGAGATCGATGAGCTGGGCTTCGAGCGGCGGACGCTGGTCGAGCAGATATTCCCCGAGCTCGGGAAATTCTTTTGCC
>CAVTEQ010000017.1:0-129339 GCA_963733935.1 uncultured Acidobacteriota bacterium
AAGCCGAATTCTGTCTGCTCGCCTTGCGGCGGGCAGGACGGCCATTCCTCTGGGCCGCACATCACTGCGCGGCTCTAGCGACCTACCCGGAGGTAAAACGCGCCGAGTCAGCGCGCGGACGCCGAAGCGCCACTCCCTCCCTATTTGGTCTTGCTCCGTGTGGGGTTTGCCCTGCCCGCCCCATTACTGAGGCGGCGGTGCGCTCTTACCGCACCTTTTCACCCTTACCCCGCCGTTCATGTCACCCCTGGCATTAGCACCGCGGGATCAAAGGACGGCGGGGCGGTATGTTTTCTGTGGCACTTTCCGTCAACATCCCATTGAGGGATGCCGCCCGGACGTTATCCGGCACACTGCTCTGTGGAGTTCGGACTTTCCTCCCCTGCTCCCGCGCAGCCTGGACGAATCCAGCGTTCGCGGGACAAGAGCGACCGTCCGGTCCGGCTGTCAACCTCCTTTATTATAGCCCCGGCATGATCAGGACCATCGTTGAGATCGTGGCTGCCGCCTGCGCCGCCTTCGGCGTTGTGTTCTACGTCGTCTCCATGCTGAGCGCGTGGCGCTTTGCGCGGCAAGCTCGCCCGGAAGCGAAGGCTTACCCGCCAGTTTCGATCCTGAAGCCAGTGCGCGGCGCCGACCCGCACGCCTATGAGTGCTTCCGCAGCCATTGCCTGCTGGATTATCCCGACTACGAGATCATCTTCGGCGTCCATGACGTTGCTGATCCCGCGGTGCCGCTTATCGAACGGTTGAAGAGAGAATTTCCGGAGCGGCGGATCGAACTGGTTATCTGTCCGCAAGAACTGGGGACCAATCGCAAGGTCAGCAATCTTATCCAGATGCTTCCCGCAGCTCACTATGATCACCTGCTGATCAACGACGGAGACATCCGGGTTCCGCCTGATTATTTGCGGCGTGTTATGGCGCCGCTGGCCGATTCGACGGTCGGATTAGTCACGGCTCTATACCGCGCCATTGCCGGACACACGATCGGCTCGAAGCTGGAGGCGCTGAGCATCAGCGACTTCGCCGGCTCTGTGCTAGTGTCCTACCAGAATCAGCGCGCGTTTCACTACGGGTTCGGATCGACGTTGGCCTTCCCTCGGCAAGTGCTGGAGCAGATCGGCGGCTTCGCGGCGCTTGCCGACTATCTTGCCGATGACTATCAGCTCGCCACCCTCATCAGCCAGGCCGGATACCGCATTGTTCTCTCGGATCTGGTGGTCGAGACTGCAATGCCCGACTATTCGCTGCACGATTTTTGGAATCATCAACTGCGCTGGGCGCGCACCGTCCGCGACGCCAGCCCGCGCCGGGAGCCTTGGGCTGGGGCTTGTCTTTGGAGTGCAGTGGGCAGCAGTGGCGGTTATCGCGGCGGCAGGCGCGGCCTGGGCCTGGACCTTGTTTGCGCTGGCCTATGGCGCGAGGATCGCGGCGCTGCTGGTGACGGCGATTGGCGTCTGCCACGACCACGGCAATCTGCGCCGACTGTGGCTGCTTCCGATTCGCGATCTGCAGGCCGTGCTGGTGTGGGCGGCATCGTTTGCAGGCCGAAGCATCGTGTGGCGCGGCGACAGCTTCATTCTCGAACACGGACGCCTGCGGCGGATTCAACCCCGAAGGTCATAGCCGCTTGGGCGCTGGCGGGTCCGGCTCGCGCACCGGAGCATTCGGTATCTGCAGATCGGGATTTTCCGGCGGATCTTCGATCGGCGGTGTATGCGGCTGGTCCGGCGGTACGGGAATATCGGGAGTCTCTGCGCTTCGCCTTCATCGTCCTCAATTGTCCTCCCCCGCGACGACCTGCCCGTAGTTGAGCAGGCTGACAATAGTTACCCCGCCAACGATGTTCCCCAAGGTTGCCGGCGCGAGCCAGTGCAAGTAGTTCCCCGGGGTGGTTGCGCCGGCCAGAATGGCAGCCAGAATCTCACCGCTGGTGGCGATGCAGTGCGCGAAGTGTCCAAGGCCGACCAGATAGGTGAGCAGGTAAACCACCACGATCTGGCCGATGGTGTAGTGGCTGGCAGTCACCATCCAGGCCACCAACGCGATCAGCCAGCCGCCGATTACGCCCGCCCAGAAGAGATGTCCGAAGCTGCCTTGCGCAGACATCAGGCCAACCGTTACCAGCGCCTTCACCGATTCCGGACGCAGCGCCCCGCTCGAGACCGTCAGGGCGGCAAAGCCAAGAGCGCCCAGGACATTTGCCGCATAAGACTGTCCCCCACAAGCGCAAGGTGTTCAGGAGATGCTTGCGCTCATCGAGCACGAGCACCACCGGATACAAAGTATTCTCGGTGAACAGTTGCGCGCGACCGATCACCACCGCGATGAACCCCAGCGGGTAAAGCAGATTTGCCAGCACCTCCCGGGTGCCTCCAAAACCCAAGTACGTGTGCGCAACGGCGACGCCTAATCCGGTTAGCCCCATTGTCATCCCTCCGGCGAGGCCGGAGATGAACAATGCGGGCGTGGTGCGGTCCAGTTCCTCGCGCGCGTTCTTGGCGACTCCTTCCAGAATTTCGTGAGCAGTTCGGCGTTGGGTGTCCGGGGTCGCCACAACCAGCTTTGGTTTGGATGAGCGGTTCGCTACGGTCAAGGTGCAGCCTCCGTTCTAACAGCGCACTTGAACCGTAGATGCGTCTCCGGCGTCCGCTTCTGCCTCTGAAGAGTGAACCACTAATTTCTTTGTCTGCAGCGACTAACGATTGATGCCACCCATGACGCGTACTCCACTTCCAGATATTCTTCGACGCCGTACTTTGATCCTTCGCGGCCCAGCCGGGCCTGCTTCATGCCGCCAAAGCGTTTTGCCGGGCTCCGGGCGAGCACCGCGTATACTCGCTGGGATGAGCGGCAGCGGCCAGTCAAGGAATTGGATATATCTCTGCCATTCTCTGCTCTTCTGTACTCTTCTGTTCGGCCCGAGCGAAGTTTCGGCACAGAGTGCTGAACCCCACCACACCTTACATCCCCAGCAAACTGCGGAGAATGTCGCCGCGCGAAGAATGTCCCATCTTCGACGCGGGGTGAATCTCAGCGGATGGTTTGCCCAAGTCGGCGACCCAAAGGGCTACACCAGAGAGCACTTTATTTCGCACACCACTTCCCGCGACCTCGCCCTCATCAAGGCGATGGGCTTCGACCACGTGCGGCTCAGCATCAACCCACGGCCTATGTTTCGGGAAGAGGAGGCAGACGCCATTCCAAAGGAGTACCTCAATTATTTGGATGAGGCCGTGCAGACCGTTCTTGCCAACGACCTGGCGATAATCCTGGACATCCAGCCTGAACACGACTTCAAAGACAAGCTTGCCAGGGATGATGGTTTCGTCGAGCGGTTCGAGGACTTTTGGCGCGCCTTTGCGAAACACTATGGCGCGCTGGACCGGAATCTGGTTTTCTTCGAGATACTCAACGAACCGGAAGTGCAAGACCGCTACCGCTGGGCCGGCATACAGGCCAAGCTTGCAGCAGCCATCCGCGAGGGCGCGCCGCAGAACACGATCATCGCGACCGGGGCGCGTTGGTCGGCTGACGATGACCTGCTCTTCCTGGAGCCGCTGCGGGACACCAACGTAATTTACAGCTTTCATTTCTACGAACCGCACATCTTCACCCATCAGGGAGCCGGCTGGGCGGTGGATTTCTGGCATTTCGAACGCGGGCTGGCGTACCCATCGACTCCGGAATCGGCGGAAAAAGTGGCCTCGGATGTGCCGGAAGCGGCCTACCGTCTCTACGTGATCCGCTACGGTCTCGAGCGCTGGAACAAGGCACGGATCGAAGCCGAAATCGCTCAAGTTGCGCAGTGGGCCAGAGCGCATGGGGTCCCGGTGATCTGTGACGAGTTCGGGGTGTATCGCAAATATTCCGATGCCGACTCCCGTGCGGCTTGGCTGGCCGACGTGCGCAGCTCCCTGGAGCAGCACGGTATGGGATGGACATTGTGGGATTATTCCGGCGGTTTCGGAGTCGTCGCCAAGACGGACGGTGCGGCCGTTCCAGACGAACCCATTTTGCGCGCATTAGGCTTAAGAACGCCGTAGCATTGCAGAAATCGCGAACAGGAGCAATTGATATGGCACACCACAAATACATCCCCTGGAAATCGGTAGAGCTTGAGGATCTGAATCCTCTGCTGCAGCGGCAGTTCATTGTCAGTGAAAGTGTGATGGTCGCGCGCGTCCTTCTGAAGAAAGGGTGCGTAGTCCCGCTCCATAGCCACCACAATGAGCAGGTCACCTACATTCTGGAAGGCGCTTTGAAGTTCACGCTGAACGGCGAGGAAGTGGTTGTGCGTGCCGGCGAAGTGCTCTGTATTCCTCCCAATGTGCCGCACGATGCGGTCGCTCTCGAAGACACAGTTGATCTCGACATCTTCACTCCTCCACGGGAGGATTGGATCGGCAAGACCGACGCTTACCTTCGCGGAGCCCAACCCATTCCAACTCCGCGATAATTGTTAGGTAAAATGTGAGCGGACATGCCCGATCCAAGCAATCCAGACTCCCCGCCTGCCTCTGAGACCGAAGAATCGTTCGACAACATTCTTTCGCGCTACGAGAAGAGCCACGCGCACCAGGCTGAAGGCAGAAAACAAATCGAAGGGACCATCATCTCCGTCTCCGGCGAATCGGTTTATGTCGATATCGGCTTCAAGACCGAAGGCATTCTGCCGCTGTCCGCTTTCGCCGGCCGGGAAGTAAAGCCCGGCGACACGATCCCGGTTTCGGTCACGGGCCGCGATCCCGAAGGGTATTACCAGCTCTCCCGTTCCCTGACCGCGCGGCCCCGCGACTGGTCGGCGCTGGAGCAAGCTTTCGCCGACAAGGCCGCGATCGTGGGCACGGTGACGGGCGTCATCAAGGGTGGCCTGAGCGTGGATGTCGGGGTGCGCGCGTTCCTGCCTGCCTCGCGCAGCGGAGTTCGCGATGCCGCCGAGATGGAAAAGCTGGTAGGGCAGGAGATCCGTTGCCGCATCACCAAGCTCGACGTCGCCGACGAAGACGTGGTGGTGGATCGCCGGGCGCTTCTCGAAGAGGAAGAGCGCGGCATCAAGCAGCGCCGTTATTCCGAGGTCAAGGAAGGCGAGACGGTCACCGGCGTGGTCCGCAGCCTGACCGACTACGGAGCGTTCGTGGATATCGGCGGAGTGGACGGCCTGCTGCACGTCGGTGACATGTCTTGGAGCCGCATCGATAAACCGTCCGACGTGCTCTCGCCAGGGCAGCAGATCGAAGCCAAAGTTTTGAAGGTCGATGCCAGAGAAGCAGCGCATCTCGCTGGGCATGAAACAGCTTCAGCCGGATCCGTGGAGCTCTGCCGCCGATAGATATAAGGTGGGCGAGCGCGTGCGCGGTACGGTGGCGCGCGTCGCCGAGTTTGGAGCGTTTGTGGAGCTGGAGCCGGGAATCGAAGGCCTGGTGCACGTTTCCGAGATGTCATGGTCGAGGAAACTCAAGAATGCCAGCACAATCGTTAAGCCGGGCGAGACAGTGGAAGTGGTGGTGCTGGGAGTGAACGCGGCGGAACGCCGCATCTCGCTCGGTCTGAAACAAGCGCTGGGTGATCCCTGGGCCGAGGCCGCCGAGCGGTTCCCGGTCGGTGCGGTGGTGGAAGGACCGGTCACCAGCCTCACCAACTTCGGGGCCTTCGTGCAACTCGCAGAAGGCGTGGATGGCATGATCCATATCGGCGACATCAGCGCCGAGAAGCGCATCCGTCATCCGCGAGAAGTGCTGCGAGTTGGACGAGACCGTCAGGGCCCAGGTGCTCGCCCTCGACAAGACCAAGCGGCAACTGCGACTGGGCATGAAGCAACTGCTGCCCACGGGATGGGATGACTACATCGCCGAACACAAACCAGGGGATGTGGTAACCGGCCGCATCATTGAGCTTTCAGGAGCGCAGGCGGCGGTGGAGCTCGGTGAGGGCGTTCGGGGCACCTGCCGGATCGGTGCGCGTCAACCTGCGCCCGAAGAGAGCAAGACGGGAGCGAAGGCGGATCTGTCCTCGCTGAGTTCCATGCTGCAGGCACGCTGGAAGGGCGGCGCTAGCCGGTCTGCGCCCGATGAAATCCACACGGGGCAGATTCGCAGCTTTCGGATAGCCAGCCTGGACCCGGTCGGGAAGCACATTGAGTTGGAGCTGGCCTAGAGCTCGGTCTGTCTTTACCTGAGAATGAACCGCATCGCTTGAGTTCAGTTTGAGGGCTGGTGACTTGAAAGCTGGAAAACCTGGACGCGAAGATTGCGCGTATCAGCCACGTAAATGCGGTCGGTTGAGTCGATCCACAATCCCGTCGGGAAATTGAACTCACCCATTTTAAAACCCGTGCTTCCGAAGGATTTCATCAGGGATCCTTCACGGTTGTAGACCTTGACCACGGATGCATCTGCGAAGCTCACATAAATGTTGCCCTCGTGGTCTACGCCCAAACCAAGATCTTGCGACATGGGTACTTCAGAAAGGCTCACTCTCTGAAGTAGCTTACATTGCAGATTCATGATCTGAACTCGCATGCCATCCATGTCGAGAATAAGAAGTTCTTCTAGCTCCAAACAAGACTCGGACAGCAAAATTCATCCGCAATCCCCTATCAATCTGCCGATCCGGTTGAGGATCTTGCCCGCCAGGTCGAGCATCAGTACACGAGAGCCATCGAGAACGTACAAATGACTAGCTGTCCGGTCGATGGCAATGCTGGTTGGATGGTGGAATAAGCCTTCACCACCGCCCAGATCACCGATAGAACGGAGGAATGTCCCGTCGGGTCCGTAGAGCAAGACAATTCCGCGTTCCGAATCTGCGACGTAAATATTGTTGTCAGCATCGACCGCTACGCCGCTCGGCACTTGGAGACGGCGGCCCTCCCCGCCGACAATGCGAAAAGACTTTCCGGCCTTAGTGTCAAGGACGTGAACGGCAAGCAGTGCCGGATCGCTAACAATGAGGCGCCCGTTCGCGTCGGCCGTAATGTAACGGGGGCCTCGCAGGACCGTCTCTCGGCCGAAAACGGCTCGTAGGATTTCGTCGCGAGCTCCAGCGATAACGCTATGTCCTTTAAGTGCAGCCACGGCATGCCGGGGCGGCTCGAAGTTCTCGACAATCCTTTCGTTGGGACCGACTTCAGGCAAAGGCCGACCTTCCGAGGGCCTTGCGCAAGACCCCGCCGACGCGGTTCGCTCGGGAAAAAGGCGGTTGAGTCTTGATATGGCTCGAAACTTGCCATCGGCACAGTACGAGCCCAAGTACTTGACTTCGTGTTGAGTTCCAAAGTTCCCTTTGGGCAAGAGTCGTACTGCCACCCGGGGTTCGGGAAGCCCCACCAGTCACGGCTGCGCACTGCCGGTATTACCCACTTCCATCAGATTTTGGCCTAGTCCGTTGGCGGCGAGCAATAGCGACCATAGCGCCCAAGCCGTAAACGGGCGGACAGCGAACAGCAGTTTCATGGCGGCCCTCGCTAGACTCTTCGCTACCTAGAACCGGGAAACTGAGCAACAGCCCTCGTGCATCAGTTCGAGCTGCGGGAGAGGTTGATCGGGGGAGAAATGTCTTCAGATACTCTCTGTCCAATTAGGGGAGGCAGCACCGACAACTGCTGGGGCGCAATTGCTCTGTTTGCTCTGGGGGAGAAACGCGAAGCGCGTCGGCAAAATAGCCCACGCGACCTCTGCACCGGCCTAGAAAAATCCGGGGAGGATGATCCTTTATATCCAGATATGAAGACGCCCTGCAGTGATGAGTGTCACTTTGGGGTGTGACACAGCCGAACTGCGCCAACTCTCTGCAGAAGACCATTTGCCTACTGACAACAACATGGAGAACCAGGGCAGAACCGCGTCTCCGTTTTCCCGCAGCGCGCGGAAATAGAGAAAATGCTTTTGCAGTCGTGACTGGGCAGGACTTCGTCTGCGCAGTGGTTCTCCCAATCAGTTCCTCACCAGCCAGCACCGTCATTTCAATCCAGCATCTGGAGCATCTCCTCGATGAGAGGAAGTTTAGTGACTTCCGTCACATTGACATGTGCCCCGAGACACTTACCCGTTTCCAGCCCCTACATAGAGTCGATCAGCGTGGAGAGTGGAACGCGGCGGTTCTCCCTATCAGAGGTCACAGTGACTTGTGAGGAGCATCACGGCGAATGTCAAGGACAAGCACCAAAGTGTGTGATTTCACAGGCGCCGTTGTGGGAATTGTCCCAGACTGGAGCGCAATCCTCGGGAGGCTTAGATTGGCTGCCAACAAGTCACGTATTTTCAGCAGCTTGGAAATTAGAGGACGGCGGGTCCCTCCCTGCAGCGGCGGTTACTAGCGTGCCTAGACAGATGGGTTGAGGTTGATGTGAGGGGCCTATCCACAACTCGTTTCGCGAAGAATCTTGCCGGATGGCTGCTTCTGGCAGCCGCCCTGGCCGTGCCCGCCATGGCCAAGCAGCATCCGGTGCCGCTCGACCCCAAGACCGATTCGGCCAAGTGCATCGAGTGCCACGCCGACAAAGCCAAAGGCAAAAATGTTCACACCGCCATCGCAACCGGGTGCACGAGTTGTCACGAGATCCGCACAAATAAGGACGTTACCCGCATCAAGCTGATCACCACCACTCCCGTCAAGCTGTGCCTGCAGTGCCACAGTGATAAGGACGCAGCCCAGAACAAGGGACACGTTCACAGCCCGGCGGTTCGCGATTGCCTCAAGTGCCACGATCCCCACGTTTCCGACAATAAGAATCAGTTGTTGAAGCCCACCTCGGGCGCCGGCAAGAAAGACAACCTCTGCCTGCAATGCCACGACATGGGCCTGAACACTCCGGCCAAGGGCAGCCGCCACGCCGCGCTGGATACGGGCTGCGACAGCCTGCCACGTCACCCACAAAGTAGGTGACCCGAGCAAGCGCGAGTTCGCCAAGCACCTGACCAAGAACGCCCCGCAACTCTGCATCGACTGCCACGATCCCAAGGACGCCAGCCTCGTCAAGGCGCACCAGAACCAGCCTTTCGAGAAGGCCGACTGCCTGACCTGCCACGATCCGCACCAGTCGCGCTCGCCGAAGCTGATGCAGGCTTTTCAGCACAATCCCTTCGAGTCGAAGTCGTGCGATAGCTGCCACCAGCCCGCGAAAGACGGCAAGGTCGTCCTGACCCAGGCCAGCGCCAAGGCGCTCTGCGTCACCTGCCACTCGGATAAGGCCGAGCAGATTGAGAAGGCCAAGGTCCAGCATCCGGGCGCCGCCGGAGACTGCACCGATTGCCACAACCCGCACGCCGGCAAGACGCCGGGCTTCCCCAAGCCCGATGCGGTCTCGGCTTGCCTGGGCTGCCACAGCGATCAGGCGGAACAGTTCAAGAAGGCGCACCTGCACCAGCCCGCGTTTGAGCAAGGCTGCTCGACATGCCACGAGCCGCACGGCGGCGACGAACCAGCACCTGCTGCGCACCGCCAGCGTCAATGCGCTGTGCCTGGAGTGCCACGGCCCGGAGCGCAGTCCGGGCAAGCTGGAAAACGAACACGTGCTGACCATCTTCGACGGCAAAGTGAAGCTGCCGGAGGACTACTTCAAAGCTCGCCGCGTGCCGGTGCTGCCGCTTGAGTATGGCGTCGGTCATCCCACCGAGCGCCACCCCATTTCCGATGTCCGGAACCTGGTCACCAAGGCAGTGACGCCCATGAACTGCCTGACCTGCCATCAGCCACACGCCGGGTCGGACAACGGAATGCTGGTCAAGGACCAGCAGCCCAACATGGCGTTCTGCAAGACCTGCCACAACAATCCTTTGGATCTGAAGGCCATGGAAGCCGGAGGCAAATTCGGCGGAGGCAAACGGTGATGTTCGAACATTGCAAATCAGACCGCACCCGCAAGCTCTCGGCAGCCATTATCGCCCTGCTCCTGCTGGCCTTCGCTTGCGCCGGTCCGGCCTACGCCGGCAAGAAGAAGGCTCCCGCTCCGGCCGAGCAGCCCAAGCTGGGCGATCAGCGCTCGAAGGGCTATTTCGACATCAGCAAAATCGTGTGGCCGAACCCGCCGGCGATCGCGCGCATCCGCTTCGTCGACCTGTTCACCGGCGAAAAGGTCGATCCCAACCTCTTCGCCAAGAAGAAGGAGCAGCCGAAGCAGAAATGGATGGACCGCCTGGCGGGCAGCCGGCCCGTGGACGAGATCCAGGTCAAGGAGCTGCCCTTCCAACTGATTCGCACATTCGGCGTGGCGGTGGATTCCAAGGGCCTGATCTACGCCGCGGACCAGGGCGTGGGCGCAATCTTCATCTTCAACCCGGAGACCAAGGCGGTAGAGCTGATCGCCAATGGCAAGCAGGCGCACCTGGGGATGATCAATGGCCTGGCCATGGACGACAACGACCGCCTGTTCGTCGCCGACGTGAAGCTGCACCGGGTAGACGTCTTCAGCGCCAAGCACCAGTTGGAGGCCACATTCGGCGCCGAAGTGCTGGCAAGTCCCGCCGGCATCGCCATCGACACCGAGAACCGGTTCGCTTATGTGGTGGACACCCAGAACGATGTGGTGGATGTGTTCGACGCAGACAACTTCAAGCTGCTGCGCAAACTCGGCACCCCCGGCAAGAAGCACGAGCTGACCGCTCCCGGAACCTTCTCCCTGCCCGTCGGGGTTGCGGTGGATAAGGACGGCAACGTTTACGTCACCGACACCTTCAACAACCGGGTCGAGATCTTCGACGCCGACGGCGGCTTCATCAGCACCTTCGGCAAGAACGGCGATGGGCCGCAGGATTTCGAGCGGCCCAAGGGGATTGCGGTGGATTGCGATGGCCACATCTGGGTAGCGGATGCCGCCCAGGACATGGTCAAGGTCTTCAATCAAGAGGGACGCCTGCTGATCTACTTCGGCGGGCATGGCGAATATCCCGGTAGGTTCATGGGGATCTACGGAATCACCATCGACAAGAGCAACCGGGTCATCACCTCCGAGGGGTTTCCCGGCCGCGTGCAAGTGTTCCGTTACGTGACCGACGCCGAGTTCGAGGCGGAGAAAAAGCGGCGCGAAGGCGGAGATCAGAAGTCAGCCAGTGCTCCTGCGCAGCCAGCAGCCGAGCAAGCAGCGAGTGCGGCAGGAAAGGATTCAGGTGCGAAGTAAGCGCCTCAAGTTTTGGCGGTCCCGCGGGGCTGCCAAGAAAACAGGAGCCGGACAACCAAACCGACTCCCAGGCCTGAAGTTGAAGTGTTGCAACACAAATTCAGGAGGTTGTCATCTTATGAAGAAAGTACTGTTAATCCTTCTCGTGGTTCTCGCTGCGGCTGCCGTGGCGATGGCCGCGATACCGCAGGATACCGGCGAAACCACCGATATCCTGGGCGCCCACCTCGGCTACGGCCGTGGATGCGTGATGTGTCACGCGCCACATAGCGGCCCTGCCGGCAACAACAAAGCTACCAATGACAGTCAGGCCGGTGCGTTTGCTCTGTGGGGACAAGACCTTACCCCTCTCTACGGGCAGACCGTTAACTTCAGCGGCGACGGCAAACCCTATGTGGTGACCCTCCCCGCGCAGGGCACGATCACCAGCGCCCATGACGCCAACACCATCATCCTCTTCTGCCTGAGCTGCCATGACGGCAACGTGGCAAAACCCGCCATGATGAAGGGCCAGACGGTCGAGACTCTGCCCATCGTCGGCGGTACTGCTCCAACCCTGCTCGGTGCCGATGGCACAGGCTCCGCCAACATGTACCAGAACGACCATCCGGTGGGCGGGCAAGCAATCGTCGCCTGCGGCGGCACGTACAACTGGGATTGCACCGGTGGCAACACCACCGCAATCAGCATGAACGGACCGAACTCAAGCCAGTTCGCGAACAACAACTATGGCTTCGCGGTCAGCTTGGCTACTTTCGGAACCGTGAAAACCGCAGTGGCCTGCACGAGCTGCCACGACCAGCACAGTCAGAACATCTACGCCGGCAAGATGGGCGGCGTACAGGGCTATTACAAGACGATGTTCTTCCTGCGCGGCTACTACAACCCGGCCACCGGCGGCAACTCCACGGCGCAGTTCTGCCGTCAGTGCCACGGCGGCGAGGCCAACGAGAGCAAGGGCCAGTACGGGGTCCCGACCACTTAGTCTGTTTTTCTCTTTTAAATCCGGGGGAGGGAATTCCCTCCCCCATTTTTTCGGAGAGAGATCATGAAGTACCGGTCTTCAAAGAAGATTGAAACGCCAGCATCGAGCGCGCGAAGCGCGCGGCAGATCGTAGCCCACGGCGTCAGCCGTGGGAGAGATTTGGAACAAACCAGCAGCCCGCGAAGCGGGCGAAAGAATTATGAGAGGGTCCTTTCTGTCGCCCGCTACGCGGGCTCGCGGCTGGTGTGGATCTTGACCCACGGCTTGCGCCGTGGGCTACGGTCTGCCGCCCTCCGCGCGCTTTTGCGCTTCCACCCGCGCCCCCCAAGCCAGACTTTGGTCTGGGGGTTGTTGCTGGTCGCACTTTCCTCGGCGTCGGCCCAGCTCGCCAGCTCCCATGCGCCCACCGCGGTTGCCAAGCCATCAAGCGCCAATACGACCCTGCAACCCGTGGGCGGCCGGTTGCCCGGGTGAACGGGGCTGTCCTGACCGACCGCGACCTGGTGCGGGAGATGTACACGATTTTCCCTTACGCCCGCCAGCATAACGGCAGTGTCCCCAAGGCAATGGAAGCCGACATCCGCAACGGCGCCATGAAGATGATCGTCTTCGAAGAGCTGGTCTATCAGGAAGCCGTTCGCCGCAAGATGACGGTGGCGCCGGCCCGCATGCAGCGCGCCGAAGCCGACTTCCGCAAGCAGTTCCCCAGCGCGGCAGAGTTCAAAGAGCTGCTGAATACGGAATTCAAGGGCTCGCAGGCGCTGCTCAAGGAAAAGATCAAGCGTTCACTGCTGATCGAGGACCTGCTGAAGCTGGAAGTGGAGAGTAAGTCTTCCATTTCCGTCGCACAGGCGAGAGCCTACTACGACAAGAACCCCGGCCAGTTTCGCGTTCCGGAATCGTTTGCCGTGCAGACGATCTCCATAATTCCTCCCAACAACGCCACGCCTGAGCAAGCGAAAGAAGCGCGCAAGCGGGCGGAGGATGCGCTGCGCCAGGCCAAGACCACCAAGAGCTATGAAGAGTTTGGATTGCTGGCCGAAAAGATTTCCCAGGACGACTACCGGGTGATGATGGGCGACCACAAGGCCGCGGAGCGCGACAAACTGCCAGCGCCCGTACTGCAGGCTGTTTTGGCCATGCAGCCCGGCCAGGTCAGCGGCCTGATCGAGCTTGACGGCCACGCCTACACGATCGTGCGGCTCAATGCTCACGTCGCCACGGGCACACAGAAATTCGATGACGTGAAGGGCGACCTTCGCCAGCAACTGCAAAGGAAGAAGACAGAGGAACTGCGTCGCAACCTGGACGCACGGTTGCGGAAGAACGCGAAAGTGGAAGAGCTCTAAGGATGGGGTGGGGGCGGTGAGGGTCGTGGGTGAATATCTCGAGTCATGGAAATTGCGTAGGCTCATCCGCCCGCTCGGCAGTGCGCCAAACCGCGCAGATTTCAGTGGCGTATTCCGCAAGCTGGAGCGGCCTTGCCTCAAGGTCCCGAATTCGTTCTGCAATCGACTGATTGCAAAAGCCATAAACCACGCTGGCCGAAGCCTAACGGAAGCACGAATGCTTACTTTCTCAACAGTAAGGATGGCGAGGCTGACGTGAACAAGCGCGGGATTTTCGTTGCAAGCATCTGGTTGCTAACACTGGTACTGCCGGCGCGGGCGCAGGTTCAGGTGGGCGACAACATCAACATGAACCTGAACGGCACGCTATCGACGGGATACACCGGCGATTTCTCCAATTATGCCGGCTCCGACCATGGCATCAATGCGGGCGGCAATGCCGACCTGGCTGGCTTCTACTACAGTCCCAGCTTTCTCTCCTTCGACGTTCAGCCCTTCTACAACCAGTCGCGGGAAAACTCCAATTTCCAGTCGGTTTTTGCCAGCAGCGGCGTTAACGCCAGCGCAAACATTTTTGGCGGCAGTAATTTCCCCGGCACGGTCAGCTATAGCAAGACTTACAACAGTTCGGGAGGATTTGTCGTGCCCGAACTGGGGAACATCACCACCCGCGGGAACAACGAAAACCTCGGCATTGGCTGGGGGATCCACCTCCCCGATTATCCCAGCGTTTCGTTCCAATTCATGGACGGCAACAATACCAACACGGTGTTCGGCACAAATTCGGACAGCACTTCCCATATCGACACGTTCGGAGTCAACGTATCTCACACCTTGGCTGGGTTCCGCCTGAACGGCGGCTATAACTACAACAAAGTTCACGCCGTGACAGCGGATTTCCTCAACGGCGAGGCGGCGCCGCAGGCCTCGGATTCTTCCGGCAACTCCTTTAATTTTGGGGTCGGGCATAGCCTGCCGCTGAACGGCGCGTTTTCGGCCGGGGTCAGCAGGTCGGACATCAGCTCGGAATACAGCGGCGGCAGCTACAACGCCACCATTGACACGGTCAACGCCGGCGCCGGTTTCCAGCCCATTCGCAATCTGAACGTTGGGGTCAACAGTCAGTACACGGACAATCTCGGAGGGACGCTTTACCAGTCCATCATCGCCGCTGGAGGCGTGGTGCCGCCATCGTTGCTGCAGTATTCGACCCACTCGCTGGACATCAACGGCCAGGCCAATTATGTCCTGCCGTCGTTGCACCTCACCTTCGGCGCCAATGCCGACCACCGCGAGCAAAGCGCGCTGGGAACTTCGATTGGCTCGAATACTTTTACCGAAATGGTGAGTTATGGCAACGCCCTGCTCGGTGGTTTCTTTAATGCTACGGCGGGCGTTACACAGACCTCGGTGGACGTACCCGACAGCCCCAGCACCCTGGGTTTTTTTGAGACCGTTTCTTATACGCGCCGCCTGCAACGGTGGAACCTGAACGGCTCGCTCAACTATTCGCGCAACACGCAGACGGCATTGGTGGCCTATACCTCCTCGGGGTACGGTTACTCGGTCGGTATTGGGCGCAATATAGGAACGTATTCCCATTGGAGCGCCAACGCCAGCGGGTCGGAATCCACCTTCAACAATGTTGCCGGCTCGGGAACCTTCAGCCAGAGCTATTCGACCTCGTTGTCTTTGAAGAGATTCAGCATCAGCGGCGCTTATTCGAAGGCCGATGGAACCTCGATCCTCACCCCCACCGGGCTGACGCCGGTTCTGGTTCCGGTTCCAATCGTGACCCCGGCGCAGGTGATTCTGTTTGGCGGCAAGGCGTACTCTATCGGAGCGGCCACCACCCCGATTCGCGGACTGACCCTCTCGGCCAGTTACTCGAAGGCGCTGAGCAATACCGTGGGAACGACTGCCAGTTCACAGAACAACACGGAACAAATGAGCGCGTTTTTGCAGTACAAGTTGCGGCAGTTGTGGATCACGGGTGGCTACCTGAAGCTGACGCAGGGCTTCAGCGTCATTGGGGGGCCGCCGACCACGGGCTCGTCGTTCTTCATTGGAGTTTCCAGGTGGTTCAAGTTTTTCTGAGGTCGATTCTTCGAGGCAAGCCAGGACGGTTGCTGGTCTGTGCCCTGGCGCTGGTGCTGGCGCCGGGCGCGGCGGCCAAGTCGTCGAAGAAAGACCCGCAGCCGGTCGCTGGCGCCCGAGCTGCAATTGGAAGGCGGGCGCCGGCTCACGTACGAGCGCAGCTTCCGGTCCGAGCGTGAGGTGAAGCTGAAGCGCAGCTTCTGGAACAAGCTGGTGGACATCGTGGCCGGCGAACCCGAATTTCACAGCCTGATCAATCCCTACGAGGTGGTGACCGATTCGCATGACCGCATCATCGTGACCGATCCCGGCGCGGCGGGAATCCACATTTTTGATTTTGGGCAACAGAAGTACAAGTTCATCTCCCGCGAGAAGGAGAAGGAAGGGCTACATTCGCCGCAATGCGTCGCGGTGGATGCTGCCGACAACATCTATGTGACCGATTCCGAGTCCGGCAGGATCTTCGTGTTTGAGCCCAGCGGAAAGTTCCAGCGGACGATCGGAAGCCTGAAAGGCGGCGAGGGCTTCTTCAAGCGGCCCACCGGAATCGCGGTGGATTCGGCGGCACAGCGCATCTACGTGACCGACACGTTGCGCAACCAGATTTTCGTTCTCGACATGCAGGGCAGCGTATTGCAGACCATCGGTAAGACCGGTGTGGGCAACGGCGAATTCAACTTTCCCACCGAGCTGCGTTTGTCCGGCGACAATCTGATCGTCGTCGATGCGATGAATTTTCGCGTCCAGGTGCTGGACCGTTCCGGAAACTTCCGCTACGCCATAGGCCGCATTGGGGAAGGCCGGGGCGAGATGTTTCGCCCGAAGGGCGTGGGAGTGGACTCGGAAGGCCATCTCTACGTGGTGGAAGCGGTGCGCGGGATGGTGCAGGTGTTCGATCAGCAGGGACGTCTTCTGTACTACTTCGGGCAGAAAGGCGCCGGGCTCGGAGAATTTCAATTGCCCACGGGTTTGTGGATCGATCGCAATGACCGGGTACTGGTGGTGGATTCCTATAGCCACCGGGTTCAGGTCTTCCGCTATTTTGGACTGACCAAGCAAGCGGTAGGAGTTCAGCATTGAAGTTGAGGGCCATTTCGATAGGGATGGTGGTCGCGTTAGGCGCTGGTATGGCGCTGGCACAGCTCGGCACGGACGTACTCGGCGCTCATGACATGTCGCCCGCTAGTGGCTCCCCGATCACCGGGAACCTCGGCAGCCCCTGCCTGTATTGCCATGCTCCCCACTCTGGCATCAATGGCGCGCCTGGAGTTCTGGGGACGCCCTTGTGGGACCAAAAGCTCTCCAGTGTGCAGACCTACCAAAACTACAGCAGCCCCACGATGGTGAATCAGACCAACCCGTCACCCCCTCTAGGATCGAACAGCACTCTCTGCTTGAGCTGCCACGATGGCACGGTGGCGGTGGGAACGCTGAGCCCTTATGGCCAGGTGTCCATGACCGGCACTCTGAGCGGCACCCCAGCCGACCTGGGAACCAACATGCAATCCACGCATCCTTTCAGCTTTGTCACTCCGCTGAAGGCTGCTGGTGACCTCTACCCGTCATTGAGCGCTATTCCGCCTTCCACGCAGGACGCGACGGGGGCCGTCAAGCTCATAAGCGGCAACGTTGAGTGCGGAAGCTGCCACAACCCGCACGTGCAGAATATCGACCCCAACGGAAACTTCCTCGTTATCAACAATTCGGACACAAACTCCCCCAATGCCCTCTGCCTTGCCTGCCACAATACCACCCCGACAGGCACGGGAATGGGATTGGCAGCCGCCCAGGCCAAGATGCGCGTCGCAGCCCAGGCCATGGTGGGGAGCCCTGCCCCGAGCACTTCGACCACCGATAAGACTCAGAGAAACCCGCTGGCACAGTGGAGTGACAGTATTCACGCCATCGCGCCCAACCGTGTCGCCAGCCAGACTTCGCTGGGCGGCTACACACAGGTTGCTAAGAGATTGGGCGGGATGTCCCTTAGCAGTTACACGACCCTTAGGAAGAGCGGTTGTTTGTCCTGTCACACGACTCACAACGCGACCCCGGCCTCGCTGCTTCGCGGACCCAACGACCAGGCCTGCATCAATTGCCACAGTGGCGGTTCGAACGTGTCTCCGCCTGCGCCGAATATCTATGCCGAAATGGCGTCGCCGAAGATCAACCATTCCATCACAACCGCCAATGGCAACAACACGCACTCCGCGCACGAAAGCGACTTGCTCAATCGCAACCGCCACGCTACCTGCGTGGACTGCCATAATCCTCACGGCACGAAACAGGTGGGGTTGGGCTTTCCCGCGCCGCCAGTGGTTCGCGCTTCGCAAAGTGGAGTTGTGGGAATCAGCGCGTCTGACGGCCAGAGTGTTGTTTTTCCGTCCAACAACCAATATGAGAACTGCCTGCGCTGCCATGGCACGAGTACGGGGAAAACCGCGAATCCTACCGTCTTTGGGTACTTGCCGAACTGGGTTGTATCCGCCCCGGATCCGCTGAACGTGATCCCGCAGTTCAGCGCCACTTCCACCTCCAGCCATCCGGTGATGCATGATCGCAGCAGCCCGTTCCCGCAGTCCAGCTTGCGGTTCAACATGCTGAACCTGGATGGCAGCAGCAAGGGCCGCAGCATGGGCACGCGCATCTTGTGCACCGATTGCCACAACAGCGACGACAACCGGGAATTCGGCGGGCCGGGACCGAACGGCCCACACGGCTCAAAATACAGCCACATTCTGGAGCGCCGCTACGACATGAGCCAGGCGCCGCTGCCAGGCCAGGCAATCACGAATCTGAATCTGCCTCCCAACCTGACTGCGCTCGGGAATTACGCCCTCTGTGCGAAGTGTCACGACCTTGCCAACCTGATGAGCAACGCCAGCTTCCGCGAGCATGCGCGCCACCTCAACGATGGCTTCTCCTGCTCCGTCTGCCACACGGCGCACGGAATGGGGGCCCAGGCAGCCACGGTTTCAGGGGAGCGTATGGTGAACTTCGATGTCAACGTGGTCGCCCCCAATGGAGCCACCCCGATCGCCTACCGACGCGCTTCGAGTTCATGCAGCCTGACTTGTCACGGGCACGCGCATAACCTGGCGGGGGCGGCTCCGGCAGGCACGCCGGTGAAAGTCCGGACCAAGTGAGGCCCTGGTTTGAAGTTGAGGATCGGAAACGTCAACCCATAGCGGCGAGCGTATCCGGGCTGACGCTGAAGCAGCGGGAACGACACATCGTGAGGAGCTAGTTCGAATGGCCGACCAACCGAATACGACAGACAATTCAGCGTCCAAGTGGAACGCTTCCCAAGCCTACGTTATGGCTGCCCTGTGTTTTGCCGTGGGCATTCTGATTGGATACCTGCTGCACAGCCCGGCGACATCGGCGGCTTCTTTGTCGGCCGCACCGGGTCCCCAGATGCAGGCGCCCGCCAATATGCCCCCCGGCATGGGGCAGCAGATGCCGAGCCTCGAGCAGATGAAGCAGATGGCTGACAAGCAGGCGGAACCTCTGCTCAAGCAATTACAAAGCGATCCTAAGAACCCGCAACTCCTGATGCAGATCGCTTACGTTTACAAAGCTGCCCACCAGTTCAAGGAGTCGGCCGCATATTTCGATAGATCCTTGCGGATCGATCCCAAGAATGTGGCGGCGCGCACCGAGATGGCTTCATGCCTCTACTACACCGGGGACACGGACAGCGCGATCGCCCAATTGGAACAGTCGCTGAAATACGATCCCAAGCACGCCGGAACGTTGTTCAACCTGGGGATGATCCGCTGGAAAGGCAAATCGGACGCCGATGGCGCCATTGCCGCCTGGGAGAAGCTGCTAGCTCTTTATCCCAACTATGATAGAAAGGCCGTGGTCGAGCAACTGATCGCCGAAGCTAAACAGCACGGTCGCACGACGGTCGCCAACGCCCCCAAGAGCTAAAAGCTGGAGTACCGATTCTCGAGCGCGAACACATCCCACCGCAGGCGGCGCCAGCCACTAGTTCAATTGCGATTTCGAGTCTGCGAAGATTTCCGGAATGGACTCCACTGCTTTTTCTGTCGGTCATCATGGCTGCACAGATGTGGACCAGCATCCGGCAGCTTTCCGTGACGTCCGATGAAATAGACCATTTGCACGCGGGATACCGTTACTTGCAGTGTAACGATTTCGGATGGAATCCGGAGCATCCACCGCTGGCGAAGATGGTTGCGGCGTTGCCGTTGCTGTTCATGCACGTCAACGATCCCATTCCGAATGCGTGCGCCCTGGCGAACAATAAAGAGATCGATTTTCGCGCCGGGCATGCCTTTGTATTCGCCAACAGTGAATCCGTGCTCACGGCGGCGCGAATCGCGGCATCGCTGTTCGCAATAGGCGTACTGGTTGCGACGTGGTTCTTTGCCCGCAGTCTGTTTGGCGGTCCAGTCGCCGTGGTCGCCAGCGCGCTGGTTGCTTTCGAGCCAAATCTTATCGGCCATGGCGCCCTCGTTACCACCGACGTCCCGGCAGCGCTGGGATTTCTGCTCGCGATCTATGCCGGCTATCGATACCTGATCAAGCCGGCGTTCGAGCGAATCCTTGTGCTCGGTTTGGCGATGGGCCTGGCTCTGGCTCTGAAGTTCTCCTGCTTAACGCTGCTGATCATCCTCCCCCTTATTTTCCTCGCGGATACGCTGATAACCAAAGGTGACCGTTGGCGGAAACTTGTGCGCAGGGCAGGGGCCTTCGCGGTGGCGTTGATCATTGCGGCGCTGGTGCTTTGGGCAAGCTACGGTTTTCGGTATTCAGCAAGGCCGCATGGAATTCCTGCCTGGACCAATGGGCGCGCGCAATACTCCCGCGGCATCGTGCCCACGAGGGTCATCCCCGCACTGCAGCGTACGCATCTGTTGCCGCAAGCGTATCGGATCGGATTACAAGATGTATCGGTAGAGTCGGAGCTCGGCCGGCCGGCTTACTTGCTGGGGCGGAACTATCTTGGAGGGCGCTGGTATTACTTTCCAGTAACTGCCTCGCTCAAGTTAACCGTACCCTTTTTGTTCCTGTTCCTTCTTGCCTTCGCAGCATTCCGCTTCTGGCGAACCAATGCCGGAAGACTCGCTGTGTTGATGCTCCCGGTGATTCTGTTCATGGCAACGACTACAGCCTCAGGGATAAATATCGGGTTGCGGCATGTATTCCCTGTCATCCCTCTTTTGGCGATCTTCGGGGCAGCCAGCATCTGGAACGTGCCTCTGGCCCGCAATTCCGTGATGGGCTTGGTGGCGGTGCTGCTTGTCGCCCACGCTGCGAGCTCACTGCATGCCTTTCCCAATTACATCAGCTATGGAAACGAGCTTTGGGGCGGTCCCGAGAATGCCTACAAGTATGTCGCAGATTCAAACACGGACTGGGGACAAGCGCAGAAGTTGGCGGCCTCATATCTTCAGCAGAAGAAACCGGCATCCTGTTTCTTAATCGAGTCTTTCAACAACAGGAAAAGTGACTACGGCATACCGTGTGCCACGGTTTCGGATTTGGAACGTGACATTCCACCCTTGCCGTTCACGGGCACACTGATTGCGAGCTCCAACGTGGTGGATGGCATAATTCCGCACGCTGCAGGTGTCCGTGCGGCCACCATTTTTCGTGGTTTGAAGCCCAAGGACCACATTGGCGGCAGCGCTTTTCTGGTCTACGAAGGAACGTTCGACCTCAGCCCGATTATTTCAATGCAACATCTGGCAAGAATCGGAGTCGATGTTGATGAGCCGAACGCGGTGCTCGAAGAGGCGAAGCTTGCGGCCGGACTCGATCCTCAGAATGCCGATGCGTATTTTGTCATGTGCCAGGCCTACCTCTACTTAGGGCAAAGGGATGACGCGCGGTCAGCGTGCAACGCCCAACTCAAAGCAACCAAAAGCGACATTTACTCCGGCGAGAGTGACCGCATGAGAATAATCCAGATGATGACGATCAACGGTCTATTGGTCGATCCAGACTCGATGCATTAGTCTCGTGCTGGTTGTTTCACCGACCTTTTGACAGCGCCATCATCTGTGCGCGCGCACGATTAGCATCGTCTATCCGGCCGGTGCGAGCATACAAATCCGCAAGCTGTCGCCATACGTCAGGGTCGGGAAGAAGCCGGGCAGCTTGCTCCTCAAACGAAATCGCGCGCCGCAAATCTCCCAGGTAAAACCACGAGCGTGCGCGTCCATGGGCAATGTTCGCCAGGAGATTGTTATCGACAATTAAATCGTAGCGCGCGGGAAGACTCTCTGCCGCGGCATCAAACGCCGCGAGGGCCGCTTCGGGGCGCTGGGCCTGAAGGTTGGCATATCCCAGGCTCACCAGCGGGTCCCAAGGCCAACGGGAGACACCGGCGGCGTGTTCCCAGGCGTCGATGGCCGCGGGCAGACGGCCGGTATCCTGATAAAAAGCAGCCAGAGCCGACCAAGGCGCCACCAGATGGGGTTCCAGCTTGGTCGCCAGCAGGTAGTCCTGTTCAGCCTCCCGCGGCTTGCCGGCTTCCTGGAACATGTGACCGCGCAGAAAATGGAGATATCCGCTATCCGGGAAGATTGCCAAGGCCTTGTTGGCTGCGGTCAACGCCTCCCCATCCCGTCCCAGAGCGCGCAGAACCGATGCCGCATTGGCCCACTGATTGAAAGCCTTGATGCCGTTTCCGGCAGGAGGTACCGCTGGTAAAGAGGCAGTCGAACAGTTCACTTGCAAACGCCGGATCAGCGCTTCCGTCTCCGGCCTCCGCCGCAGGAAGACGACAGAGACTTCATCCAGGTACACCGGACGCCAAAGGTCGCTCTCGCAAAACTGCTTCAGTACCGGGAAAAACTGTAACGCACCGAATCGTCCGATGGGAAGCAGGATGACGTTGATGTTGTAACGTTCCGCCTCCTGTTTCCACTGCGGCGAATCTGGCGAGGTCGCTTTCAGCCAGCCGACACGCAGCATCAGCTCCGTGCCAAACGGGATAGCGCGGCCATCGATGTAGTTCCTGTATTTCGGGCCAAGACGCCAGGCCATGAAGGCGCCTTCGCTGCCAGCGCTGAAGATTTCTCCCGGCAGATTCTCGCGTTCCACGAATGCTGCCGCCGCTTCGGGAAACCACCATGACAATCCGGTGCCGAACGAGACCAGGTTGGTTCCCGAGAGATAGGTTCGGTCCGTAATCACGTTAGTCACCCGCACGGTGGCCAGTGCAACCAGCGGCACAACGGCGGCGATGGCGACAGCCAAACGCAATCGCGTGCCACGAATTTTTTCTTTGAGGGCGTCCACGAGCAGTCGCGAGCACAGCCCCGCCCACAATGACGGCGACGATGCTGAATAAAGCTATAAACCGCATATGCCGGATGGGGAAATAAGCCGCGCCACACATCAGGATCGCGGCGCCAATTTGCCGGCGCATCAGGGCGACCGCCACCGCAAGAATGACTACCAACAGCAGCACGTAGAATTCATCGGGATCGCGCAGGGACAGCCCGTTCCAGATATGTGTCCAGTTCATCGGTATGGGAGCCCATTCCAGGATCAATTGCGAGTGCGCTCCCATAGCGGCTTCCTGGCGCGCGATGACCTGGAAGACATTCCAGCCCCAAGGATTAATCAACGTCGCTGCGAAGGTGGCGAGCAGCCATGGCCAGGCGCGCCGCAGGCGTGTCCTGGCTCCGATGCGCAGGTCTGGCTGCAGCATGTCCAGCGCCTCTACCATGGCGTATGCGCCCAGCAGTCCCAGCCCAGCGACGAAACCTGGATGCAGATTGACCCAGGCGACCATCAGCACCGGCAACAGCCACAGCCGGGCGTCGCCACTTTCATGTTGCTGCCATAGCAAGGAAAGAGTCGCCGCAAAAAGCACCACCGTGAACATTTCGGCGCGCGGGGTCGTTCGCGACGTGATCAAGGGCACGGCTAGGATGGCGAGCGCAGCCGAGACCGCCGAACCTCGTCGCAGCAATAATGCGACGACTCCGGCGCAACCGGCTGCTGCCAGCCAGGACAGCAGGGAATATCCTCCCAGGAGAAATGCGCCATAAAACAGCAGGCCGGAGCCGGCGGGATAAATCCACGGCTGCCCTGCCGCCGTGTAAGACAAGACATCTACCGAGGGGATTTGATGATGCTGCACGATCCAGCGGGCGATGGCCATCTGCCATCCGAGATCGAACTCAGCAATGGTTTTCAGTCCAGCCAATAACGCATAGACCACCGCAACTGCGGCGAGCAGATAAAACAACACCCGTCCTGGCGCGGGCTTCGCCGGAGGCGCGCCGACATCCACCGCCGTCCGATCTGACAAACTCGAACTCATGGGAATTCTGCCAACTCACAGCTCCTAAAAAGCCGCCCCGCAGTTTTTGGCTGCGGGGCGATTCGCACATCAGGAGGTACGAACTTTCCACCCCGAATCACATTGCAGGCTGCGAGGTCTTTTCACCGGGCTTGACGTTCAGGTGTTTCTTCGCCTGTGCCAGCATTTGTTCCACCTTGGGACGGTCACGGTAGTTCGGATCGGCCTTGAGCAGCGCTTCCCAGTCGGAGACCGCGCCCTTCACGTCCATCCTGCCTTGCCACCTCACGACTCCGCGGTTGAACAAAGCATTGGCTTTGGAAGGTTCCTGCCGCAGAACACGGTCGAACTCCGCAAGCGCGTGGTCAGCGTCGCCGAGGTACCAGTAGGCCGTTCCCAAGTCAGTACGAATATTGGTGTTATTGGGATCGCCCTGGAGGGAGCGCACGTAGTAGTCGATCGCTTCCTTGTATTGCTGGGCATCATAGTAGACATTTCCGGCCTGTGCCAGCAACGCGGGATCATTGGGCTTGGCTTTCAATTGGCTGAGCACAGGCTCTGCCTGCTTGTCTGCCATGTGCTTCAATTGTTCGGGTGTGACCTGGGGCATGGCCCCCGGCATGGTTTCCGCCGACTGTGGCTGCGCCGCGGCGGGCGCCACCGGAGCCGGACTCGACTTCCGAAGCAGATACCCAACCGCCATCCCCAGCAGCAGGCAAACGATGGCCAGTCCGTACGCTTGAGCGCTGGTCCAGTTCACGGACCGTTTCTGAGTTTCTTCTGGCATTGAATTCCCTTTCGAGCGTTGCCGTTCCAATGGTTGTATTTCAAAGATACCGGGCGCGTGCGCTCACAGACTGTGGCTGTAATCACGGTACCCTGTGACGATGGTCACACAGCTCCAATAGCCCGAACTGACGGTCGCGTAGGGATTGCTCAACGATCTCCCCGCCGGTAGCAGAAAATATAATCGACGATCTGCGGGTCGTGGGACATCTCGACCTTCGTTTCTAGAGTTTTTTCCAGCCCTGAGCGGACTGTCTCCGCCAGCTTATCGTTTGAAAGAAGATACCCGCCCGGCTTCAACATGGCGGCGACATTGGCGCGGGCAAGAGACTGCTCGAAGGCGCCATAGTAAATAAAAATGCTGGTGCCGATGACCAAGTCAAATGCCTCCTGTGGCGGCCTCTCCAGGCGCTGAAACACAATATTCATGTCCATTGGAGTGAGTTTCTTCACCACATCCGGCCGTATTCTTACGGCACGCGTTTCTGTCCCCTCCACGGCGCTGGGCACCGGAATCGGCGGGGTCGTCTCGGCGATTGCTCCTCCTAGCTTGCGCCAATAATCAACGAAGCTGGCCCGGAACTCCGGGCTCATGGGGCGGGTTGTGTTCCACGGCAGTTGCACGGTATATGGACGACCTGCAGCGGCGTTCTTTTTGGCACGTGCGACGTGCAGGTTTACTTGAGAACTGATGTCGAGCGTATAGACTTCGAGCGCATTTGGATCAGCCAGCCCTAACCGAATCAGGGAGTCCATGACTGCGAACGGCTGAATGGTCTGCGGAGGATAGAAGTCGTTTCCAGCCTCCTTGTTGACAAAGTCCAGGCCCGGACCAACGATTGCAATCCTGTGCACGCTGCCGCGCTGCAGCAACCCCTTTTGCAGCAACTCACGAAAGCTCTGTTCCAGTTGGTAGTCCGGCCACAGATTTGTGTCCAGCGAAATACCGCGATCCTTGAAAAGCTGGAACCTTGCTTCGTCCTTCGGCGTGTTGTGGTATCTGACGAATTCGTCCCGCATGCGAGCCAGGTTGTCGAGCAGGTACTTTCTGGCTTTCTCTCTTCCTTGCTGGGATTTTAGGCTGAACCCCTTCTTCTCGAGAAAGGTACGCATCTCCAGCATGCCCGCACTAGCCTTCGGCGCCGCCAGAGCCCGAATCAAATCATTGGCCCGGTTCGCGGCGAAGGAGTTAACCAGCGTGCTTTCTCCGTAGCGCACCAGATAATGGTCATCAATCCGGAACTCCTTCGTGAAGGTCACGCCAAAACGCAAGAGGTTCGTCAGCGTGTCTTCCTCGCCCCTGTCGAGCCGCGTCCGGGTTTCGCGGTCCTTAGCCTGCGCCCAGGCGTTCCATTTCTTGGCATCCAGCTTGTCCGCGGGTTTCAACTCCGCAGGGAGCGATTCCGCCATCCCGGTTAGAACTGGTTGTGCGGCTTCGAAGGATATGAATTGCGGTTTTGGTGGCAGCTTGGCCGACGGCGGCCAAGTCACAAAAGAGCAGCACCAAAAGAACGCCAGGAGCGAATTTTCTGATCATGAGTTGCAAGTACGTTCTTTACTCGCCTACCTCAGCTTCGGCCGAATACACGGGGACATCATCGGGTCGGGCGTATCTCTTCCGCGAAAAGAGGAAGACGGGGATTCCGGCCGCGATCACAAACAGTCCTATGAAGCTTGGCTTCGGTGCACGGTAAACTGCATTGACCACCATCAACACGCACGCCAGAAAGAAAACACCTGGGACCGCAATGGTGCGAAGCGAGCGCTCCCGCAATCCCCGGCGGCGACGGATCACATACAAGGCGGTAACCGTGGCTCCGGAGGAAAGGACAATGGCAAAGCCGGTGTAGATCAGAATCTGCTCGAAGCCCCCCAGCAGGACCAGGATAATGCTCCACGCCGACTGCAGGCCGATGGCAAGCGCGGGCGTCCGGAACCTTGGGCTCACGCGGCTGAATGGCGCGAGGAAGGCCTTATCGCGGGCCATGGCGAAGTAGACGCGCGGTCCCGCGATGGTCATCGCGCTGAGCGCTCCCAAAAGAGCAACGACCAACAGCGGCGTGACGAAGCCGCTTGCCACTCCCAGCAACCGCTGCGCAGCGATGTCACCCACGTTGATGGCGGCGGACATCTCCCGCAAGGAAAGAGCTTTGATGTAGAGCGCATTGAGCGCGAGATAGAGTACAAGGACGATTCCGGTTCCCAGGGCCAGCGCCTTTCCCACGTTCCGCCTGGGGTCGCGCACCTCCTCCGAAACGTAGGCGGCGGCATTCCAGCCGCTATAGGTGAACATCACGGGGATCAGCGCAAGCAGCCAATCCTTTGGGGAGAAGCCTGCGTCCGGCGCGTGGAAATGCAGCCAGGAGCCTCGGCCGAAACCGAACCCGGCCACAATGAAGACCACCAGCGCAGCTAGAATCAGCAGCGCGAGGATCTTTTGCGCAAGTCTGCCGGGCCCGAGCCCGCACATGTGAATCATGGCAAACAACAGAATGACGGCCGCGGCAAATAGGCTCCGCCTGGATATACCGATCGTGGTGGTGAGAAGGGTGAATGAGCCGATGGGATCGGCCGATGTCTGTGTCGGGAAATATCGGCCGAGGTAGCTCACCAACGCCACCGCGCACGCCGCAATGGCGCCGGAGAAACCTGCGATCAGCGACGTTCCAACCGGAAAGAAAGCCTGCCAACGGCCCAAACGCGTGGGACAGATAGTTGTATTCACCGCCGGCCCGAGGACAAAGCTTGGCGAGCTCCCCGTAGGTCACGGCACCTGCGAATGCCAGGATCCCGCCGACCAGCCACAAAGCCAGCATGGACCCCGGCCCAGGCACCAGGGCAGCGATCACCGCCGGCGTTGTGAAAATTCCTACCCCGATCACGTTGGAGACAACAAGGGCGGTTGCATCGGAAAGGCTCAACTTGCGCTCGAGGCGCGGCGCCGTGGCGCGCCCAACCCGAGTCACCGGAGCCGCCGGACATACCTCTGGCGATAGAGTTTGCGATGCACGCATGCTGGATTTGATTTCGTGTGCCTGAAGATGAGGCTAAATTGGCGGTTAGGCACCCATCAGCGGCGCTAAGCACACACCCGTGTGACCTGCGTCACACGGCAGACTGGGAGCCGCAAGGGCCTTGCAGGTTGTGGCCGCCCTCTGGGCCGACGTTCGAAGAGGTATGCCGTGCGGCCGGCGTGTCTTCGATTACGCGAATGATGATGGCTGGGGCGGGATAAGAATCCCGCCGCCCCGAGAATTGGGTGAATTGCCCCCGGTACCAATGTGATCGTCAGCGGCAACACCAGAACGTTGCGGGCATGAATGGACAGAATGGCATTCGCCATTTGGCAACCAGAAAGGCAGGGTTCGCGCGTGTTCTTGGAGGCGCCTACTTGAGTGTGGAGGGCACCGTAGTTCATGCGGTCAGGGTGGCGGTCTCCGCCAGCGGCCGCTCGGGATGCATAGTGAAAGACAGTGCCGAGCCAACCAGGATTACGCCTATCGAAACGATAAATGGCAGCAGCCAGTTGCCCGTCTTCTGGATCAAGTAACCGCCGACTACCGGCGAAATGATGGCGGCCAGCGCCGAACCAGTATTCATGATGCCGCTGGCCGTGCCGGAGTATTTAGGTGCGATGTCCATAGGGATCGCCCACATGGGACCTATGGTGAATTCCGCGCAGAAGAATCCAGCGCTCAGGGCCAGCGCGACCACGTTGATGTTGTGGGTGTAAAGAATGGGCAGCAGCGAAATCGCACACAGAAACATCATCAGCGCCACCAGGTTGCAGCGGGCGAATTTCGCATTGTGCGTCTTTGCGAAAAGTTTGTCGCTGGAGAGGCCGCCCAACGTATCCCCCACAACCCCCGAGAAGAATACGCCGGAGGCGAACAGCGCCGAGTTCTTCAGGTCAAGGTGATACTGCCCCTTAAAGAAGGATGGGATCCAACTTAGGAACAGCCACAGGATCCAGCCGTAGCAGAAGTACACGACAGTCACGGGAATCATGGGCCCGATCAAGCGGCCCCACGGCACCTTTTCGCCAGCCGGCTTCTTCGAGCCGTAGGGCGGGAGGGTAGCGATCTCCTCGGGAGTCACGTCCTTGTGCTGGTTGGGATCATTACGGAAGTAGAGGACCCAGGCCAGCGCCCAGAACATACTTACGCAACCAACGATGATGAAAGAGCCGCGCCACGAAATCGCGAGGATCAACGAAGCCACCAGCCAAGGAGTCAGCGAATTGCCCAAACGAGAGAAGGCGTGGGTAATGCCTTGCGCGAAACCGCGCTTCTCCTTCGCGACCCAGTACGACATCGCGCGAGTTGCTGTCGGGAACGTGGCGCCTTCGCCAAAGCCAAGAATGACGCGGGCCACCACCAAGCCCATGATGCCGCTGACCAGGCCGGTGGCCAGCGTGGCGCCGGCCCAGATGACGCCGCAGACGGCGAGCGCTTTACGCGGGCCGAATTTGTCCGCCACCCAGCCGCCGATTATCTGGAACAGCAAGTACGGATAAGCAAACGCGGAGAAGACGAACCCGGTTTGCACCTTGGTCAGCGGGATTTCCTTAAGGAACTGGTTGGAAGCGACGACGGTGCTGATGTTCACCCGGTCAATGTAGGTGAGGAAGTACATCAGACAAAGCAGCCCGAGCACGATGTTGGTCGCTCTGAGCGCGCGAGCCTGCATTGGCGGCCTCCCCGCTGGCGGAATGGAGCCGAGAGCGGCTGGTATCATGAGCTAAGGAGCCGATGTTTTCAACCGGCTTTCTTATTGTGATAACTTACTGGCGACGTGGGGTGGTTGTGCCGTGAGAATCAATCCTGACAAGTGTGTGGCCTGCGGCAACTGCACCTACGTCTGCACCATGGGCGCGATTTATATCGATCCGGTGATCAAGCGGGCGACGGTGGACAACGACGAATGCGTCGAATGTTACGCCTGCTTCAACGGCATGAGCCAGGAGCACTTGAATCCCACCCTCGTCCGCACGCTGCGCCGATTGTTTCAGATGATGCGCCTGCGCTTTGACCCGGAGCCGGACGTCTGCCCCACCGCGGCGTTTGAGCCCGAGGAACTGACGTGGCCCAGAGTGGTGCGCCGCGCTTTTTCCGATCCGCGCGTGCCTCACGAATCGACTGGCGTAGAAGGCCGGGGCACTGAAGAAGTGAAAACCAATGACGTGAGTGGCCGGGTGCAGCGCGGCGAAGCCGGCCTTACTATCGAGTTTGGCCGGCCCGGCGTGGGCGTGCGCTTCCATGAGATCCAGCGCATGACGCGGGCCCTGGCCCAGGCGGGCGTGGCGTTCGAGAAAAAGAACCCGGTCACCACCCTGATGAGCGATGTGGCCGGTGGTGAGATTCGTCCGGACATTCTCAACGAGAAAGTCCTCTCGGCCATCGTTGAAATCAAGGTGCCGATCGCACGCATAGAAGAAATCATCGGATTGGTCCATGAAATCGAACGGCAGATCGACACCGTAGTATCCATCGGCGTGGGCGCGCGCTGCGATGAAGACGGGGAAGAGCACGAGGTGTTCGCCGTTCTTGAGCGCATGGGATACAAGCTGGAGCGGGCCAAGACGAACGTCGGGCTGGGCCGCGTCAGCAACGTGGTTCAAGCTGCCCAGTAACGCTCGCAACCGCCGGGCGAAAACGGAGGACGAAGCATGACGAACACGCTTCATCGCTATGGCAACGCTGAAAGTTTTCGCGACGACTATATTGTCTTCGCCATCCCTGGCCGCGGCAGGAACGACCAGGGCTGCGTGCCCAAGCTGAAGCGTTTTCTCGCCATGGCGGTTCCCTTCAAGCCGGTCAATCTGGGCGACTCGCGCCATGGCGGCGCCCTTCGGCCTTCACAGCACATGAATCCCATCGCGCATTGGCGGCGCAATCTGGCGCCCGATTTCCAGGCTGTCATCGACGGAGTGGACGCTGCCACCACTGTGGCCGCAGTCTTCGATAATCGGCAGGCAGCTCAGGATTTCCTGAAAGCGGTCAAGGACGCCGATCTTGGCCTCTCGATTAATGTCTCAACTTCCATCGAAGGCGCCAAGCAGTGCTGCGGTGGAGCGGCGCAGCCCCGCCACAGCGTGGGCTATTCGCTCGGTTTCGAGGGCAAGACGGAGAAGCTGCCCAATACCCAGGTGCTGACGATTGCCACCATGTGCGGGCACGGCATGATCAGCGCCAGTCTGGCCAAGAAGATGATCGATTGGGTCAAAGAAGGCCGGCGCACACCCGAGCAGGCCGCCATGTACATGGCCCATTTCTGTTCCTGCGGCGCCTATAATCCCAGTCGCGCCAAACGGCTTCTGGAAGAGGCGCGACACAACACGAAATAGGGGCGAGTCGGCTCTGCCTTCCATCTGTCGCAAATTCCCTGCACGAATGGAGACCCCAATGCGCAACGCAATGAGAGCGGTGGCGATCACGATAGGTCTTGTGATCCTGTCCGGCTGGTTCATATCAGTCCAGGGCCAGAAGAGCAGCGTGGTGGTGCTGGAAGGCGCCCGGCTGATCGATGGCACTGGAGGGCCGCCGCGGGAGAATACTGCGCTGGTCATTGAGGGCGATCACATCAGCGCCATAGGCACCGCCGGCAAAATGCGCTATCCCAAGGGCGCGCGCATCGTCGATGTGCGGGGGCGCACCATCATTCCCGCGCTTATTAATTCACACGGCCATCTCGGTGTGGTCTTGAACACTGCGCAGAGCCCCAACGCCTACACGCGCGAAAACGTACAAAACGCGGTCGTGCAATACGAGCAGTATGGCGTGACATCCGTGCTCGTAATGGGACTCAATCGCGACCTGGTCTATGAGCTGCGCGACGAGCAGAAGAAGGGAACATTCCCCGGCGCCTCCATTTTTACCGCCGGCCGGGGCATAGGTGTACCCGGCGCCGCGCCTCCCGTTAACGTGGCCGCGGATCAGGTTTACCGGCCCAGCACGGTGGAAGAGGCGCGGGCGCAGGTGCGCGAAATGGCCTCCCACCACGTGGATATGATCAAGATCTGGGTCGATGACATCTTCGGCCGCTTCTCGAAGATGCAGCCTGAGGTCTATGCGGCGGTCATCGACGAGGCGCACAAGCAGGGAGTTAAAGTTGCGGCGCATGTCTTTTATCTCGCGGACGCCAAGGCCCTGGTGGCCGATGGCGTCGATGTGCTCGCGCACAGCGTTCGCGACCAGAAGGTGGATGCCGAGCTGATCCAGGCGATGAAGTCTCGCGGCGTGTTTTACATTCCAACCCTTACGGTGGACGAATCCTTTTACGTTTTTGCCGAGCAGCCGGAGCTTATGGCGAATCCTTTCTTCACTCAGGCCGTGAGTCCGGATCTGCTGAAGATGTTCCAGAGCCCGGAATATCGCGCCAAGTGCGAGGGCGACGCCAACCTTGCCAAGAACAAGGCGGCTCACGCCACCGCCATGCAGAATCTCAAGATCCTGCAGGATGCTGGCGTGCGCGTTGCGTTCGGTACGGATTCGGGGGCATTTCCTGCCCGCATTCCGGGCTGGGCGGAGCATCGTGAACTGGAGATGATGGTCGATTCCGGATTGACCCCGATGCAAGCCATCGTAGCGGCCACGCGGATTAGCGCGGCCTTGATCCATGCGGATGATCGCGGCACCCTGGAGCCGGGCAAGCGCGCTGACCTTATCGTGCTGGCGGCCAATCCGCTGGATGATATCCACAACACGCGCCAGATGGTTGCCATCTGGCACGCCGGTCACGAGGTCCAGCCACGGGTGCCGGCGGCGAAACTCTCAGCCGCAAAATGAGCCTAGCGGCTGGCCATGATGTTCGCGACCGCGCAGCGGGTCGGCAAGCCTCGGAAGTAGCGTTTGTTCCGGGCATCCACTACGTGCAGACTATGCCCTGAGTCCACCCACATCCCCGGGGGGCGGTTTTACTGTTCACCGAACCGTGCGTGCACCTAGCCGTTCGGACAATGTGAGGGCCAGTTTCTGGACCGCGTGGATAGCGAGGCTTCTTTGGCGGGCAGAGGTTGCCGCCTTCACCAAGCTGACGCCCACGCCCGCGACCGCATTGGCGGCGCCGGAGCCGAAGACGGGAGCCCCGAAGCAGATCATTCCGTCGCCGGTTCCTTCGTCATCCATGGAGTAGCCGCGCTTGCGCACTTGTGCCAACTCCTTCAGAAGCCGCCGGGCATCGGTCACGCTTTTTCTGGTCAGGGCGGCAAAGCCGTTGGCACGCCCCATCTCCAGAATACGTTCCTGCGGAAGCGTGCTGAGCTGGGCCTTGCCACTGGCGGTGCAGTTGGCGGGCAGACGCATGCCGATGCGGAAGTTCAAGCCCAACGGGCGAGTGCCGTTGCGGCACGCTACGTAAACTATGTCGGCGCCATCCAGAACCGACAGGATGATGGTCTCTTCCGGGAGCAACGCCAGCGAATCCCAGACTCTGGCAAACTCGGTGGTTAGATCGGTGCGGGCAAGCAGGGCATGGCTCAGGTCCACCACGTGCATGCCCAAATGATAGGCCCCGTTTTCGAAGCGCCGGACCAGGCCGGCCTGCACTAAGGTGGCGCACAGTGCGTGCAAAGTGCTCTTGGGAAGCTTCAACTCATCGGCCAGCGCCGTCAGCGTGAGTGGCTCTCTAGCGGCGGCGAGCGCGTCCAGCAGCCGCACGGCCTTGATTACAGCCGGCACGCCGCCGTTGAAAGCCCCGTTGCCGGACGGCTCGTCGTTCTGCTGACGCTTGAGCGAGTGGAGTTTGTTGTGCATGTCCCAACACGGACCAACGGGCATACGCTACCACAAGCTCTGTTCCGTATACAGAACGATTTTCCAAATACAGAAAAACTGATTGACAGGAGAGAGGCCGCGCACTATCATCGCGGCGCTTTTAAGCATCCGTTCAGCCCGCGGAACCTGTCCATCGCATTCGCCGCCGGACGGCGGCAGACGAGAAAAAGCCATGACCCTCAGCGACGCACGCCTGCTACGGCAGCAATGCTACATCAACGGAGAATGGGTGAACGCGGACAGCGGGGCCGCGTTTGCGGTCACCAACCCGGCCACCGGCGAAGTGCTCGGGCAGGTGCCGAACCTGGGCGCCGGTGAGACGCGCCGCGCCATCGCGGCCGCCAATGCCGCTTGGCCCGCATGGCGGAGCAAGACGGGGAAGGAACGCGCCGCCATCCTGCGAAACTGGTTCGATCTGATCATGGCGAACCAGCAGGACCTTGCCGTGCTGATGACCAGCGAGCAGGGCAAGCCCCTGGCCGAGTCCAAGGGTGAGGTCGTCTACGGCGCCGCCTTCGTCGAGTGGTTCGCGGAAGAAGGCAAGCGCATCTACGGCGACACCATCCCGCAAACCCAATCCGATAAGCGGCTGGTGGTGATCAAGCAACCGGTCGGGGTCTGCGCCGCCATCACGCCCTGGAACTTCCCTATCGCGATGATCACTCGCAAGGTTGCGCCGGCCCTGGCCGTGGGCTGCACAGTGGTCGTCAAGCCCGCCGAACTGACGCCTTTCTCCGCGCTTGCGCTGGCTGAACTCGGCGAACGCGCCGGGCTTCCCAAGGGCGTCTTCAACGTCATCACCGCCAATCCCCCGGACGCGGTAGGCGCCGAGCTGACGGCAAATCCGCTGGTGCGAAAGCTTTCCTTTACCGGTTCCACCGAAGTCGGCCGCCTGCTGATGCGGCAGTGCGCGGACACCGTCAAGAAGATCTCGCTGGAGCTGGGCGGCAACGCGCCGTTTATCGTCTTCAACGACGCCGATCTGGAAGCGGCCGCCGACGGGGCCATTGTGTCCAAGTACCGCAACAGCGGCCAGACGTGCGTGTGCGCCAACCGCTTCCTGGTGCAGGAAGGGGTTTACGACGCATTTGCCGACAAGCTGGCCGAAAAGGTAAAGGCGCTGAAAGTCGGCAACGGCATGGAACCCGGCGTCTACCAGGGCCCGTTGATCGAGCCGGCGGCCGTCGCCAAGGTTGAGGCTCATATTGCCGACGCGGTGGCCAAGGGCGCGCGCATAGTGACCGGAGGGAAACGTCATCCCTTAGGAGGTACGTTCTTCGAGCCCACGGTTCTGGTGCGGGTGACGCCGCAAATGAAAGTCGCCCGCGAAGAGACGTTCGGTCCGGTGGCCCCGCTATTCCCCTTCCAAACTGAAGGGGAAGCGGTGCAGATGGCCAACGACACCGAGTTCGGCCTGGCCGCGTACTTCTATACGAAGGACGTCGCTCGCGCTTGGCGGGTTGCGGAGGCACTGGAGTATGGAATGGTGGGCGTTAATACCGGCCTTATCTCTAATGAAGTCGCGCCCTTCGGCGGCATGAAGCAGTCCGGCCTGGGGCGCGAAGGATCCAAGTACGGGACCGAGGAGTACCTGGAAGTGAAGTACTTGTGCCTGGGCGGCATCAATAATTAGCCGCGACTAACGCGTGCAGAAGGATCGGTGGTTCACAATGCAGAGAAAAGTATCGTACGTTATCCGGGCCCTCTCATTCACATTCTGTCTAGTCCTGGTCTTGACCCTGGCGGCCACGCCCGGCGCCGCGCAGCAACCAGTAAAAGTCGGAGTGGTGACCTTCCTGTCGGGGGCCGCAGCCGGCCCGTTCGGAGTTCCGGCGAAGCAGGCGGCCGAGGTGATGGTGGAAGCTCTGAACGCCGGTGGCAAGGTTCCGGGCTATCCGGCCAAGGGCCTGAATGGAGTGCCGATTGAGCTGGTCATTGTCGATGAAGCTGGCGGCACCACCAAGCAGGTAACGGAATACCGTAACCTGGCGCAACGGGTGGATCTGATCATCGGATACATCTCCAGCGGCGACTGTCTGGCGGTGGCGCCAGTCGCTGACGAGCTGAAGAAACTGACCATCTTCTTCGATTGCGGCACGCCCCGCGTCTTCGAAGATGCCAGCTACAAGTACCTGTTCCGCACCGGCGCCACTTCCACCATGGACAACGTGGCTGCGGCTTTCTACGTGGTCGAGAGCAAGCCCGGACTTAAGAAGATCGCGGGCATCAACCAGAACTATGCCTGGGGCCAGGATTCGTGGAACGACTTCCTTGCCACCATGAAGGTTCTGAAGCCGAACGTCGAGGTCGCCACCGCCCAGTGGCCCCAACTTCTTGCAGGACAGTACGGAGCCGAGATTTCGGCCCTGCTTTCCAGCGGGGCAGACGTAGTGCACTCCAGCTTCTGGGGCGGCGACATGGAGGGGTTTGTGTTGCAGGCTTCGCCACGGGGTCTCTTCAAGAAGAGCACCGTGGTACTGACCTGTGGCGAGACCGGCATGTACAAACTTGGAAATCAGGTTCCGGACGGCACGATCATCGCCGCTCGCGGGCCCTTCGACATGTACGCGCCTGATAGCGAGCTGAACCGCTGGTTTCGCAAGGCCTACATGGACAAGTTTGGGGGAGTGCCGCCCAGCTATCCTTCGTACAAGATGGCGCAGGCTCTGCTGGGGCTGAAATCGGCCTGGGAAAAAGCCAAGGCCCAAAGTCCGGCGGACGTGGAGAAAGTCATTGCCTCATTCGAGCGGCTGACTTTCGAGGCCCCCGGAGGCAAGGTGACCATGGGCCTGGGCAAAGGACACCAGGCAGTGCAGGGCATGGTCATCGGGACGGTGAAGCACGAGGGCAGCAAGGTCACCTACGTAAACGTGAAAACTTACCCCGCCGACAAAGTGACTCCGCCCGAAGGTGTCAAGGCCGAGGATTGGATCAAGTCAGGCTTCAAGAAGTAGTAGAACCAAACCCAGGACCGGCCGGGACGAGGGGTCCCGGCCGCGCCGGAACCCTTCATGAACGAATTTCTGGCAGTGCTGGTGGACGGGCTGATCTACTCGTCCTGGCTATTCGTGATCGCATTGGGTCTGACGCTGATCTACGGCGTCATGAAAATACTGAACATGGCCCATGGCAGCTTCTATGCGCTGGGGGCTTACGCAGCCGCGTCGATGGTCGGCTATTGGCTAAACCACGGCCATGCGCCCATGGCCAGCTACGGCATCCTTATTCTTGCGGCCATCCTGGTAGGTCTGGTCGCCGGCCCGCTGGTCGAGCGCGGCTTGCTGCGATTTATGTACGGCCGGGACGAGATGGTCCTGCTGCTGGTCACCTATGCTCTCTTTCTCATCCTCGAAGATGTGATCAAGCTGATCTGGGGTGTGGATCCGTACTTCGTCTCCGAGCCTTACAGCCTTTTGGGAACCTGGGATTTTGCTGGTCTGACCTATCCTTATTACAACCTGATTCTGATCGGGGTAGCGGTGCTGGCCGGGGGCGCGGTCGCGCTGGTGCTGCAGTACACGCGACAGGGCAAGTTGCTGCTGGCCGTGATTCACGATCGTGAAGTCAGCCTGGCGATGGGTATCAACGTCAGCCGCTTTTACCTGGTGACCTTCACGGTCGGGACTGCGCTGGCGGCAATCGGCGGTGCGCTGACGGCGCCGACCGTGTCGGTGGTGCCCGGCATGGGCGTAGAAGTGATCGTGCTGGCGTTCGCCGTGGTTGTTATCGGCGGCTTAGGCAGCCTGCAGGGAGCGGCGTTGGGCGCGTTGATCGTCGGGCTGGTGCGCTCCGCGGCAGTTCACTACCTGCCTCAGGTTGAACTGTTCTGCATTTATACCGTCATGGCCCTGGTGCTTGATCTTCCGACCCAAAGGTCTGTTCGCCGCCGCCGAGGTGCGGAAGATATGACACGCAGCGACAAGACTCCTTTCATTCTGCTCGGCGCGTTGGTGGTCCTGTTGGCGCTTGGTCCGTTCATGCCGAAGTGGCTTTTCCTGCTAACCATGTCCCTGGGCAAGGGGCTGGTCGTGCTGGGATTGGTGGTCTTGCTGCGAACCGGGCTGGTTTCGTTCGGACAAGGTTTGTATTACTGCGTGGGTGCGTATGCCGTGGGCAGTCTGTCGCAGTTCGCTCACGTGAGGAATGCTCTGTTGCTGTTGCTGGCGGGCACGCTGGTCGCGGCGATTCTGGCTACGATCCTGGGCTTTCTGCTTGCCAACTACCGCGGCATCTTCTTTGCCATGCTGACGCTGGCCTTATCCATGATCGTCTATGGCCTGCTGGTGAAGACCTCCGCGCTCGGCAGCACGGATGGTTTCAATGTCGCACCCGCGTCGCTGCTGGGGAAAATCATCTCCGGCCAAGGCAATCAGTATCCTATGTTCGCTCTGGCCTGCATCGTGGCGTTCGTGGCTGCGGTGCTGACCAATTCCTATCTCTGGACGGCCCTCGGACAACTGTCATCGGCCATTCGCGATAACGAGATCCGTGTGGAGTACATGGGTGCATCGGTGCGCAGCGCCATCCACACCAAGTATGTGCTGGCCGGCGCGCTCGCCGGTTTGGGCGGAGCCGTAACCGCATTGACCATCGGCCACATCGATCCCGAGATGGCTTATTGGACGACCTCCGGCGAATTTGTGTTTGTTGCCATCCTGGGCGGGACCGGCAGCGTGATCGCGCCCTTCCTGGGCGCCATCATCTTCGAATGCATCCGTACCTACGCCTACCAGTATTCGCCCAACACCTGGCAACTTGTTCTGGGTACGGCCATGTTGCTGGTGATCATCTTTCTGCCGGCGGGACTGTGGTCGGCCTTTGCCCGCCTTCGCCGGAGGACTTGAATGGCAGTCATCCTTAATACGAAGGGGCTTCGCAAGAGCTTCGGCGCGGTCACGGCGGCAGCCGGGATCAGCATTGCCGTGGAGGCAGACTCTGTAGTTGGTCTGATCGGCACGAACGGCGCCGGCAAAACCACCTTCGTGAACATGGTCACCGGCTATCTGAAGCCAGACGCCGGCGATATCTTCTTCAAGGACCGCGATATCACCGAGCTGCACCCGCGCGACATCACCCGCCTGGGCATCTGCCGCTCCTTCCAGATCCCGCAGTTATATGACTCGCTCACCGTTTTCGAGAACCTGGTGATCGCGCTCGGGATCAGGGATCGTAACGTCCACGGTTCGGTGTTCTCGCGCACGTTCAAGCTCGTTCCCGCCGCCAACCCTCTGGTGGTGGCGGCGGCGGAAAAATCAATGCAGCGCTTCGGCCTGCTCGAGTACCGGGACCGGGCCGCGCGAGTCCTGCCGGAAGGCGTGCGCAAGCTGCTGGATATCGCCATGGCGCTGGTCTCTGAACCGGAGGTGCTGATCCTCGACGAGCCCACCAGCGGCGTCAGCGCCGACGAAAAGTTCGCCATCATGGACATGGTCATGGACGCGGTGCGCTCCCACGGCTGCACCGTGATCTTCGTCGAACACGACATGGAAATCGTGACCCGCTATTCGCAGCGGGTAGTGGCCTTCTACGAAGGCCGCATCCTGGCAGACGGCCTGCCTGCCGACGTCCTTTCAAATGAGCAGGTGCAGACTTACGTCATCGGCGGGCTGCGGGCGCTGGAAACAGGAGCTTCACGTATCTCCGATGCTTAGGATTTCCCAACTCGACGTCTCCATCGGCTCGGTCGCGATCCTGCGCGGCGTCAGCCTGGAGCTGCCCACCGGAGTGATGGCCGGGCTGATTGGCCGCAACGGCGCCGGCAAGACCACGCTCATGCGCAGCGTCATGGGCCTGCTCAAACCCCGCGCCGGCCGGGTGGAGTTCGACGGCGCGGACCTCGGCCACATCCCGGCGCATCGCCGTGCGCACGCCGGCATCGGCTACATGCCGGAAGACCGCAGGCTGATCCCCGAACTCACCGTGGAAGAGAACATCCTGGCGCCCGCATGGGCAGTGGGCAGCCACGACGGCCGGGAACGCCTGAAGAAGATCTACGCCATGATCCCGGAACTCGAGCCCTTCGCGCCCCGCAAGGCCTTACAACTTTCTGGAGGACAGCAGAAGCTCGCCGCGCTGGGGCGGGCCCTGATGTGTGGCTCGAAATTGCTGCTGCTGGATGAGCCCTTCGAGGGTGTGGCTCCTGTCCTGGCGCAGCGCATCGCGGAAGTGATAGCGGCGCTGAAGAATGAAGGACTCTCGGTGATCGTGTCTGAATCCGATTTGCAGCATTCCACCCGGATGCTGGACACGGTGTTCCGCATCGAGCGCGGAGAAGTGACCCAAATGTCTTCTACTAAAGCAAACTAAGGACGCTCTTATGAAGATCAAAGCTGCCGTACTGAATGCAATGGGAATGCAGCCTCCGTACGCCGAGTCCAAGCCGCTTTCCATCGAGAGCGTTGAACTCGATCCGCCGGGACACGGCGAGGTGCTGGTCAAGATCGCCGCTGCCGGCCTGTGCCATTCCGATCTTTCTGTCATTAACGGTGACCGGCCGCGGCCGATGCCCATGGTGTTGGGCCACGAAGCTGCCGGAACCGTCGAAGAACTTGGCCCCGGCGTAGAGGATCTCAAGAAGGGCGATCATGTGGTGCTCATCTTCGTGCCCAGTTGCGGCCACTGCCTGCCTTGTGCGGAAGGACGCCCAGCGCTGTGCGAACCGGGTGCCGCAGCCAATACTGCCGGCACGCTGCTCTCGGGCGCCAGGAGGCTGCACCGCAACGGAACGCCGCTTCAGCACCACCTCGGCTGTTCGGCATTCGCTGAGTACGCGACGGTATCGCGGAATTCGTTGATCAAGATCGATCCCGAGCTGCCCCTGGACGAAGCCGCGCTTTTTGGCTGCGCCGTGCTGACCGGCGTCGGGGCCGTGCTCAACACCGCGCGCGTCACTCCCGGCTCAACGGTGGCGGTCGTAGGACTGGGCGGGGTTGGCCTCTCCTCCGTGCTCGGTGCGGTCTTGGCGGGTGCGCGCCAAGTGGTCGCCGTCGACTTATTCGCCGACAAGCTTGACCTGGCGAAGAAGCTCGGAGCCACGGATGTATTCAATGCCTCCAGTCCGGATTGTATGGAGCAGGTTCGAGCCGCAACCCATGGAGGCGTCGAATTCGCCTTCGAGCTGGCTGGCTCGGTGAAAGCCATGGAGCTGGCCTACAAGATCACCCGGCGCGGTGGCACCACCGTGACCGCGGGTTTGCCCCCGGCGGCGCATACCATTCCCATACCGCAGGTAAACCTTGTGGCCGAGGAACGCACGGTCAAGGGCAGTTACATCGGGACGTGCGTCCCCCTGCGCGATCTTCCTCGTTACGTCTCACTCTATCGCCAGGGCCGCCTACCGGTTGATCGCCTGATGACCGGCCGGCTGAAACTCGCGGAGATCAATGCCGCCTTCGACCGCCTGCGGGAAGGTAAAGCGGTGCGGCAAGTGGTCGTTTTTTAGAAGCTAAGAAACTGATAGGCATCAATACAGATCAGCGATGCCAGGCCGCGTTTGGGCGGGAAGGTGCGGCGTTTCGAGCGTCGACCGGACAAAGCTTTCGACTCGGGTCGGCGAGCTAGAGCGCCATATCCCGCCGAAAACACGGCTTATCGTTTTCTGCAAACCTGCACAATCCCAGCGGCGCAGCCGGTCGTTTTTCCGCCCATGGACCACAGCATCCACTAGTAACTTTGTTACACCGTCCACTAGTAACTTTGCCAAAGTGTCCACTGGCGCAATAATTTCCACACTAGGAGGCACTACGGCGGTTACCACCGTAACCGAGCAGCGAAACTTGGCGATCGAACGCAAAGAGACTGCCTATCCTGCCCTGTAGTCGTAACGGTCATGACTGACGACGCCCAGAATTGGGAATCCCCGGCCTATCGAGATCCGCAAACAGCGGAAATCGATCCCGATGGTGCCGCTCAGGTGGAATCAAGACGCTTGGGCCGCTACCAGATTGTTGCCGAGCTTGGGTGGGGCGCGATGGGTGTAGTTTACAAGGCCTACGATCCTCGGATCGATCGCATTGCAGCCATCAAGGTCATCAATATTCCAACGGCCGTTCAGAAGGAAAGCGAGGCGTATCGGAGGTTTATTCGTGAAGCGCAGGCCGCAGGGAGACTTTCGCACGCGGGAATTGTGACGATTTACGACGTCGATGAGGACCCAGCCTCTGGCACCCCCTACATTGTTATGGAGTACGTGCCCGGAAAAAGATTGGACACCTTCGTCGCGGATCTGCCCTCCCAGCGGCTGTCACTGGAGATGAGCCTTGCGCTGGCGCAACAGATCGCCGAAGCCCTGGATTACGCACATTCGCAAGGCATTGTGCACCGCGACATCAAGCCAGGGAACGTGATTGTCAACGAGGAGGGCCGCGCCAAGATTGCGGACTTTGGGATCGCAAAGATCAACCTGACTGATTTCACTTTGCCGGGGCAGGTGCTTGGCACCCCAGCTTTTATGGCTCCAGAGCAGCTGCTCGAAGGATCGGCGGACGGCCGCTCGGATCTATTTTCTCTGGGCGTAATGCTCTATTGGATGTTAACCGGCAAGAGGCCCTTCAGCGGCGAAAGTGCGACCAGCGTAGCCTTTAAACTTGCCTACAAAGATCCGATTCCAGCTACCGAAATCAGCCCTGACCTGCACCCACATTTCGATGCGGTGCTGCGTCGCGCACTGGCGAAAGCTCCCGCCGCGCGTTACCAGACGGGCAAAGAGTTTGCGCTCGATCTGAAACTTCTGAGTGAACGAAAAACGCCTCGGATCTTGGAGGTCTCGAACGCAAGCAGGAAAGCAGAAATCTGGGCCAAAGTCGCAGCCGCGCCACGATCCCTCTTCCTTGCGCTGAGGTCCCTGTTCTTTGCGTTGAGGTCCCTGTTCCTTGTGCTGAGGCCCATGTTCTCTGCGCTGAGATCCAAGACTCTCCTAACGTTGTCAGAGATCAGAACATGGCTGCAGCCGTTGCTGACCATGAAATCGCCAAAACGCGTGCGGGAATGGGACCTAAGGTGGGTCGCTTTTGCTGCGACGCTTCTCTTGATTACCGCCGTGGGCTTTCGCTTTGAGCGTGGGCGCCGAGCCGCAGCAAATGCGCGCCTGGTGTATAGCTCGACTTCCGCGATACGGCCAATTGCTCAGCCTGTTGCGCCGCCCCCTACTCCGCCTGTGATCGAGTCCCACGAGACCGATCTTCCAGACCTAGAGCCGGTAAATGCCGATCGTAAGACCGCACGAAACCTGACGACAGAGCAACTCCCCGCCAGCAAACACGCCAGTGCGAGATTGGCGCCGGCCAAGATCGCTGTGGCTGCAACACGCAAGGCGGACCCGATCTCTGCAGCAGAGATGGTTGGAAAACCGGAACTGGTGGCTTCGAGCATACCCCGCGCTATTCCGGAGCCGAAAGCTCTTGCCACTTTGCTAACCATTGGCGAACATCCATTTCGCTCTGCCACGCTTTCGATTTCCGTGGACGGAAAGCCTGCCCATGAAGAGCAGCTGACAGGGGGTCGCAAATTCCCTTTCGGATCTGCACACGGAACCATTTCTGATGCGACACGCCTCGCCCCGGGCTCGCACGTTGTGGAAGTGCATGTGGTTTCCGAGCGCGATCACTACGATCAAACACAAACGATTGACGGACAGTTTCAGGAAGATGAAGTGAAAAAGCTGGAGATTAAGTTCGTCGCTCGTGTTCTGCAATTGAGTTGGAAATGAGTGCGGGTGCCTGGCCGAACGGGTCGCATTCCAGGTTGCGGGATGGGCCATTCGCTGAGCCAGGAAAAACAGCGATACTCGGGGTACAAGTGCCATTTGCCATTCAGGTTGCGGCCAAAACGGATGTGGGACCCGTCCGCACCAACAATGAAGACAGTTTTGGCTATGACATCCGCCATGGAATCTTTGTCGTTTGCGATGGAATGGGTGGCCATGCTGCCGGCGAGATCGCGAGCAGGATCGCGGTCGATAGCCTGCTCAGATTTTTCGCTAAGGGTGTGCCGGAGGGCTCTGCGTTTTCACCGAGCGATAGAACTCACGAAAATTCAGGACACTCTATGCCTTTGAACAAGGCAATACAATTCGCCAATCACGCCATCCGGGAAGCGGCCAGCCTGGATGCGGAGCGCTCCGGCATGGGCTCCACCATTGCCTGTGCTCAGGTGGATGGCAATCTGGTCTCCGTCGGCCATGTTGGCGACTCTCGGGTGTACCTCATTCGCGAGCGAGCAATTCAGCCACTGACGCAAGATCACTCGCTTGTAATACAGAGCAGGGGCGAGATTTCTCGAACTCAGGCGGAAGCATCGAAACTGCAGAACGTTGTTACGCGAGCGCTGGGCCCGCAGGAAGTGGTCGAGCCAGACTTCGACAGCATCATCGCAGCTTCGGGCGACATTCTCGTGCTGGCCACCGACGGCCTCACTAAGGTTGTGGGTGACGAAGAGATTCTCTCTGCAGTCACGTCAGCCGAAGATATAACGACCGCATGCGACAGCCTGATCGACATGGCGAACCACATGGGCTCCGACGATAACGTTACCTGTCTGCTGGTTCGATTGGTCGAGCAGCCATGGCGCCAGAGTTTGGCACGCAGACTTCAGTTTTGGAGAGCAACCAATGCCAGGGCTGTATCTTAAGTTTGGGGAACAAGTCATACGAGAAGTCGTTCTAACGCAAGGCGTGGTCACGATCGGGCGGCAGCCGGACAACCTCCTTCAGATTGACAACCCTGCTGTATCCGGGCATCACGCTCGCGTTTATTGGAAAGATGGCCAGTATGTTCTCGAAGATCTCGAGAGTTTTAACGGTACATACCTGAACCATGCCCGCATCGGAGCGGCTGTGCTTGCAGATCGAGATGTCATTGCGATCGGCAAACATACCGTTGTCTTCTGTGAGGAGGGCAGCGGCGAGCCGGCAAAACATAGATCTGTCGATCGAAGTGTTACATGGCAACGCCAGCTGGACAAAGCGCGATTGCCTCAGCTTGATCCGACGATGTTCTTGGATACGCAAAAGGCCAAGGGTATGCTGGCTCAAGCCGCTGCGGCCGACCGGCGTGGCGCTGTGGGAACGGAGAGGGATCGAGCGGCTACCAGCCCCTCTTCTGCCAGTAACGAGATTGCCGGGCGACGAATAATCGGCTCCTTGACAATTCTTGAGGGTAAAACCGACCGGCAACATTACTTGCTCCCGGGCAGGCTGAGTGCGATCGGAAGATCGAAGCTGGCTACGATTCGCCTGAAGCGGTGGTTTGCCCCGAGGCTCGCCGCCTCGATCCAGTTGCGGGAAGGCCAGTACTTCATCGTAGCGGCTGGTAAGGCAAGCAAAATTACGATAAACGGCAATGAGATGGTTGTCAGTCAACAAGAGCTTAAGCCGGGAGACGTACTCCAAGTCGCGGGCGTTAAGGCAAAATTCGACTGCTCGGAGGGCTGATGGGGCAACGTATCTGCTCCGGCAGGCCACTAGCCATCACCGCCGGCGGCGATTGAGCTCGTCGAGTGTGTGCTTAGGTGCTCAAGTTCCTGCGCCTCACGAATACAGGTCCTTCACGAGATTGCCCGTGACCACCGTTTCCCATTCACTCGCACGCCGGACAGCGATATGCTAGGCGGCTTGGCCGGAGGGACCGTGCCCAAGGTTGATTCCTTGTCCCAAGCCGTGGACAAGCTGTGGCCGGAGCTGGAGTGGATCACGAGCCGGGACCTTCGAGACAAGGTCGCCGCCACCTGGGTCCGTGCGTTCAAATTGAGCCCGCTGAAGCCCCAAGACCTCGACCACATTCCTTTCACGCTGCTCGTCCCCGGCTGTCCAGCAACCTTCATGGAGCACAAGCGCTGCGTGGTGCACATTGCGCGACGCTCGGCGGAGTCGATGATCGAGTTCCTGGGGCGGGCGCTGAAGATCGACCTCGATACCGTGATCGCCGGCGCGATCCTCGCCGATGTCGGCAAGCTGCTGGAGTACGAAGTGGTGGACGGCAAGGCGCGCCAGAGCGCACGCGGCGAGTTCCTGCGACATCCTTTCACGGGAGTGGCATTGGCGATGGAGTGTGGCGTGCCGGAAGCGGTTTGCCACATCATCGCCGCGCACGCCGCCGAAGGCGATCTGGTGAAGCGCACGACGGAAGCCATCATCGTGCATCACGCCGACTTTATGAGCTACCTGCCGTTTCGGAGGTAACGCCGCCGTCCCGGCGGCCCGATGGGCGGGCTAGACGCCCGCCAGACAGCCGGCAAGACCGGGGTCCCCAGGCGCCCGAGTTTGGCGTCTGGGGTGGAAGATGCCGGCGATACGGATGGAGGCATGAGCACCGTCACCGCTGCCATGGCCCAGTGGGCCGCCAATCTGACGTTCGACCGTCTTTCCTCCGACGCCGTCTATCAGGCGAAACGTTTTCTCCTCGACTCGCTGGGCTGTGCTCTGGGCGGATTCCAGCAACATGATGTCAAGATCGCGCTAGCCGTGTTCGACGAAACCGCTGGCCGCGGCCCGGCCACTGTGATCGGTAGCGGCAAGCGCATGGATCCCGTCTCCGCCTCCCTCGCCAACGCGCTGATGATCCGCTGCATGGATTACAACGACATTTATTGGAAGCAAGACCCGTCGCATCCTTCCGATATCTTTCCCGGCGGCGTTGGCCTGTGGCGAGCGGGCGCACGCCGATGGGCGCGAACTGATCGTGGGGCTGGTGCTGGGACACGAGTTCGAGTGCCGCTTCTGCGAGGCCGCGTTCCCCGGCATCCGCGAGCGTGGCTGGCATCACGCCACGCTGACCGCTTTCGTGTCGCCCATCGTCGCCGGGCGCATGCTGCACCTTTCCTGGGAGCAGATCCAGCACGCCATCGGCATCTCCGCCAGTTGCCGCGCTACGCTGGGCGCCGTTACCGCCGGCAAGCTCACCATGATGAAGAACACCGCGGACCCCATGGCGACGCAGAGCGGTGTGCTCGCGGCGCTGCTTGCCGAGAAGGGCTACACCGGTCCTGAGCACGTGGTGGACGGCAAGGAAGGCCTGACCCACTGCTTCGGCCCGGAGTGGAAGCTGAACGTGCTGACCGACGGGCTGGGTGAATCCTGGCGCATCACCCAATGCGGTATGAAAGCCTTTCCCACCGAAGCGCTGACGCACACGCCCATCTCCGCCGTGCTCGACCTGATGAAGGAAAACGAGCTGCGCGCGGAGAAGGTCGAGAAGGTCCACATACGGTCGCTCGCCCGCGCTGCCGACATTCTCTCCGACCCATCGAAGTACGACCCGCGCAGCAAGGAAACCGCCGACCACTCGCTGCCTTACGTGATCGCCGCTGCCCTGGTGGACCACCAGGTCACGCCCGCGCAGTTCACCATGGAGAAGATCATGGATGAGAAGATCCGGGCGCAGTTGCGGAAGGTCGAGGTGGTAGCCGATCCCGAGATCGAGAAGGTCTTCCCCGCACTGCAGCGGGTAATCGTGACCATCCGGACTACCGACGGACGGGAGTTCGCGAAGCAACTGGACTATCCTAAGGGCGACCCGCGCAATCCGCTTACGGACCGTGAGATCGAGGAGAAATTCGACGCGCTGGCCGCGCCGGTGATGTCGCGCGCCGTGCGCAAGCGGGTGAAGGAAGCGGTGTGGAAGCTGGAAGAGCTGGGTTCGGTGACTGAGCTGATGAAGCTGCTGAAGGCGAAGAGGGCTGGCTCGGCGGTGACACCGACAACTCGCAACTGACAACTGGCACCTACTCATGCCCCAGACCATCGTTGAGAAACTCGCGCAAGCCCACCTCGCCGAAGGGCCAAACCGCCCGCTGCGCGCGGGCGACTTCGTCTCCATCCGCCCCACGCACGTCATGACCCACGACAATACTTCGGCGGTCATGAAAAAATTCCAGGCCATCGGCGCCCGCCGCATTCACGATCCTCGGCAAGTGGTCTTCGCCCTTGACCATGACATCCAGAACCTCTCCGACGACAACCAGAAGAAGTACCGCGCGATCGAAGCCTTCGCCCGCGAGCACGGCGTGGACTTCTATCCCGCCGGCTCCGGCATCGGGCACCAGATCATGGTCGAGCGCGGATACGTCCTGCCCGGCAGCTTTGTCGTCGCCTCCGACTCGCACTCCAATATGTATGGAGCGTTGGGCGCGGTGGGCACACCCGTGGTCCGCACCGATGCCGCTGCCATTTGGGCCACGGGTGAGTTCTGGTGGCAGGTCCCGCGCACCGTTCAGGTGGTGCTCGAAGGCAAGCTGCCGGCGGGAGCGAGCGGCAAGGACGTGATCATCGCCCTATGCGGCCTCTACAACCAGGAAGAGGTGCTGAACGCTGCCGTCGAGTTCACCGGCCCGGGCGTGGCGTCGCTCTCGATCGAGGCGCGCCTGACCATCTCCAACATGACCACCGAGTGGGGCACGCTGCTGGGTTGGTTTCCTGCTGACGCGGCCACGTTCGCCTGGCTGCGCGGGCAACGGACCCGACTTGGCGCGGATGGCGAGAAGCGGCTGCCCGAAAGCGAATTGGCGCGCCTCGAAAAGACTCCGCCATCGCCCGATCCCGATGCTTCCTATTCCGCCCGCATCGTGCTCGACCTGAGTGCGGTTACGCCCCACATCTCCGGTCCTGATACGGTGCAAATGATGTCCTCGCTGGCGGAACTCGAGAACAAGCAGATCAAGATCGACAAAGCCTACCTGATCTCGTGCGTGAACTCGCGTATTGAGGACTTGGAGGCCGCCGCGGCAGTGCTGCGTGACCGGAAAGTCGCATCCACGGTGAAGTTCTATCTGGCGCCGGCGAGCCGCTGGGTGCAGGACGAGGCGGAGCGCCGCGGGATCTGGCAGACGATCCTCGACTCCGGCGCCATTCCGCTGCCGGCCGGCTGCGGGCCGTGCATCGGGTTGGGAACCGGACTACTCGAGCCCGGCGAGGTAGGCATTTCCGCCACCAACCGCAATTTCAAAGGCCGCATGGGATCGCGCGAGGCGCAATGTTATCTGGCGAGTCCCGCCGTGGTCGCCGCCTCTGCCGTCGCGGGCTACATCTGCGGACCCGAGGCGACGCAGTCGCTCGGAACTGAAGCGGCAGTACACCGCAGTTCGATGGCGGCAAGACCTGGCGCCGAGACGGTCGAGATCCTTCCCGGCTTTCCCGCGCGCGTCCGCGGGCGCCTCGTGTTTATTCCCAAGGACAACCTGAACACCGACGCCATCTATCCCGGCGACTTACACCTATCGCGAGGACATGACGCCCGAGATGATGGCGCGGGTGGTGATGGAGAACTACGATCCTCAGTTCGCGGCGAACACCCGCCCTGGGGACGTGCTGGTGGGCGGCTTCAACTTCGGCAGCGGCTCCAGCCGCGAACAGGCGGTGACGGCGCTCAAGGCCAAGGGCATTCCGCTGGTAATTGCTGGAAGTTTTTCACAGACCTATCTGCGCAATGCGTTCAACAACGGCTTCCTTTGCATCGAGGTTCCAGACCTGGTGAAGCGCTTGCGCGAGCAGCTCGGGACAGCAGAGAAGACCATCATCTCCGGCGAGCAGGCCGACATCGACTTCACCGCCAGCACCGTCACATGGCGTGGTGACGTATTCCACTTTCCTGCGCTGGGCAGCGTGCCACAATCATTGGTTGTTGCCGGCGGGATCGAGAACCTCGTTGCAAGAAGGCTAGGGATTCATGGCTAAGCACACAGTCGTTATCATGCCCGGCGACGGAATCGGCAACCAGGTGCTGCCCGAGGCCATCCGGGTGCTTGATGCCGTCGGCTTCGAAGCCAACTACGTTCACGGTGACATCGGCTGGGAGTTCTGGAAGAGCGAAGGCAATGCTCTGCCCGAGCGCACCGTTGAGCTGCTGGCCCGCCACAAACTAGGCCTCTTCGGGGCCATCACGTCCAAGCCAAAGCATGACGCGGACGCCGAACTGAGCCCGGCGCTGCGTGGCAAGGGCTTCACCTACTACAGTCCCATCGTCACCATGCGCCAGCGCTTTAACCTCGATATCTGTGTGCGCCCGTGCGTCGGGTTTCCCGGCAATCCGCTGAACTTCATCCGCAAGAAACCTGGCGGCGGTTTCGAAGAGCCGCAAGTCAACGTGGTGGTCTTCCGGCAGAATACAGAAGGGCTCTACTGTGGGGTCGAGTGGACGAACCCGCCGCAAGCAGTGCGCGACGCGCTGGCCACGCACGCGAAGTTCAAACCGTTCGCTAGCGTCAAAGGTGAGGACCTCGCTATCTCCGTCCGCATCATCACGCGCCCGGCCGCTGAGCGCATCTGCCGCGCCGCATTCCAATGGGCGCGCAAGTACGGCTACAAGAACGTGACCATCTGCGAAAAGCCCAACGTACTGCGCGAGACTTCCGGCATGATGGAGGACGTCGCGAAACAGGTTGCCAAGGAGCTTCCCTGAGATTCCGCTGTGGTCCACCAACATCGACGCGCAGACCATGTGGCTCACCAAGAACCCCGAGGACTACGGGGTGATCATCGCCTCGAACCTGTTCGGCGACGTGATCTCAGACGCCTTTGCCGGATTAATTGGCGGCCTGGGATTCGCCGCTTCGGGCAACATCGGCGACGAGGTTGCAGTGTTCGAGCCCACGCACGGTTCGGCCCCTAAATATGCCGAGCTCCATCCACCCATCGTGAACCCAATAGCCATGATTCTTTCGGCGGCGATGCTGCTGGACCACGTGGGAGAAAACGAGAAGGCGGAGCGGGTTCGCGAGGCGATAGCCGCTGTAGTGCGCGAAGGCAAGGTCCGGACCTACGACATGCTGAGAATTTCCGGCGGGCCGAAGGCCATCGCACAAGGTGCGGCGAGTACGACGCAGATGACGGATGCGATCCTGGCGAAGCTGCAATCGGTCGGCTCGCGCGACAAAGTTGGTGCTGCCCATTAAACAGCCGCGTAGCGGCGGCTGAGATTAGCCCGGCGCTTCAGCGCCTGGGTAGGCAGAAGAAGAGGGCGCAGTCCCGTAGGGACGACTGAAACAGTGGCCACTACCGCGAACTCCAGAACCCGCTTCGAAGCTGGCCGATCCGGTCCCGAACGTCCGCTCCGACCTGCGGGTGGTTATCGAGCCGCATGACACCGGCGGCATCGAGATCGAGCTCCAGTCTCGCGTCGCTCCTTATTATGGCGACAGCATCCGCGCGCAGGCGCAAGATGTGCTGGCGGAACTCGGCGTCCATCACGCCCGGATTGCAATTGAGGACGAAGGGGCTCTGCCGTTTGTCATCTCCGCTCGCATCGAGGCGGCGGTCCGGCGCGCCGGGCTGGGACCAGGGCGCCGCGCGCTGCCTCAATCCGTCCCGCTTCCACAGGCTTCCTCCCGCGACCGCCTGCGCCGCTCGCGTCTCTACCTTCCCGGCAGCGAGCCGAAGTACTTCATCAACGCGGGACTGCACGCGCCGGACGCGATCATCCTTGACCTCGAAGACGCAGTTCATCCCGCGGAAAAGGACTCGGCCCGCATTCTGGTCCGCAACACCTTGCGCGCCGTGGAATTCGGCGCCGCCGAACGCATGGTGCGCATCAACCAAATCCCGCTCGGCTACGAGGACCTGGAAGAGGTCGTCCCGGAAGCGCCCGACGTTGTGCTCATCCCCAAGGTGGAGCACCCGGAACAAGTGCTGGCGGTGGAAGCGCGAGTCACCGAGATCGCGGCGCGCTGCAAGATTGACCGGCCGATCTGGCTGATGTCCATCCTGGAATCGGCTCTGGGAATCGAGAACGCGTTTGCCATCGCAACCGCCAGCGAGCGCATGATTGCCCTGAGCATCGGCCTGGAGGATTACACTGCCGATCTCGGGGTGGTGAAGAGCGCAGAGGGCCGCGAGTCGATCTACGCGCGCACGCGCCTGGTGAACGCGGCGCACGCCGCCCGCATTCAGGCGAGCGACTCCGTGTACGGCGATGTCGCCGACATGGAGGGCCTGCGTCGCTGGGCAGAGTCGGCGCGTGCTCTGGGGTTTGAGGGCATGGGCTGCTTGCATCCGCTGCAGATACCGGTCATCCATCAGGCTTTCGCGCCCTCGCAAGCTGAAATCGAGAAGGCCCTCAAGGTCGTAGCGGCATTCGAGGAAGCCCAGCAGCGCGGATTGGGCGTGGTTTCCCTGGGTTCGAAGATGATCGATGCTCCCGTGGTGCAGCGAGCGCTTAAAGTAGTCGAACGTGCTCGCCAGATGGGATTGCTGCCGCTGGGCGAGCCTAGCGCAGTCCAGGGTCTGGACACGACGTAAAGGCGAGGGCGGGACGCCCTCGCGACAGCCGGCGAGACGCCGGCGCTACTTTGCGGAGCGCATGAACAATACTCTTGAACTCGTCACCAACGCCGCCGGGCGCGTGGTTCCCGCCCTGGTTAACGGCCGGAGGCAAGTCCCCTTTCTCGGCATTGGCAAGCACCAGCCGGAGGGACGCAAGGCTGCGCCGCCTATCCGCACGGCACGCGACTATCCGGCCAGCGGCGACAAGCGTGTCTCCGATCTTGCAACCGCCTTACACAAATGCGGCTTGCGTGACGGGATGACGATTTCCAACCATCATCACCTCCGCGACGGCGACGCGGTGGCGCTCATGGCGCTCGAAACCGCGGCCCGGATGGGCGTCCGCGATCTGATGTGGTTTCCCAGCGCGTCGTTTCCGGCGCAAGCCGGCGTGATCGAGCTGATGGAAGCCGGCGTCGTTCATCACATCGAGGGTTCGATGAACGGGCCGCTGGGCGACTACTGTTCGCAGGGCAAGATGCGCGGCCTGGGCGTGCTGCGCTCGCACGGCGGACGCTGGCAGGCGATCCAGGACGGCGAGGTACACATCGACATCGCCGTCATCGCTGCGCCCACGGCCGACGCGTTCGGCAATGCCACCGGCTCGCTGGGCAAGTCGGCGTGCGGCTCGCTGGGGTTCGCGCTCGCCGATTCGATGTATGCAGACCACGTTATTGTGGTCACCGACAACCTCGTCCCCTTTCCCTGCGTACCCTGGCAGATTCAGGGCAACAACGTCGACTGCGTGGTCGAGGTGCCTTCAATCGGCGACCCAGCGAAGATTGTTTCCGGCACCACCGAGCTCACCCGCAGCCCCGACCGTTTGAAGATCGCGGAGTACGTCGCGCGCTTCCTTCGCGACAGCGGCATCATGTGCAATGGCTTCTCGTTTCAGGCGGGCGCTGGGGGCATTGCGCTGGCGTTCGTCGATTATCTGCGCCGCATGATGAAAGAGGCGGGCGTGAAGGCGCGCTTCGTGCGCGGCGGCTCCACTCGCCACCTGGTGGAGCTTCTCCGCGAAGGCCTGACTGACTACATTCTCGACGGCCAGACATTCGATCTCGCCGGCGTGGAATCCATGGCGCACGATCCCCGCCACGTCGCCACTTCACCGTTCACCTCGTACAACTACAACGGCAAGGGCTTTTTCAACGAGATGGTGGACGCGGTGGTGCTGGGCGCGACCGAGGTGGACCTCAACTTCAACGCCAACGTGGTCACGCACTCGGACGGCCGGCTGCTGCACGGTATCGGCGGCTGGCAGAACTGCCTGTTCGCCGGATGCACCATCCTGGCTGTGCCCTCGTTCCGCGACCGCATCCCGGTGATCGTCGATGAAGTCACCACGCTGACCGGCCCGGGCGAGATGATCGACGTAGTGGCCACCGAGCGCGGCATCGCCATCAATCCGCGACGCCAGGACCTGCTCGACCGCATGAAAGGGTCGCAGCTCCCCATGCGGAAGATCGAGGACATCCAACGCGAAGTCGAAAGAATCTGCGGCGGCAAGCCACAGCGTCCGCAGCTCCGCAAGAACCCAGTCGCGGTGGTCAAATGGGTGGACGGGACCGTGCTGGACACCGTCTGGCAGGCGGTTCCCGGCGGTGTATGACAGCCGCTTGCAGCTGTTCGGACATTCTGCAGGTGGATTAAGCGAAAATGCGACCGGTCCCATGCGTGGTCTTTCCCATGGCGCTCAGATTGCCAGTGCAATCAGTGCCACACCCTTTTGTGACGTGTGAGCTGGCCCTGAATGCTTGCATACTGGGAAACGTTCTTCGGAGAAAGACAATGAGTTTCCGAGAAAAATTCGAACGGCTTGGGAAATTCCATCTCGGTCGAATCCTAAGCATAGCGACGCTTCTTATTTCAGTCGTGGCTCTGGTCCTCGCATTAAAGAAGCCGCAACCGGTGGCGCCGCCGCAAACGCCGGCTGCGATCGCCGCCAACGCCCAATCCTTTCAAGCCAAAGTGACCCAGTTGGAACAGTCCCAAGGCCAAGCCGGATCTGAAGTGCGTCTGACGGCAAATGAAGTTGGGGCTGCCATTGCCCAGGCCAACGGAGCAGCGCCGGAATTGTCCCCGCCGGGCAAGGCCCACAAGCGCCGCCAGACCGGCGTCTGACCCCTCCGCTGCTATCGCGCAGGGGGCTATCGAACAGGCCAACGTTCAAGAACCAGTGATCAGTTTTGAAGGCGACATCGTCCGTGGCCAGTTCGTAACCGAGGTGGCCGGAAAGAAGACCTACGTTACCATCGCAGGCCATCTGGGCTCGAAAAATGGATATGCGACCTTCGATCCCACGGAATTCAAGGTAGGAGACCTGCAGGTGCCAGTGTCCCTTGTGAATGATGCCCTGCAGAAAAAAATGGTGGAACAGCAAGACCGCCTAAAACTCCCGGATTTCGTCAGCGACGTGCGGGTGGAGAACGGCGAACTGGTCGTGAAGCAGAAGTAGGCAAAGCACTCCAGCAGCCTTCCCGCGAGCGCGAATCCGTGAAAACCCCTCTGCTCGCGCCTCCATCCCTCATTTCTGCGCCGCTAGAACCCGTTCTCCCGGGTTACGAAAGACCAAGCTCAATTACGCAACAGTGCATGCAAGTACTTGCTCGTTCGGACCTTGACGATGCAGAGTTGCACACTCTATGGTGACGCCATCCCGTTTTGGAAAGTCCCAAAAAGGTAACTGCTGGCTTCCGTGGACAATACGTTCAAAGGGATATCGGGAGCCTGGGTCCGCTGGCATTGCGCGGCAGTAACCGCTTAGGTTGTGCCGCGTAGCGCGGGATAGCAGTTGACCAGTAGCTGAGAGCAAGTCCTTAGTTTCGGTTGCTTGCCGCTCGGGACCGCAAATCATACAGGTGGTAGAAAAGAGGCTGCTACAGTGGCATTGGCGAAGCCCTGCTCAGAATACGGTCACCCCGAATCCGTGGGGAGTTCAGAAGCGCAAATCCAGGCGCAATCCTTCCTGGCTGGTGCGAAGTTCGAACAGAAAGCGCTAGCGCTTGAGTGCCAGGCGTGGTTTGCCGTCTTCACCAGCTCGCATCATGAAAAGAGAGTTTCCCAGCTCTTCACGCACCACCTGATTGAGAATTTCTTGCCGCTTATATTCGGAGATACACCACTGGACAAATCGCCGCAAAGTGTCGGTTCAACTGCCGCTCTTCCCTAATTATGTTTTCGTGCGCATTGCCCGCGGGCAGCGGGGAAGAGTGTTGCAGGTGCCAGGAGTCCTTTCCATCGTGCGGCAGTGGATACGAACCGACGCCGCTCGCGGATTTTGAGATTGAGTCGTTGCGTTCCGGGCTTCATCTCCGCAAGTTCGAGCCGCATCCCTATCTGGTGGTCGGTGAGCGGGTACGCATCAAGGCGGGGCCTCTGGAAGGGATGGAGGGGGTTCTGCTTCGTAAGAAGAATAATCTGCGCGTCGTGCTGACGGTCGCTTCGATCAAGCAAAGCGTCGCCGTTGAAGTGGACGCGGGCGACGTTGAACCTCTATCCGTTCGGCAAGCCACACGTGGTGCTTCGGCGTACGAGCTGTCTCAGCAGTGATTCACACCCCGGTGCGGTAACTAAATGGCGAAGGGCTGAAGGATCGCCGCCCGTTGACTCATCATTCACCCGCCGGTTGCAAAAGCTCATTCCCCTGTAGACGTGCGTAGAACCCCGGTTCCGACCTCACAAGAAAGATCTACCTGCGCGATGAATCAGACTAAAGGCACTACGGAACAGCGCATCCTTGACGCAGCCGTTCAACTGTTTTCCCGACAGGGCTTCAGCGGGACCAGCACCCGCGAAGTGGCGCGCCTCGCGGACGTGAACGAAGCTTCGTTATTTCGACATTTTCCGCGCAAGCAAGACTTGTTTTGGGCGGCGTTGCAATCTCAGCTCGATCACGCGCGGCCGCGGAAAGAACTGCAGGAGGGCTTGTGCCAGGGCGGCGACCCGGAACGGGTGGTACCGCTGATCGTCGAATTGCTGGTGCACACAGCCGTTTACCGCTTCGAGCTGGTTCGGCTCCTGTACGTCGGCTTCCTGGAGCTGCGTCCCGGCACGGAGCGCTTGTACCGCCAGCACCTTGCGCCGGTCTTTTGCGCCATCAATGACTATCTGGAGCACTGCGTCAAGACTGGTACGCTGCGTGCCGTCGACCACTCGATCACGACGGTTGCTTTTGCCACCACCGTCCTGGCGCGCCAAGGCCTGTACTCGTTGCTGGCGGACGGTGGCGCGCCCTACTCCAATGCTGACGAGGCGGTTGAGGCTTACAGCAAGTTCTGGCTGAGCATGTTGCTGCCGGAGAGCGAAAGTGACGGTTCTCCTCAGGCCTTGTCAACCTCGGCAATCTAGAGCGAGGACGTTGCCACCGATCTGTCGGAATTCGCGCGAAGTAAGGATGGAAGCGAGAGCTTTCTGATCGACCAATCAACCGTGACGGTAAGAGCCAATACTCTGCCCTCCCCTTTGGAGCAAACCATGAAACTGAGTACGAAGCAAGTGCTGCTGTTGATCGCTGTTCTAACCGTGATTGCCGCGCCCGTGCTGGCCCAGACGAGCGCTCCCGCAAGCACCGTGGCTGCGGCAGGAGATCCGGGCATGGCTTTGCCGGATGCGCCCGCCCCATCCACCAATCGACCGCCGGTCACTGCCGTCGGCCGCCCTACGTTCGGAGGCGAGCAGGTGATCGACAAGGAGTTCGTGATCGGAAACAGCGTGATGCTGGGGTCGACCATCGCCAATGTTGAGCTGACCTCTCGCTGCATTTGGAACGGGGCTTGCAGCCTAGTGCCCGATGCTCTGCGCCGCCGCCGGTATTTGTACGCTGTGGGCCTCCCTGCCGATGCGGGGATCGCCGTGCTGGGATATTACCTAAAACGCGGCGGGCATCGCTGGTGGTTTGTGCCCGCGGCCCTCGTCACCACCGGCAATATCGTTTACGGAATCCACGCTGCCAAGTACATGCGCTGAAGTGCTGGGTCGGGCGCCCCGTATGGACTCAAGATTGCGCCGGACACGTCTGGCCATAATCAGTTAGGTCGTGGCCTAACCTGCATCGCTCCGGCAGCCGCCGGGAATAGAGAGCGGCGATTTCCTCTGCTGCCACTGCGATGATCCAACCCGAGAAGAACCCCAATAAGGACAACCTGAACATGAATGATCCATCGGCACTTTTAGCTAAGACAGACTTAGAGAAGCTGGGCACTTCGGTTGCTCGTCCCGTCACGATCGAAATGGGCGAGGACCAGATCTCGATCGTCCAGTTCTGGCGTGTCCTCGAGAAGCGCCGTTGGCTCGTGCTCGGCACCCTGGGCATCATGGTACTGCTGGTGCTCGCGGCCTCCCTGATTCTGCCCAAACGTTACGACGCGTCGGCTCGGATTCTGCTGGATCTGGAAGGCAACGACGGCTTCGGCCTGGAACAGGTGGTAATGCCGATCGGCCTTGACCTCAACACCAAGCTGCAAACCCAGATTCGCATTGTGCAGAGCGACACCATCGCGGTCAGCGTCATCAAGCAGCTGGGCTTGCACCATAGCCGGGACTTTGCGGGGAAATATGCCGTGCCGGGAAGCGTGGACTTTGACCACGTCGATCTCAAAACCCGCGCTCGCCAGATGGAGAAATTCCATAAGTCGCTCAACGTGCAGTTGATTCCCAAAACTCAAATCGTCGAAGTACATTTCCGCAGCAAGGACCCGCGGCTGGCGGCGGAGGTCACCAATGCCGTTGCCGCTACCTATATCGAGCACAACTTCCAGACCAAATACAAAGCCACCCTGCAGACCTCGGACTGGCTGACCAAGCAGCTCGACGATCTCAAGAAGCATGCGGAAGAGTCGCAGGAAAAACTCACCGACTATCAGAAGAAGACAGGCATCCTGGGCACCGACGAAAATCACAACATCATCCTGGATAAGCTGGGCGAACTCGATAAGGCGCTCTCCGCCGCGGAAACCGACCGCATCGTGAAGGAAGCCAAGTTCCGCATCGCCAGCACCCAGAATCCGGAGCTGATCGCCAACGTGGTTCCCGAAAGCGTGCTGGGGGCCCTGTACAAGCAGCGCGCCGAGGTTCGCGCTGAATACGCGCAGCTGGCCGCCAAGTATGGCACCTCGTATCCGCGCGTGCTCCAGCTGCAGTCGCAACTGACGGAACTCGATGGCGCCATCACCCAGGAGATCAAGAAAGTCGGCGAAGCCATTCAAGCCGAGTACCAGGCTTCCTTGAAGGCCGAACAGATGCTGCAATCGTCGTTCGACAAGCAGAAGGGTGAGGCCTACAAGCTGAATGAAGCGGCCACTCAGTACGCGATTCTTCGCCGCGACGTTGAATCCAGCCGCGATCTCTACGATGGCCTGCTCAAGAAGCTGAAAGAAGCCGGCATTCTCGCGGGACTGAAATCCAGCAACATTAATATCGTCGACCAAGCCAGCCAGCCGGTCGAGCCCGTCGAGCCGAATATCCCGCTCAACATGGCGCTGGGAGTTATGGGCGGATTGCTTGGCGGCGTGGCCCTGGCGTTTATCGTGGAGAACGTCGATAACTCCATCCGCACGCCCCAGGACATCGAAAGCTACTGCTCGCTGCCTTCACTGGGAGTAATTCCCAGCGCCGTCATGAACGGCAAGAACGGAAACAGGAAGCTGGCACCGACGGCGAGCGGCAATTCGCCCTTCCCGTGGCGATGGAACACCGCAACTCCGGCAGCGCCGAAGCGTTTCGCGCGCTGCGCACTTCCTTGCTGCTGTCGTCGCCCGGAACTCCGCCTCAGGTCATCCTGGTCACCAGCGCCATGATGCAGGAGGGCAAGAGCTTTACCGCGCTGAATCTGGCCGTCGTTCTCGCCCAGACCGGCAAGAAAGTTCTGCTGGTCGATTCCGATATGCGGCGGCCTTCGGTCCATCGCTATCTCGGTATTCGCATGAGCAAGGGCCTCAGTTCCTGCCTGGCGGGTACGCAATCGCCGGACGAAGCGGTGGAGGCCATCGACCAGATTCCCGGTTTGCACGTGGTCACGGCCGGACACATGCCGCCGTATCCGTCGGAAATGCTCGCCTCCGACGCCATGCCGGCGCTGGTGCAGCGTTGGCGTGAAGAGTTCCGCTACATCGTCATCGACACGCCGCCGGTGCTCGCCGTTACCGACGCCGTGGTTTGCGCGCGCATCGCCGACGTTGTGGTTTTGATCGCGCGCTCGGAGCAGACCCGGCGTCAATCGCTGGTCCGCGCCCGCGACATTCTGCGGAAAGTCCGCGCCAACATCGCTGGCGTTGTGGTGAACGACATCTCCTTCGATTCCGTCGAGTATCGCGAGTACTACGGACACTACGGATCGAAATATTCGTACTACTACCACGACAGCGCCAATGGAAACGGAAATGGCAACGGTCATTCGAACGGAAACGGGCTTCACGCCTAAGGGACCTGACATGAATCGAACCTTGCGAATTTTGCTTGTGATTGCTGTCACTGTGGGATCGGCCGCGGCTCAGCAGCAGCATGCGCCGATGTCGATCACTTCCGCGGTGCAGCAGGCTGGCATCGGCGGCACGGGCTTTGGCAGCGGCGCCGCCGGACCCATCGGCAATGGCGACCTGCTGGAGATGTCCGTCTTCGACACTCCGGAACTCAGCGGCAAACTGCGCGTCAGCAACACCGGAGAAGTCATTCTGCCGCTGGTCGGCACGGTGCACCTCGCCGGCATGAAGTCGGAAGAGGCCGCCGCGCTCATCCGCCAGAAGTTCATCGACGGCAACTATCTGAAAGATCCGCAGGTCACCATCTTCATCTCCGAGTACGCCACGCAGAACGTTTCCGTGCTCGGAGAAGTGAAGAGCCCGGGCATTTATCCGGCGTTCGGCGCGCACCATCTGCTGGACTATCTCTCCGCGGCGCAGGGCTTGACGCCGCTGGCGGGCGCGCGCATCACCGTCACGCACGTGGCGCATCCCGACGCGCCTGAACTGGTAAAGGTGACGGCCGGCGCCACGCCCAAGCCGGAGAACAATCCGGAAATTTTTCCCGGCGACACCGTTTACGTCGAGCGCACGGGAGTGATTTTCGTGGTCGGCGACGTGATTCGTCCCGGCGGATTCCCCATGGATCACGACGGGCACTTATCGATCCTGCAGGCGATCGCGCTGGCGCAGGGCACCACTCCGACCTCGGCCAAGTCGTCGGCCAAGCTGATCCGCACTACGGCGCAAGGACGCCAGGAAATTGCGGTGAACCTGAATAAAATCCTGCAGGCAAAATCCACCGACCTGTCGCTCCAGGACAACGACATCCTGTTCGTTCCCAGCAGCGCCGCCAAAGGCGCCATGCGGACGGTGGGCCAGGCCATTCCGACCGCCGCCGCCGCCACCATCTACCACATTCCATAAATGTTCCACGTGGAACATTGTATATAGCTAATAGCTATACATCCGGGCCGCTACTCATGTCCGCTACCGATCTCCTGCTCGCGCCCGAGAAAGTATCCGCCGAGCGCGTCTCCGTTTCGGCGCCGCCGCTGCGCGTGTCCTTCAGTTGGACGCTGGCGGGAAACCTCGTCTATGCGGCGACGCAATTCGGCGTGCTCTCCGCCCTGGCCAAGCTGGGGAGCGCGGCGGTGGTCGGGCAGTACGCGCTGGCGCTGGCGATCGCGGCGCCGGTCTTCATGTTCACCAACCTGCAACTGCGCGGGGTGCAGGCCACGGACGCGCGCCACCAATACCAGTTCGCCGACTACTTCACCCTGCGCTCGCTCTCGACCCTGCTGGGGCTGCTCGTGGTCAGCGGCCTGGTCGCCCTCTCCCACTACGACCGCACCACCCGGCTGGTGATCCTGCTGGTCACCCTGGCCAAAGCCATCGAGAGCTTCAGCGACGTCATCGCCGGACACCTGCAGAAGTTCGAGCGCCTGGACCAGGTGGCCCGCGCCCTGATGATCCGCGGCGCGGTTTCGGTCTCCACCTTCGCCACCGCCTTCTGGATCACGCGCAGCCTCGTCGTCGCCTCGCTCACCCTGGCGGCCACCTGGCTCGCCGTCATCGCGCTTTATGATTTTCGCGTGCTCGCCCGCGTCTTGCATTCGCGCGTGTATTTTCGATTTTCGGCGCCGGTGCTCGGACGCCTGGCGTGGTTGAGCCTGCCGCTGGGAATCGTGATGACGCTCAACTCTCTGAGCGCCAACATTCCTCGATACCTCCTCGAGCACAAGCTGGGCCCAGCCGAGCTGGGGATCTTCGCCTCGATGGCTTACCTGGTCACGGCCATGGGCCTGATTTCGATTGCGCTTGGCCAGTCGGTCTCCGCGCGCATGTCGCGCCTTTTCGCGGACGGAAACCTGAGCGCATTCCGCGCCGTGCTGGGCAAGCTGATGCTCTTCGCCCTTGTGCTCGGCGCTTGCGGAATCATCGTCGCAGCCATCGCGGGCAAGACTGTGCTGACTCTCGTTTACCGGCCTGAGTATGCCGAGCATGTGAATCTCCTGATCGTGATGGTGATCGATGGCGGCTTTAACAGCCGGAACGATCTTCCTGGGATTTGCCATGACCTCGGCACGCTGCTTCCGTTCGCAGATACCAATCATGCTGGCGACCGTGGCCGCGAGCTTGGTCTTCACACTGTTATTGCTGCCGAGCATGGGAGTGCTCGGCGCGGGTTATGCCCTGCTGGTTGCTTCCGTGGTGAGAGGCGCAGCCGGCTACCTGGTGCTGAATCGCGCCATGTACAAGCGGAGCCTCGCCTGATGCGCATTCTTCACGTTGTCGGAAAGTTGGATCGTGGCGGAGCTGAAACCTGGCTGGTACAGGTGCTGCGCCACATCGACCGGCAGAAGTACCAGATGGATTTTCTCGTGCATAGCACGGACCCCGGCGCTTACGACGAGGAGGTACGGGCGCTCGGCTCGCGAATCATCCCCTGCCTCAGCCCTTCGAATCCAGCGATGTACGCCCGCAACTTCCGCCGGGTGTTGCGCGAATACGGCCCCTATGACGTGGTCCACAGCCACGTCCATCACTACAGCGGATACGTCCTCATGCTGGCGGCTTCATCGGGCGTTCCCGTACGCATCGCCCACAGCCATATCGACGCACGCTCGGCAGAAGATTCCAGGGAGCGGCACGTAAAGCCTACGTCGGCTGCGATGCGGCTTCTGATTCGGCAGTTTGCGACCCACGGGCTTGCCGTCAGCACCGAGGCCGGCGACGACCTCTTCAAGCCAAACTGGCAGGCGTCGCCGAAGTGGAAGCTCAATCACCTTGGCATCGATCTGTCCCGATTTGATATTTCGGTGGACAGGGATTCGGTCAGGGCAAGCATCGGAATCCCCCGTGATGCCTTCGTGGTTGGCCACGTTGGACGATTTGTCGAACAGAAGAACCATTCGTTTCTTGTGGACGTGGCGCGCGAGGTAGTACGGACCGAACCCAGAGGCAGTGTTCCTACTGATAGGAGACGGCCCGCTCCGCCCGGCAATTCGAGGCCAAGGTTGCAAGCCATTCACTAAGCAAGAACGTCGTTTTTGCAGGCCTGCGCTCCGACGTGCCGACGCTCATGAAAGGGGCCATGGATCTGTTCCTGTTCCCTTCCCTGTATGAGGGGTTGCCCCTTACCCTGCTTGAAGCGCAGGCTGCAGGTCTCAGAAGTGTAGTTTCAGATGTGGTCTCGCCCGAGGCACAGAGTAATTGGGGGCCTTGTCGTGCGCGAGTCTCTTACAAAATCCGCCAGACAGTGGGCAGAGCACGTGATTGCAGCCCGACGCACAGCGACCGCTTCGGACATCAGTTGGGCTTCACAGTACCTCAAACCCAGGTCGATTGAGGCCTCGGTTGAGGTTCTTGACTTCAACTTATGCAAGCCAGCTTCATGCATAGCTCCACTGCGGCCTCCAGGACGGGTTGGAACGTGATAGCAGCGATGCTGTTTGCGTTCTTAATCCTGAGCGCCTTGGCCCTACAGATAGCGGACAGTTCGAAAGCGGCGATGTCTCTTTCGGTGACCACGATGCTGTTAATGGGGGTGACTGCATATTGGCGGTTCCGTAAGTACGGGCTCGACGCGCTAGCACTCTTTTCTGTTGGCTTCGGACTCTACGATGGTTTGTTGCTGTTCCGCCTCGCGACCGTCGGGGGAGAGAAGGACTTGATCTATCCCACGGCGTTTGGCGGAGACACTTACGCGCGGGTAGGCATCCTCGTGGCGCTGGCCGCGACAGTGATTTCCGTTACTTCCTTGTCCTGGGAAGCGCTGCTGGCCCCTACGTTCCAGAACGGCGGTGCCGCTTCGCGGACCGAGTCCAGGCCCAGAGGCCGTGGGCCTCAAATGTGGTTCTGGGCTGGTATGACCTGTTACGCAGGCGGCGTGGCCATGTATTTTCTCCAGTTAGACCAGTTGGGCGGCTACATCGCCGCGCTTGCAATGGATCGCGGTGAGCGATTTTCCGCCGCAGCCTCCTCGAACTTTTTGAGCTATCCCTTCGGAGCGCTCGTAGTACCGGGCCTGGCCGCGATGTTTCTCGGCGCCTATCGGGGCCGGACGCGTGGCCAACGGATCTGCAGTTGGTCTTTGTCGGCCTTATGGTGCGTCCTGGTCATTCTCCTAGGTGACAGGCGCTTGGCATTGCAAGCTCTGCTTACAGTCGCGGGCGTCCTAAGCGTCGTGAGGCCCGGGATGCTGAGAGTGAGATTTCGCACCTGGGTACTGATCTTTGCGGGATATATATTATTTTCAACATTCGGACAAGCTCGGTACTTGGTGGCGAATGTTGCGAGCGGCCGCTCCAGCGTCGGAGAGGCATTCTCGAAAGTGTTCGACGAGTGGTCTGGAGAGTGGGTCGCGCCCGAGAACACCGAGTTCGCCGGACCCTTCTTCTCGTTGTTGTCGGTCGCATCTGAAAGCAACCAGCACATCTATGGCGAATCGTATTACGATTCGTTGCTTTACATCCTTCCGAAGGCGCTCTACCCGGGGCAGAAGCCTGAATCGCTTACGCATAAGTTTGATGAGGAGGTTCACGAGGGCGGGGGCACGGTTTCCGGGTGGGGTTACAACCCCGTCGCAGAGGCCTTTTTGAACTTCGGCGTCGCCGGAGTAGTGCTGATGTTCGTGCTATGGACCATGCTCCTCTTAGTTCTAGGCTTCGTCAAGCATCACGGGGCCACCGGTCTTCTGGTATTTTCCGCCCTGCTCTCAGAGGCCGTGAACGCGAATCGTATCAACTTCGGAGTCGTCTACAGCGAAAGTGCCTATCTGGTCCTCGGTATCATCTGCGTTGTTTTTGCGAACCGATTATTATCCGGCCTCAAGCGTGCCGGGGCGAACCGGGGAGCCGAAGCGTCACCGCTATGCTTCCAATAGTCAGTATCGGCATGCCCGTCTACAACTGCGAAACGACCATCGCGGCATGCATCCAGTCTATTCTTAATCAGACCTTGTGTAATTGGGAGCTAATCATCATCGATGACGGCTCGCGGGACAAAACGTCAGCGGCTGCGGCGCATTTCTGCGACCATCGCATTCGGGTTGTCGATGGATGGGTGAATCTCGGTCTTTCTCAGCGCCTGAACCAGGCAATCCAAATGAGCACCGGCAAATATTTCGCTCGCATGGACGGAGATGACATCGCCTACCCAGAGCGGCTTGCGAAGCAGGTCTCGTTTCTCGAACAGCACCCAGAGGTCGATCTGTTGGCGACCTCGGTGTCTGTGTTTAAGGACGACGCATCGCTCATCGGATTAAGACCAGCCCCAGTGTCCCATGGCACAATCTGCGCTCACCCTTGGGCGGGTTTTCCCATGGTCCATCCAACCTGGATGGGCAGGATTGAGTGGTTCCGCGCCAATCCCTATCGCCCGGAGGCGATACGGATGGAGGACCAGGATTTGCTGCTGCGGACGTACGCGACGAGCACCTTTGCGTGCCTGGATGAAGTCCTTCTCGCGTATAGGGAAAATTCGCTTTCGCTTAAGAGAAACTTGATCGCAAGACGGAATCTTGTGCGTGCCTTCTGGGAAGGTGCCAGCAGCCCCGGCAAGTATTGGATGGCAGCACGGGGCACGCTCGCTCAACTAACTCGTGCACTCTTGGATACGGCCGCGCTTTCGACCGGTCTGGATTACAAGCTATTGCGGCATCGGGCACGACCGGTGCCCAGCCGGGAAATCATCCGTTGGGCAGAAACCTGGCGGGAAGTGACGCACGCGGTCCCTAGGGCGTCTGTAGGGGCAACAGGCTCGACCGATCTAGGATGAACGCCCTGGTTACTCTTGAGCATCATTCCGCGCGCGCAATAAAGCCGCCGGTACAAACCAAATCTAGAGGGTTGTGGCCTGATGCGCATTCTACATGTTCTTGGAAAGCTGGACCGCGGCGGAGTCGAAACCTGGCTGGTTCAGGTGCTGCGTCACGTGGACCGGCAGAAGTATCAAATGGATTTTCTCGTCCATAGCGCCAGCCCGGGCGCTTACGACGAGGAGGTGCGAGCGCTCGGGTCGCGAATCATCCCGTGCCTCGGCCATTCGAATCCGGCGATGTACGCCCGCAACTTCCGCCGTGTGTTGCGCGAATATGGCCCCTATGACGTGGTCCACAGCCACGTCCATCATTACAGCGGATACGTGCTGATGCTTCGCCGCTCATGTGCGGTGTACCCGTGCGGGATCGCTCATAGCCACAATGGACACGCGACTCAGCAGAAGACCAAAGTCCTGGGATCGGCAGAAAGGCTTACCGTGGCGCGATGCAGCGATTGATTCGGGCCTTTGCCACCGGAGGTCTGGCGGTAAGCACGGAGGCCGGCGACGACCTTTTCTCGGGCGAATGGCTTGGCTCTCCCCGCTGGAAACTGCAACACCTTGGGATTGAGCTTTCAAGATTCGACCTCGCGGTAGATAGGGATTCGGTTCGCCGGTCGCTCGGAATTCGGCACGATGCGCTGGTGGTCGGCCACGTTGGACGTTTCACCGAACAAAAGAACCATGGCTTTTTCGTCGATATCGCGCGGGAGTTGATCAGCCACGAACCGCGGGCGTCTACCTGATGGTCGGCGATGGGCCGCTGCGGCCTGCAATCGAGGCCAAGGTGGCAGCGTGTTCTCTCCAGGATAGATTCCTGTTCACCGGCTTGCGGTCGGACGTCCGCGGTCTTAATGAAGGGCTGCATGGATGCTTTTCTGTTCCCCTCACTGTATGAAGGATTGCCCATTACGCTGCTTGAGGCACAGGCAGGGGGGCTTAGGTGTCTCGTTTCTGACACGATCTCGAAAGAAGCAGACGTTCTGTCTAGTCTTGCTCGTCGTGCAAGCTTAACCGACCCTGCGTCGCGCTGGGCGCTTCTCTTGCTGGATCTGGTTTCGACACCGAGTGCGTTTTCGCCTCGATTGATTCGCGACGCACTGGCGGGCCGCTCGATCTCAACATCGGCGGGTAATCTGGTTGCCGTTTATGCTGACTCAGCCGCAGTTTAGGCCTCCGCAAGCTAAATGCAATCTGGTGCTCTGGTCCGCTTGCGAGCGCCACGGTCTCTCCGTTCGTGCTAGGAATTTATCGTACGACAGGGGATTAGGCGGCTTTTATGAAACGGGACGTCAAGAAAAAACGGTTCTCCTTAATCCCAGCTTCCTTGAAGACTCATGCGCCTCATAGTCACCTGCGAACACCGCTTCGTTCTAGCTCCAGACCAATCGGTGTGGACCAAGGTGGCGTTCGACTATCCATTCTGGCAGCGGTACTTGGGGGAGTTTGATTGTGTCCGGATTGTGGCGCGGGCTGCGCTCGATACCAATCTCAGCGAGAGCTACAAGAGGGTGACGGGCCCCGAAATCGAGTTCTGGCCAATCCCGTTCTATCTCGGTCCTGAGCAATTTCTGATGCGGCGCCGCAAAATTCGGAAATCATTGCTGGCAGCCGTCGAAGAAAGCGATGCCTTGCTATGCCGGGTCGGCTCGCCGATCGCAGATGAATTATTGCCGCACTTCTGGAAAACGGGCCGGCCTTACGGTCTTGAGGTGGTTGGTGATCCCCAAGAGGCTCTCGGAGCCGGAACTATCCGGCATCCGCTGCGCAGGTTCTTCCGACGTCATGCGGCCCGGATGCTGCGGCTGGAGTGCTCCCGGGCCGCCGGTGTCGCCTACGTAACCTGTGAGACCTTGCAGAAGAAGTATCCGTGTCCGGCACATTCGGTGGGCGTCTCGGACGTGGCGCGGCTCGATTTCAGCACCGCGCCGAGAGTTTTCACTACCAATTACTCCAGTATCACCTGGGACGAAGGCGCTTTCGCACAGCGGCCCCGTTATTTTCATGATCGCCAGCGCCCCGGAATCCTTTACGTAGGCACACTGGCGCAAATGTACAAGGGGCCGGATGTACTGCTGAAAGCGGTGCAGGCTCTGGCCAAAGAACTCAACCCGCGGGTGGTTATCGTCGGGGATGGGAAGTATCGGCGAGAGTTAGAGCGGATGGCAGCCGACCTGGGCATCTCGGAAAACGTGCAGTTCCTGGGGGAGTTGCCGTCAGGAAAACCTATCCGCGAGCAACTGGACCAAGCGACGCTCTTCGTTCTGCCGTCGCGATCCGAAGGCCTGCCGCGCGCGGTTATTGAGGCGATGGCCCGCGGCGTTCCCTGCATCGCCACCCGCGTGGGAGGGATTCCGGAATTGCTGGACGAGGAAGACATGGTTGCGCCCGAGGATTGGGCGGGCCTGGCGAGCAAAATCAAGGAAGTGGTTTGTGATCCGCAAAGGCTGTCCGAGATGTCGCGCCGCAACCTGGGGCGCGCGCAAGAATACCACCCGCAGGTGTTGGAGAAGCGGCGGACGGAATTCTATCGCTTCTTGCGGCACAGAACGGAAGGGTGGCTGGCGGAGCGGGGGCGTTCTCTGGCGGTGGGAGTGACCGCGTGAAGGTTCTCCAGGTCAGCAAAACGTCGGAAGGAGCGTTCTGGGCGGCGCGGCAGGTGGCCGAGCTTGTCCGCAGCGGAGTCGAGGTGCATGTGGCGCTGCCGGAGCGTTTCGGGGCCGCGGTCCCGGCATGGCAAAAGACGGGCGCCACGCTCCACTTTGTCGATTGCAGCCTGCCGACGCGGCACTCCGGGATCGTTGCCGGGACGAATCCGCGCGGTTCGCGAGCTGGTGAGCGAGATCAATCCCGATCTGATCCACAGTCACTTTGTAACTACCACTCTGATGTTGCGCCTGGCGCTGGGCAGGCGACATAAGATTCCCCGGATTTTCCAAGTTCCCGGCCCGCTCCATTTGGAACACTGGCACACGCGCACCCTGGAAATCGCCTCGGCGGGAAAGAAGGACTTTTGGATCGGGAGCAGTCAGTGCATTCTGCGGGCTTACGAAGCGGCAGGCATCAGCCGTAGTCGGCGCTTTCTCAGCTACTACAACGTGGATACGGATTTGTTCAGCTCTCGCCGGACCGGCTATCTGCGCCGGCGGTTCAATATCCCGTCCGATGCATTCATTGTGGGCAACATCAACCTGATTTATCCGCCAAAAACCTGGCTGGGGCAAAAAGTCGGGTTGAAGTGCCATGAAGATGTGATCGAAGCGGTTCGCCTTGTGCAGCAGGAGCGGCCGAATGTGTGGGGCGTGCTGATTGGCGGGACGTTTGGCAATGATATCGAGCTACGAAGGCAAGCTTCGGAAACTGGCCGAACGAAAGGGCTCCGGCAAGATCATCATGCCGGGAAAATTCAGCGCGGGGGAAGTGGCGCAGAGCTGGCCGGACTTCGACTGCGCGGTGCACGTGCCGATGTCGGAGAACTGCGGCGGCGTGGTGGAGTCGCTGCTCTGCGGAGTTCCCACCATCGCCGGCGAAGTCGGCGGGCTGCCGGAAGTGGTGCACACGGCGCTGACCGGAGAGCTGGTCCCCATCCGCCGCCCTGAGGTGCTGGCGTACGCCATCATGAACGTGATCGACAGGCGCGAAGTCTACAAGCAGTTGGCGGACAGGGGCAGGCAGCTGGTCTCGGTGATGTTCGATCCGCGGCGGTGCGGAGAAGAGATTCTCCAGATTTATCGCCACATCCTTTACGGGGAGCCGCGTCCGGAAGAGTTCGATCCCCGAGCATTTCTTCGCTCGACTCCAGAAGATCACTACGAAGCGGCGCCGGCAGTCCGGGAGATGGCGGCGCAGTATTCCGCATGAACTCAGGCAAACGAATGTTCGATCTGCTGGCGGCGACGGCGGCGCTGGTGGCGCTGGCGCCGGTGCTGGCGGCGATCGCGGCGCTGGTGCGGATGATGATGGGATCGCCGGTGCTGTTTCGCCAGGAGCGTCCCGGATATAAGGGGCGTCCGTTCACCTGCCTGAAGTTTCGCACCATGACCGACGAGCGCGACGCGGCGGGCCGTCTGCTGCCGGATGGCGAGCGCTTGACGCGGCTGGGCCGCTGGCTGCGCAGCACGAGTCTGGACGAACTGCCGGAGCTGATCAACGTGCTGCGCGGGGAGATGAGCCTGGTGGGGCCGCGTCCGCTGCTGCCGCAGTATCTCGCGCGCTACACCCCGGAGCAGATGCGGCGGCACGATGCCAAGCCCGGCATCACCGGCTGGACCCAGGTGAATGGCCGCAACGCGCTCTCCTGGGAGCAGAAGTTCGAGATGGACCTGTGGTACGTCGATCATCGGAGCTTCTGGCTGGATGTGCGGATCCTGGCCCGGACCGTGTGGCAGGTGCTGCGGCGCGACGGCATCGCGCAGCCGGGCCACGCCAGCATGCCGGAATTCCTGGGCGGCGCGCCCAAGCGGTAAAACTCGGATGCAACGAAACGGATCGTGATTGTCGGGGCGGGCGGGCAGGCGCGGGAGATGAAGTCGGCCATCGGCTGGATCAATCGCGCGAAACCTGAGTACGAGTTTCTCGGGTACGTGATCAGCGATCTGTCGCGGATGGGCGCGAACGACAGCATGGCGGAAATCCTGGGGGATTTTGACTGGCTGGAGAAAAATCACGCCGGCGTGGACGCGCTGGCGATGGGCATCGGCACGCCGGAAACGCGTTTGAAACTGGCGGCGGTGCCTGAAGAAGCTTGCTGCCGGGGATGGAGTGGCCGGCGATTGTGCATCCGACGGCGATCATCGATCTCGATTCCGCCCGGCTTGGGGAAGGGTCGTACGTGGCCGCGGGCGTGGTGGCGACCGTGAACATCACGCTGGAGCCGTTCGCCATGTGCAACTTCGGGTGCACGGTGGGGCACGAAGCGGTGATTGGCGCAGGGTCGGTGGTGAACCCGGGCGCGAACATCTCCGGCGGCGTGCGCATCGGCAGCGGAGCGCTGGTCGGGACGGGAGCGCAGGTCCTGCAATATCGCCGCGTGGGTTCGGGCGCGGTGGTGGGCGCCGGAGCCGTTGTCACCCGCGATGTCCCCGAGGGCGTCACCGTGGTGGGCGTGCCCGCGCGGCCGCGGGAACTGGTGGAAGCTCAACAGGAACTTCGGGCGAACAGTATCAGAGATAGCGCGCGATCGCCGCGCACAGATCGCCGCGTACATGGCCGTCGGTGCCAAATCTGGGCGTCGTTGATCAATCAACTAGCGCAAGAGAAAGTCAGCTTGGGTTGGTCGCTGTCGAACCTAGCTGATTGTTTCAAATTCAAGCTTTGGCGGCGATTTCTCAATCCAGATCAATTTTCCTCTCCGTGACAACGATAGCGGTACACCCGCACGTCAACCTCTTAGGCAAGAGAAGTTGGCGCTTGCCCCATGGCCATATTTTGCAGCGGACGAAATCGAAGCTGCCACGGCCGTGCTGCGCTCGGGAAAGGTCAATTATTGGACGGGCGACGAGGGACGGCAGTTCGAGCGCGAGTTCGCGGAGTTCGTGGGCGCGAAACACGCAATCTGTGTGGCCAATGGGACTGTGGCGCTGGAGCTCGCCTTGTATGCGCTCGGCATCGGGCCCGGCGATGAGGTGATCACCACGTCGCGGACGTTCATCGCCTCGGCCAGTTGCGCCGTGATGCGCGGGGCGCGGCCGGTTTGCGCGGATGTGGATCGCGATAGCCAGAACATCACCGCCGACACCATTCGCGGAGCCATTACCTCGCGAACCAAGGCAATTATCGCGGTGCATCTCGCGGGATGGCCCTGCGATATGGACGGCATTCTCAAGCTCGCGTCCGAGTACGGCCTGAAGGTGATTGAAGACTGCGCACAGGCGCAGGGCGCCCTATACAAGGGACGTCCGGTTGGGTCGATGGGCGATGCCGCTGCCTTTTCCTTCTGCCAGGACAAAATCATGACCACAGCCGGCGAAGGAGGAATGCTGGTCACGAACAACTCAGAAGTGTGGGAGCGAGCGTGGAGCTTCAAAGATCATGGCAAGAATTACAACGCGGTTTACAACCTGGAGCACGCTCCTGGTTTTCGCTGGCTGCACGATTCCTTTGGCACCAACTGGCGAATGACGGAAGTGCAGTCGGCCATCGGTCGCGTCGCCCTGAAGAAAGTAGCGGACTGGGTGAGAATCCGGCGCGCCAATGCGGCCATTCTGACCGAAGCATTTTCGCAGCTCAGAGCGCTCCGGATTGCATTGCCTCCCGACAATCTCTATCACGCCTATTACAAGTATTACGCGTTCGTTCGCCCGGAGCGGCTGCGCCCAGGATGGGACCGGGATCGCATTATGGCCGCGATCAGCGATCAGGGAGTCCCTTGTTTCTCGGGAAGCTGCAGCGAGATTTATCTGGAAAACGCATTTCCAGCGGAATGGAAGCCTGATAGCCCACTTAGCGTGGCCAAAGAGCTTGGTGAAACGAGCCTTATGTTCCTGGTGCATCCCACATTAGGTGAATCCGATATGCATCAGGTCGCCGATGTCGTGACCGACGTGATGCAAGAAGCTACCGCCTAGAAACAGCAAGCGCCCAAAGCACTCTTAAACACTCCTTCAATAACCAATAAATATTTTGATCGGCTGCCCGCGATAAGGAAACGTTCATGTTCGCATCGTCCAAACTGCGTAACGAATTGATTCTGTTGATCCACATCGTCCTAGTATTCGTTGCCGCAATAACCGCTTGGATTCTGAGGTTCGAGTTCCGCTTTCCCCGCTATGAGGTCCTGCTAGCTGCTGTCCCAATCTTAGTTCTGTACCGGCTGGCAGCCATGGCGAGATTCGAATTGCTGCACGGCTACTGGAGATACACGAGCCTTCATGACGCCACTGAAATGTCGAAGGCGCTTATCGTGAGCTCGGTCGCTTTCTTTGTGTCCATCCGCTATATTTTCGGGATCAAAGCATTTCCACTCACGGTTTATTTTCTGGAGCTGCTGGTTGCCGATTTCGTGTTGTTAGGCGTGCGAGTCGCCTATCGCGCTGCAATACAGAAGAGGCTGGTGGATCCAGGTCCCGATCGCCGGCAGTCGCAAAGGTTCTTCATTGTCGGCGCGGGGTTCGCAGCTCAATTGCTGATCCGCGAGCTGAAGCAGGCGGGGCCGGCCTGGACCGTGGTCGGCTGCGTGGATGACGATAGAACCAAAATCGGCTGCAAAATTCACGGCATTCCGGTTCTCGGGACGATTGACCGGCTCGCCGAACTCAGCATCAAGCATCGGACCTTCGAAGTTCTCATAGCGATTCCCTCGGCATCCGCTGCCCAAATGCAGCGCATCGTGCAGATCTGCTACGCGGCCGACCTGAAATATCGAACCGTGCCCAGCTTGCGCGAACTGGTGGAAGGGCAGTTCAGCTTGCAGCAGTTGCGGGAGGTAAAACTGGAAGACCTGTTGGGACGCGAGCCGGTCCGCCTGGATCTTGAGCCCGTGCATCGAATGATTCAGGATACTGCGGTACTGGTGACGGGCGCCGCCGGGTCGATCGGCTCCGAACTGGCCTGCCAGGTTTTGCGATATCGCCCGGCCGTGCTGGTATGTCTCGACCAGGATGAGTCCGGTCTTTTCGAGCTGCAGCAGCGGCTGGCGGGAGTGGACACTGATTCCCGCATTGAGTTGTGTGTCGCGGATGTCAATGATACCGACCGTGTGGAATCCATTCTCTCGCGATTCGGCGTCAACACCGTATTCCATGCCGCGGCGTACAAACATGTGCCCTTGATGGAAAGCAACGTCTCCGAAGCGCTTCGCAATAACGTATTCGGACTGCTCTCCATGGTCGATGCGGCCGAGAAATGCCATTGCAGCAGTTTCGTGATGATCTCCAGCGACAAGGCGGTCAACCCCACCAGTTTCATGGGATGCACGAAGCGTTTGGGTGAGCTGATCCTGGCCGCCCGGCCTGGTTCAAGGATGCGCTGCGTCACCGTGAGATTCGGAAATGTGCTGGGATCGCAAGGCAGCGTGGTGCCCTTATTTCAGGAACAGATCCGAACCACGCGCCGCATCACGGTCACCCATCCCAACATTACACGCTATTTCATGACCATTCCGGAGGCGGTAGCCCTCGTGCTCCAGGCGTTTGCGGTGGGAAGACATCAAGACCTGCTCGTCCTGGATATGGGGCACCCGGTTTCGATCGTTGACCTGGCGCGCACGCTGATCAAGCTTTCCGGCATTCCGGAAAAGGAAGTGGAAATCGCATTTACCGGACTGCGGCCCGGCGAGAAGCTCCACGAGGAATTGTTCTACGACAACGAAGAACAGCATGCCACCAGCGTGGGCGGCATTCTGCAGGCCAAGAGTACGGCCGTTCCCTGGGACACTCTGACCTGGCACTTAAACGCCCTGCACACGTTGATCGGCAAACAGGCGCACGATGGAATACGCGCACGGGTGAGGCAGGTGATTCCGGAATACGTCTATTCCAGTCCGAGTGCTGCCGATACGGCATCGGACGATATGCCGTTGTTGCCGGTACCCACGGCAGCCGGGGATTGATCGCAAGCAACGAAGACACATACTAGGTCGGCAGTCATAGGGGTCGGAGCGATTGCTCCGGCCCTTTTTTTTGCCTCTGCGGCAATCGTTTCCGTCTAACTCCTCGGAGTGATCGCAGCGTGTCTGCTGGCCGATTGCACCAGACATGCAACAAGTTGCAAGGGCATCTCGCGATAATCGAAAGAATTTCTTGCCGCAGACTACTTAACTCGTTGAGATTCAAAAGCCCGGTGTCCCAAGTCGCGCTGGCATTTGAGTTGCGATGATGTTGATCGTATCACCCAGGTATCTGGATTGAGGGCCTAACGCTCGCAGTCTGGCTTCGGGTCCCGGGCTCCACGGCCGAACCATAGGGTTTTCGCTGTCTCCCCATTTGCCGTAAGGAACAGGGCACGAGGAGAATCGCCGACTAAGAGTTAGCTCGTTGGTAGCCGGCTGAAACTGTTCCTGGGGCTACACCATATCAGCCAAGGAGTTGACTGGTGCTGCCCAACGATCACTTTCGCTTTGCCCTGCGCCTCGCGAGCGCGCTACTAATCGCTGCCATCGGTTCTGGTTCTTTTTCCCGACCGCTGCACATGCTTCGTGCACGTCGCCTGCGAATTCGATTGAGGCGGAGAACTGTCTGCCCGGAACGCCTCAGGCGCAATGGGACATCAGCGGGGCCGGCGATCCCAGCATCCAGGGTTTTGCCACCGATATCAGCGTCAACGCCGGTGGGACTGTCTCGTTCAAGATCAACACCACCGCTACGCAGTACCACCTCGATATCTATCGCATGGGGTACTACCAGGGGAATGGTGCGCGGCTGATCGTCGGCAAGGCGTTGAATAACGCAATCGCGCCTTCGGTGACGCTGCCGCAGACGCAGCCGGCGTGTGTCACGGACACGGCTACCAATCTCGTCGATTGCGGCAACTGGGCGGTGTCGGCATCATGGGCAGTGCCGTCGACCGCTGTCTCGGGCATCTACTTTGCGCAACTGGTGCGCGACGATACCGTCGGCACCAGCCATATTGTTTTTGTCGTTCGCAACGATTCCAGCACTTCTCCCATTTTGTTCCAAACCTCGGACGAAACCTGGCAGGCTTACAACGATTACGGCGGTCACAGCCTGTACGGTCCGACGGGTGTCTTCAACAACAGCCAGCGAGCCTACAAGGTCAGTTACAACCGTCCTTTTCATACCAGAAGCTTTGACCCGGCATCGTGGGTGTTTTACGCGGAATATCCGATGGTCCGCTGGCTGGAGGCCAACGGATATAACGTCACCTATTTCACCAGTTTGGACGCAGCCCGCAGCGGGAGCGTGATTCTCAACCACAAGCTGTACATGACCGCGGGGCACGACGAGTACTGGTCAGGACCCAAGCGGACAAGCATCGAAGCGGCGCGCAGCGCAGGCGTGCACCTGGGCTTCTTCACCGGGACCGGCGCGTTCTGGAAGACGCGGTGGGAAAACAGCATCGATGGCAGCAACACGGCGTATCGCACCCTGGTCTCCTACAAGGAGACGCTCGGCGAAACCAAGATCGATCCTCTCGACCCGCCGACGTGGACGGGTACCTGGCGCGATCCCACCTTCAGCCCGCCGGCCGATGGCGGCAAGCCAGAGAACGCGCTCACCGGAACTTTATTCGCGGTGAATGGTTGCGGAGCGGACAACACCGATCTGTCGATCCAAGTTCCAGCGGCTGACGGCAAGATGCGCTTCTGGCGCAATACCACCATTGCAGGTCAGACCACCGGTCAAGTCTTCACGCTTCCTGCTGGAACGCTCGGCTACGCGTGGGACATCGATGCGGACAACGGATTTCGTCCCGCCGGCCTGTTCCGATTGTCGACGGGCACCTACAGTCTCACCACCGACTATCTCATCGATTACGGCGAAACCTATGCCGCGGGAACGGCGACGCACCATTCCACTTTGTACAAAGCCTCCAGCAAATCTTTAGTATTCGGCGCCGGAACGGTGCAGTGGTCTTGGGGACTCGACAACCATCACGATACCTACTGCGGAAGCGGGCCGTATGTCACCGACCCGAACATGCAACAGGCGACGGTGAACCTGCTCGCCGACATGGGCATCCAGCCCGCCACGCTGCAAGCCGGGCTGCTGACGGCATCAGCTTCCGCCGATACCACTCCGCCCTCGTCCACTATTACTTCGCCTGCTTCGGGAGCCAAGGTTGAGCCAGGAGCGACCGTCACAATTCAGGGTACGGCGGCTGATACGGGCGGCGGTGTTGTGGGTGGGGTGGAAGTTTCTACGGATGGCGGCACGACCTGGCATCCTGCCACTGGCCGCGAGAGTTGGAGCTACGCGTGGACAGTCACCGGCACGGGTTCAATTACGCTGCGCAGCCGTGCGGTAGACGACAGCGGCAATCTCGAGACTCCCGCGGCGGGAGTGACCGTCAACATCTCCGCGCCGTCGTGCCCCTGCACCATCTGGCCGAGCACCACAACTCCAGGCACTCTCGACTCCGCCGATCCTAACCCGTACGAGTTGGGAGTCAAGTTCACGGCCGATTTCGACGGCACCATCACCGGCATTCGCTTCTATAAGAGCGCTGCTAACATCGGCACGCACGTAGGAAACCTGTGGTCGGCTGCTGGCAGCCTGCTGGGTTCGGGCACGTTCACAACTGAGAGCTGCCTCCGGCTGGCAGGAGATGGACTTCACCACCCCGGTCGCGATCACCGCCAACACCGTGTACGTGGCCAGCTATCACACGACGGTTGGGCACTATGCCGCGGACGCGAATACTTTCACCACCGCCGGCGTGGACAATCCGCCGTTGCATGCGGTGCAGAACACAGCTTCCACCCCGAACGGGGTGTTCACCTACGACATCACCACGGGATGCAACGTCACCGTGCAGCCCTGCTTCCCGGCGAGCAGCTTCAACAGCGCCAATTACTGGGTGGACGTCGTATTCCAGAATACGTTTGGCGTTTCCGGCACCATCAGCGGCGGCGGCGGCCCCGGAGCCGTCGTAACGGCCAGCGTGGGCGCAACTAAGGTTGCGAGCGCCACGGCCAACGCCTCTGGCGCGTATAGCATCGCTGGCCTGGGCGACGGCACCTACACCGTCGCGCCGGCCAATGCGGGCTACACCTTCAGTCCCGCCAGCCAGAGCGTAACTGTTAGCAACGGCACTGCGACGGCCAACTTCGCCAGCCTGTATTCCATCTCGGGCACCATCAGTGGTACTGGCGGCAACGGCGCCACCGTGACCCTGAGTGGAGCTGCGAGCGCAACCGCCACGGCCGATGCTACCGGCCACTACATCTTCGCCAACTTGGTCAACGGCGCTTACACCGTCACACCGACGCATACCGGCTTTACGTTCAGTCCCGCAAATCAGGCCGTTACCATCAACAATGCCAATGGCACGGCTAATTTCTCTACCTTGTTCTCGCTTTCGGGCACCATCAGCCCCGCTCCTGCTGGCGTTGGCGCGGTCGTAACGCTGACGGGTCCGACAACTGCGACCGCGACCGCGGACGCCAATGGCAACTACAGCATCACGGGACTGCCCGTCGGAACTTACACGGTAACGCCCGCTCAGGCCAGGATTCGGCTTCACTCCGGCGAGCCAGACGGTAACCAGCACCGGCAATGCCGTGACCGGCGTCAACTTCGCGGCTACGGTGGCGGTCACGATTGATGCCAACGTGTCGACGGATTCGGGCACGGCCAAGACCAGCATCGCCAGCCCCTCGTTCTCCACGACAGCAACCAATGAATTGCTGCTCGCCTTTATCGCAAGCGACGGTAACACCGCCAACCTGACCGTCACCGGGGTCACCGGCGCAAGCCTCACCTGGACGTTGGTGCAGAGAACGAACAGCCAACTGGGCACGGCGGAAATCTGGCGAGCCTGGGCGCCCTCGACTCTTAGCAAGGTCACAGTTACGGCGACTCTGTCGCAGAGCGTCGCCGCCAGCATTACGGTGGTCAGCTTTATCGGAGCGAACCCCTCGGGCACCAACGGCTCCGGCGCCATTGGCGCGACGGGCACGCGGCAATGCCGCTACAGGTGCACCTACGGCAAGTCTGGTCACCACGCAAAATAACTCCTGGGTCTTTGGTGTAGGCAGCGATTACGACAACGCAACGGCGCGCACCCTGGGTCCCAATCAAACGATGGTCCACCAATACGTGGCGACAGCTGCCGGGAGCACCTTCTGGGTGCAGAGACAAAACAGCTTTACTCCTCTCAAGGGCACGACGGTTACGATCAACGACACGGCACCGACGGCCGACCGTTACGACCTCAGCATTTGTGAGATCCTTCCCGCTCCCAATCCCTGGGTCCTGTCGGGCACGATCAGCGGCGGAGGCGCCGGGGCGACGGTGACTCTGAGTGGCACGGCCAGTGCGACCGCGACTGCCGATGCTTCTGGAAATTACAGCTTCAGCGGACTGAACAACGGAAGCTACACCGTAACGCCCAGCAACACGGGTTTCACATACACGCCTCCTTCTCAGACGGTGACGATCAGCGGCGCCAATCTGCCTGGCGTCAACTTTACGGGAGTTCAGACGTATAGCATCAGCGGCAGCATCAGCCCGTGCGGCCATGGGTAGCGGAGCTACCGTCACATTGAGCGGCGCAGCCAGCGCCACCACCACCGCCGATGCATCCGGCAACTACACCTTCACCGGCCTGTTAAACGGCGCCTACACGGTTACACCCAGCAAGACCGGGATGACCTACACTCCCGCCAGCCAGCCGGCTACCGTCAACAATGCCAATGTTACCGGGCTCAACTTCAGCACGGTCACCTACAGCATTTCCGGGACGATCAGCGGCGCGGGCGGCAACGCGCGCTACCGTGAACCTCACGGGAACCTCCACCGCGACCGTTACGGCGGATGCTTCCGGCAACTACACCTTTACCGGCCTGCTGAACGGCCCCTACACGGTGACCCCGAGCAAAACTGGATTCGCCTTCACTCCAGCGAGCCAGAACGTCACGGTGAGCAGCGCCAACCTGACTGCCGTGAACTTCAGCACGGTCACCTACACCATTTCCGGGACGATCAGCGGTGCAGGCGGCAACGGCGCCACCGTCAACCTGACCGGGGCTGCCACGGCGACGACCACAGCCGATGCTTCCGGCAACTACACCTTCAGCGGTCTGCTAAACGGCGCCTACACGGTCACCCCGAGCCAGACCGGGTTCACCTTCACTCCGGCGAGCCAGGCGGCCACCGTGAGCAACGCCAACGTGACCGCCCTCAACTTCAGCACGGTCACCTACACCATTTCCGGCACGATCAGCGGACCGGGCGGCAGCGGCGCTACCGTAAACCTGACCGGTGCGGCGACCGCGACCGTCACCGCCGACGCCTCCGGCAATTACACCTTCACCGGCCTGAACAACGGCGCCTACACGGTTACACCCAGCAAGACCGGGATCACCTACACTCCGGCAAGCCAGCCGGCGACCGTCAGCAATGCCAACGTCACCGCGCTCAACTTCAGCACCGTGACCTACAGCATCTCCGGCACCATCAGCGGCACGGGCGGCAACGCCGCGACCGTGAAGCTCACGGGCGCCGCCACTGCGACCGTCACCGCCGACGCCTCCGGCAACTTCACCTTCAGCGGCCTGGTGAACGGCGCCTACACGGTCACGCCCAGCAACGGCGCGTTCACCTTCACTCCGCCGAACCAGGCCGTGACCGTCAGCTCCGCGAACGTCACAGGCGTGGCCTTCGCCTCCGTGGCGCCGACCACGTTCTCTATCTCCGGCACCATCAGCGGCAGCGGCGGCAACGCGGCCACGGTAACGCTAAGCGGGACCGCGAGCGCAACCACCACGGCCGACGCTTCCGGCAATTTCACCTTCAGCAATCTGAACAACGGGTCGTATACCGTCACGCCGAGCAAGACCGGCTACATCTTCACCCCGGCAAATAAGGCGGTGACGGTGAGCGGCGCCAACGTGACCGCCGTGAACTTCACCTCGACGGCACAGTTGGCGATCGACAAGACGGCTTCGACGGACCGCAGCACGAGCAGCACCAGTCTGGTTTCGCCCGCGTTTACGACTACCAGCACCAACGAGTTGCTGCTGGCGTTCGTTTCCAGCGATGCCACCGGCGCCGGGATCACCGTGTCCAACATGACCGGCGGCAGCCTGACCTGGACGATGGTGAAGCGCACCAACACGCAACTGGGCACGTCCGAGATCTGGCGCGCCTTCGCCCCGGCGATCCTGACCAACGCCACGGTGACCGCGACCTTGTCGCAGAGTGTCTCCGCCTCGATCACGGTGGTCACGTTCAAGGGCGCTGACACCACCGGAACCGGCGGGTCGGGCGCGATCGGCGCGACCGGCACCGGCAACTCCGCCAAGGGCGCGCCCACAGCATCGCTGACCACCACCCGCAACAATTCCTGGGTGATCGGCGTGGGCAACGATTACGACACTGCAACCAGCCGCACGGTGCCAACTGGCCAGACCTCGGTCCATCAGTACCTGGCTACCACCGGCGATACGTTCTGGGTGCAGCGCCAGACCAGCACCACGCCGACTGCGGGCACGGTGGTCACGATCAACGACACTGCCCCGACCGGCGATCGCTTCAACCTGAGCCTTTGCGAGGTGCTGCCGGCGCAATAGGCATCAACGATCCTATGGAGGAGGGCCGGGGCAAATGCTCCGGCCCTTCTTGCTTCACAACCTATTGCGGCGCAGCCCCTTCTCCAGGGCCATCCTGGGCGTGAGCACAGAGGGATTCGAAACCGAAAATCGAGGCCCGGGTCTGGGCGACCCGTCTCGGTTGCTGCTGCGCCTTATCATTGTCAAAGATTCTGTCGGCCGACCTGGGCCGGCCCGAGTTGGACGGAGCTCAACGAAAGCTAAGAGAAGCTAAGGTTGTCAAAAGCGCATTAAAGTTCTGGCCCCGGGGTGACGCGCAGGTCACCTGCATGAGAGCCGGGATACAGCTGCACGAAATGTATAGACATTCACTTGAGAACCTTCCCTTCTTAACTACGCGCTAAAGCAACCGCATCATGTTGTGGCCAGCCGGTCTGGTCCAAGAGCGGTTAGCTCCAGTCAGTTATCTTTGAGCAGATCATCAAACAAGACCGCGTCTTCGTCGGCGCTTGTGAGAGGTTGACCGTTCAAAACCTTGGCATAGGTTTTGGCCGCGCTCGGGCGGGTGCGATCCGGAACCTCGGGTTTGCGTTGAACTATCATAGGTTTAAAATTCTGCGCGTAGTACTCGGTGTCATGCAGTGCAATACCGATATCCATCACCAACAAGTATTCAGCTTTGGGGTCGGAACGCGAGCGCCGCGTCCGAAAACGGTCGAACACCTCCGAGGCCTTGTCCGACGGCAGCACCTGACGCAGCTCGATGATCAGCCAATCATCGACACGAAGCTCCCCGCGTGCGCGCCTTTGGCTGTAGCGACCGACAATCGCTTGCGCAATTGCTTCCGGATCGTGCTCGCCGCCACCACCACCACCACTACCGCCACTACCAGTACCAAACAGCCGTCCCAGAAGACCCATTACGCACCTCCTTTTGGTTTGTTTTCGAAAAGTTCGCTAAAGAATTGCGCAAGCAACAATTTGTCTTCCTCTTGATCGCTCAGTGGTTCTCCTTTGGCCGCCACCTTGGTGTAGATTGCGGCCAAGTCCTGCTGCAATTTTTCCGGCAACCCGGCCTCCCGCTCCACATTGCCGAACTTGAATAGTCCACGCGAGCCCTCGCCCGCCCGCCAGCTCTCTTCGCAGTGGTGGACTGCGCCGGCTAGCGCGTCGGCCAAGTCTTTAGACCCTCCTGCGGTGGCCGGGTGGTCTACTTTTCCGTCGCCGAACTCTAGCTGCGCTAGCTCGCGCTCTAGCACGGGTGCGTGGTAACACAAAATGCGTTGGTCGTAGATGGCCGTGCGAAGAATCTCGTAAGCTCCCATATCTTTGTCCACACTGAACACATCGGCACTGAGCCCCGCGTCTCGCATTGTCTTGATGCTTTCCTGCGAGCCAAAAGTATCGAAGCTGATCCTGCCGAATTGCATGCCGTAGCGCCGGTTCAGCTCGAACAAGATGGCGCGGATGCGGGGAATGTCGATCTCCCCGTTAGGGGGCGGGATGACCCGTAAGACTAAATCGACACGGATCACGGGTTTCAGCTCTTCAATCTCCTTCATCAAGCTGGCCTCAAATCGCTGCACCTTGATCGAACCCACGGTATGCGCGATGACCAGCCCGGTGGCGTCGCTGGACTTGGACAAGTCAATGTGGGCGTGATACAGAGCGGGAAAAAGAACTTTTTCCATCTGAATCTGCCCATCCGCTCCGATCATTTCGAGGCCGCTGTGGTTGAGCTTGGGCCGCTGGACCCAGTGCAAGCGCTCAGGCAGCAGGCGCTCGATTGATGGATCCTTCTGTTGCAACGTGACATCGAAGTTGGTGAAGGGGTGCCGCAGACCAGCGGCCTCACCCAACTCGAACGTTCTCTGAATCATCTCGCGACGGACAATGAACGGCCGGATCGCCAGCACGCTGATGCCGGCGAAGTCGCGCACACAGCCATCGGGATCTCGTACAAAGTCGCGTTTAAGGTCCAAGGGTACATCGATTACATTCAGTTGATTGACGTCGATCTCATCGCCCGTAAGCACGCGTGAACGCCGAATGTAGTCCCCCACCTCCACCGGAAAGGTCTGCAACATGAATTTGCCGGGTGGTGCGGTGTCCCAACGCGTATATCGGCGGAACATGATGTGGTGCTCGCCACGCTCCGCCTCGTGACGGGCTTGGCGCTCCAGCCGCTCGGTAAAATCGTTTGGATAGCGCGCCGAGGACAAGACGATGATATGGCCCGGCATCTTGCCTCGCAGATTCAAGCGGGACCGCAGACGCTGGTGCAATTTATTGTGAACCGCTACTACTTGGTCGTAAACACCGGTCCCGCCCGGAACTTGGCGCCTGGAGCGCTCAACCACCTGCCAGAAGTTGGCCTCATCGATACAGGCGCACCAGATGTTGTCGCCGAGTGCCGCTTGCTCGCTCGCTGCGACTGGATAGCACCTCAGTCCCTTCCGAAACTCCAACTGCGATTTGACTTTAGCGTTGTATGGGAACACTTCAGTGAAATATGGTGAGCGAGCGACAATGTCGTAGAGGCGGCGGAAGAAGCCTTGCTCTGCCTGCCGCTTGGTTACGCTGACATTGACGAAGCAGATTTCGGTTCCCGGTGTCATGCCGTGGGCCAGAGCTGGATCACGAAGGCAACTCACGCAGTACAGGGCGTACAACATTATCGCCGTGCCCGCGGTGGTTTTTCCGTATCCAATTGCGCCGGTGAAAACTGCCTCCGAATAGCCGCCTTCAAAAAATTTTCGACCGTCCTCAATCAGTCTCTCGGTCATCGAGCGCCCCAGGGTGCGGCCGAGATAAAGGTCATCCCGGACGAACTGCCGAAAGCTGATCGGCCTGCGCTCGTAGTCAATGTCCCACACCGCCCGGATAAGGCCTTGGCCGAGCGCGGTACCAGGGCGAATGTGCTTTTCGTAAAGGAGCCGAAGGCGCGGACTCATCCGGACGAGCGCTCCATCACGCCTTACCTGGATCATCTTCCGCCACCGGTCCTTGTGATCCGTCGGTTCCATCCTGTGGCTCCGGTCCTTCGCACTCGGCGGACTTCGCGTCGCACTCGAGGACATCGCGGAGCGCTTCCCTGTCAACAGCATCGCTCGTGTTCAAAATCGTCATGGCAGCGTGGAGCTCTCCCGCCGCTTGTTCTTGCTCACCAGCGGGCGTCGGGTCAGCACAGGCGATCGTGTCGGACGTTTCTTCCTCGACGGTGCAGCCCAAATGGCCGTGGAGCTGGAGCACGAACTTGGCAGCCTGGAACTGAATTTGGTATGCATCTTCGAGCGGGCCCTCGACAATGCCAGCTGCGGTAACGAAGATCCGCCGGCGCTTAGCATCCAAGCACGCCGATAGTCGGTTGGCAGCTCGCTGCACGGTGCAGCCTTGCTCTACCAAAACGCCCTGCAGAACGCCGAGCTCTCGCGCTTTTTTGAGCGTGCGGCTGGCTTGGACAGACAGTTGGTTGCTGCCGGAGGCGCCCTTGTAACCTGCGCGCTCGGCAGAGCGAGTACCGTTTTGGTAGCTTGGGCTAGCGGGATCGGAGAAGTAGCCAAGCAGATCGTGCTGACGAGCGGTAAGGCCGTTCGACGGTTGGGAATCTTTATTCATGATTGCCCCCAAACACGTCTTGCTTCAGCAGGTCCACCCTCTGGTAGGCGAAAGTAGGCTCGTTGGTGCCCAGCTCCGTCCAGAGGCCGAACGTGACCCCGGCTGGAGTTGTAGTAGGTCAGGCAGATGATGCTCAGGGGCAACACTTGCCCTGAGGGTAAACAAGCCACGGGAACGGTGACACGGTCACCGAGAAGGGACACGGATGCCTCCTACAACACACAGCTAAGGTGCGCGGGGCCCGCTGAGCGCGCGGAACCCTTGGCGTTTACGACCTTACTGCGCGGTTGCTGGAGTCGTCCGGAGTCAGGACCGTCCTGCGACAGCGAGGCGCGAAACGTCCCAGCTAGGAACCGCTTCCGGCTGGGTGCAGGACTGAATCTTACGTAAGCCCGGGCCTCGTGGTGCCTTGGCCCGCCGAGTGGCTCATCCGTTCCCCGGGTTGTGAGGCTCCCCAGGATCCGCCGTGCCACCGTCGTCAGTTGTAAGCGAAACTCGCGTTTTTAGCCAAGAAAAAATGAGGGTCGGGAAGCGGGCCGGGGTTTACTGGCTAGGTCCCCCCCTAGCTGCCTTGCTTTTGTCCCATTCCGAAGTGGCGGAGGAGCTGGCGAAGAAATCGATACCCAATTTGTCTCATGCTGAGCGAGGCAGGGGGAAGGGATTTCTCGCGTGGCTGCTAAGCTGTCCGGCGTTTGCTGCGGCTTCTCCGACGTTCGATCAATCTTGCGACTGCCCTTAGGGTCTCGTTCACGTCATCTGCGGTCGGAAACTGGCTGGCGACATCGGGAGCCAAGACGACGACGTTAGTACCGGAGGCATAGCGCCCCGCATGTTTGCCGCGTACGCCCTCGCTGAAATCGTACTCCGGCCGCATTGTTGAGCTGCGCGCCTTTGTCCTAGTTTGCTTCTTCATATTGCCTTCGTTCATTCGGGGCCGCTAGTCATCGGGATCAGAGATCGTGATGGACAGCGGGTCGGCAAACACAGTGGTGGCTTCGCGAAACGACACGCCGTGCACTCCGACGTTCGAATCTGCCTTGCTTTTGTCCCATTCGAAGCGCAGCGCCATCGGAAGTCCTTTATATCAGAATGGTGGGACGTGCCTTGGTCGCGGCCAGCAATCCGGCACGGCATGCGATCAGCTACCTGCTTGGTACTGGTGATGGCGGAAGCCGAAGGTGGTCCCCGGACGCCAGCGCTTCCAGTTCCGTAACTACTCGATCCAGCTCATCCACCAGCACCTTGGGTGCCTCTGGTCGCTCCTGGAAACGCCGTACTAAAGCACGGTAGTAGCGCAAATGATCGGTTTTGGATGCAGCCGCATTGAAACGGCCCCACAACTCGTCCCGCATTTCCCGATAGCATGTGAGAATGTCGCGGGCGTTGTGGAGCTTGTCCGCTGCAGTGATCAAGAGCGCGTCAGGCGATGCCTGGCGCAGATGATCAAGGTAAGCCTGCTTGCGCTGGTGCCAAGGCAGCTTCGCGGCCGGGTTAGACGATTCGCTATCGGAGCACTCCCGCACAATGGCCGCAACCCGCGGCCCAAACAGGCGCTCAATCATCGCAAGCGTCGCGAGGCCGCCCTGATCCTCCATGGCATCGTGGAGCAGCGCGGCGATTGCCTGATCCTCGTCGCCGCCGTTCTCCAGCACCAGCGCGCAGACGCTGATCAGGTGGGCGATGTAGGGAACGTTGGTTCCTTTGCGCACCTGTCGTTGGTGCAATCCAGCCGCGAAGTGCAATGCAAGATCGAAGCGGCGGCTCAAGAAAGGCCCGTGGGACTCCGGTACCGCGTTGGAATTTTGTACTAGCACAATCACCTCCGTGCGGCCGTTGCATCTTCAAAGCCGCACTGCTTCACTCTCAATCGGTCGGCTCCGGGAGCCTGGCGAAGCCTGAACTGTCACAAATCCGGCGTCATTGACTTACCTCTTGTGGTTTCCTGAGTGCCTTAATTTGTGACATTGGACACAAAGGGTAATGAGATTGTCCTCTGAATCGTTCCCCTCGTGACTCCTAAACTGGACGTGGTGGACCTCCAAGTTCATCATCGACCCGCAAACTTGGCAGTGCCACCCGTCCCGCTCGAGTACCTGCAGACGGAGCTGCTGATAGGAATCAGCGTCTAGGCGTACACTCGCGGGCTTTTCGCCAGGTTCGTCATGCTATTTGGGTGACCTCGGCAAGGAACTCCTTTTTCTGGACTTCAGGAAGAAATCGGAACAAGCGCAGTACGGAGCACAAAAGCACTTTGGGATTGCCGTTCTCCACGTGTGCTCCGGCCAAGAAATCGGCGCAGATCATCTCCAGACAGTAGCCACGGGCTTTATCTGAGCCCAGCATAAGCGCCGCCGTATCAATCGCCTGCTCGATCACCGGCGCCTGGCTCTTGTAGACCTTGAAATAGATAAGCTCGCTCGGTTCTGAATCCCGCCCCGTCAGCTCCCGCTCTACTTCCGCCTTAAACTGTTCCTTGGGCAAGGACCGCGCCTTGTGCAACCAGGTTGCACTTTCGAAGCGCTGGCCGTCGCGGCGCGCAAGTTTCACCAATTCGATCGCCTTGGACCAGCCGAGCTGCTTCAGGTCGTGCCGGATGGGCTTGGGCAGGTGCTCGTGGATGGACATCAAGTAGTAAGCCTTGCGGCGGGACTCGGGAAACCGGCGTTCCAAAAACTCGTCAAAAGACTTTAGGTTCTCCAGCCGCCAGTACTGGCCTGCCCGCACCTCGCAGAGGTACTTTCCTAAATCTATAAAGCGTGTGTCTCGCTCCGCCTCTTTTCGCCTCTCCCAGGCGAGGATCTCGTCGATCTTGGAGAGCACAAACAAGCGCCCGCCGGCGATTGAGTGTAGGCGGCATCGGCGGATCTCTAGAAATCAAGTTGGTCAAGCCAACCAAGGTCGCCTCCCGGGCGGCGGAGGAGCTTTGCGTCAACCAGGTCCTGTTTTCCTAGGCAGAGCCCCAAATGCGAGCAGCTCAGGCAGCCGTTTTGCGGAAACCGGATGCCGCTGCGTGCCGGGAACTGGGCAGCTTCGATCTGCCGAAGGGTGCTCGCTACCATCGCGCCGAAGCTGTCACGCTGCTGCTGGGTGATGGTTGCGCGCAGGTACTGAACCTCGACCAGCCGCTTGCGCACGAAGACCACGAATCCGACATTGGGTTCTCCGGTGATCCAGGAATAGCAGACGAGTTGGGGATCCAAAGCCAGCAACCCTGCCGGCTGGTCGGGGTAGCGGGCACCGGTGGTCTTCCAGTCAATGACCGAGCGCTCGCCGTCCAGGTGGCCAATGGCGTCGATGTAGGCGACGAACTCGTTGCCATTTCCGATCGGGCGGCTGAACTTGATCTGCAGATTGCGGCGGGGATTCCGGATTCGCACCCGGTCCATCCTGGACAAATCGCGCGAGCAGGTGGATCCCTTGCTCAAGCATCTGATCCCAGGTTTCGCTCTTCGGGTACTCCAGAGGAGCGTTCTTGTACTGCGACCAAGCCTCGAACAGCGCGCAGCCCGGATCTTCACGGCGGAACAGCGCAGCCAGCGCTTGCTCGAAGGCGCGTCCGAACAGCAGCCCGGCTCGGGTTTCTTTTTCCTGCCAGCCGTCCAGGTAGCGATAGCGGTACCGCAACGGGCAGGCCAGATACTGCGCGAGCTGGGTGTAGCTGTAGGTCACGAGGCCAACTCCGAGCGCAGTGGCGGAGGAGCCGGCTGATGAAATCGATTCCCAAGCGCCTGCTGGCGCGAAGGCATCCAGGTTGACCAACGTGCGACCGTTCACTACGGCGTGGGAGAGCTTGACCACCCCGCGGAGTCCGATGAGGCCTTTTTCTTCCACCTCATCCCGGCCGAGCAGCTCCGGGTCGTAGCCGAAATCGCGCAGAAACCAGCTGAACTTCCACAGGGCCTTGGGCTGTGCAGTAGAGCCGGCCAGAGAAGGTGCGTCCGGCCAAAGGCGCGGGCTCGAGCACGGAGAACCGGACAGTCGTAAAACGGCTTCTGCCGCTCCCGCGCGTACCGGACCTGATCAACCCGGACCAGGAACACACCGTCGGGAACTTCGGCATTCGCTTGCGCCGTCGATGCGAGACCTTGGAAACGCCGTTTCATGCCGCACCGGCCTCTGGCTTCTGTGCCATAGCTGTTGAGCTTGCAGAGCAATCCGTCGCGGTCCTTCCCGGCGGTCTCTGCAAGGTGGGTGATGAAGGACTGGATCTGCTCGCGACTGGCGTCCCGTATGTCTTGAGTACCGCAGAACTCGGCCGCGTACTGTTTCACCCGCGAGGCATCGAGGCGATGCTGGCGGATCAAGAGACAAAGTTGGTCGCGGAGTTTGGGCCCGCCGTTGCCGTTTACCGGCTGGGGCGGAAGCTTCCGCACGTTTGGCTCAGGCTGACTGCGAGCCGGGCAGGGATCCGATCTCTTCGACCGAGCAGATCCCGATTCCGTAGGCCTTGCGCAGAGCACGATTGACCGCCCGTGTCTCGGCCACGCGCATCTCGGCGCCCCGGACCAGAGTTGAAACATTGGACGGGTCGGCATCACCATAGCCGACAAAGCCCTTGCATGTCGGCGATGTCAGAACCGTGGCCTGAAATACCCAGCGTCCAGTCGTCGGATCGCAAAAGTCGCGCATAGCCTTGACGCCAATGCCGGAACAACGTCGGCGATGGGCTAAACGCAACAGCCCGGAATGCGTCACATACCATTTATGGTCGATCAGCTGGAGATCGCCATTTGCGACGGAAAGGCGGAACGCGTTCTAGAAGAAACTCGAAGGCAGTTGCCTTAGTGGTTTCCAATCTGACCAGGCCACAGACTCGGCGGCTAGACGGAGCCGTTTCGCAGGAGCTTAGCGGGTTGGTTTCTCTTCACGATGTGCTACTTCCTAAGCTATGGCGGATCTGCCCTGTTTTGCCTTACAATTGCGCATGGCATGTGATGTGCGATAAGCGTTCGATCGCGGGCAGTAGCTGACGAGTCGCAAACTCCATAGGCAATATCTCTAGTGGGCAGGTCTAAAAGTCAAGCGAAAAGGTTGCTCAAGGAAACATAGAACTTGTCACCCGTTGGCCGCGCCTAGGGCGTTCGAGGCGATATGAACCCAGAGCCAATTCGCGAAGCAGTGGGAGCGAGTCAGGGTTACCTCTCCCAATTGGAGCGAGGTGAAAAGGAGATCGGCCCCGAGATGTTATGCGCTTCGGATTAGCCAACTATGGGATAGGTCGTATGAGTGGATATTAACCGGAAGCGAACGGAGGCATTCGCAATTAATTGCCACTTGCTGGATACGCTTCACCGGGGACCGTCAGCATGCTTGGCGCGCCACGGCACATCAGGAGATCATTTTCGCTGAACCGGCTGTCCAGACGCTTGCCGAGAGCCTGCATCGTTCTCGTTTTCTTCGCTGATGTTTAGTGGAAGTGGGTGGCTCGAAGGGCGGCAAAGTTCGGGCGGCGAAGCTTTCGCCGGAACGGAGGTCGGAGATCGCGCGCAAGGCAGTGCCTGCCAGATGGGCGAAGGAGAAAAAGAAAAAGCAGCAACCTGATTAGGCTTGCGCTCATGCTCGAGCGAGCGGGTCCCGAAGGCCAGTACTCATTGCTTTCGTAACCGATAAAGCGCTACCCACTCGGGCTCGCCGTAGCGATCAATCCGGGCGGCCTCATTCTGGGGCTTCCCCATCCTGGGCGCTCATGGGCCCGACTGGCCGGGTTTCGGGGACCCACCGTACAGCAGATTCTCAGTGCCGAAACCCTCGCGCTGATCCAGGAGCCGTGCTACCCGGCCGAAGGCTTCGACTACACCGGCTTCGCGTGGTAAAAGGCGCGATGCGGTTGGTTGAAAGAGAAATCGCTGCGTATCTGAAAACGAACGTGTAGCTGCAACCGTTTTAATTCCTCACAAAACCAGGAGTAAGATTCGGACCAATGACTCCTGCTGATCTGCAGTCGCTGCAACCCACCACGGCCCGTCCGTTTCGCTGGCTTACTGGCATTCTCACGGGCGTACTGTTGGCGATGCTCGTAATCGGCGTCGTGCTATGGGCGTTCACTGGATTCGGCCTCTTCCAATTCGGCCGCATGCTGCGCGGTGGACAAGTTCACATCAGCGTGGACCAACCCACCGTCATCCGCCAGATCCGGGCGCTCCAACGACTCGAGACAGTCAGCTACACCATGGACAAAATTATCAGCGGCGAGCGCGAGAATCCCATCCTGCCGAAATTTCTCGCGGGTGATCGTTTGCTGCTGGTGGTGCACGGCGAGGTGATCGCCGGATTGGATCTGTCGAAGCTTCAGCCCAGCGACGTCGTGGTACGGGGGGACAGCGTTTCGATTCACCTGCCGCAAGCCGAAATCTTCACCACTCGCCTCGACAACGCGAAGACGCGAGTCTATTCGCGCGACACCGGACTCTTCTCCACGCCCGATCCGAATCTTGAAGGCGAGGTACGCCAGGAAGCTGAGCGCCAACTTCAGGCAGCCGCATTGCAGGACGGCATCCTGAAGACCGCCGACAAAAATGCCCGCCAGACGCTTACCAGCATGCTGACGGGTCTTGGGTTCGGGAATGTAGAGATTCGGTAACGGTTTAATCTTACCTCCCAAGCCGGAGTCTCAAGAAGGATCAAACTTTGGGTATCGGACCCATTTCACAATCGGGGGTCAGAAAGGTGTCGAGGGCGCGGAATCGGCCCAAACGGATTCACGAGGACTGACGGTGTCATGCTAACGGACGCTCCGCGACGCAACGCGAGCCGTGCAGGTTTCTTGGAGAGTGAGCGGATCGGGACGCTCGACCTGCCGCAGCACGGTCGCCTGCCCGTGATTGCAAAATCCATCAATTCGGCCATGCAGACGGGAAGAACTGCCGATGTGCGCCGCGCCTGCGACGAGTTTCTGGCAACCGCCTCAGATTTTTACCGAGTCCCAGAATGCAGTATCCGAGTGCTTGCCGCCCGGCCCTTGCGGGTCCGCGAAAACTGGGCGAACCCGGAAACTCTGCTGATTCGCGTCTGGATGCGGACGGCGGTACGCAAGGAAATCACCTCATTCGGAACGTTTCTGAGCACGCTATGCCACGAGTTCTGCCACCATCTGGATTTTCATCGGCTCGGGTTCGATGATTCGTGGCACACACGCGGCTTCTACGAGCGCACCGCCGCGCTCTACCACCATGCGCGGGGGACGCCGCCGAGGCGGCTGTTCTGGGCGGCGGTGCCGGGCGGGCGCTGGCGGATCGACTGGCCGCGTACGAATCGGGAGGCGTGATCGGCGACCGGAGATGCCCTTGCCGCTACACGTCCTTCAGTTGCTCCTCGGTCATGCCGAAGTAGTGTCCCAGTTCGTGCATAAGCGTTTGGCGGATTTGATGTCGCACTTCAGCCTCATTGGAGCAGACCGCTTCAATATTCTTCTGATAGAGCACGATGTGATCGGGTCCCGTCGGCAGGTCAAAGACGCTCTTCTTGGTCGTGGGCACGCCGTGGAAGAGACCCAGAAGCAGCCGCCTTTGCTGCCCCGCCTGCGGCGATGGCTGGTTCGGGGGCACATCCTCTACCAGAACAGCAACGTTACGAATGCGACTGCGAAATTCTTGTGGGAGTGAGTCGAGCGTCTCCTCGACTACCTTGACGAAACGTTCACGCTTCATCCTTCACCCACTGAGATAAATAAGGACACACTCACTCCGAGTAGCCGTCGTCTGTGTCTTCATCATCGTCATCTTCTTTGCCGTCGCCTTCGTTCTCCTCTTCGTCTTCTTCCTCGTCTGGCTCTTGTCGAAGGAGGGCATCGGCAGCCGCCGACCGATCAGGAGGGGCTGAGTCGGGGCATTCTGGAGGTATTCTGCCCATGCCCAATGGTACGCCTCGTCCCGCTTCATCTTCCCCTATGCCCTAGCAACAGCCGCAAGCCTTGCCGCGGATGGCGTGCCGACCTTCCCAAATGATGAGCGGCACAACCGCTAAGGCCGCAACCGGGTCAGCCCACGCCACGTGCCAAATCGCGTTAACCGCCAGTCCCGCTAGCGCAATCACGGAGAGGTAAGCGCATAGCGCAGACTCGGCGGCATCCGCCCTCAGGACAGCACTGCCCGTGGATGCCGACAAGCGACGTTTCTCTTTCGCAAGCCACGGCATGACCGCGGCTGCTGCAATCAGAACGGCAATCCCCAGAAGTGTCGGTTTGGGCTCGCTGTACCCCAGCAGAGCCATGGCCGCAGCGGCGACCACGTATGCGGCGAGCCCGTACAACAGGACTCCCGCAATGCGGGCTGCACGGCGCTCCATGTGCTCGTGTGCGGCATTGGCGCGAAACCTCCACAGCACAACTACCGCAGAGAGAAGTTCGATGGCACTGTCTCCGCCGAAAGCGAGCAATGCAGGGCTATGCGCCCGCCATGCCGCAAAGAGGGAAAACACGGCCTCCACACACATCCACGCGATTGTGACTGCTTGGACCTGCCGAATGCGCCGGAGAGCGTCTGGAGGGGCTATTTGCAACACCGAAGCCATTTGGGTCAAGCATTATCGCACGGTCGGAATGTCCAAACTCCGCGCCTGGGAGCGACTGCACGTTGCGCCTCGGTCAGGGCAGTTCCTCGTCTCCAGCGCTGTGACCGACATCACTGCAAAAAAACAGGAAGCAGTGATCGTGTGCGGAAAACGCCATGCTGAAGCGCTGGCCCAACTATTGCGACATCCTAGCGAACAATTGGAACTTATTGATGTTACCCAGTGTGACTGGTTCATTAGCGATTGGAATGCCGAATATTTTAAGCGTGGCGGATGGAGATGACGTGAGAGAAGAAGGTCATCCGTGACGGCCGCAACAGACTCATCGGTTCCCCGCTCGCTGCTGGGCCTTAACCTTTGCCCACCGGGCACGTTGTGCCGCCGCGATCCTGTTTCGCGCGGCTTGGCTCATCTTGCGTGCTGGCTTGGCGGCTTGGGCTGGCTTCGCCTTCGCCCATCGAGCACGCTGGGCGGCTGGCATCCTTGCTCGCGTGGCGGCAGAAAACGTGCGGCGTTTCCGTATGGCACTTGGCGGACGACCTAGTCTCCGGCGTCCCGTTGAATTCAGGCCTTCGATTGCCGCTATCGCACGGTCGATCTGGTCACGTTCGGCCGTTAGTCCTGCAACGACTTGATGGAAGTTCACGGTGGCTCCTGAATGTGGTTTTATTGCGGATTGAGTGTAACAGATAGTTTTAGAGCATCCGGTCGGCTGGCCTTGGGATTCTGTCGATAAACTTGATTTGGGCAGTACAATTCACCGGCGAGAGATCAAAGGAGAATTGTAATGCCCCAAAAAATTATTGAGATAGTCGGAACTTCCAAAGAGAGCTTTGCAAAGGCTGCGGAAAATGCCGTAGCAGAGGCGGCAAAAACGGTGCGTGGTATGAAGTGGGCAAGGGTAGCAGAACTAGAAATGGAACTGGATGGCAAGAAGATAACCCAGTACCGCACCACAGCAAAGATTTACTTTGAGATTGAACACTAGCCTTATCAGGCTGCCGAGCGGCAGCAAGGCCGAACGACTCGCAAAAGAGCACTACCTCGGCGGCGTATGTTCAAAAGGGAGCTTCATGTATCGCGCCTTCTCGATCTCGATTACGAGCGCCACCCTTCCTTCGGGGCTGCGGAACGGGAACGGCTTGCCCGTGTACTTTTGCGAGATGGGGTCCATGTACGTGAGATCGGCATCGGGACGGCGCTCGACGACGCGACCACGAAGCTGGGCCTCCTTGTAGGGATCGTGGAAATCGATGAGAGAGAGGGCGACCCGCGGATCACGCCGGGTGTTCTTCGCTTTGAGCGAGCCTTCCCCCGTGCAGATCAGGATGCGGTCTCCTTCACGACCCACCCAGACGGGGGTGAATCTAGGCGATGCGCACAGAATTCTCCCCCTCCTGGTGGAGGCAGTCAAGTTATAGATTTTTTGCCGGGAGGAGAAAAGGGGTACCGGTCGGCCTACGAAGGTCGTGGTGTCGGGAAACACGGTCAAGGATTGTGCGTGGTTGGGTCTCGGATTTTTCAGGAGGTGCGGGTCCAGAATTCTGCGGGCGTTTACAGGGGAAAAGGCGTGCGGGAGCGCTCGTTTGGTTTATTGAACTTGAGCAAGAAAAGGGCGAGCCGTGCGAGCTCGTCCGTGGAACGCGAGGGACAGTTCTTAGGCCGCTTTTCCTTGTGTAGAATTATGCGGCCCATGAGTAACAGCAATCTGGAGGCGACGTGGCGGTACCACAACGGCACCAAGCACTCCTACCAGAGTATCCGCAGCAATCCTCATTTCCTGGACTGGCGTAACCAACCTCTGCTGTTCAAGATCTATCCCAAACTGGATGCCGTCCCGCTGTCGCGCCAGGTCCCGCAGACGGGCATGGCCGCGCTTTCCGCCATCAGCACGATCTCCGGCGAGCCCGAGTCCGCCGCGGTCCCCGACGTGAACGCCCTTGCGCTGTTGCTGCACTTATCGTCAGGCGTGACTAAGGAGAAGCGACTTCCCGGCGGTGAGACATTCTTCTTCCGCGCCGCTGCCTGCACCGGGGCGCTGTACGAGTTCGAACTGTACCTGGTGTGCGGCGACTTGCCAGGGCTCGACGCCGGCGTGTACCACTTCGGGGTTAAGGATTTCAGCTTGCACAGGCTGCGCCAGGGTGATTGGCGCGGCGTGCTGGCCAAAGCTACCGCGGATGAGCCCGCGACTCTACGCGCGCCGCTGGTCATCGTCTGCGCCGGAACGTACTGGCGAAACGCCTGGAAATACCAGGCGCGGACCTACCGTCATTTCGGTTGGGACAACGGAACGATCATCGCCAACCTGCTGGCGATGTGTGCGACCTTGCGACTTCCAGCCGAGGTGGTGATGGGCTTTGTGGATGAGGAGGTAAATCGCCTGCTTGACCTCGAGACGCAACACGAGGTCACGTTCTCGATGGTCGCGGTTGGCCGGACGCCGGTCGAACCACCACATCCTCCCGGCGAAATGCAGTCGCTCGGCCTGGAGACCCTCCCGCTTTCGCCCAAAGAAGTGGACTATCCCGTGATGCGCGAGACGCACGCCGCCTCGTCGCTCACGTCGGCGGAGGAAGTCCGCGCGTGGCGAGGCAAAGTGCCGGCGAAGCCTTTGCCCGCAGCGAGCGGGCGCATCATCCGGCTCGAGCCGTCGAGCGACCTCGAGATGAGGCTCGACTACATCGAGCAGGTCATCTTGCGGCGCGGCTCCACCCGTCAATTCGCGCGCGAACCCATCACTCTGGAGCAACTTTCGACCTTGCTCGATCGAGCAACCCGCGGCGTGCCTGCGGATTTCCTCGATCCCGCCGGCGCACAGCTCAATGATGTGTATCTGATCGTGAACGCGGTCGAGGGCCTGTCGCCGGGAGCGTACTTCTTTCGCCGCGAGGAAGGCTCGCTCGAACTCCTGAAGGAGGGCGACTTCCGCGAACACGCCGCGTACCTCGGTCTGGAACAGGATCTGCCGGGTGATGCGAGCGTCGCGGTGTTCTTCCTCGCCGACCTGCGGCGTATTCTGGAGCGGTTCGGCAATCGCGGCTATCGCGCAGCGCAGCTGGAAGCGGGTATCCTTGGCGGCAAGCTGTACCTCGCGGCCTACGCACAGTTTCTCGGCGCGAGTGGGCTGACGTTTTTTGATGATGACGTAACCGCTTTCTTTTCACCGCACGCCGCCGGCAAGAGCGCGATATTCCTCACCGCCGTCGGAAAGAGCGCGCGCCGGAGCCATTCGCTCGGCTAGCGAGATCATGCGCGCGGATTTTTCAGGAAGTGTGGGACCCGGATTTTGCGGGGATTTGAAAAGGAAAAGGCGCGCGGGATCGCGGTGGAAGCGCCGTTTCATGCCGCACCTGCCTGCCGGGCGAAGCTGTTGAGCTTGACGAGCAATTCTTCCCTGTCCCGGGCGGCGAATTCTGCGATGTGCTTAATAAAGGAGGCGACCTGCTCGCGGCTGGCCTGGCGGAGATCCTTCGTGCCGCAAAACTCAGCCGCGTACTGCTTGACTGACGCTGCATCCAGCCGGTGTTGGCGGATCAGAAGACAGAGCTGGTCGCGGAGCTTGGGTTCGCCATTGCCGTTGGCAGGCTGGGGCGGAAGCTTCCGGACATTCGTCTCGGACTGGCTGCGCGCGGGAAGTGATCCGATTTCTTCAACCGAGCAGATTCCGATCCCGTACGCCTTGCGCAAAGCGCGATTTACAGCGCGGGTCTCAGCAACGCGCATCTCAGCGCCGCGCACTAGCGGAGAAACGTTTGGTCGGCGTCACCGTGGCCGACGTATCCCCGGCAATATCGGGTTCTAAATACGATAGCTTTAAAGGTGAAACGTCCTGAAGCGGCGTCGCCCAATTCGCGGATTGCCTGCACTTGTATTCCGCAACAGCCCTTTCGATGGGCTAGCTGCAGAAGGCCGCTGTGGGTCACATACCAATTGCCTTGGAGACACAGCAAGTCACCAGCAGGTATTGAAAACAGACAACTTTCGGTAAGAATTCGTAGAGCCTCTACTTGGCGTATTCCAATTTCAGCGGGCCATAGTTGTTTGGCCCATCGGAGGTTTTTCCTGAATGAAGCTTCGCTTTGGGATCTCGCCGACTGGCCATAAAGCAGTTCCTCCATATCTCATACAAGATCATACATTCGCATAATCAACGCGTCAAGAGATATATTGGCCAATCTCATCCGTTCTCTTACAATCCCCACGAATGAGGAAGAATGCCCCGCTCGCGTTTCGGATTTCTGACGACCTTAAGAGTGATCTGCAACAGATTGCCGAAAGCGAGGCAAGAAGCGTCTCGCAACTTTGTGAAATTCTGCTGAAATTGGGGGTCGAATCGTACAGGAGGGATGGCCCAAAATACCTCCAGCGGTTCCTCTCCCGCCGTAAGGAATCCCCCACCTAGACGATATATGGCTCTCTCCAGCAGGGCACTCAGGCGGCGAGACGTTTGTCCTCCGTCCCGGTGATGTGCTTTTTGGCAGAGGACCACACCGTTCAGGCCACAAGTGGCGCTTGACCAATGACGAACCGTGGAAATGCGAATACGTCATCTTCAAAGCAGGCGCGAATACCCAGTTCATTCCGGACGCAGCTTGACTTCCGCTTTCGCACGGGCGTCCAATGGCCGCGCCCTGAGCTGCGTATCGATTAACCTCCTCAACTCACACCTCGGAGGACAATATGCCCGACATCCGAAAAGAAACCGACAGCCTTGGAGTGGTTGAAGTCCCTGCGCCAACGCCCACCCCTCAAGCTCCAATCGGCTCCGGTGAGGGCGTTGTACCGATCACCCTGCGCGTCAACGGCAAAGACCGCCAGCTTCTCATCGATCCCCGCACAACGCTGCTGGATTGCATTCGCGAAAGCGTTTTGCTGACCGGAACAAAGAAAGGCTGCGATCACGGTCAATGCGGCGCCTGCACAGTACATGTTAACGGCCGGCGCGTCGTTTCATGCTTGAGCCTGGCTTTGATGCACGACGGAGAAGAGATCACGACCATCGAAGGCCTGGGCACGCCTGAAGCAATGCACCCCATGCAGGCGGCTTTCCTCGCCTGTGACGGGTACCAGTGCGGCTACTGCACTTCCGGCCAGATCATGTCGGCGGTTGCACTCCTCAAAGAACCTTGCGGCGACGACGATGCTTCCGTGAAGGAAATGATGAGCGGCAATGTCTGCCGTTGTGGCGCTTACGCCAACATCGTGGCCGCAATTCAACAAGTCCGTAAACACGCGTAGCGGAAGCCAGGAGAGAATCCCATGCATTCTTTCGAGTTCACGCGACCAGCGAATGCCGCCGCGGCCATCACCGTGGCCGGACAGGCAAAAACGTCGCAGCAGGGCGCCGATGTGCGATTCCTAGCCGGCGGCACAACCTTGATCGACCTGATGAAGCTGGACGTAGAGACACCGGCGCGGCTGCTCGACATCAATCGCCTGCCATTCGACGAGATTGAAGAGATGCCGGATAGTGGGCTGAAGATTGGGGCGACTATCCGCAACTCAGACCTGGCGAATCACCCGAGAGTGCAGCGTGACTACTCAGTTCTCTCGCAAGCGATTCTGTCGGGCGCGTCCGCCCAGCTTCGCAACATGGCCACTACCGCCGGGAACCTGCTGCAGCGAACGCGCTGTGTCTACTTCCGCGATACTGCTATGCCATGCAACAAACGTGAGCCGGGAACCGGCTGCCCGGCCATCACCGGCAGCAACCGGACGCTTGCCATTCTCGGAACCAGTGACCATTGCATTGCGACCAACCCGTCCGACATGTGCGTGGCCATGGCAGCGCTGGAAGCAGTCATTCATGTGCAGGGACCGAAAGGCACGCGGGCGATTCCTATCGGCGATTTCCACCTTCTGCCAGGCAAAACTCCGCATCATGAGACCGTACTTGAACCGGGCGACCTTATCACGCACGTCATGCTGCCCCCACCGAAGGCAGGGAGCCGGCAAGTTTATTTAAAGCTGCGCGATCGAGCCTCGTATGAATTCGCTCTCGCCTCGGCGGCGGTGGTAATGAATGTCGTGGGCGGAAATATCAGTTACATCCGGATCGCCTTGGGCGGGGTTGGAACGAAACCGTGGCGCTCACCCGATGCGGAAGCTGCGCTGGCTGGCAAGGCTGCGAGCGCAGCAAATTTCCGCCACGCTGCTGAAGGCGCCCTGCGCAACGCCAAGCCGCAGAGCGAGAACAAATTCAAGATCGAACTGGCGAAGCGCTGCCTGACGCACGCGCTCGAAACCGCGGCCAACGGCTGATCCTCCGAAGGAGAGTGATTATGGCGACACAGCAGCAAGCATCACCGACAGCTTTCCCCATCGGGCGCGACACGATTCGAGTTGACGGTCCCCGCAAAGTCACCGGACTCGCTCAGTACACTTCGGACTTCCACTTTCCCGGGATGCTGTACGCCGTGCCCGTTGGGGCGACCATTGCCAATGGAAAGATCACGAAGCTCGATACTGCCCGCGCTGAGAAGATGCCGGGCGTGCGCGCCATCCTGCATCGGGGAAATATCGGCAAGATCTTTCGCTCAATCCCGGGCCCGGGATTTGCGGGCATTTGCGAAGAGCGGCGCCCGCCTTTCGAAGATGACATCGTTCGCTACTACGGCCAATACGTTGCGCTCGCTGTGGCTGAGACATTCGAAGCTGCGAAAGCGGCGGCCGATGCGGTTCGCGCTGCATACGCCATCGAGAAACCGAATGTTGAGTTGCACCTCGTAGCTGAAGACGAGCCGGATGAGGTAATGACAACCTTCGGACCACAGAAGCGTTTAGAGAGTGAGCGCGGCAATCCCGATGCGGCGTTCGCCGGCGCCGCGGTCAAGCTCGATCACACTTACGTCACGCCATTTGAGACGCACAACCCCCTGGAGCCGCATGCAACGACCGCTGTTTGGGAAGGTGGAACGCTAACGCTATATGAGTCCTCGCAAGGAGTGGTCAACCTGCGGAGTGTGCTCGCGCAGATGTTCGGCCTGCCTGTTGAGAATGTCCGCGTCATCACCAAGTTTGTGGGGTCGGGTTTTGGGAGCAAGCTCTGGCCGTGGACGCTGTGTCCGCTGGCTGCGGCCGCGGCTCGGCAGCTCGGCAGGCCAGTGAGACTGGTCCTGGCTCGCAAAATGATGTTCCATGCTGTCGGTCATCGCGCGCGCACCCAGCAGCGCGTGCGCCTTGGCGCCACGCGAGAGGGAAAACTGGTCTCGCTGCAGCACGACTACATCTACACGCGGTCGATGCTCGAAGCCCATCACGAGGACTGTGGCGAAGCGACTGCGTTCCAATACAGCGTGCCCAATCTGCGCGTGACCTTTGGCCGCGCCCGGCGCAACGTTGGCGGCGCAGCCGATATGCGCGGTCCCGGCCGAGTGCCTGGGCTGTATGCGACTGAATCCGCGATGAACGAACTTGCCCATGAACTCGGGATGGATCCCGTGAAACTTCGCATCATCAACGAACCTAAGATCGATGAGAGCAAGGGGATTCCGTTCTCTTCGCGGCATCTGCTTGAATGCTTCCAACTCGGCTCCGAAAAGTTCGATTGGTTGAAGCGCACGCGGGGGGTAGGTTCGATGAAGCGTGACGGCCTGATCCTTGGTTGGGGAATGGCTGGGTGCTCGTGGATCGCGGCCCGCTTCAACGCCGGAGCCTACGTCCAACTGCGCGACGACGGCACCTGCCGCGTGGCCTGCGCCACGCAGGACATCGGCACCGGCACCTATACGAATCTGGCACAACTCGCCTCGGCAAGAACAGGGGTTCCACTCGATAAGGTGGAAGTCGAACTTGGAGATACATTGCTTCCGGAAGGGCCAATCTCAGGCGGCTCCTGTGCTACCGCATCGGTGGTTAATGCGGTGCTTGACGCGGCCGACCAGGCGATCGGGGCGCTCAAAACCATCGCCGTCTCCACGCCGGGATCTCCCTTCGTGAATCGCAATCCGGACGATCTGGGGTTCGAAGAGGGCAAGCTGTTCGTCACAAAGGACAAGGGTGCGAACGCTGTGCCATTTTCTGACCTGCTTCGCCGCGCCAACCTGCGCCTGGTCACCGGCAATGGCCAGTCTGCCGCGACCTTCGGGGACCCGAAACCGAAGTTCTCCACTCAATCCTTCGGGTGCCACTTCGCCGAGGTCACCTGGCAACCGGAGATTGCGCGCTTGCGCGTCAGCCGCGTAGTCACCGTCATCGACGCTGGCAAGATCATCAACACGCTGGCTGGCCGCAACCAGATCCAGGGCGCGGTGGTGATGGGCGTAGGCATGGCGCTGTTGGAGCAAACCGAATACGATCCCCAGAACGGCGCACCGATCAACAGCAGTCTGGCGGACTACCTCGTCGCGGTGAACGCCGATGCGCCAGCAATCGAAGTACACTTCCTAGACTATCCCGACAACGAGCTCAACCAGGTCGGAGCGCGCGGCATCGGCGAGATCGGGCTGGCCGGAATCGCCGCCGCCATCACTGATGCGGTATACCACGCAACCGGTGTACGCGTTCGGGAATTGCCAGTGAAAATCGAAGATCTGCTCTGAAGACGGTCGGCCACCCATCCGTCACAAGTGTCACAGGAGCGGTTGGCCCGACAGAAGGCATGCTGATCGTACTGACTGCAGGCAGTTATCGAAGTCAGGGGAACGGTCTTAAAGACCGGCGTGTTTGGATGCGACGGTTGCTGGAGATTGCCGTACGATATTGCCAGCCCGGCATACGCAATGGGGAAATTGGGATCGTATACGCCGCGACAGTTGGACGCATGGCGAGCGACTTGTTTCCGACGGCTTTCGGCTCTCCCCTCAGGAGTATCAGCCGATGAACCAGGAGAACAATTGCCATTGGCGCGACGAAAAAAGGTTTGTTGCGAACAACGGATCACATGGAGAAGATTGAGGCGATGCGCAAGTGACCGGTTCCGCGGTCACAATTGATAACCTCAACTGGCATTGAAAGCAGGTCGCCCTGCTCGTACCGGCGGTTCCCCACCCGGGGATCGCCGGTTTTGTATTTGCCGAGGGCCCCACCTCCTCCCGCCGACGAACCGCGGGCTGGGGACCATCTTGTTGCCGGTGCGCTTTGGCTGCCCGCCGGAGATCACTTTACTGACACTCCGGTCCGAACTTGCATGATTCCTCACACATCCAGATTCGGTCACTCTTCCTTGCAATCGTGAATCGCTCGGTGGCATGCGTGGCACAAAGTGATGAGGTTGTCCTCCGCGTCGTCTCCACGCCGGCTCCTGAACTGACGGTGGTGGACCTCCAGATTCGTCCTTGCTCCGCATTCCTGACATCGCCACTTCTCCTTTAAGCCGCCTTGTTCTGCCGCCGGGCTGCCTTGACTTTGGCCCACCGGGCACGTTGCGCTGCCGCGATCCTGTTTCGCGCGGCTTGGCTCATCTTGCGTGCTGGCTTGGCGGCTTGGGCTGGCTTCGCCTTCGCCCATCGAGCACGCTGGGCGGCTGCCATCCTTGCCCGCGTGGTGGCAGGGAACGTGCGGCGTTTATGCATGGCACCTGGCGGACGACCTGGTCTCCGGCGTCCCGCTGAATTCAGACCTTCGATTGCCGCTATCGCACGGTCGATCTGGTCACGTTCAGCTGTTAGTTCTGCAACGACTTGATGGAAGTTCACGGTGGCTCCTGAATGTGGTTTTATTGCGGATTGAGTGTAACAGATGGTTTTAGAGCATCCGGTCGGCTGGCCTTGGGATTCTGTCGATAAACTTGATTTGGGCAGTACAATTCACCGGCGAGAGATCAAAGGAGAATCGTATGCCCCAAAAATTATTGAAAGCCGGTTTTCTTTCAGAGGTCGTTTGCGCCATTGGCGTCCACCGCACGCAGCGAGGGCGCCTGCGCTGTCCTGCTATGGCTTGGCCGAATGGCCTCAATCCCGCCGTGCAAGTCCCGCCGCGGGTGATCTGGTGGTCTACAAGTCCCGCCGCGGGTGGTCTGGTGGTCTAAATGACCGTGCCGCCAGTCCCAGTATTCCTTCTGCTCCTCGGCCCTGCGCTGACCAAACTCGCAATGCCCTCGGTGAGCTTCCGCTTCCCAGCGGCGGAATAGCATCTTTGTCAGGACTCCAGCGATGATAAACGCTAGGCGCAAACGGAGGACTGTTCGCCGGCCATGGTGCCCTGGATCGTGCCATCCGAATGCCGGAGGCTCTGCCGGATATTTTCCACAATCCCCTTGTGGTTCCACTTGGGAGTCACGGTATACGCACCGCGAGCGCATAAACTGCGCCTCAAACGGGTGACGAGCAGCCGACTGCATCACAATGCAGGGGATTCGTCTGTGCTCGACCTGGAGCTGCTTCAAAAGCTCTCCAGTTTTCACTCCCGGAGGATGTTCCCCCACCAGCACCGCGTCAAAACGTGTGGACCCGAGCAGGGCAGTCGCCTCCGATGCGTTCCACGTCGTCATCGTGTTGAACCCTTCGCCCTCCAATGCATGCTCGAGCGCGACCAGAAACTCGAGTCGTACAGCGAAAAAGCAGATCATGATGCTTTTGGCAACTTGGTCTGGCCCAGCGGATCGAAATTGAGGTAGATGCCCTCTCGATCGGACAGTCTAGCCTTGACCTGCCGAGTCAGGTCATCGGCGAGCACCTCATCGGCTTAAAGCCCGTGGGTTTGACCCGGAGTTGATTCTCCTTGCAGCAGACACTTGGCTGATTGTCGCAGCTCTGATTTTGCGCTATTCTCTGCTCAAAACCGAGCCTCGGAGGTGAGGACCGTGGCCGCTCCGTCGCAGACTGCTGTGCGTACTTGTCCGCTGCAACCCAAACATATATTCTTCATTATCTTCGGCATCCTCGCGCTTGTGGCGCTTTATACGCGCGACCTAGCGCTGCTGGACTCCGCTTCACCACTGAGACAGCGCTACGCCCCCATTTACGGGCTTATGCTCGCGCATGGAGTATTTGGCGCTCTGGCGCTTACACTCGGAGTCTTTCAGTTCTCCAATCGCCTGCGTAGCCGATACCTCACACTCCATCGCACGCTCGGCCGCATCTACATCGGCGCGGTGTTCATTGCCGCGCCCGTTGCCATTCCGGTGTCAATAATCCTCGGCCCGCCAACCCTGGTGATGGCCACCGTCGTTCAGGCCAGTGGCTGGATGTTATGCACAGCGGTGGCGCTTTACGCCGTGCGGCGCCACGATATCCAGATGCACCGCCAGTGGATGATACGCAGCTATCCGTTCGCCGTGGTTTTCGTCTTCGTGCGCGCTGTGCTGGCTATTCCCGCCGTCGCGCGCCTCGGCGAGATCGGCCTCGTGTCAACAGTGTGGACCTGCATCGCGCTCGCCGGTTTCGTGCCATCAGTGATCATCGCCTGGCAGACAACGTTTCAACACAAACACAACAAGCGTGCTGGAGCGGCGCGAGCGGCAGCCTAATTTGTTGTCGTTGAGTTCAGCTTTTGTACACCACGTGCTCCTCTGGACTTAGCATTCAAACAAACCGCCAACGGATCCCGGCGCTTCAATTCCCGACAATCTTGTTTGTCCGCCACCAAATCATGAGGAGATTCGACGAAGTTAAGTTCTTGAGCAGCGGCTGGTACTTCCTGTGATGGAATCGGCGCCTGACGTGTCCGCTAGGTCGCAAATAGGCGAAGAGTGGGTATAAATTGATACGGAAGTCTCAGGAGGATGGCCATGAGGTTCAAGCCCACGTTTCCTGGTTCACGCATACTGGCGCTGATGGTCGCCTGGCTGCTGATCTCCAGCGCCGCGTTGGCCCAGCATGAGCACGCTGCCGGCTCGAAATCAGTGTGCGCCGACTCCGGGTTCGGCAACGCGCACCACCCGGTCAAAACCAGCAGCCCGGAAGCACAGCGGATGTTCGATCAGGGACTCGCGCTGGACTACGGCTTCAACCACAATGAGGCGGAGAAGTGCTTCCAGCGCGCCGCCCAGACTGATCCTCACATGGCGATGGCGTACTGGGGGATCGCGCTGGTGGTCGGACCCAACTACAACCTGCCGGTGGATGCGGAGCGGGAAAAGCAGGCGTATGAGGCGATCCAGAAGGCGCGCCAACTGGCCGCCAACGGCCCGGCGGTGGAGCGCGATTACATCGAGGCGCTGGCCACGCGCTACACCAACCAGCCGACCGAGGATTATCACCGGCTCGACGTCGCCTATAACGCGGCCATGCGCGAGCTGGCGAAAAAGTATCCCGACGACCTCGATGCTGCCACGCTGTTCGCCGAAAGCGGCATGAACCTGCGCCCGTGGAAGCTGTGGAAGCACGATGGCACGACCGAAGCGGGCACGGAAGAGATTGTCGCCACGCTGGAGTCGGTGCTGCGCCGCGATCCGGACCATATTGGCGCCAATCACTTTTACATTCACGCCGTCGAGGCCTCAAACGATCCGGACCGTGCGTTGCCCTCTGCCCAGCGGCTGGCCGCGCTGGCGCCGCGGTCCGGCCACCTGGTTCACATGCCGGCTCACATCTATATCCGCACCGGGATGCACGAAGCGTCGGCCAAAACCAATGTCGCCGCCGCTGCCGCCGACGAAGCCTACATCGCGGAAACTCAGCCCCAGGGCGTCTACCCGATGATGTATTACACCCATAACCTGCACTTTATCGCCTTCGAAAACGCGATGATGGGCCGCTACGCGGATTCGCTCGCCGCGGCCCAGCGGGTGCAGGCGCACGTGGGGCCACACGCCAAGGAAATGCAGATGCTGGATGGGTTCAATCCCCTGCCGGTGGAAGTGATGGTACGCTTCCGCCGCTGGGACGACATTATGGCGCTGGCGCAGCCCGATCCCGCGTTGCCCATGAGCAATGGAATGTGGCACTACGCGCGCGGCCTCGCGTTGGCCAGCGGCGGGAAGATTGCGGAAGCGAAGGCGGAAGTGGCCGCCATCGAGAAGCTTGCGCCCGAGATGAGCAAGATCCCCACCAACCCGCAAGGCCCGCGTAATGCCGGAATTATTCCCCAGCTGGCGGCGCACGTGGTGGAAAGCCGCATTGCGTGGTCGCAAGGCAAGAAGGACGCCGCCATCCAGCACCTGCGCGAAGCCGTTACTTTGCAGGACGACATGGACTACACCGAACCGCCGGACTGGTTCTATCCCACGCGTGAGTCGCTCGGCGGGGAGCTGTTGCAGGCGGGACGCGCGGCGGAAGCGGAACAAGTCTTCCGGGACGATCTGCAGCGCAACCCGCGCAATCCGCGTTCGCTGTTCGGCCTGATGCGGGCGCTGAAGGCGCAAGGGCGCGAGCACGATGCGGAGTGGGTGGGGCAGCAATTCGAAGCGGCGTGGAAGAATGCGGATACGAAGCTGAGGGTGGAGGATTTGTGAGAGCTAGTCTCCTGTCCCAATGGTTCGTGTCATAAGTTAAAGGCTTGCGCGGCGGTCGTGCGCGACGTAGAGGTACTTGCCATCTGGGCTGAACGCAACGCCCTCGGCCTTCCTGCCCGCGTTGACCGCACCTACCTTGCGTACGGTGCCGCCTGCAGTCGAGAGCACGTCGACGATGGTGTTCGGATGCGCGAACCATGCATCCTTCGACAGGGCACCACCGCTGCCGTTCAGCGCCAAAGCGACGGCGAGGCCCCCAGTCGGATTGATCGCAAGACCCTCCGGGAAGTGGTCGATGCCCAGGTAGTCGACCACGTGTGGCGGGGTCGCCTTCAGGTCGATGACGGTCACCGAGCCGGCGCCACCGTCGGGTACACCAGCGTTCCCCTGGTTCGCGGTGAAGCCGAAGTGGCCATCCGCGGTAATCTGCACGTTGTAGGGAAACACGCCTACCCCGAAATCGATCTTGCTGTAGGTCACCTTCTGCCCCTCAATGTCGAGCCAGGCGACCTTGTTGACCGCATACTTCGAGGCCAACGCATGCTTCCCGTCGGGGGTGATGGCCACGGCCGAGACGGTATCGCCCATGGGCACCGTGTCGACGAGCTTGACTTCCTTGCCGTTGATCGTGAGCACGCTGATCGAATTGTCGGCGCGATTGGCAATCAGCACGAGATCGCCACGTCGATTGATCGCCATGCCCGAGGGTTGCTTGCCGACCTCGACGGTGGCAATCAGCTTCGGGAGCGTCGACTGCAGATCGATCACGAAGAGCTTGTTGTCGGGTACTGGCTTCCAGCCGGCCCCGGCCGGTTGATAGGTCAGCGAATTGGCGACCAGCGCCAGGCTCTCGTCTGACGTGATCGCGAGATTGGTCGGCGGGCCGATCATCGTGTTCATCAAGGGCAGCGAGGCGACGATCCTCGGCGCCTCGGGGTCCTTGATGTCGACGATCACCACCTCGTCCTTGCCGGGTTCGGTGAAGACTATCTTGCCGGTGTCGTCCCAGTACAGCTTGTTATCGTCGCCGATGACTAGGAACTGCGCATGGGCAGCGGCGGAAAGGCCGAGCCACAGCCATACCAGCCCGGCGAACGCGAGCAACTTTGTATTCCGCTGCATGATTGTTTTCCTCCCCCTTCACTACTATCAGGTGAAAGGCGATATGACAGCTTAGGTGTCTCGCTCGCTTCGCCACCGGCCGCCTGCTTTGCGGCCTCTAACTTAGCCGCCCGCCTCTCTTCCACAACCCCAAAACTTGCGTTGACGAGCATTCCCGGAGTCAGAGCTTTGATTGGACCGCCATGCTTGCCGGTGAGCTCGTGGCGTTCCGTCGCGTACCCGCCGACGGTTTTTATGGACTCCCGAGCGGTCGGGATTGTACACCCAGTTGCCTCGTTTCAGGTCAATCTGACGCGGTCTCCCACTCCGTGACGTCGCCAATGGTCCCCGCAAGGCCGCACTGCCCTCACCCCGAGACTCAACCCCAGAGTCGCCTTTGCTGAACTGGTGCGGACGACGATTGGGTGAGCCGAGCGACAATCTCTAGGAGAGCTGCGTCCGCGCGTGCCTCGATCTCTGGCCTGGTTTGGTCCTGTATGGGATGTGGCACGTATACGGCGTCGAAATCTGGACGGTTCAGTGCCGCTGCCTGGGCTCGCGCCGCCGTCCGAAACTCGTCGGTAGCCACAGGTACAGCGGGAATTCCCAGGTTTTCCAAGCGTATTGTGTCGTGCAAACTGCACGTTGTGCACGACCCTCAATCGGCCAGTGCCTCGATAACAGCATCAACAGCTTGAAGCTGCTGAATAATATTGTGGGGGGCGGGCTTTGCGAATGTCGGTTTCGAGACGCGCACAACATTCCCTACTTGAACCTGTTCCCTGAGCAGGTGCTCCAATCGATCCAGGAAGAAGCTGCCACCCGCCTTGCTGATATCCATCAGACCAACGGTCCTGCCCTTCAAGCCCTGCAAGCGCGCTGGGATCATTGAGACACGAGACGGGGTTTCGTTCATCGGATTCACCAATTTGGTCGGCATTTGCCCTCCTTGCGTTTGCTATCTAACGGCGGCTGAACTTAACATTCTCCCCACTACAGATTGTGTCTGGTGCAGGGTCTCAAATCGGATATGTAACCATTTCGCTGCCCCGTGGGCCCGCGGCCCAGCTCCCAAGCACAGCTGAGAACTTCCCTGCAGTCCCGCCCGCCACAACCAGACGAATCGACGCCGGTGATTGGAACTTCCGGTAACAACGCTCCCCGTCGATCAGGATCCCCTGATAGGTCGAAACGCGCTGACTACCTTCGGCATCAGCCGCATCCTCATAGGCACGAACCGGCACTCCCGTATTCTCGAACAGGAACTCCAGGACGTCCTGCTTGGTCCATCCAGCTCGATGAATGGTACGCGCGTGCTCCGGGCAAAGAACAACAATCGCCTCCGAACTGAGGCAAGTCCGATAGGTCCAAACGTTCGCCAGTGCATAGCAAATAGACTTCAGCACTTGCTCCGGCCTGCGGGCAGTGTGCTCACTAACGCCGTGCGGCGCTTCGGCCGCAAAAAGCGTTAATGCGCTCTGTTGAGGCTCAAATCCGCGCTCGACGTGCAGCGGTTCCCATGGGTTCGCCTCCTCGTGCTCGGCGATGCAGTAACTAAATTTGCCGGGATTCCCGAGCGTTGACATGTCGATTGCTTCTGGACGAGCGCCACCCAGGTTCAGCAGTATCAACTGCAGTGCTCGCCCCAGCGTGCTGTTGGCCCGAGCCACGTTACTGAACACATTTTGGCGGTAAGCAAACCCGAGCTCATTGCGGACTGGTCCGTTGATAATGACGAGGGGCGCAGCGAAGTGCGTGGTCGCCTGGACTCCGTGTACGTTGAAGCGTTCGTCGCAAACCGCCCGTACCAGCGGCACCAAGACTCGCATCATATCCGGAACGCAACCTGCCATCACCGCGTTCGCAGCGATCTTCTCTACCGTGGCTTCCCCATAGCAGGGCGGCACGCGGGCGATGACTTCGGTCCGGTCCACCGCCGTACTCCTGACCATCCTCTCGACGCGTTCTGGAGTAGGAGGAATCACCGGCAGCGCGTCGCCGAAAGTTCGAAAGCAATACTCGAACGCGTCGTCAGAGTCAGGGATCTCGATGATGGAGGCCGGAGTACCGCGCACAGAACCCATGCCTGAAATCGGCACAGAGACCCCATCGGTTGTCGGCTCAAGATGCCGCGACATGCAACCCGGCTTGCTATGAGCCAGGCCGTCAAACTCATCTGCAACCGGCCCACATCCCATCTGGGCAGCAACCTCGTTCAGCGCAGACTTATCAAATCCGAAATGCGACTGCAGAACGCGACCCTCGCGATCGATCAGGAACAGTGTGGGTACGAAGGTCAGATCGAAGCTACGCGAAAGCGCAAAGCCGGGATCCAGTTGAACAGGGAATGTAAGTGCAAACTGTTCTTTGAACTGGTTCGTGGCGACATCATTATCTTGCGAGATGCCAATGACTGGCGCCGAACGCGCCAGTTTGTTCAGGTAGGGAACAGTCATCTGGCAGGTGGGGCAATCGGTCTCAAAAAACATCACCAGCATAGGACCATTCCCCGGATCGACCCCGGGGATTGCCGGCGCGGTATGGGTGGCACTGAGCATGGCGTTATGTTACCGCATCTCCGGGCTGATGATTGCCGGCGCCTTCTAAGCGCCCGCGTACTTCTATTCTCAGCGTTTATCCCGAGGTGCTGTTATCCTGGAACCAATAAACTGCCCTCGCACGTGTAAGGCATTAGCCGATTTGCTTACGCCATCTTCCTCGATCCTTGCTGTTGAGCTCTAACTCTTGCCCACCTGGCTCGCTGCGCCGCTGCGATCCTCTTCCGTGCGGCACGGCTCACCCTGCGGACCGGCTTCGACACTTTGGATGGCTTCATCTTTCCCTGCGCCCAGCGCTGCTTCATCAGCAGAGACATCTTCCTCCGGGCAGCGGCACTCATGCGACCACGCCTGCTCACCTTCCGTACTAACAGCCCCGATTGTCACACCTTGCTGCGCGAGTCGAGTCGTCGAATTGCGCGTCACTCACCAAATGGTTAGCTTGACCTTATCGATCCACTGATGAAAGCTGGTTCCGCTGGGACCGATGTCCTGCTGATATTGCACTCCCAGGACCTGATTCCAATCGGTGGCCTGGGACGGTTCCAGCATGTTTACGTCGTAAGTCACACCGTCTACGGTTAGGTTCACGTACTGTAGCTGGTCCACGGTGGTTCCTACCCGCTTGAGGTACCAGAGCACGTGATGCCAGCTGTTAGGGCTGAACTTGGGGCAGTAAATATCGGTTGGGACCCAGCTGCCACCCCCCGATGTGTTCTCTGTCCAGCCATCCCAAACCGCAGCCGCGTAATTGCACTGAGAGCCGAACATGAACTTGCGCTTCACGCCTCCGATGGGCACAACCGTGAAGGCGTCGAATTCAATGGCTTGTGCGGTGAGGGATGCGTCGTCGAGATACGTCCAAAAATCCCACAAGTAATTTGTTGCCCGATTCTGGACCGGGAGCTTATACCAGTGCAGTGCGTCAGCATAAGGCGGCCCGCTAATGACGAATTCAGCGCTGGCGCCATCCAGCGAGGGTGTGGTCTGGTCTTGGTACATAGGCCAAGACGAGGCGTCGGATGCCCCGCCGGCGCAGCACCTGTCGCCGCAGGAGCCCCACCCACTGTTCGAAGCTGCTATGTCCTGATATACGAGGGCAGCAAGGGGCGGGATGGGCGCCGTATTTGGGCTCACGGTCAGCCAGAAGGGAAGGGATGTTCCGTAGGCGCCGGTCGAGTCCCATGCCCGAATGTACATGTTATAGGTACCCACACCGAGAGCCACATTGGCATTCAGGCTGGAGTTGTTCGCTTTGTATACATTCTGGTCGTTGGCGTACACGACAAAGCCGGTGATTGGGTGGGCACTGGTGGCCGTGGCCGTAAATCGCAAAGGCGACACTAGAGTGGTACCGGAAATCGGAGACTGCACCGTCACTTGGACTCCGCTGGGACTTGTCCCCACGGTAATCAAGAAAGGAGGCGATGTTCCATAGGCGCCAGTAGAGTCCCACGCCCGGATGTAAATATTATAGGTGCCGGCACTGAGGGCGACACTGGCATTCAAACTGGAGCTGTTCGTCAAGTACACATTCTGGTCGTTGGCGTAGACGACGAAGCCCGTCATCGGATGGGCGCTGGTGGCCGTGGCCGTGAATTGCACGGGCGAGCCCCGGCTAACGCCCACAGTCGGGGACTGCACGGACACCCGCACGGCCGTGCTCCCGGCCGCGCTGACGGTTATCGAAAAGGTAGAAGACGTTCCGTAAGCGCCGGTAGAATCCCATGCCCGAATGTAGACGCTATAGGTACCTGCAGGGAGGGCTACAGCGGCATCCAGGCTGGAATTGTTGGTCAGGTAGACGTTCTGGTCATTGACGTAAACCACGAAGCCGGTGATCGGGTGATCGCTGGTGGCTGTAGCCGTGAACCGCACGGGCGAGTTTAAGACGCCACAGGTATTGGCACTCGGGGAGTGCACGGTGACCTGCACGCCACTGGCGGATGCAGATACGGTAACGACGAAGGCGAATAGCAGGGAGACGAGTGGCGACTTCATAATTTAGACACTCCCGTAATACACAATCATCCGTGCGGGTAAGTTATTCTCTTGGGTTCGCTCGGCCACCGCTCACACCACTCCCCAGTTCCGGCACCTCGCAGGGCAGGAAATCTGTGGAGCGGACCTTCTTTCTTGGGAGACGGCGTTGGAGTGTGCTCGGGTTCAGGAGAGTTGTCAAGCACGGAAAACGACCGCCGCGCGGGGGCCTGTGGCGTGCCGTGGCTCTGATTGCTCACATCACCGCCACCCAGCGGCTGTGGCTCGAACGCGCGCTCTCGGTGCCGCAGTCGGTGGCGGTGTGGCCGCAGTGGTCGCTGCCGGAAACCGCGAAGGAATCGCCCGCTGTGCTCGGCGAGTGGACACGCCTGGTCGCAACCGGCGACCTGTCGCGAGAGTCTACTTAGCCAACACGCAGGGACAGCAGTTTCGGAATAAGCTGAGCGACGTGGCGTTGCACGTCGCTTTTCACGGAGTCTACCACCGCGGACAAAACGCCGCGCTCGTGCGGCAGCACGGCGGCGAGCCCGCCTATACCGACTTCATCCAGGCCGTGAGGATGGGAGCAGTTAAGTAGATTTGAGGAAAGGTGCCTTTACCCTGGAAGCAACAAACTGCCCCCGCGCACGGAAGGCGCCAAGGTGAGCTTTGCCCAGATCCCTGGGACATGGAGCAGGGTGCGCTGGAGAAAGTCATCTCTTGTGGATAGCAAGGTCACTTCTGTTCCGTTTCGCAAAGCCGCAATCTCAGTCCACCTCGGAAGGGGCATCGATTGTGCGGCATGGCCCTTACTTCTTCTCGATGACCCGGATGAGCCACAGGAGCACAACGGCGCCAACCACGGCGACGACGAGTCTCCCCAGCAGAGTATAGGCACCTAGGCCGAGCAGCCCGAATATCAGACTGCCGAGGAGCGACCCGACCACCCCCACCACCAAGTCTCCCAATAGTCCGAAGCCGCTTCCTTGGTGATCTTGCCCGCGATCCAACCGGCCAGGATTCCGATCAGTACAACCCAAACTAGGTAGATCATGCGCGGGGCTCCTTCCGGTTCACTCCTCCCCCTTCAACAACCATCCCAGGCTCTTCCCCCACTTTGCCGAAATGAACTAGCCCAAGGTCTTGTGCACGTCGCCTATGGCGGGTAGTCGGGACGGCGTCCAGCTGCGGCGCTCTGCCGGATCTGTTCCACAATCCCCTTGTGGTTCCACTTGGGAGTAACGGCATACGCGCCGCGAGCGCATAGGAACTGCGCCTCAAAGGGGTGACGAGCAGCCGACTGCATCACAATGCAGGGGATTCGTCTGTGCTCGACCTGGAGCTGCTTCAAAAGCTCTCCAGTTTTCACTTCCGGAGGATGTTCCCCCACCAGCACCGCGTCAAAACGTGTGGACCCGAGCAGGGCAGTCGCCTCCCACGCGCCGGCGGGCACAGCGATAGGAATCTTCCTGACCGCGGGCAAAGAAAGGGCTATCGCGAGGGTTGGGCGATGAAGAGCTGGTCGAGCGAACGGTCGTACTCGTAAGCCATAGTGCGCCCATCGGCTGCAACCGTGAAATTGCCGCGGAACGGGTAGAGGCCGGCGGTATCGGCGGGGTTGATCTTGCGCAACAGCTTACGTTCGCCGGTAAGCACATTCACCTGGTAAAGCTCGGGATGGAGAGTTCCCGTCACCACCACGTACAGGTGGGCAGGGTCGGTACTCCAGCCCGCGGGCGAGTCGTCCGCATTAACGCCGGCCACTGGACGCGACGGGCCGCCGGAAATCGGCGCTAGCACCAACGTTCGCTCCGCATTGTAAGCGAGGATTTGGGCATCGTCCGGAGAAATGCCGGCCTGAACCGAGACCAGAACGTCCGGGCTGATCGGGCGCGGGTCGCCTCCGCTCAGGTCTTGCAGGAAAACCTGCGATGGCTTGCCGGGCAAGTGGGCGTTGAAGGCAACACGCTTACCGTCGTGGAACCAGGAACCTTTCGCGCCGTAGCCGTCGATACTTCCCTTTGGGAATTCGCGCGGCTGGCCAGCTCCGGTTGGCAGCAGCATCAGCCTGGAGGGAGGCCCCGGAAGCATAGCCAGCGCCCACTTACCGTCGTCCGATATCCCCTCCGCAATCCCTTTGCCCAGTTGGATGGCGGGAGAACCATCGAGCTTGCGCAGGTTAACGCCGTAGTCACTGCCGGCGGCCTCCGACCAGTCCGTAAAGATAACGGTGGCTGCGTCGCGGGAGATGATGGGATCGCCGGCAAATTCACTCAACGAGAGATCGTGCTCCTTCCCGTCCGGAGCAAGGGCCACGACGCCGGCGCGCATATCATCGCGCGTAACCAGCATGCGGCCATCGGGCGCGACATCCTGGATCCGCACCCGGGCCGGGGCACGCAGAATCTCACGCACCTTGCCGGAAAGGGTCGCAGCGTAGATGGAATACCGACCTCCTGACGTGGTAGCGGAAAACCAGACTTCCCGGCCATCTGCGGACCAGGCCAATCCCTGCGTGGATTCCCAGTTGGCGGAGACCGTGGTGGCGCGGCCCTGCAGGTCGACGACGACCACTTCGCCGCGGTCGTCGCCGTCGATCGGGTGGTGGAGAAAAGCCAGACGGCGACCGTCACGAGAGAAGCGCAAATCACTGATGTATCCGCTGGTCCTGAACAACGGCTTGCCCGCGGGAAACTCGAGTTGGCACTCACGTCCCACCATGCGCACCACCGCCAAGCCTGCGCCCTGGGGAGACCAATCGGCGTCGCGTATGTTCTCCATAATCTCGCGCGGCCGGCCGCCCGCCATGGATAGGCTGCCCACCGTGCCCAAAGCGGAATTCCATTCGGGGACCTTCGGCTGGGCAATCACCGCCAACTCGCCGGTGTTCGACACCGCCATCAGGATGGCGTTGGCGAGGAGGGCACGCGAATCGGCGGGTGACTTGTGCACCGAGAAAATCTCCGGCGGCGCGCCTTCCCAGGCTGCGCTGTAGACCACGCTCTGGCCGTCGGGGGCGAAGCGGGCGCGGCTGATGTTTCCGCGGCGGAAGGTGAGCGCGACATAATCCAACGGCGGCGCCGCCCGTCGCGTCAGCAGCCAGGCAACCGCTGCCAGCGCCAGCACCGCAACTAGGGAGGTGATGGCGAGCAGAAGTCGCAGGTTGGGCGTCTTCTTCCGTGCTTCCACGGAGGGCATCTCAGGCGTCGAGGCGCTGCTGCCCATGACGGCGTCCAGCGCGTATCCGAGGTCGCGCGCGCCCTGGAAGCGGTCGCTCGCTTCCTTTTCAAGGCAGCGGCGGACGATGCGATCGAGCGCCGGAGAAATCTGCAAGCCACTCTGGGTAAGCTCGGGCGGATCCTGCTGCAGGATCGCGGTCAGGGTATCGGCGCTGGTTTCGCCCTGGAAGGCGCGCTTGCCCCCGAGCATCTCGTACACCACCGCGCCAAAGCTGAAGATATCGGAGCGCGCGTCGATGGCCTTTCCCCGCACCTGCTCCGGTGACATGTACCCCACGGTACCCATGACCATTCCGGCCGCGGTCTGGGTAGCGCTGCCGCGGGTGAGACTGTCGGAGCCGGAGGCGGCGCTTTCGGGACGCGCAAGTTTGGCGAGGCCAAAATCCAGGATCTTCACCCGGCCATCTTTGGTAAGGAAGATGTTGTCCGGCTTCACGTCACGATGCACCACACTCTTTTCGTGCGCGGCGGCTAGGCCTTGAGCAACCTGGAGCGCGAATTCGACCGCGCGGCGTGCCGGCAGCGGCCCTTCCTCCAGCCGCTGGCGCAGGGTCTGGCCTTCGAGCAGCTCGGAGACGATGTAGGGCGCGCCGTCGTGCGTGCCGATGTCGAACAGGGCGAGGATATTGGGATGATTCAACGCCGCCACGGCGCGCGCTTCCAGCTCGAAGCGGTGCAGGCGGTCGCTATCGCGGGCAAACGATTCGGGCAGGATTTTGATGGCGACGTCCCGCCCCAGCCGGGTGTCGCACGCCCGATATACCTCGCCCATCCCGCCCACACCGAGCGCAGATCGAACTTCGTAGGGCCCCAATCGTGTGCCGGAAGCTAAGCCCATCCTCGCGTGCCCTCGCGGAATTGTAGCTGAACCAGGTGATTCGGAACGGAAAGCAGTGGGAAACCAGAGCGCTCATGGTAGGAGCGAGCGGCCACGCGGGGTGATGTCAGTGCAGCTTCTCGTACTCTGCCTTGGCTTCTTTCAAGATTGGGATGTCGGGGTCGGCGTCTTTCCACAGGCCGAAGAAGTCTTGGTAGGCGGTGCGGGCCTTGGCCTTATCGCCTGCGGCCGCAGTCTCACTGCAGCTTCGCGTACTCCGCCTTGGCTTGCTTCAGGACGGGCACGTCGGGATCGGCGTCTCTCCAGAGGGCGAGGAAATCCTTGTACGCGGCGATGGCGCGCACACGGGCGGCGTCCGAATCTGCGCCCCGCGAGTTCTTGAACTGCTGCGCATTGGCACGAGCCACTCCCAAATGGGCCAGAGCTCCTGTCCAACAGTTCCACACAACGCCGCTGTGGTCGAGGATCTTCTGGAACTCAGCGGCGGCTGCCATGCCTTGTCCCGCTGCAAGATATGCTTCGCCGCGGATGTAGGTCGGATACAAGCAGGAGATATTGGCGACAAACACAATTTGCCCGTATTCCAGCGGAGGCAGTGCGCGCTGCAACACGCTGATGGCAACGGCCGGATTCTTGCGATTCAGCGCCAATTGTGCATGAATGGCAGGCAGCCACAGCGACTGGATGTGGGTGTCAACAGGGAAACGCCTGTTCAAATCTTGCGCGAGAGATTCGCTGTTTGCCGTGTCCCCACTCATGGCATAGGCAAGCGCGGCTTCGACACCGACGCCCTGGCTTCCAGGAGCGAACTTGATTCCCGCAGCCGCCGTCTGCTGGGCTTCCGTATAGTTGCCGAAGGCAGCCTCGCGGAGAGCAGAGTTCTCCAGCCATATCGCGGCATTCTCCTTGCTGTCCGCCCGTACCGCGGAATCTGTGGAGCGTCTGGTCAGTTCCCGTGATTTCTCGAGGTGACCTGCGTATGCCTCGGTGTCGGACGCGAGCGACAGTCCCATGTTCTCAACGTCGGGATTACCGGCAAACCACTTCTGTTGTTCCGCCATTGCCGGAGAATCCGCCGCGAAGAAAAACAGCGCATATAGCGCATTGCGGAGTTGATAGTCATCCAGTTTTCGCGTCTGCGCCTCACGAATTATCTGTCGGACTTCATCAAAGCGCTGTAGGGCAAGCAGGTAGTTAACAAGGTTGTCATAGACGCTGACACGTTCCGGGGCAAGCTGTTGGGCCTGCCGCGTCACCTCTGCTGCCCGCTCATACTGTCCCAGTGAAGCCAGACTCGTACCCAAGTTGATGTATCCGTTGAGAAATCGCGGGTAGTTGTCGATCAACTCCTGATTGCTTCGTGACGCCCTCTCCAACTCTCCACTTGCACTCTGATAGTAACCGGCAGCAATCAGCAGCTTTTCGCGCTCGCTAGCGTGCTCTCGCAGTTCAAATGCCTTGGTGTAGTATTCGCTCGCCCGTCCCGGCTCAGATAAGTTGGAGTAAGCGTTACCTAGTGCCAGGTACGCCGCGGCAAAGTTCGGATCCAGTTGAATGGCACGATGATGATAAAGCAGAGCTGATGCATCGTCGACTTTCAATCGGCCCAGGCTATACGCTTTCAACGCCTCGAGTGACGATGTTGTCGCTTCCTGGAGCGGCACATCGAATTTCTGCACCGAGGCTAATGACTCGCCCAGTTGTCTGCGCAGCTTCGAAGTGGCATCCCCCAAAGCGGTTAGCACCTTCTCTTTGGAGGTTGCGGTGACTTGTTCCTGCGCCAAAGTGTCTCCGCTTTGGCAATTAACCGCTTTCAGCCCTAGCACATATTCGCTGCCCAGAGTGCCAACGGATCCGGCAACGTAAGCCTTGCTGCCTGCCCGCTGACAAAGATCCCGCGTCAATTCCGGCGTGAGCTTTGTACCGGCCGGACGGGTCATCAGTTTCAATGTCGTGGCCACCTTATTGTCGGAGAGCACGTTTAGAAATGGAGATTGATTCAGGGCAACCGTGAGCGCCGTCTTCAGCGTGTCGTCAAAGACTGCATCGCCGGTGCTGTTGGCAAAGTCGGCGACCACGATGGTGTCCTTGTCGGTCAAGCGCCTGCCTTGATGCGAGCGGTAGTAAAGACTGCCCGCCATCAACGCACCGGCCAGCAGGACTGCCGCCATCCAGCGTATCTTCTTTTGAACGACAGGCTTTTTCAAGACTGCTGGAGCTTCGGCCGCCACCTTCACCGTAGACGAACTCGCGGCCGCATAGCGTCCGCTCTCGGTGTCGCGCTTCAGCCGTTGCAGATCACTCCGCATTTCAGAGGCGTGCTGATAACGGAGATTGCGGTCCTTCTCGAGTGCCTTGCCGATGACCGCTTCCAGTCCGGGAGAAACCTGCGGGTTAAGCTGTGATGGCGGCGGAGACTCCTGGTGGAGTATGCCGCCGCAAATCTCTCCCGCACTGGAGCCATCGAACGGCAGCTTCCCGGTCGCCATCTCGTAGAGCACGGCACCAAACGAGAACAGGTCGGTACGCGCATCCAGGTCTTTAGCTCGAACTTGCTCCGGTGACATGTAGGCGACTGTACCCATCATCGCGCCCGGGCTGGTCAAGTGCTGCTCATCCGAACCTGCTGTCATGGTCAAGGATTCGCCGCTGGTAGGGACGACCTTGGTGCTCATCTTGGCTAGCCCGAAGTCTAGAATCTTGGCATGGCCGCGTTCAGTTACAAAGATGTTGGCGGGTTTGATGTCGCGGTGGACGATCCCTTTGCTGTGTGCCGCATCGAGGGCATCGGCGATATCGATGCCAAGAGAAAGAATTACCTCGATTTCCATTGGCCGACGCGCGATGCACTGCTTCAGAGTTGCGCCGTCGAGAAACTCCATGACCATGAAGGCGCGGTTCTTCTCTTCACCAATGTCGTGGATCGTGCAGATGTTCGGGTGATTCAGAGCAGAGGCAGCGCGCGCCTCACGCCGAAAGCGCTCCAGCGCCTGCGGGTCGCCAGCGATGTCATCAGGAAGGAACTTAAGCGCTACAAACCGGCCAAGGCGGGCGTCCTCAGCCTTGTAGACCACGCCCATGCCGCCGCCGCCCAGCTTCTCGACGATGCGGTAATGCGAGATGGTCTGGCCAATGAGTTGGGAGGGGGTTCCCATCACTCAACTGAGTTTAGCTTTAGCAGCTTCTTCCGTTCTCGCGTTCTTTACCTGTCCGGCGATGTGTAGCGAATCCCCAACTGATCGAACAGGAAACTGAAAACATCAGTCCACTCTTCGATCCGTTCGTCGAGGGCGGTCCCGATCCCGTGCCCCGCGCTCGAACTCGTGCGCAGCAAGATGGGATGATCGGAGTTGCTCGCCGCCTGTAGCCGCGCTGTCATCTTGCGCGACTGCATCGGGTTTACCCGGTGATCGTTTTCTCCCGTGAGGAAGAGAACCGCAGGATACGCAGTTCCATCCCTGACATGGTGGTACGGCGAATAAGCGTACAGTGCCTTAAACTGCCCGGCATCCTTCACTGTGCCGTATTCAGTAACATTAAAAGCACCATTAGGATCGAGTTCGACGCGAAGCATGTCGTAGATGCCGACAAACGAAACCACGGCGCGGAACAGGTCCGGCCGTTGGGTGAAAGCCGCGCCCATGAGGAGGCCGCCGTTGCTGCCGCCCCAAATCGCCAAGCGGTTGGGCGAGGTGTATCTGTGTTCGATCAGGTACTGTGCAGATGCAGTGAAATCGTCGAATACGTTTTGCTTGCGGGTCAGATTGCCTGCTTTGTGCCACTCCTCACCGTATTCACCCCCACCCCGGAGATTCGCGTCCACGTAAACTCCGCCTTCGTCCAGCCATACGCGCGCTAACCATCCGAGAAAATACGGCTTCTCGCTGACACCGTAACCACCGTACCCGGAAAGCAAAGTAGGATTCGTCCCGTCAAGCCTTGTTCCCTTGCGGCGGATGATGTTCACTGGGACACGCGTACCGTCTTTTGAGATGGCAAAGTCGCGCACAGCTTCCGCGTCGTCGAACTTGGAGGCCGAAGTTTGGAAAAGTGCGGTGCGCGAGAACTTCTTCTGCCCAGAGTCAAAGTGCCACCACGCGGGTGGCTGAAGAAAGCTGGCAACGTAGACCAGCACGTCGCCGCCGCCGATTGGTGCGACTTGGTCGATGGCTGAAATAGGAGGATTAATTGTCGTCAACAGAAGTCCGTGGTCGTCGTAGACACGCAAGCGGGACGGTCCGCCTACGATGTCGCTGACATAGAGGTGCCCCTCGGTCGGCACAAAGCCTTCGATGGAAGCGCGTGCGGTCTCCTTGGTTCCCGAGCCCGAACTTTGCTGAACCACGACCTTTGCCTGCCCGAGAGGGAGAGTCGGGAGCCGCAGCCGAAGAATCCGGCCTCGTGGTGCATCCTTGCGGGACAGCAGGTACAAATCGTTATTTGGCCCAACTTTGGCAGCAACGATCTCGTCCTCGAAACGCGTCACTTGAGTCCAGCGGCCCGAGGAGTCCATTACGTAGTGCGCGAACTGGCCGCCATCGCCGTTAGCGACCGCGGCGACCAGCCAGCGCCCATTGTCGCTGGTGCGAAGCTGGATTTCCGCGATGCGGGGGAACTCCTTCCCAATCACATAGGTGTCCTGCTTGGCATCGGAGCCGAGCTTGTGAAAGTACACCTGCTGATAGAAGTTGGCATCTTCGGGCGGGCGCTCGTTCCCTTGCGGATAGCGCGTGTAATAGAAGCCCGAACCGTCAGTCTTCCAATCGATGCTGCCGCCAGCGGTCGCGAAATTGACGCGTGGGACAACATCTGCCAATTCGTTGCCAGTGGCAACTTCAAAAATCCGGGCGTTGCTGTCTTCGGAGCCGTTCTGGGAGACGGCAGCGGCAACATACTTGCCGTCTAAAGACGGAACATAGAAATCTATCGCAAGCGATCCCTTGCTGCTTGCTGTGTTCGGATCAAAGATGACCTTCGCACTTTCGGGATCGTTGGCCGACTTGAGAGCTACCAGCATCGGTTGCTGATGCGGAGGCTGGTACTTCATGGCGAACAGCACTCCCCCACGAAACTGGAGATCGTAGTATCTCGCAGAACTGGCGGTGATCAGGTACCTGAGCCGCTCTCTGATGGCGGCCCGCGCCGACAGGTGGTCGAGACATTCCCGGCTGCGGGCATTCTCGGCGGCGCTCCACTGCTTGGTTTCCGGATCGTTCCAGTCTTCCAGCCAGCGATAGTCGTCGTTGACTTTCACTCCGTGGTACTCGTCTGTGGCCGGGCGCTTCGGCGTATCTGCCGGCCGCGGGGTTGACGGACTCTGCGCGAAGGCTGAAAGCATCAGCCAGAACGTCAAACAAGAAACCCGAAAACGCTTCATCGCAAGACCCTCCTTGCGGAGGCGATATTATCTTTGGCGGAGATTTCCATTTTGAGTTCCCGAGCGGTCGGCATTGTACACCCGGGTGCCTCCTTTTCCTGCGGGCACCCTCAGCGTGACGATCCGCCGCAACATCGCCCCGAACCGCCGTCTGAACCCGGCTTCCAGCCCGGCTAGGCGCAAACGGAGGACTGCTCACCGGCCATGGTGCCCTAGATCGTGCCATCCGAATGCCGGAGGCTCTGCCGGATCTGTTCCACGATCGCCTTGTGGTTCCACTTGGGAGCCACGGCATACGCGCCGCGAGCGCACAGGAACTGCGTCTCAAAGGGGTGACGAGCAGCCGATTGCATCACAATGCAGGGGATACGTTGGTGCCCGACCTGGAGTTGCTTCGCTCGAACGCATCGCCCCACAGCTCTTGTGCTCGACGCAATCAGAGGCATGAGGGGCCCCAGCACAGCCATTACCTCCCGCCGACAAGCCCTTCCCCTGAACGCCTGATCTACACCAGTAACTGGCTGTCAGTGCTGAACAGCCAGGGTGGCGCAATGCCGCCCGTTGTCTTTCCTCTCCCAAATCACTCACCCAATCGAAAGGAGAATTGCTATGCCCAGCGTGTATGAAGTCATCACTCAACGAATCATCCAACAACTCGAATCTGGAACGGCTCCCTAGCACAAGCCATGGAAAGCCCGTGGTAAAGATGGTCTTCCACGGAATCTGATCACTGACCGCGAATACAGGGGCATTAATGTGGATTTTGCTCAGCAGCGGATATGCCTCCCCGCACTGGCTCACGTTCCGCCAAGCTCGAGAACTGGGCGGTCACGTGCGCCAAGGCGCGACTGGATGTCCTGTCGTTTACTGGAAGTTCGGAACACGTGAGGTGCAGGACGGAGATGAGATCATCGAGAAGAAGTCCGTGCTTTGTCGCTACTACACGGTCTTCAACCTCGAACAGTGCGAGGGCATACCTAGTCAAGAGAAACCCACAAAGCCAGCGCCAGATCTCAATCCCATCGAGGCTTGCGCGAACATCGTGGACGGCTGAGGCACCAAGCCGAACATTCAGCACGGCGGAGATCAGGCCAGCTATCACAAGCTTCACGACTGCATTCGCATGCCAATAATGGCGAACTTCGATGGCGTGGAGGAGTATTACTCCACGCTCTTTCACGAGCTGACCCATTCCACCGGTCATCCAAGGCGGCTAAATCGTTCAACGCTCATGGATGCGGAGTCGTTCGGTGACGAGCAATACAGCCGAGAGGAGCTGGTTGCCGAGATGGGGGCTGCGTTTCTGTGCGGCATTACTGGCATCGAGAACAAGACCATCAACAACAGCAGCTCATATCTACAGTCATGGCTGCAGGTTCTCCGGAGCGACTGCCGACTGGTACTCGTAGCCACAAGCCACGCCCAGAAAGCGGCCGATTTGATCCTCTGCAGACCCGCTCGTAGTGACGCCGACCAACAGCCTGCGGGCTAAGTCGGGTGAAGGCGTTCGTCCTCATGCATGCCCTCCCCTTCTCTCTCTAGGTCAGTAAACGTCCCGTGACGTTCCCCGTTCTACGTAGGCCCTAAAGGAGGAGCCATGATCGAAATAGCGGTTGGAATCACGTTTTTCCTGTTGTGCTCAGCAGTATTCAACCTGTTGCCCATCCTGCTTGTCGTGAAGGCAGCTCAGTTGTTGTTCGGACCGGCGGTCAAAGAAAGTATGCAGCGCCGTCCAGGAAGTTCAAAGGCACAACTGGAGGCACGCTGATGCACCCGAGCGTGAGCGAATGGTGCGCAAGGCTACCGGGTTGCGTGTCATTGGCAGAGTAGTCAGCACTGGTGCGTTGGCCGTTGGTGCCGCTACGTTCGCTTCCCTGCCCCTAGTTCCGATATGCCTCCTAGCGGCATACAGACTACTAAAGCCCATCAGGCAGGAGATGCGCAATGCCTGTGCTTACCGGTCAACTGGTGCAGAAGACGAGCCATGTCATTCGTCAGGTGATGTGGATACCCTGTGACCGCTGAATGTGGAGGGTGGACTTTTCCACTGTTCCACCCTCCACGTGATTCTCGGAGATGCCTGTTACTCAGCCCAGCGGATCGCTTCCGACCAGGCCGTCATCTGACCGGAATCGGAGTGCATGGTCCAAACCGATCCCAGCACTTCCCAGAAGCCGACTTCTGGACAACTTCACGCCCACATCGGGGCCAGGGTCATTCGGCCCGTGCGAGCGATGGGCCCATTGACGACGAATCGTCGGATGGTTTCTGGACGGCCCGTAATTCGGGCGCTATCCTGACAGGTGTTAACGCTGGGTCAGCACGACACTGGTTCCATTCGCACCTAACCAAAGTACGCGTCGCGTACTTCTTGGCGATCGACGAGCTCAGCTGAGCTGCCCGACGCGACCACACGACCCTTAGAAAGCACATACCCATAGTGCGAAATCGCGAGCGTCTGGTGCACGTTCTGCTCGACTAGAAACACCGTGATTCCGCGATGGTTGATTTGGCGAATGATGTTGAAGTTCTCCTTGACCAGAAGAGGCGACAGACCAAGCGAGGGCTCATCAATCAAGAGCAGCTTCGGTGCCCGCATCAGCCCGCGTCCGATCGAAACCATTGCCTGCTCGCCGCCTGACATGGTGCCCGCGAACTGACGACGTTGCTCGGCCAAGCGGGGAAACAGCTGATAGACCTCTGTGAGGCGCCCGTTCGTCACGATATCAGAGGACTCCTGGTACGCTCCGAGACGCAAATTCTCCTCGACCGTGAGCTTCGGAAAAACCTTGCGTCCTTCCGGGATGCAGGCGATGCCTGCGGCGACGACTTTATGGGTCGGCAAAGCAGTAATGTCGACGCCGTCGAACACAATCCGACCGTCGCGCGGCGGCGTTAGGCCAAGGATGGAGCGGATCAGGGTAGTTTTGCCGGAGCCGTTTGATCCGAGGAGACATGTGACCTGCCGGGGCTGGATCGTGAGCGAGATGCCTTCCAGCACGTCGGCCTTGTCATAGGCGGTGGTGAGGTTGGCGATCTCTAGGTATCCGCTCATCAGGCGACCCCGAGATACGCTTCTTGCACCTGACGGTCGGCGGCGATTTGCCGGTACGGCCCTTCCGCTATCTTGAGGCCGAAGTTGAGGACCACGCAGCGGTCGGTGATGCGCTCAATCACGCCCATTTCATGCTCGACGATGATGATTGTGAGATTCTGGTTGCGTTCGCGGACCTGCAGGATGTCATCCATCAGTGTCTTGGTTTCATCATGCGTCATGCCGGCAGAGGGCTCGTCAAGCAACAGCAGCTTGGGTTGGCTGATGAGCGCGCGACAGATCTCAATGCGGCGGCGGTCGATCATCGCCATGCCTGCGACTGGCTCAAACATCCTCACGGCAAGCTCCGGCTCGAACACCTCGACCAGCGCTCGGGCCTCCCGGTAGCTCGCCTCGAACTCTCGCTTGAGGTCGGCGCGCCGCATCAGGTTGAACCAAAGCCCCTGATTGAGCCGCTTGTGGTTGCCGATCATGATGTTGTCGAACACGGACAGTGGCAACGCCAGCCGCGAGTGCTGGAAGGTGCGCGACATGCCGGCGTGGTAGACAGTCCGCGGCGACGCGCGCGTGATATCGGTCCCTTCGAATTTGAGGGTTCCCGCCTGGGCACGGTAAAGTCCAGTCGCAACGTTGAAGAAAGTTGTCTTTCCTGAACCGTTGGGACCGATCAGGCCCAACATTTCGTTCGGCTCGACAATGAGATCGAGATGATCAAGCGCCACCACGCCGCCGAAGCTTCGGGTCACGCCGCGCGCTTCCAGCAATGGCGTCATGGCCGCCACCCGGGGAAATAGCTGCGCGCTGGGCGCGGCAGCAGGCCTTCCGGTCGGAATAACAGAACAGCGATGACCATCACGGAATAGAGCAGGAAACGATACTCCTGGAGCGTCTGCAGCTTTTCCGGAACCACTACCACAATGGCGGTGGCGACCACCAGGCCCCACGGATTACCGATGCCGCCGAGGAGAACGATCGAAACTAGTATCAGTGAATCGGCGAATGTATAGTTGTTCGGCGCAACGAATCCCCCCACCATCCCAAACAGTGCGCCGGCGATGCCGATGAGGAAATTGCCGAGCGTGAAGGCCGTGATCTTCCAACGCGCAATGTCAAGCCCAAAGCAACTCGCGGCAGTTTCGTCGAGCCGCATTGCGTCCAGATTAAGTCCGATCCAGGAACGTTCCAGCCGCCGCAACAGAATGAATGCTCCGGCGAGCAATGCCAGGCTGAGCAGGAAGTAGCTCATGTAAAACGAGACCTCGATGTTGCCGATCTCGATATTGTCGTTGAACGACCAGCGGCCAATCGTCATGCCCTTGACCTGCAGGCCCTGCGGGCCCCCGAGGACGTTGTTCACCTCGAGGAAGGCCTTTAGCAGCAGAGCGAAAGCGATCGTCACCAGGGCAGCATAGTGACCGCGCGTGCGCAGGACGGGCAAGAGCAATAGCGATCCGATCAGGGCGGCAATCAGCCCGCCGATCAGCAGCACCATGAGATGCGGCACGTTGGTGTGGGCGTTGAGCACAGCCGACGTGTAGGCGCCAATGCCGAAGAAAGACGCGCCGGCGAAATTGAGCACGCCGGCGTAGCCGAACTGTATGTTGAGCCCCAGCGTTGCGAGCGTATAAAGCAGGACGGTGACGGTCAGCAGCAGGACAAAGTGATTGTCGTGAAAGAACGCCGCTACTGCCAAGCCATCGACGATTGCCAGGGCGCCGAGGACATCCGCACGGTCGGCGAAGCTGCGGTTTACCGAGGCGAGCCATCCCATCCAGTAGGCTCCGAGCGCGGAGATGACAGCTAGCCCGAGCAGGCCAACGATGAGAAGTTGTTTTTCGGCGGCCAGTAAGGCAATGAAATAAATGGTGACTAGCGCCTGGGCAATGACACCCGGCAGCAACGGAGCCCGTGATTTCTGTCGCGCTTCACTCACACGCTCATATCCGCTCGCTAATTTTTTCCTGTATGAGCCCGGTCGGGCGCCAGGCTATAAAAATGATGATGACGCCGAAGGCAAAGACGTCCTTATAGGCGCTGCCAAAAGGCAGCGCAACCGCCCCGAGGGTCTGCAGGGCCGCGAACAAGAACCCCCCGAGAATTGCGCCGTAAATGCTGCCCAATCCGCCGATAATGGCGGCGGCAAAACCGATCACCCCTAGATAAAGACCCATTCCAAAATTGATCTCGTTGTAATAGAACCCGTCCATGATGCCGGCGAACGCGGCGAGCCCCGAGCCGATCGCGAATGCGATGAGCACGATCGCCATGAAATTAACTCCCATGGTACGTGCCGTTTCTTCATCCTGTGCCACGGCCCGAATGGCAAGCCCGAGCTTCGTCCGGTTGAGCAGAAGTTCTATCCCGACAATCACCAAAGCGCCGGTGATGAGCATGATGGCGTTGTCGAGTCGCAGGTTGAAGTTTCCGAGGTTGATAGAGTTCGTCGGCAACAGTGCGGGAAAGGGCTTGGGGTTGGCGCCTTGAGGGTAAAAAAGCCGCACCGATTCCCGCAGGACTGTGCCCAGCATCAGCGTGATCAGCAGGGTGTTGAGCGCCGGCGCCGTGCGCAGCGGCAGCACCAGATAGCGGGCAATCAGCATGCCCAGCGCCGCCATGGTGAAGATTGAAACCGCGACCATGGCGGCCACCAAGACCGGACCAGAACCGACACCTGCCGCGTGCAGCCCCGCGAAAGTCATCAGCGCTGCAAACGCGCCGACGGTCAGCACGTCCCCGTGGGCAAACTGGATGACGTTGAGCACGCCGAAGAACAGAGTGAAACCAACCGCAACCAGCGCATACATCATGCCGACCATCAGCCCGTTCATGATGTGTTGCGCAAACAGTCCTAAGTCCATGAACCAGATTCCTGCGCGTGACTGCACGGGAGAAAAGGCGGGACAGACTACGACACTCCGGTCCGTAGCAACTCTATCTCTGTCGTGGCAGCTTGCGCTTGCCGGTGGCGTATTCGCTGTCCTCCCACACCACCCATTTGCCATCCTGGACCACATACTTCGTTATGAGCGAAACCGTGTTCTGGCCGTGATCGTCAAAGGTGATCTTGCCGATGATGGAGTCGCGGTTCTGCACCTTGGCCATATCGTCGATGACCCTGCGGCGATCCGGCCCAACCTTCTCGATTGAGTCCAGGATCAGGTCCATCGCGGCATAGGCGAAGGCGCCATAGGCCTCGGGAGGATTGTCGTATTTCTGTGCGGTGTATTTCTCCATGAAGAACTTCCCGCCCGGCAGCTTCTCCGTCGGCGCGCCTTCACGGAACGCGAGCGTACCTTCCGCCAGCTGCCCGAGACCCTGGATATAGGCATCCGACACAATGCCCGAGGTGCCGTCGAACACCGCGTTGATTCCAAGCTTGTCCATCTGCGCGCGGATGCGAACCCCGATGGGTGTGAGCCCGCCGAAGTAGATCACCTCCGGATTGAGCGCCTTGATTTGCGTGAGCTCGGCAGTGAAATCCTGCTGGTCGGCGCCGACGCCGAAGGTGCCGACAATCTTGCCGCCCCGCTTGGCGAGCGCCGAGCTGAAATATTCCTTGTGACCCTTCCCGTAGTCGGTGGTGTCGTGGATCACGGCGAAGGTCTTGTATCCCAGCTTGGTGAGCAGCTCAGCGTTAGTGTCGTTCTGGTTGATCATCGTGCCGTTGACGCGATGCACTTCTGGATATTTATTGCGGTAGGTGATGTCGGGCAGCACCGCACCCCAGACCACGACCGGGAGCCCGAACCTGTGATAGACGTCAACCGTCGCGATTGCTGTGGAGGAGCAGTAGTGGGTGGCAGCGGCGATGATGTCTCTCTCGGCTGCCATCTTGGTCGCCGCCTGTACGGCCACATTGGGCTTGCACTCATCATCGAGTACCACGAGTTCGTATTGATATTTCGCTTTCGGATCGGCGTTGCGGAGTCGCACGGCCAGATCGGCCGAATTGCGACCTCCCAGTCCGTTGGCCGAGACCCCTCCTGTGAGCGGTCCGATGAAGCCTACTTTGACCTTGTCCTTCGCCTCTGCGGGCATCACGGCCACGAACCACGCCGCTGCCAGAATGGCCGTTGCAGTCCTCAACGCCCTGTACATTGTTCCCCCTTGCAACAGCTACACCGCGACATGCACGCAACATGCTTCAAACGGGATTCCCTGTGACTTGAAAAAGCGGCGCGATTGTAACACCTGTTTTCCTCGATCGAAGACGGAATTTTGAACTGGGTCTGTCGGAATTGCGGCAAATCAGTTCGCCTACGCGGACAGCCCGGCCAAGGTTTCCGCGAGTACCAGTGCCCCTCGGGCGATATCTTCGATGGACGCGTACTCGTCCGGACGGTGGCTGTATCCGTTGCGGCATGGAATGAATAGCATGGCAGCCGGCGCGATCCGCGCCATGAAAAGCGTATCGTGGTAGGCACGGCTGATCATGGGCAAGAATTTCTGTCCATGTTTGCGGCACGAAGTTGAAAGAGCATCAATGATCTCCGGGGCGCACTCGCCGGGCGCATCAGCGTTCAGCACTTCGATCTCTATGGACACACTCCGGCGCTCGGAGATCTGCTTCGCCGCAGTTTCCACGGCGCACATCACGCCGTCCCGCCGCGCGAGATCCGTATCGCGTACATCAACGCTGATCCGCACTTGGCTAGGAATGCTATTGACTGCACCCGGAAAGACATCGCACATACCGACGGTGGCCACTGTATCGATGGCACTGCTCGTCCGCGCCGCATTCTCGATTGCAAGGATCAGTTCCGATGCTGCGCACAGCGCGTCGCGCCGGTCCGGCATGAGCACCCCGCCCGCATGTCCACCCGCACCTTCGATCGAAATGCGCGCACTCGCTGGCGCCGCGATTCTGGTGACGATGCCGAGCGGCACCCTCTCACGTTCGAGCAGAGGCCCCTGCTCGATATGCAACTCGATAAACGCCTTGTAATAGCCGCTGGGCAATTGGACTTCTTGGAGTTCCCCGCTCAGTCCTGCCTTGCGACGCACTTCATCGAGCGATTCGGCATTTCGGTCCGTCAACTTTCTGGCGACATCCCCGGAAAGAGTGCCGCAGAGCAGTCGGCTGCCGAGACATCCGATTTCAAAGCGTGTCGGCTCTTCCGACGTAAACAACAGCAGTTCGATGGAATTTTTCGGCTGGAATCCAGCGCGTTGCAACGCGCGTATAGCCTCAAGTCCTCCAAGAACTCCCACGACGCCATCGTACTTCCCCGCATTGGGGATCGCATCCACGTGGGAACCTGTGCCGACGGCCGGTGCTGTGGGTTCGGAACCTTGCCAGCGGGCAAAGGTATTTCCTACTGCATCTTGGCGCACCGCAAGCCCTGCACCTCTGCAACGATCTATTAGCCAGGAGCGGGCCCGCATGTCCGCCGGCGTGAAAACGATTCGCGTCACTACCGGTGGCTCTGCCTCTGAAATCAGTGCTTTATGGCATCCAGCCCGCTTTTGCCCTCTTGCGTCGTGCTGGCCGGTGCGTTGCTCCCTTGGCCCCAAGCCGGTACTGCGAGCAAGACGGCGACAATTGCCTGCGCGCCAATTCCTATGTTGTTCATGGGGTACTCCTTTACGAGATTCACGAAGCCGTGAAAGGCGCGCATTCTGCGCTCAGACTTGGG
>CAVTEQ010000018.1:0-217738 GCA_963733935.1 uncultured Acidobacteriota bacterium
GGAGTTGTCTGAGCGCTGCGAGCGGTGAAGCCAGGCCTGCATTCACCGGCCACTGGTTATTAAGCGGATTACTGCTGCTCCCCAACAGCCTGCATTGCGGTATCCTGTCTGATATCCCACACGCAAGTTCCCCGAGGTGTCCCCGATGGCAAAAAACTTTCGAGTCCTGATCCTCGCTCTAGCCGCTCTGATTGCACTGGCGCCCTCGGCGCTGGCGCTGGCGCAGACGCAGCCGTCCGACCAAAGCGACCTGGACAAAGTGCCAACCATGCGCGTGACGGTGGTTTCGCGCACCACCAAGGCGGTCAACTATCGGCACCGTGGCGGCTCGACCGTGGTGGACTTTAAAGGGACCGACCAGATGCCCGAGGTCACCGGGCGCGCTAAGGTGGACAGCAAGTCCGGACGCCTCGACGTCGACGCCAAGCTCGAACACATGCTGCCGGCGAATAAGTTTGGCCTCGAATATCTCACCTATGTTTTATGGGCGATCACGCCCGAGGGCCGAGCCAGCAACCTGGGTGAGGTGCTGCTGAAGAACGGAAACGGGAGCTTGCACGTGACCACGGACCTGCAGGCTTTCGGACTGATCGTCACGGCAGAGCCGTATTTCGCCGTCACTCAGCCCAGCGATGTAGTGGTGGCCGAGAACATCATCCGCCCGGACACGATCGGCCAGGAAGAGGCCATCAACGCTCGCTACGAGCTGCTGGCCCGGGGAACGTATGCTTCCTCGGTCGAGCCGATCCAGGGCGCCATCTATGGCATCGATTCCAAAACGCCCATCGAACTCTTCGAAGCCCGCAACGCGCTACGCATCGCGCGGGCTGCGCACGCCGATCAGTACGCCACGCCCAGCTACCAGAAGGCGCAGGAACTTTTGCAGCAGGCTGAGGACGCCTACCTTCGCAAGGAGGGCAAGACGCCGATCGGGACTCTGGCCCGCAACGCTGCGCAGACCGCGGAAGACGCGCGCGTGATTTCGATCAAGCGTCAGGAAGAGTTGCGCATCGCAAAAGAAAGGCAGGACGCCGCCGACCGCGAGGCCAAAGCCAAAGCCGAAGCCGAGGCGGAAGCGAATCGCCGGGCACAGGCGGAGGCCGAGCGCCTTCGCGCCGAGCAGGCCAAGACGGAAGCCGAGCGCGCTCGTGCCGAGGCTGAACACGCCAAACAGGAAGCGGAAGCCGCACGGGCCGCGGCCCTGCAGCAGCAACAGCTAGCGCAGGCCGAGGCCGAGAAGGCCCGCCTGGCGGCCGAGCAAGCCGACCAGATGCGCCAGAAAGCCGAAGCCGACAGGGCTGCGATGCGCGCGCGCCTGCTGCGCCAGTTGAACGCCATCCTGGAGACGCGCGACACTTCGCGCGGCCTGGTGGTCAACATGTCGGACGTGCTGTTCGAGTCGGGGAAGTACGGCCTGCGGCCGGCGGCGCGGGAACGCCTGGCGAAGATTGCCGGCATCCTGCTCGCCTATCCCGACCTGCACCTGGAGATCGAGGGCCACACCGACAGTGTCGGCAGCGATACCTATAATCAGACTCTCTCGGAGAAGCGCGCGGCTGCGGTTCAGGAATATCTGGTACAGCAGGGCATTCCATCGAGTTCGATGGCGGCACACGGCTTGGGCAAATTGCAGCCCGTAGCCGACAACGCCACCTCCAGCGGACGCCAGCAGAACCGGCGCGTGGAGCTGGTGGTTTCGGGCGACATCATCGGCGGCGGCGCCGAGCCGCAAGCGCACTGAGCTGGCCGCGCAAAATGTTCTAAGACAAGAAGCCCGTCCGAATTAGGGCCTTTGACCGAACTCCGCCTTGGGCGTTGAGCTTTAGGCTGGGTGGAGATTAATCCAGTCTAAGGCAGCCTGGCAGTTGCGCGTGCGCCCTCACCAGGGTCCGTCCGGCTGTCCTCGGAACTTAAATGAGCGCAACCAATCCAGTGGAATCGAACCTGGAAGTCCTGCTGACTCAAATCAAAGAGGAGAGGGAGAGGTCCGCCCCGTCGAGCCGCCGGCGTGAGTATGCCGGTGATGAGATTCTGGTGGCGCAGATCCTGGCGGCTACCGCTGATGTCGAGCGGCAGGCTGCTGCCGAAAGGTTGGATCCGGTTGCCACGCTGGGCCTGGTAGCCGCTCGCACTCTCACCCTCACCCAGGCCAGCGGCGTGGCCATCGGACTCGTGGCCGGCAATGAAGTAGTGTGTCGCGCCAACGCGGGTAATGCGCCCGACGTGGGCGCCCGCATCGAACTCGGCAAGGGGCTGTCGGGAGAATGCATCCGCACCGGCAAAACCGTGCGCTCGGATGATACCGCCGAAGACGCGCGCGTGGATCCGGCGGCCGGAGCGGCTTTGAATCTGCGCTCGGCCGTGGCCGTGCCTATTCGTTTCGAGGGCAACGTCATTGGCGTGTTTGAGGTGTTCTCGGCCGAGCCCAACGCTTTTGACGATTGGGCGGTGCTGGCGATCAGCCAGATCGCCCACTTTATCGGCGAAATAGCCAACGCCTCCGCCGAGCCGACGAGAGACGCACCGACCTCCGTTGACCCGCTGCCGCTGCCGGCGGAGCATGCGCGTCCCGTCGGACTCTTGCGCGGGGTGGTGCGTGCCATACGGCAAATCGCGATTCACCATGGGCGCATCGTGCTGCTCCTGCTGGCAGCTTTGGTGACGATTGCGGCAGCTTCCTACCGGGTGCGCGAGCTGATGAGCGGCGCGCGCCTACATCGCTCGGCGGAGCTCGCGGTGCCGCCAGCGCTGGTTAGTCAGGCGGCAGTTCCAGTGGCCGCTGTTCCCCAAGACCCGGCAATTGCTCGCGAAGACGGCCGCCTACTCGAAACTCCGAGCGCGCGCGCTGTTGATAAGGCACAAGCCCGATATGAACTGCGCCCGAGCGCTCCTGTCCCGACCACTGAAACGGCATCCACGCCACCGCAACCCGTGGCCAGCGAGTCGGTCATGGCAGAGCTGCATCCCCCGGAAGCTACGCCTCGTCCTCCGGCTTTGGCGGTGGTGCAGCCCCCGCCACAAGGCGACGCCGCCTTGGCGCCGCTGATGAATGCGCCGGTTGCAGACCCGCAACTGGCCGTCCCGCCTGCAGCCGCGAAGGCCAAGACCGCAACTCCCAGCATCTTTACACTGATGTCGAGAAAGCTGAAGGGCTTGGTCCAGAAGGACCCGAAAAAGGCAAACGCACAACCCAGCTCACAACGGGATTCCCAGCCATCACCGGCTACCGAGTGAAAAGGCCGTCCGTTCGCGTGGTCTTTATATACTGTCTGAGATGAGTCCTGGCCAAGCGCTCGAAGTCCGAAGCCAAACCGGTTCGAAGATCCTGTTTCTTGCCGGCCTGCTTTTTTCGGTCACTCCCTGGGCATCACCGCCGCTGGCCCTGGCCCTGGGACTCGCTCTGGGGCTTAGCGTCGGCAATTCCTTTCGCAGTCAGACCAAGCGCGTCACGACCACGCTGTTGCAAGCCTCGGTGGTGGGATTGGGTTTTGGCATGAATCTTCACCAGGTGCTCAAAGCCGGACGCACTGGTTTCGTTTACACCGCCGTCGGTATCTGTTTTTCCCTCGTCGTGGGAATGATGCTCGCCCGTGCGCTCAGCGTCAGGCCGACAGCCGGTTTCCTAATCGCGACCGGCACCGCCATCTGCGGCGGCAGTGCGATTGCCGCGGTGGGCCCAGTGGCCGGTGCAAATGAGGAAGAGATGTCGGTGGCTCTGGGCACTGTCTTCATCCTCAATTCCGTGGCCTTGCTGACTTTTCCCTGGATGGGGGCGGCTCTGCACCTCTCGCAAACCCAGTTCGGGTTGTGGGCCGCGCTGGCCATTCACGACACCAGCTCGGTAGTAGGAGCGGCCGCCAAGTACGGAGCGCTGGCCCTGGCAGTGGGTACAACGGTGAAGCTGGCTCGCGCGCTGTGGATTGTCCCCATGTGCCTGGGAACGGCCGCCGTCAAGCGCAGCCGGGCGCGCATACAGTGGCCATGGTTCATCGCGTTATTTCTGCTGGCGGCGGTGGCCAACTCCTTGGTACCCGCCGGAGCGGCGATATTTCACACTTTCTATCGTCTGGGTATCATCGGCCTGACGGTGACGCTCTTTCTCATTGGCAGCAGCGTTTCCCGTGACACCTTGAAGAGTGTAGGGCCGCGTCCGCTTTTGCAAGGGGTGGTGTTGTGGGCGATAGTGGCGGTCACGTCCTTGCTGGCGATCCGCTACGGCCTCATCTGGCTGTAACGCATCGACACCCACCCGCATTCTGCTAGGCTATTGCGTTCATGCGCGGGCGCGCTCCACCCGCCGGGAGTTCTCCTATGAAAGAAGATGTCGCTACTACTCTCCGACTGCTCGACGAGGCGCTAGCTCGTTATGTACGGCCAGACACCTTTCCCCTGGCCATCCGTATGATCAAGCCGGGGGAAGCGGTTCCCGCAGGCGTGAAGGTCCCGAGCAAGAGCCTGGGCGAGCAATGGATCGTGTGCCAGTCGATCGGGGTGGCGCGCCGCTACGGCTGGAGCATCGCCGTGGGCCGCGACGACGTCATTTGCCCGCTGGCCGCCATCGCCTTCGGCTTCCACCGTCCCAACGACGAATACCTGAAGGGCTTTGCCTCGGTCGGCATGTACTGCAAAGACGAAGAAGCGGCTGCCAGCCTGGAAGCCAGCACCTGGCGATTCGAGCCCGGAACCTATGATTATGTCTGCGTCGCGCCGCTGAACCGCGCCAACTTCGAGCCGCACGTCATCGCCATTTATGCCAACAGCGCACAGGTGCTGCGGCTGGTCCATGCCTCGCTTTATAAACGCGGCGGGCGCGTGGTTTCTACATCTGGCGGGCGCCTGGATTGCGCCGAGATCGTCATCCAGACCCTCACCACCAACGAGCCCAAGGTGATTCTCCCCTGCACCGGCGATCGCGTCTTCGGCATGGCACAGGACAACGAGATGGCTTTCGCCTTTCCGTGGTCGTATGCGCAGGAGATCATCGAAGGCCTGGAAGGCACCCACAAGGGCGGCACGCGCTACCCGATCACCGTCGCCATGCGCGATACGGTGACCATGCCCAAGTCGTATCAGGAGCTGATGAAGATGCTGGGGGAGCGCGATTCAGGCGTAGACAAAGGACATTAAGGCCAAGAGTGCTCTTAGCTGTTGGCTCTTGGCCAAAGGCTAAGGGCCAACCGCCAAGAGCCACCCACGCTTGTCCTTGCGCCCTGCTCAGCCAATTGCTACACTCGCGCCCCGCCAGGCTCTCTAACTACATCTCTCCAGGAGGAATGGGTATGACTTACTGCATTTCCCTCCGCAAGTGGATCGGTTTCCTCAGCGGCCTGCTTCTTTTGGCCGCTGCTTCTGTGACGGCACAACAGGCCACCGGCCCCGAGATCAAGGTCGGCGGCATCTTCGACCTCACCGGCATCACCTCCGACGTAGGCAAGTCGTACGCTCAGGGCGCGCGCGATGCCGTCGAGTGGACGAACGCGCACGGCGGCATCAACGGCAAGCGCCTCAAGCTGGTTGATGTGGACTACGGCTACAAGATTCCGGAGGCCGTCGCCGCCTACAAGCGCATGGTCAACGACGACAAAGTGGTGATGATCGCCGGCTGGGGTACGGGAGACACCGAAGCTCTGCGTGGGCAGGCTGCCACGGACAAAATCCCCTACGTCTCCGCCTCCTTCGCCGCTCCCATCTCCGATCCCACCAAGAACCCGTACAACTTCTTCGTCGCGCCCACTTATTCGGACCAGTTGCGCGCCTGGCTGAGATGGGTGAAGGACGACTGGAAAGACAAATCGCGCAACCCAAAAGTAGCCGCGCTGTTCGGCGACAACGCCTATGGCCGCGCGCCCATGAATGCAGGCAAGGCGTTCGCCAAGGAGATCGGCATCGACTGGGTCTATGAAGGCGTGCTGCCGGGCGCCTTCCAGGACGCCACCAGCCAACTGCTCACCATGCAGAAGGAGGGCGCCGATTACGCCTACATCAACGTGAGCACCACCGGGGTTTCCATCATCCTCAAGGACGCGCACAAGCTCGGTCTGAAGACCAAGTTTGGCTCCAATCCTTATGGATTCAGCGAGGCCCTGGCTCTGGTGGCCAAGGACAACGCCAACGGCGTGACCGGGGTGATGCCGAACCCGCCCTACGGCACCAATGTCCCGGGCATGAAGAAGATCCTCGACTTCAACAAAGGCAAGGATATTTCTTCACCGCCGCGCGATGCCGTGTACGTCCGCGGCTGGGCCTCGATGCTGGTGATCGCCGAAGGCCTCAAGCGCGCGGACAAAGCCGGACAACTCAACGGCGAGGGCATCAAAAAGGCGTTCGAGACGCTGAGCAACTTCGATATGGGCGGGCTCGCTTGCAACGTGACCTACACCGCCGGCGACCATCGGGCTTGCACCACCACGCCGATCTACGAGATCGAGAGCGGCAAGATGGTCAAGATCAAGGACTACGATGTGGGCCGGAAGAGCGAGTGGCTCGGCATCTAGCCAGCGCGACGGGCGAGGCAGTGTGCTGCAGGTCCACAACATCGAGGTCATCTATAACCGCGCCATTCTGGTGCTCAAGGGAATGTCACTGCGGGTGCGGGAAGGGCAGATTGTCGCCCTGCTCGGGCCCAACGGCGCCGGCAAGAGCACGACGCTCAAAGCAATCTCGGGGCTGCTGAGGTCGGAGAAAGGCGAAGTCACTGATGGTGACATTCGCTTCCTGGGCCAGCGCGTAGATAGGCTGGAGCCGGAACAGATCGTGCGTCGCGGCATCTTCCAGGTGATGGAAGGGCGCCGCGTCTTCGAGGACCTCACCGCGGACGAGAACATCCTCATGGGCGCGTACACCCGGGACGATGCGGCCGGCGTCAGGCGCGATCACGAGCTGGTTTTCGATTATTTTCCGCGGCTGAAAGATCGCCGCCGCCAGTTGGCCGGCTATCTTTCGGGCGGCGAGCAGCAAATGCTGGCCATCAGCCGCGCCCTGATGGCCCGCCCCAAGATCATGCTGCTCGACGAACCCTCGCTCGGTCTGGCGCCTATGCTGGTGAAGGAAATCTTCGCCATCATTCGCAAGATCAACCAGGAAGAGAAGACCACGGTTCTTCTGGTGGAGCAGAACGCCAACCTGGCGCTGTCGATCGCAGATTTCGGGTACATCATGGAGAATGGCCGCATCGTGCTGGACGGCGAGTCCGACAAGCTCAAAACTAACGAAGACGTGAAGCGCTTCTACCTGGGCACGGGCGGCAGCGACCGCAAGAGCTATCGCGATCTGAAGTTTTACAAGCGGCGGAAGCGCTGGCTGTCGTAGCACGAGGTTGGTGAAGGGGCACGGCGGGCGTGGGCGAAATACCCACTTCCTGAGAAGGCACGAGGAAAGTGAAGGGGCACGCCTTTCAGGCGTGCCGCAGAGGGCAGGTAAGAACTCGGCTTTAGCCGCTGGATGCCTCGTGAGAGATCACGTGTCAGGGCACGACTTCAGTCGTGCCGATAGCAGGAGAAGAGGATTGGGCTTTAGCCCCTGTTTATGGCGAAACCGTCCAGGCCATCGGACCCGCAGAACTCGAAGCGCCAGCCTCGCACGTTCTTTCTGACTACGAGCGCGGCTGGCGGCAGATCGGTATTCCAGACCGACCGGATGGCCAATCTGCTCATCGATGTACTTCGCTCGAATACGCTGGCCGGAAAGTTCAAGGTCCATGATTTCGTGATCATGCGGAATCATGTTCACGTACTGCTTACTGTTCCTGGTGACGTGAGTGTCGAGAAAGCGATGCAATTGATAAAGGGAGGCTTCTCGTTTCGCGCCAAGAAGGAGCTTGGGTTCATGGGCGAAATCTGGCAGCGAGGGTTTTCTGATGTGCGGATCACGGACGAGAAGAGCTTCCGCACGCACCAAGAATATATCTACAACAATCCGGTCAGGGCTGGGATGGTAAGCCAGCCTGAAGAATACCGCCATAGCTCCGCTTACTTGCGACGACTAAAGCGCGCAGGGGCTAAAGCCCACATCAAGGAGGCGAGCGGCGGCACGACTGAAGTCGTGCCCTGACACGTGATCTCTCATGAGAGTGTTTCTCCTACAGCCAGCGTCGAGGTGAGCTCCATGTCACCCTTGCGAGAAAGCAGCATTCTGAATCCGGAAGTAGAAGCCCGGCCGCCGGCCGACCGCATTGCTTACCTCGAAAATCGCCTGCGCCAGACCATCGCTCATGCCTACTTGAACGCGCCCCGGCTCCGCGTCGCCATGGACACAGCCGGCATCAACCCCCGCGACATTCATTGCCTCAGCGATCTGTCCAAAGTTCCCATCACCCGCAAAGACGACCTGCACGCGATCCAAGCCGACGACCTGCCGTTTGGCGGACTAGCAGCGGTTCCCACGCGCAGCGTGAAGCGCATTTTCATGTCTCCCGGTTACATTTACGACCTGCAAGGGCATGGCCCCGATTTCTGGCGATTTCGCCCCGCGCTAGCCGCCGCCGGATTCCGTGCCGGCGACATCGTGCTCAACACGTTTGCCTACAACCTCACGCCGGCTGGTTTCATGCTCGACGGCGCGCTTCGTGCCTTGGGCTGCGTCGTCGTTCCGACCGGTCCAGGGAACACGGAGATCCAGGTTCGCATCGCCTCCGAGCTGGGCGCCACCGGCTATGTCGGTTCGCCGAGTTTTCTCTACACCATCCTGAAGAAGGCCGCCGAGGTGCGCTCGCCGCTGCAGCTCGAGGTCGCGTGGGTCACGGCGGAGATGCTGCCCGAATCTCTTCGCCACGAGCTGGAGACCGATTTCGGCATTCGTGTGCTGCAAGGCTACGGCACCGCTGATCTCGGCATGCTGGCCTATGAGTGCCTCGAAAAGAATGGCATGCACCTTCATCCTGAAGTAATAGTTGAAGTGCTGGATCTGGAGACGCAGGAGCCCGCGCCACCCGGCCAAACCGGTTTGGTTGTAGCAACAATCTTCGATGAGACCTATCCGCTCGTGCGCTTTGCCACCGGCGATCTCAGCAGCTTCCTCGAAGACACTCCCTGCATCTGCGGCCGCACCGCTCCACGACTAGCCGGTATTCTCGGGCGCGTGGGCGATGCGGTAAAGGTGAAGGGTATGTTCGTGCGCGGCAGTCAGATGGAGGAAATCCTGAAACAGTTCCCTGAGGTCAGCCGGTTTCAGGCGGTCATCACCCGCGAGGTGCACCAGGATCGCCTGCGCTACATCGTGGAGCTGAACTCCGCCGCCCAACAAGACGGATTGAAAGACCGCATCGCCGAAGCCTTGCGCGATTTGCTGCACGTGCGTGGCGAGGTGGAGTTGGTGCCTCCGGGAACCCTGCCCGCGGGCGCCAAGAAAATCGATGACAAACGTGTTTGGAAATAATCCATGAGCACGGCGCAACTGGAGATCGCGAACGTGACGCTGCGCTTCGGCGGCGTCACCGCCATCAAGGATGTGAGCTTCGACGCGCAGAAGGGCTCCATCCACGCCATTATCGGCCCGAACGGCGCCGGCAAGACCAGCCTGCTCAATGCCATCAGCGGCGTCTATCGCCCGCAGCAAGGGAAGATCATCTTCGACGGCGAGGACATCACTCGTCTGAAACCCTACCAACGCACCAGCCGCGGCCTGGCTCGCACCTTCCAGAACATCGCTCTGTTCAAGGGCATGACCGTGCTCGACAACCTGCTCATCGGCCGCCACATCCACGAGCGCTGCGGCATTCTCAAGGGAGGCTTTTACTACGGTCCCGGCGAAAGGGAAGAAGTCGCGCAGCGGATGGTGGTGGAAGACATCATCGACTTCCTCGAGATCCAACCCATCCGCAAGAAGATCGTCGGCACCCTGGCCTACGGGTTGCAGAAGCGCGTGGAACTGGCGCGGGCGCTGGCTCTCGAGCCCAAGCTGCTGCTGCTCGATGAGCCCATGGCCGGCATGAACGCCGAAGAGAAGGAAGACATGGCGCGCTTCATCATCGACACCAACGAGGACCGCGGCACTACGGTTCTGATGATCGAGCACGACATGGGCGTGGTCATGGACATTTGCAGCCACATTGTGGTGCTCAGCTTCGGCGTCAAGATCGCCGACGGCAGCCCGCAGGACGTGCAGCGTAATCCCCACGTGCAGAAGGCTTACCTCGGCCAGGAAGATGCTGAGGTGGCCGTGGCAGAAGTTTAGATTGACGTTGTAGCGCCGGCCTCTGGCCGGTTGTCGCGAGGGCGTCCCGCCCTCGCCGGCGTGTGGGCGAGCGGGGTCCCCGGCGTGCCCGGTGTTGGCACGCTGGGGTACTGGAGACGCCCCCGCGGACAGCCGCCGAGACGGCGGCGCTACGAGGTTTAGCTTGTTACACACCGACAAACCCGAACATCTCGACCCGGACGCCGACACCTTCCCCAAGCTGCTGGTGCGGAAGGCCGCCGAGCTGGGCGAGAAGACGGCGCTGCGCGAGAAGGAATTCGGCATCTGGCAGTCCACGAGCTGGCAGCAGTATCACGACCATGTGCGCGACTTCTCGCTCGGTCTCATCAGCCTCGGTCTCGAGCGCGGCGACAAAGTGGCCATCATCGGCAACAACCGTCCAGAGTGGGTCTACGCGGAGCTGGCCGCGCAGGGCGCCGGCGCTACCTCGGTCGGCATCTATCAGGATTCCACCCTGAACGAGGTCGCCTATGTCATCAGCCACTGCGAGGCGGCCTTCGTCGTCGCCGAGGACCAGGAGCAGGTGGACAAGATCCTCGACATCATCGAGAAGCTGCCCAAGGTCAAGAACGTCATCTACACCGACCCGCGCGGCATGCGGAAGTACAAGCATCCAGCGCTGATCAGCTTCCAGGCGGTCGAGGAAAAGGGCCGCGAGCTGGCGCGCCAGCAGCCAAACTTGTGGACGGAGAACGTCAGCGCCGGCCGCGCGGACGACGTTGCCATCATCTGCTACACCTCCGGCACTACGGGCTTTCCCAAGGGCGCGATGCTCACCTTCCGCAACCTGCTCACCATGGCCGACAACCTCAACCGGGTGGACGCCAAGCTGCCCGGCGACGAATTCGTCTCTTTCCTGCCGCTGGCGTGGATCGGCGAGCAGATGATGTGCATGTCCAGCGGGCTGACCATCGGCTTCACCCTCAACTTCCCGGAAGAGCCGTCCACGGTGATGGAAGACATTCGCGAGATCGGCCCGCACATCATGTTCGCGCCGCCGCGAGTGTGGGAGAACATCACCTCCAGCGTGCAGGTGAAGATCATGGACACCACGCGCCTGAAGCGCTGGCTCTACAGTCTGTCGATGCCCGTGGGGCAGAAGGTGGCCGATCTCCGCTTCAAGAAGCAGCCGCTCACCGCGCCCTGGAAAATCGCCTACATGCTGGCCTACTGGACCACATTTCGCGCGCTCCGAGACCGGCTGGGCTTCACCCACATCCGCACCTGCTCGACCGGCGGCGCAGCGCTCGGGCCGGACGTCTTCCGGTTCTTTCACGCGCTGGGTGTGCCGCTGAAGCAGATCTACGGGCAGACGGAGATCAGCGGCATCTCCTGCATCCACACGGACGACGATATCCAGTTCCACACCGTGGGCAAGCCCATCCCCGGCACTGAGCTCAAAATTTCCGAAACCGGCGAAATCCTTTCCCGCAGCTCGTCGGTCTTCGTCGGCTACTACAAGAACGAGTCGGCGACCGAGGACACGCTCTCCGACGGCTGGCTGCATTCGGGCGACGCCGGCTACCTCACGGAAGATGGGCACCTGATCGTCATCGACCGCATCAAGGACGTGTTGCCACTCTCGGATGGCACGCGGTACTCGCCGCAGTTTCTCGAGAACCGGCTGAAGTTCTCACCTTATATAAAAGAGGCGGTCGTGGTGGGCAAGGACCGTCCTTATCTCACCGCCATGCTGTGCATCGATATGGCCGTAGTGGGCAAGTGGGCGGAGGTCCGCAGGATTCCCTACACCACCTACACCGACCTTTCCGCGAAGCCTGAGGTCTACGACCTGGTTCATAAAGAAGTGGACCAGGTGAACCAGGCGCTGCCGACCGCGGCCAAGATCAGGAAATTCGTGCTGCTCTACAAAGAATTAGACGCCGACGATGAAGAGCTCACCCGCACCCGCAAAGTGCGCCGCGTCTTCGTGGAGGAGCGCTATAAAGAGGTGATCACCGCCCTGTACGGCGAATCGACGGCGGTGCCCATCGACACCATGATCAAGTTCCAGGACGGCAAGACGGCGCGCATCCAGACCACGCTCCAGGTGCGGGAGTTGGATGCGGGCCAGTAGCGCCGGCCTCTGGCCGGCTGTCGCGGGCGCGTCTCGCGCCCGCACATGTGGGCGAGACGCCCACACGGACAGCCGCCGAGACGGCGGCGCTACGTATCGGAAGCGAGGGATTGGATGGATTTTTTCCTCCAACTGGTGATCAACGGCGTGGTGGTGGGCAGCATTTACGCCCTGGTGGCGATGGGCTTCGTCATCATCTACAAATCCACCAGCGTGCTGAACTTCGCCCAGGGCGAGTTTCTCCTGGTCGGCGCCTACATCAGCTTAGCGCTGCTGGTGCGCTACAAGGTTCCGTTCTACGCGACCATCCTGATCACGCTCGTGTTCGCCATCGTGCTCGGCCTGCTCATCGAGCGCCTGATTTTGCGGCCCATGATCGGCGAACCGGTGATCTCGGTCATCATGGTGACGCTTGGGCTCTCGAGCATTCTGCGCGCAATCGTGCAGGGGATCTGGGGCACAGACACGCAGCCTTATCCGGAAATCTTTCCTTCTCAGCCCGTGATGTTCGGTCCCGTCCCCATCTCGCGCGCTTACTTGTGGAGCATGGGATGCGTCGTCGTGCTGCTGGTGCTGTTCACGCTGTTCTTCAAGTACTCGCGCTTCGGCATCGCCATGCGGGCCACTGCGTTCTCGCAGCAGGTTGCGCTTTCCATGGGGATCTCAGTGCGGTTTATGTTTGCCCTGGCTTGGGCGATTGCCGCGGTGGTGTCGGCGGTGGGCGGCATTTTGCTAGGCGCAGTTCGCACCGGCGTAGACCAGTCTCTCGCCCTGATTGGGCTGAAGGCGATTCCGGTGGTGATCCTCGGCGGACTGGACAGCATTCCCGGCGCCATCATCGGCGGACTGCTGATCGGCGTCCTGGAAAATCTTGCCGGCGGATACCTCGACCCCATCTTCGGCGGCGGGGTCAAGGAAGTAGCGCCGTTTGTGATCCTGGTGGCGATCCTGATGGTCAAGCCCTTCGGGCTGTTCGGCAAAGTGCACATCGAGAGGGTGTAGGCGATGGCGACGGTCAGTTGCGGCGACTTCAAGACCTCCTACGCGAAGGACATGGCGATCTTCGATTCCGCCTTCGCGCGCTGGTGCCTCGCCGTTTTTCTGGTTGCGCTGCTCGCCGTGCCGCTGTACGCCTCCAGCTACTGGATGGACGTGATGAACCGCGTGGGCATCGCCATCATCGGTGCGATTGGATTGAATATTCTCACCGGCTTCACCGGCCAGATCTCGCTGGGCAATGCCGCCTTCATGGCCGTGGGCGCGTACTCCACGGCTTATCTCGGCGGGCACTTCTCGCAACTGCCGTTCCTGGTTGTGATTTTGTTGTCCGGACTGCTGGCGGCGCTCGTGGGTATGGTGTTCGGCATTCCGTCGTTGCGCGTCAAGGGACTGTATCTGGCGATGGCCACTCTGGCGGCGCACTTCATCATCGAGTTCATCGCCGCTCACTGGAATGATGTGACCGGCGGCGTGGCCGGCGTGAGCGTCACACCCGCGTCTTTCTTCAAGTACTCACTGGATACCGACCGCCGGCTCTTCTACCTGATCTTCGGTCTGATGTTCTTCCTGGTGTTCTTCGCCAAGAACCTGTTCCGCACCAAGGTGGGAAAAGCGTTCGTCGCCATCCGCGACCAGGACATTTCGGCGGAAGTGATGGGCGTCAACATCTTCAAGTACAAACTGATGTCGTTCGGCATCAGCTCGTTCTACGTGGGCGTGGCCGGCTCGCTGCTGGCGTACCAGGCAAAGTACATCAGCCCGGAGAATTTTCCCATCACGCTAGCGATCGACTACCTGGGGATGATCATCATCGGAGGCATGGGAAGCATTCTCGGCTCCATCCTCGGCGCCGTTTTCATCACCTTTCTGCCGGAGTTGCTGCGGCTGGGCGCGTCCTCGCTGAGCGGGACGTTTCCCTCCCTGGTCGGGCTGTTCTCCTCACTGAAGCAGGGAGTGTTTGGGCTGGCAATCGTGGTGTTCCTCATCTTCGAGCCCGACGGCATGGCCGAACGCTGGCGCAAGATCAAGACCTACTGGCGGCTGTATCCGTTCTCGTACTGAGACTGAGGGGACCTGTGATGTGGAGGGTAATATCTGCTGTTCTGCTTGTCGGATTGCTGGCACTCCCATGTGCTGTTGCGCAGCAGAGCCAGACCCTCGCGAATGTGCTCAAACAGGAGTCTATCCCCGTTCCCCCGGCCTCGGTTCCTCACCTCAATTCCCAAATTACCAGCTATGCAACTTTGAATGACGATCGCGAATTCTTGATTGCCTATTATCTCTTGAATCCGCAGGACGAGATGCTGCGCTTTCCTTTGTTCATCACGCGCTTCGACAAGCAAGCGGCAAAGTGGCAGAACATTGCGCTTCGCGACATAAAGATAACGGCGGCTCTACCAGGAAAGGAGGGCCAGGTACCGGGGGAGTGCATTGGTTCAGTGATGCGGGTCGCACGTAATCGCGGGTGGTATTACCTGGATTTGCATTGGACTCCGTCGGCTGGCTGCCTGCTTGTTTTGAAGCAAGACCTGAGTGTTTTCCAGACGCTGCCGGGATCGACTGCCGCGTTCTTTGCGTCGGACCTGCTAGTGTATTCCGGGAACATGGTTCATTTCGCTGACGTCCATCCGGAGGCTCTCTTTCTGTACGATCCGACTAAACGAGAATCACAGCAGATCTATCCTCCGAAAGACGATCCGTTCCGAAGGAACTTCAGTGCCCGTTTGGCAAAAGCAATTGACCAGACGCAATGCGCAGCACGGGGCTGGGTTTGCGACCCAGAGCATTTTGCGAGCACGGTTCGCCGCGTCGAAGTGAACGATGAAACCCAGGCGTTGGCGTTTCAGGTCGATTACACCAACGAGGGTTTTTTCACCCGAGGAGAAGCCGAAGACACCGGCATTTTTGACGACGACCAGTACGTTTATGTCTATCAGCTCAAACCGCTACGCTGGCGAGAGTTCTCCGTCTACGACCTGAAGCCTGACTTTGGCACTGATTCCCTCAAGGAACTCCTGACGCCAGCAAGGCTGCAGCAGGTGTTTTCGCATCCCGGTCCACACTACTAGGAGTGCTCAGGATCCAAACCGGTGATGCGAATGCCCGCCGACTGCTTCTTAGCGCGAATATTGATGGCAATCAGCAGTGCGGTGATCTGCTCGACGATGCGAGCGTTTTCGAGCTTCCCGCCGTCAATCGGACGCACGCCGGGAATCTTTCGAGCCAGCTCGAATGCCACGGCACGCGCCGGCTCGTGATCGGTGCAGACGATCACATCGCAGTCCACCGGCCCATCGCCTTCGAGCAGCGTGTGTGACACGTTATGGAAGGCAGCGACCACCGCGACTCCAGGCGGGACCAGTTCTGCCGTCTGTTGCGCTGCGGACCCTTGCCACACGCCCAGGGTGCGCGTGGCGCGTCCGCCAACCTCGGCAGCCAAGGGAACGGAAGCATCGATCAAAACCGCGTTTGGCCGAAAGGCGGGTTTCAGTTTCTTGAGCAACTCTGCCTGCCCAGCGAACGGAACGGTGAGCATCACCACATCTGCTTTGGCGACGGCCGCCGAATTCTCCGCGCCTTCGACGCGAGCCTTGCCGCCGCACTGCGCCTGAATCTCCGCCGCTCGCCTGGCGCGCACGCTGCTCGTCGCGCGAGCCGATGATGATGTCCACTCCGGCGCGCGCCCAGCGCAGCGCCAGGCCGCGTCCTTCCGGACCAGTCCCGCCCACCACCGCGACCGGACCGTTCAAGACGCGCGCTCCTCTGCCAATCGCACCGCAGCCAGACGCTCAGAGATGTGCCACTCTTCGAGCAGGCGCTGCGCCCGGGTGTCACCAGGCGCTGCGATCAGGTCAGCCAAATCCGCGGGCTCGTCGATATCGATTCCGATCCTGGCCAGTCGCAGCACTTCAACCGGGTTGCCAGTGGCTCGCGCCGCCGCCAGGTGGGGCAGAAAGCTGTCGTTGCCGAAGCGCAGCGGGAACAACCCGGGCGGCCGTTGCAGAACGGCATTCGTCCCGCGGCCGCTGGCTGAAGGCGCCAGCACCGTTCCTTCGTTCGGCGCCGCGTCAAAAATTTGCTCCACCTCGTCTGTGGTGATCAACGGGATGTCCGCCGGCAGGACCAGGACGAATTCAGCTCTGCGCTCGATCGCGGCGCGCGTCGCCATCTCGATGGCGCCGGTTTCGCCGGGATCGTCCGGATCGTCGATGACGTCGAAACCATACTGCTTCGCCAGCCGGTGAGCGCGCGCATCCCCGGAGACGAGCGCAACATAGCCACGATGGCGGCTTGCGTCCAGCGCGGCAAGCACGTCCTGCAGCATGGCCTCGGCCAGCGCGAAGCGCTCCGGCGGGCTCAGCAGCGGCGACAAGCGCTGCTTCGAAGCTTCAAGATGTTTGACGGGAACGAGAATCATGGGCGGCCAACATATATTTCAGTCTTATGAAAAGTCAAACGGCGACCTGGTACTTGCGGTTGCGGTTCGATGCGAAGAATTTTCTTATGGCGCACATAAAAGAAAATTCTCGACAAGTTTTGGATTTCACACAGCAAAAGTTTGCGTTGGACAGCCGCGACGCTCGCTTTTATCTTCGCGGCACGTGCTGTTCGCGATGGTCGAAAGAGAGTGCGTCCTGCGATGCATGAGGGGCACGGGCGCATTTCGGGGCCGGCTTTGTGGGGAACGGCGCTCGCTGGCGCTGCATGAAGCCGGCACCGGACCTGAGTGGAGCGCGCCATGATTTCTGTACTGGCCATGGTATCCCGAGTTGCGCACAGGCACTGCTACTGCCCGTGCGTTGGGGGCAGCGTTTCGGAGCGGCGCTGCTGGGCGGCCTTCCTGGAGTGACGACTCGTCCGCCGTCTCTGACAGGAGGCCGCTCAAGACCCCTAATCTGATTTTCCCCAACCTCAAAACAGAAAGTATCGTTGCGCCAAAGGCAGCACACTCGCCGGCTCGCAGGTGATCAGCTTGCCGTCCACGCGCACTTCGTAGGTCTCGGGATCCACTTTGATGTCCGGCGTTGCGTGGTTGTGGATCATGTCTTTTTTGCCGATGCGGCGGCAATTGCCGACGGGCGCAACCATCCGCTTGAGCCCCAACTTCTGCGGCACGCCGGTCGCGAATGCCGCCTGTGACATGAACGTCATGCTGGTCGCGGCAGTGGCGCCGCCGAAGCTGCCGAACATCGGCCGGTAGAGCACGGGCTGCGGTGTTGGGATCGAAGCGTTCGGATCGCCCATGGCGCACCAGGCGATGAATCCGCCTTTGATCACGATCTCCGGTTTGACGCCGAAGAACGCCGGCTTCCACAGCACCAGATCGGCTAGCTTTCCCGGCTCGATGGAGCCGATCTCGTCCGCCATCCCGTGCGTGATCGCCGGATTGATGGTGTACTTGGCGACGTAGCGCTTGGCGCGATGGTTGTCGTTGCGCGCCGAATCTTCCGGCAAAGGTCCGCGCTGCGTCTTCATCTTGTGCGCGGTCTGCCAGGTGCGCGTGACTACTTCGCCGATGCGGCCCATGGCCTGCGAATCGCTCGACAGCATGCTGATCACGCCCATGTCGTGCAGGATGTCCTCGGCGGCGATGGTTTCCGGGCGGATGCGGCTCTCGGCGAAGGCCACGTCCTCGGGCACCTGCGGGTTCAGGTGATGGCACACCATCAGCATGTCGAGATGTTCGGCGATGGTGTTCACCGTGTAGGGACGCGTGGGATTCGTTGATGACGGCATCACGTGCGGGAACGAAGCGATGCGGATGATGTCCGGCGCGTGCCCTCCGCCGGCGCCTTCGGTGTGGTAGGTGTGGATGGCGCGCCCAGCGATGGCGTCGACCGTGGTTTCAAGGAAGCCGGATTCGTTGATCGTGTCGGTGTGAATCGCCACCTGGACGTCGAATTCATCCGCGACCTTGAGACAGGCGTCGATGGCCGCCGGCGTCGTTCCCCAATCCTCGTGCAGCTTGAGACCGCAGGCGCCGGCTTCGATCTGCTCGGCAAGAGGATCACGCGTGGCAGCGTTGCCTTTGCCGAGAAAGCCGAAGTTCATCGGCCAGGCTTCGGCGGCTTGCAACATGCGCGCCAGGTTCCACGCGCCCGGCGTGCATGTGGTTGCAGCCGTGCCGGTGGCGGGACCGGTGCCGCCGCCGATCATGGTCGTAATTCCGTTCGAGATCGCTTCATAGACCTGCTGCGGGGAGATGAAGTGGATGTGGCTGTCCACGCCGCCGGCGGTGACGATCAGATTCTCGCCGGCAACCACTTCGGTCGCCGCACCGACTACCAGCTCGGGATCGACGCCCTCCATGGTGTCGGGATTGCCGGCCTTGCCGACCTTCACGATGCGTCCGTCCTTAACGCCGATGTCGCCCTTAACGATTCCCCAGTGATCGAGCACCACGGCGTTGGTGATCACCAGGTCGAGCGCACCGCTTTTCGTCTCACGCACCGCGCTGCTGCTCTGGCCCATGCCGTCGCGGATCACCTTGCCGCCGCCGAAGGTGATCTCGTCGCCGTAGTGGGTGAAGTCCTTCTCGATCTCGATGATCAGCTCGGTGTCGGCGAGGCGGATGCGATCGCCCGTGGTGGGACCGTAGAGGTCGGCATAGACGCGACGCGGGATATTCAAGCTCATCGACCTTGCTCCTAACCTATCTTCTTGAGGGCCCGCTCGCGGGCGCCGGCAGCATCGAGCGGGCCACCAACCGCACCCAGAAATCCGTGGATGACGCGCGCGCCGCCAAACTCGGTGAGTTCCACTTCCTTCTCCTCACCAGGCTCGAAGCGGGCGGCAGTACCGGCGGCGATGTTGAGGCGCATGCCATAAGCCGCACCGCGGTCGAACTTCAGCGCGGTGTTGACCTCGAAGAAGTGGTAGTGACTGCCTACCTGGATCGGCCGGTCGCCGGTGTTCTTCACCAGCACCCGCGCCGTGCGGCGGCCGACATTGGCAATAATAGCGGCGCTCTCCAGAAAATATTCTCCGGGCTTCATGCGCGCCTCCTATTTAATCGGGTCGTGAATGGTGACCAGCTTCGTGCCGTCCGGGAACGTGGCTTCCACCTGGACTTCGTGGATCATCTCCGGCACGCCCTCCATCACCTGATCGCGCTTGAGGATGCTGGCGCCGAAGCTCATGATGTCGGCCACGCTCTTGCCGTCGCGCGCCGCTTCCATCACCTCGGCGGTGAGCACGGCAACAGCTTCGGGATAGTTCAGCCGCAAGCCGCGGGCGGCGCGACGGCGAGCCACGTCCGCGGCCACCACGATCAGTAGCTTCTCCTGTTCGCGCGGAGTCAGGTGCAAGATGTCCTCCTGATCGAGTTCTGCTGCCTAGTTCACTTTGCGCGGTGGTATTGCCTCGCGTTCATAGAGAAGCAACTTCGCGGCGTGCCAAATTTCTCGCAGGCCGTAGAGCACCGAGCGACCTTCACGGGCCAGACAGCGGACTGCCAAGCCATCAGTCGTTAGCGTGCTGACGCTCCAACGCGCGTCTCCAGCCAGAGCTCGTCGCAACTTCGCGCAAGCTATGCTCCGCCGCCAGCCAGCCTTTGGGATCAACGCCCGCGCGACATATATAAAAGCTGGCCCAGTATCGGTAATCACCCAGCCGCGCCAGGGAAGAGATCTCAGTGGTCTGCGGCTCCAAGCGGACACGCTCGGAGGCGATTAGGCGGTTCGGCGTCGAGACATCGATGCTCAGTTGCAGGCGGTCGTAGGCGAACAGTTCCCCGCGCGCTTCGCGGCCGGGCGCAAGGATCTCCCACCAGAACAGCCCTGCTCCTTGCGCCAGATGGATCGTAGTCTGCTGACGGAAGCGGGCGCCGGCAAAGGGAATGATCGGGTCAGGAACGTATTCCAGCAGCGCGTTCTCGTCGACGCGGATGTGGTTTTCCTGTACAGCATCCGGGGCCCGCTCGCGTGCGCGATAGATGCGGGTGGCGCCGGTGGTCGTCAATTGAGCGCTGGCTCCCGCCCCCACACGCGCCCTCAACTCCAGCCGATCTCCGCCCAGCAAACCACCGGAAACATTGTGCAGGTGCGCCAGAGCGCTGCCATCTTCGAGCGCGAAGGCCCGCACCACTTTCAGAGGGGCTTGTTGGCGGCTGGTGGCGAGGACGGTATGGCCAGCGGCGCCGTCGAACTCGAAACCGAGATCGATCGCAGCTTCGACCTGGCTGGCAACGGCCGCCGGCGCTAAGCTGACTTCGGCTTGTTCCGCACACGCCATAATCTCAGCTGATGAACAGCCGCGTGGTCAGCGCCGGATGCTCCATCGCGCCCCAGTCGAGCAGCGGCGTGAAGCAGCAGACGTCGTCGATCGAGCCGGCGCGGCTGCGCGCCGCAGCTTCGATCATTGCCGGTTTCAGGTTCCACAGGATGCGCGTGGCCTCGCTCTGGCCCATGGGCAAGAGTCGTTGACAGGCAGAAATAAGCCCGGCGAGCGACTGATGTAGATATGCGAGCAGCGGCGCGCTCTTCGTCCAACCCCAGAGCGCCCCCGACCAGCCCGAACGCCGGACTGTGATGCACCGGGCTCTGCGCTTTCCGCGAAGCCAGGAACGCTTCCTCCACGAGTTGGAATTCGCCGACCGCGAGCGCGAGCGACAGGAGATGCTGTCCCAAGGCGGCGCTGCCGGCGCGGCTTTCCCGCGAGGGTTTCCGCGCGTTCAGGCGCTGGTTGATCTCGAGCCAATGCGGAGTCGAGAATTCGTGCTCTGCGGCCAGCCGCCAGGCTGCGCGGCAGAAGACGGCTTCCATCACGCCCGCCTCTTCTAGGTATCCCCGAAGAAAATCTGGGACGCCGGCGGGCGTCAGCAATCCCGCGCTCGTCGAGCGACTCAAGACCAAATGAGTGCGCCAGCGCACCGATGGGCAAGGCGCTGTCTGCCAAGTGAAGAAGACGGAGATGAGCGAGATCCGGATCGCGTTCGCGTTGCGGGTTGGTTGGCGATGGTATGTGATCTTCCACGTACGCCTCAGGTTCTCGAGTGGCGTCGCAGAGCGACGACGCGAACTTAGCCCGGCGATTTATCGCCGGGAATGTTGCAACTGAGGAGGCGGTCCCGTAGGGACGGCAGATCTGTCAAATGAGGTCTTAGTTTCTGCCACGTCGCAACAAGCACCCTATCGAAGGGACGCATTTCAGTCGTCCCTCCGGGACTAGCTTCAATCGTCGAGCATACCCGGCGATAAATCGCCGGGCTAAACTCATTTCGTCGCTTCGCGACGATTGCGCTGCCTAATCATTTTGCCTTTTGTCCCGCCTCCCAATCCTCGACATTCGTTGGCCTTAGTTGATCGCAAGGCTCCCTCACAAAACTGCATTTCCGCTCCCCGTTAATGTTCGTGATCGTGGTGATGGTGGTCGTGCCCGTGTGCTGACGCGGCGAGCGGTGCATGCGCGTCGATCAAAGTGCGCCGCACTCCGGCCGGCGCGGCGAGTTTTTCTTCCACCCACTCGACCACCGGGCCGAGCCCGACCTCATCCCGCAGATTGGTAAACAGGAATGGACGCTCGCCGCGCTGCTTGCGCGAATCGCGTTCCATCACCTCGAGCGACGCGCCGACGTAGGGCGCGAGATCGATCTTGTTGATCACCAGCAGGTCGGAGCGCGTGATGCCGGGACCGCCTTTGCGCGGGATCTTGTCGCCCTCGGCGACATCGATCACGTAGACCCACACGTCCACCAACTCGGGGCTGAAGGCCGCGCCGAGATTATCGCCGCCGCTCTCCACGAACACCAGCTCCAGGCCGGGCAGCGCGTCCTCCAGCTCGGCGATGGCCTGCAGGTTCATGGAAGCGTCTTCGCGGATGGCCGAGTGCGGACACGCGCCGGTCTCCACGCCGCGAATGCGCTCGGCAGGAAGCGTGCCCTGGCGCAGCAGGAATTCCGCGTCTTCTTTGGTGTAGATGTCGTTGGTGACCACCGCCAGGTTGTACCTGGGGGCCAGCTTGCGGCTGAGGCGGTCCACCAGCGCGGTTTTTCCCGAACCTACCGGCCCGGCAATGCCGATGCGAAACGCCCGCTTGCTCTCGTGGGTGTGCATCCTGTGTTCCTCGATTGCGATGGAGCAGGGAAGTATGCCACAGGGGAAGCTGCCGCTGCTCCGGTCAGAAACTTGGCGAAGACGGTCTAGCCGGCCACCAGCGTGCGCGCCATCATCAGGCCGGCTTCGGTGGCAATCTTCTCCAGCCTGGCCCGGTTCTCCTTTTTCATCGGGCAGAGCGGCAGACGATAGACCTCCTCGATCCGCCCCATCATGGCCAGCACTGCCTTGACCGGGATGGGATTGGACTCGATGAAGTTCGCCTGCATCAGCGGCAGATACTTGCGATGGATGCGGCGGGCGGCCTCCCACTGATTGGCCAGAGCGGCGCGGGTGAGTTCGGCCATCTCGTGCGGAATCTCGTTTCCGGCCACGGAAATGATTCCCACCCCGCCCAAGGAGATGACGGGCAGCGTCACCGCGTCATCGCCGGAGAAAACCAGGAAGCTCTCCGGAACAGCGTTGCACATGTCGGCGATCTGGCTGATGTTGCCGCTGGCTTCCTTCACCCCGATGATGTTAGGGATCTGCGCCAGCCGCGCCAGCGTGGCGGGCTCGAGGTTGGCGCCCGTGCGTCCGGGCACGTTGTAGAGGATCAGCGGCTTGTCCACCGCTTCGGCGATGGCCTTGAAGTGCTGGTACTGGCCTTCCTGCGTGGGCTTGTTGTAGTACGGGCTTGCGGTGAGGATGGCGTCCACGCCACGGCGGGCAGCTACCGTCTGCGCCTTCTCGACCGCATCGCGGGTGGAGTTCGACGTGGCGCCGGCCACGATGGGCACGCGTCCGCCGGCGACTTCGATAGTGAGGTCAATAACCCGCAGCCACTCTTCGCGGGAGAGCGTCGGCGTCTCGCCAGTGGTGCCGCAGGGCACGAGGAAGTCGATGCCCGATTCCACCTGCCAGCCGACCAGCGCGTGCAACGCCGGTTCGTCGATGGAGCCGTCCTGACGAAACGGGGTGATGAGAGCAGTACCGCATCCGCGCAGTTTCATAATCGCAAATCATACTGCACTGGGCGGCTGGACCCGCGAAAAAATGTCTTTGGGAAACTAATCGTGGTCGCGCGTCACCGGACGCCACTGTCCGTCGTTGCTGCTGTACCAGTTTCTCCAGGCGGCGGGATCGTGCGGCAGGCTCTGGCCGGTGATGTCGCGCAGCGCCTGGTAGACCCACTTCTGGGTTTCGGGATCCAGGGAGCGGTCGTCGATGAAGTCCAGCAAGCGCGGAACGGCCCGGCGGCGCTGCTGCTCGCTCAGCATGCCGGACTGCGCCAGCCCGCAGGCCGCCCGCTCGCGGATCATCGGCGAAGGGTCGTCGTGAAGGACCTCCAGCAGGGGAGCGATGGTGGCATCCGTCCCCAGATAAGCCAGTCCCTCGACCGCCCAGTATCGGATATTCACATTGGGATCGCGGATGGAGCTTTCCAGAATCGCGAAAGCGCGCTCCGGTGCGATGCCGCGATTTCCCAGTAGCCCAATATCCCAGAGGGCATTGGCGCGCGGACCTTGTTCTCCGTTGCGGGCGTCTGGTTCCAGCCGGTCTACGGTCGCTGCACTCTTCTCCAGATTGCGGGCGGCGATGTCTACCTCAATGGCCGCTGCCCGCACCCGCAGGTCGTCGGAGTTGAGCGCCGTGATGAACAGATTGTGCAACCGGTCATTCAGCTTGACCTGCCCGCGCCAGCCATTCACGCGCGCCGCGATCTGGTCGTTGGCTCCGCGATAATGATTGATAGACCGCTCTAGCAGCAGCTCCGCCTGGCTTTGCGGGCTCATCTTGTCCAGGACTTCGATCTCATGCTCCGACAAGACGGCCGCAGAAGCCGGCTCCGGCTTGCCCTGCAAGCTGAGGAGTTGGGAGATTTCCTGCCACGCCGCCCGCGCCGTCTGCGTGCCCAGGAACAACGACGCCACAGCTACCGCGACAACTGCGACCACCAATACGCCCCAACGCCTCTTCCCGGGGAATAGCGGTTCCGGGGATAGCGGATCTGGTCCATTGGGCTGAGTAGCCACGGCCGCAAGTATGGGATGGGTCGTGGTCTTGGGGAAGATAACCGTCGTACAGCCGACATAGCCCTTTGGACTGGGCTTTCAACGCAGCCGCAGCTTGGAGCGTGGGCGCAGAAACCCAGCGTACTCTGGGGCAGCCCTTGCCGGTCCGCTCGGCATCCAACCTTAGCTTCGGCCTGAATACGCCAATTACTGGATGGGTTATCATGGGCACGGTAAAAAGCGGGATTGCCTCGATGAGCAGCGACAAACTTCCTCTCCCACCGCTCGCAAACTATTGCGACCTCGACTCTCCGCACTCCGTTCAGTTGTATTCCGACGACGCGTTTCTGCTGGACGCGCTGAGCTGGTTCATTGGCAGCGCGCTGGCGTCTGGCGATGCGGCGGTCGTGATTGCCAGCGCCGATCATCGCCAAGGACTGGCGAAGCGGCTGAAGGAGCGCGGCCTGGATCCAGCAGTCGCCCTGCGCCAGGGTCGGTATGTCGAACTCGATGCCGCCGAGACGCTCTCCAGGTTCATGCGCGAGGGATGGCCGGAGGTGTCCCGCTTCACCAGGGTGATCGGAGGCGTTATTGAACAAGCCCGGGCCGCGGCCGGAGGCAAAGACCGCCACGTTGCCGCGTTCGGAGAGATGGTGTCCCTGCTGGCCGAGGAAGGGAAGAGCGAGGCCGCAATCCGGCTGGAGCAACTGTGGAACGGCCTCGCGCAGGCGCACCGCTTCTATCTTCGCTGCGCTTACTCGCTGAGCAGCTTTGCCACGCCGGAACAGGGAGAGACGCTGTTCCGCATCTGCAGGGAACATACGCACGTGATTCCCGCCGAGAGTTTCGCGGCGCTGACCAGCGACGAGGAGCGTGTCCGTCACATCGCGCTGCTGCAACACAAGGCGCAAGCCCTGGAAACCGAGATCGCGGAGCGCAAGCTGGCGGGAAAAGCTACGCGCACCCTGGCGGCGATTGTCGAGTCCTGCGACGACGCTATCGTCAGTAAGGACTTGAATGGCATCGTGACCAGTTGGAATGCCAGCGCCGAGCGGATATTCGGATATCGCGCCGAGGAAATGATCGGACAGCCCATTCTCCGCATCATTCCTCCGGAGCTGCAGGATGACGAGAAACGGATCCTGGAAAAACTCCGGCGCGGAGAGCGCATCGAGCACTTCGAGACCGTACGGGTGAGCAAGAGCGGCAAGCGCATCGACGTATCCTTGACCATCTCGCCGGTCAAAGATGACACTGGGCGCGTGATCGGCGCCGCCAAAGTCGCGCGCGATATTTCCGACCGCAAGCGCACGGACGAGCAACTGCGGCGGGCGGAAAAACTGGCGGCAGCCGGACAGTTGGCGGCCAGCATCGCGCACGAGATCAACAACCCCATGCAGGCTTTAACCAACCTGCTTTCCCTCATCGGCTACAGAAGTTCTCTGGACGACGACACCCGGCGGCTGGTTTCTCTGGCTGATGCTGAGCTCATGCGCATGTCCCACATTACCCGGCAGATGCTTTCCTTCTACCGGCAATCGTCCGTGCCTGTTCCCGTCAAAGTCACGGAAGTGATGGAAGACGTTGTGGAACTTTTCCTGATGCGCATGCGCAGCAACGACATCAAGCTGAAGCGGAAGTACGAGTTTGCCGGCGAAATCCAGGCCTTCCCCACGGAACTGCGACAGCTATTTGCCAACCTGGTAAGTAACGCGGTAGAAGCTATCGCACAGGACGGGCAAATCCAGATCCGTATTGCGCCGGCACGGGATTGGGGCGCGCCCGAGCGGAGCGGGGTCCGCGTGGTGATTGCCGACAACGGGCCCGGCATCCCGGGCGAGCTACGCAGCCGGATCTTCGACGCGTTTGTCACGACTAAAGCCGAGAAGGGAACCGGGCTGGGGCTTTGGGTAGTGCGCGGGATCGTCGCCAAGCATGGTGGCGTTATGCGCATGCGAAGCAGCACTCGTCCGAAGCGAAGCGGGACGGTGTTTTCCGTGTTCTTGCCGATTGACGCGGCTGCGCAGGTAGTCCCTTCGATGTCCCCCGCCAACGGCCAAGCAGCCTGAGCTGACCCCAAACCTTACTATGCCTTGGACTCGACGCTCGTATTCGTAGAGGCGGGCGCCGCGGCCGTCTTCTCGCTGGATGCAGCCGGCAGCCGTACTTGGAAGGTAGCCCCGCCCTCAGGGCGGTTGTGGCAGAGGATCTTGCCGTGGTGCTCCTGCACGATGCCGTAGGCCGCACTCAATCCCAAGCCCGTGCCACCGCCCACGCCCTTGGTGGTATAGAAGGGATCGAACACCCGCTCGGGCTCTTCCAAGCCCACGCCAGTGTCGGAGAACTCAATCACCACCTCGTTTTCCTCGGTGCGGGTCACCACCCGCAGCACTCCGCCCTCCGTAGGCTCCATGGCATCGATGGCGTTGCGGGTGAGGTGCAGGAACATCTGCAGGAGTTGGTTCTTGTCCGCCGAGACGTGCGGAAGGCGCAGTCCCAGGTCCATTTCCACCCGGATCTGGCGCCGCTGCATGCGCGTCTCACTGAGCTTGATCACGGTGTGCAGCAGGGGCGTAAGGTCCATCCGGCTTTTCTGCCCCGGACTCTGGCGGGCAAAGTCCAGCAGGTTTGACACCAGCTCCTTGGTACGCTGCGCCTGCTTGCGGATCTTCTCCACGAAGTCTTCCTGCGCCGGCGTGAGGCTTTTTTCCAGGGCCAGCATCTCGGAGAATCCCAGGATTGCGGTGAGCGGATTGTTGATCTCGTGGGCTGCGCCGGCCACCAGTTGTCCCAGGGAGATCAGTTTTTCCGACTGCACCAGTTGCCTCTGCAGACGTTTGTATTTCTCCAGCGAGTCTTCCGAGCGCTCCAGCAGGGTAGCTAGTTGCCGGGTCAGCAGGTGTTGTTTCAGGAAGACCAGCGAACCCAGAACCAGCAAGGCCACCAGAGTCACCAGCATGCGGAATTGGCGTACGTCGGCGGGAGCGTTGCCGTAGAACTCCTGCCACAGCGCCAGCACCGGCATCGAGAGCATGGCTGCCATGGCCAGAACGTCCCGACCACGGGCTGGGCGCCGCCGGCGTGGCGGGCGTATCCTCCGCGGCCCGCTCGTGGCCGCCGGCCACGCCCACGCACACGAAGGCAGCCATGGAGGCGACCAGCGGGATGTCATACACGCTGCCGGTGTAGTAGTGGTGCACATCGATGGCCACGTCCGCCGCATAGAAGGCGAAGCCGTAGAGCAGGGCGGCGCCCATCAGGTTGCCGTACACCTTGCGCCAGCGGTCGCGCGTCTTCAGGCACAGGATGGCCACGCCCGCCAGAAATAGCAGGTGCTCCGACAGGTAGAGAGTGTTAAAGGCATTGCTGTAACGGACAATGTCGAAGGACACGTATTGCCAGGGGATAACCACGAACACATAGAGGTAGAGCCACCAGAACAGCAGCAGCACCACGTCCAGCGAGCTCCGTTCCAGCGAGGGCTTGTCCTGGGCCGACTGCATCTGCAGGGTGAGCGCTCCCATCATGGGCACCAGGTGGATAAACACCACCACGTCGCCCAGGAAAGGATTCGGCACCTCCTGCCGCGCCAGCACTTCGCAATAAGTCCACCAGAGCTGGGAAGCCGCCCATAGCCCGAACCCGGCGGCCATCAGTCCCCAGAACAGACTCCAGCGCCCCTTGGTGCGCCGAGCATTGCGATACATGGCTGCCGTCCCGATTAGCAGCAGCGAGGTCTGCACCAAGTCGCCGAAGACGGTGAGGGCATAGCTGCGCGGCGCCAAGAGCGCTGCCGCCGTCTGGGCCAGCGCCAGCGCGAGCGCACCCCACACCACTAGCTTGTCGCGGTTCATCTGCATCGGGCTGACCTTAATTATTTCGCTGGCGTCGGATTGGACAAGTTACTGAGGTACCAAAACTTCCCGGAAGGGAAGTTCGGCTCTTAACTGAGATGGTTCGCGTCGGTTTGAAGGGGCGCGGCTTCAGGCGCGCCGTAAGCGGCACTACAAGCGCCGCCACACATCCTTGAAGTCGAAGAAGCCGCGCTTGCCGGAGAGCCATTCGGCGGCGCGCACCGCGCCCTCGGCAAAGCCGCGGCGGGAGTGGGCCTGGTGCGTCAGGGTGAGCGTATCCCCCGGCGACTGCAGGCTCAGGATGTGTGTGCCCACGATGTCCCCCTCGCGCACAGAAGTAATCTCCAGCTCCATACCGCTCTTATCTTTGACGATGCGCTGCAGTACCGCGGCCGTGCCCGAGGGCTTGTCTTTCTTCTGCGCGTGGTGCTGCTCTTCAATGGCGCCCGAGTATCCTTGCTGCAGCGCGATCGCGGCCGCCTCCGCCACGTCGAAGAACACGTTCACGCCAATGGAAAAGTTGGACGCATAGAGAAATCCGATGCCGCTCTGCTCCACCAGCTCGCGGATGCGCGGCAGCTCGCCATACCAGCCCGTGGTCCCCACCACCATGTTGACGCCGGCACGCGCGCACGCGGCAATATTCTCCAGCACCGCCCGCGGCGTGGTGAAATCGATCAGCGCGTCCACGCCCTGCAGCTTCTCGCGCACCAGCGCGGCGCCGCCGGGATTGTCGCGGCTGGTGAGAGCGCGCACCTGGTGCCCGCGCTCGCGCGCCACCTCCGCCACCAGCGACCCGGTCTTGCCCGCGCCCAGCACCAGCAGATGCATCGGCATACTGTACGCCTTCCCAACGTTCCCGCGCGTCCCCCACCCTCCCCTGATGTTGGGGAGGGTGGGGACTTTGACTCTTGGCCTGTTCCGCGCTGATCGAGCCACCAGAATGGGAACAGCCCCAGCCGTTTCATCGGCAACGACCCTGTAGCGGCACTTCCCGGATGTCCATCGGCGTAGGATGATAAGGCCCGGGGGCGTGTAACCAAATGGCGAGCTTCAACTATCGCCTTCTCGTCGTAGACGATGACCCGTCCATGAGAGACCTCCTGGAGACCTCACTCTCCATGCAGGGTTACGAAGTCCGTGTGGCAGAAGACGGTTTTGAGGCATTGGCACAAATGCGGGGCGCGCTGCCGGACCTGATTCTCACCGACCTCAAGATGCCCAACATGTCAGGCTTCGAGTTTCTCTCCGTGGTTCGCCGGCGATTCCCTCAAATCCCGACCATTGCCATCAGCGGAGAGTTCGAGCCCGCGGCCGAAGAACTGGGCGTGCTCGCCGATGTGTTCCTTCCCAAGCCGCATACCCCCAAGGAGCTGTATGCCAAGGTTGCGGAGTTGCTGGCGGACGCTCCGCCGCGCCCAGCCATCAAGAAGGACAGGGCGCCCGTCTGGGTTCCCCGCAATGGAAACTATTACGTAATCACCTGCACCGATTGCCTGCGTTCCTTCTCCATACCCGCGGAGAAAGAAGACCGGACCCTGCGCGAACTTCGCACCCTGGCGTGCACTTTCTGCGACGCCCAGGTTCAGTTCGTCGTGGAAGAAAAATTCCGGCGGGCGACCAACAGGGCGGAAACCCCAGCTCCGCAAACCACCTAGAAAGCCGACAATCTCAGGGATTGCCGAGTGCGCGTCGGGCCTTGGAATAGTCGCCCGTGCGGCTGGTCCAGTTGCTCGCCAGGGTTCCGGCCGCCCACAACAGCGCAAACAGAAAAAACAGCTTGCCGCGTGGGACGCCCGAGCGCCATGCCCAGAGCGCTCCCAGGGTTGGGACAACGGCGGAAGACGTCACTCCCGCGGACCACATAATCGCCCTGGCAATCGGGCTGGCATTTTGCATGGACGCCTTCTCCGTCTGCACGCCGAAAAAAGGAAGGTGTTCGAACAACCACCGCACGCCAGCCGGATAGCCTTCCGGATTCCCGGTTCCGCCCACCGTGTAGAACGCGAAGCGAATGCCAACAATTCGGCCGACCACCCAGTGGGCGATGGCGTGGCAGCAGAAATAGAGGAGAACCCATCCCGCGACCATGGCGACGACGGCAGCGCTGGTCGCATGCGCCGATCGCGCCGCAGCCAGGGCAAGACAAGCGGCTGCCATCCCGGCAATCTGCGCCACATTTCCGGCCGCGATCGAAAGGCGGCCAAAGATCTTGCGTTGCCGATACGAGTTCGACTCATTCATGGTTGCGGTCAACCGCCGGAGCGCGATTATAGGAAGCGAAGCAATGTTTCACAACCACGCTTCCCCGATGGTGGGAAGGGCGGAGCCCAATCAAAAGGATTTCTCGGGGTTATGTAAGCTGTACAATCGCCGCGCTGCAGCCCACAAGGGCGGCATTTGTTTGAGCCCAGCGCGTCAGCGCTGGGATAGCTATAAAAGAAAGAACAGAGCCCCGCAGGGGCGGCACAGGACATCGGTATGTCACACGCATATGCGCGCAATCACCTTCACATCGTGTTCGCGGTCAAAGGCCGGCGGAACTTGATCAAGCACCCGGACAAGCTCTGGGCGTACATGCGCGGGATCGCACGCAATTATCAGATCGACCTTGAGGCGATCGGCGGAACGGAAAACCACGTCCACCTTCTGATGGCCTTGCCGCCCAAGCTGTCGTTATCGGATGCCATGCGCGCCTTAAAGGCGAACTCCTCCAAATGGATGAACGAGAACGGCCGCCGGTTCGCGTGGCAAGAGGGCTACGCCGCATTCAGCGTGAGCGTTTCCAACCTGGAACAGGTGGCTGCCTACGTCCGCAACCAGCCGGAGCACCACAAGCACAGAACGTTCGAGGAGGAATTCCTGGCGTTGCTGAAGAAGCATGGCATCCCGGCCGATCCCGCGCAGGTCTTCGCCGAAGGTGGCACCCTATCCTCTTCCCAGCGCGCCAGCGCCGGGTCCAATATTTGAGAACTAGCCGGACGTGCCGCCCTCCGGGCTCATCTCTTTTCAATCCTTTTCCCAGCGCTGACGCGCTGGGCTCAAACAAATGTCGCCCTTCGGGCTTTGTGGAATATCCTGATTCGACCCGCGCGAGAGAGCAACGAGTGTTCTCTTGACATGCATCTGATATGTTGATATTATATATACATAACGTATATCATGATGTTAACTAAGTGAGCCGCGCCGCTAAGTCCTTTGTCCGACGGTTCTTGCGTGTAAGTCCTTTAAAACGACGGTATCGCTAAATACTGTCATTTAATAGACTTAAACGACCTTTGTTTGGCAGTATTTACGGGCGCGATTTTTAGAAGTTGCTGAGCCGCAGGCATTTGCAAATCGAACCGGGGGAGGGGGGTACCTGAACTGAACAGTGGAAGGCCGCCCTTGGAACACGGGCGGCCCTCATCAGACGCTTCTAGTTCACCGCTGCGCTGGGGTGCGCCGGGAACACGGTGCGCGTGGTCAGGCGCGGCAACTGGATGGGCGGTTGGGGCGTGTCCACGGTCCGCGGCAGGATCTTCAGATGTAGCACCGCCAAGCGGAACGCTATGACCGCTGCCGTCACCAGCATGAGCGTCACTGCCAGTTCGGGCCACTTAGGAACGTAGCCTGCGTGGGTCGCCCGCTCCAGCGAAGTGATGGATACGTTCATGCGATGCACCATGAATCCCGCGATCGTGACCGCGCTTGCCCAGTACAGCCCAATGGGCTTCCGCCGGATCTGCGGGAGGTTGAACAGCACCAGCGGTACTGCCACCAGGAGCAGCATCTCCCCCCAGAAGTAGGCTGTCTCGATCACCGGCTTGAACAGGTATCCGAGCGCGTGCTGCTTGGACAAGTCGGCGAAGCGGAACAGGGTGAAGATCAGCAGCATCGGGGAGACGATGCGGCTGAAGTCTTCCAGAATGCGCATGTCGATCCGCACATTGAGCGAGCGCACCGAGAGGTACAGCGCCATGATGACCATGGATATGCCGGCCGGAATGGCGGACATATAAAACATCGTCGTCAGATAATTGCTGTACCACAGCGGATACATCTTGCCCTTGAAGATGATGAACAGCCCGCCCAGGTAGGACTGGTGCAGGGAAGAGAGCAGCACGCCGACGAGCACCAGCGCGATCAGGATGCGATGGTGCCAATGGAGGTAAAGCTCGCGTACTGGCTTCCACGGCAGCTTCTCCACCAGCGCCGGCGAGAACTCCAGCGCCAGCACCGTGGTGTAGAGCGTGATGCACCACACCACTTCAAACAGCACCGAGGCGCGGTTCCACATCACCAGCGGATGCCAGAAGTTCCAGGGCAGGCCGAGCTCCCAGGCGTATCCGGCGACCACCGACACGTAGCCGAGGAAGGCGATCATCACGGCCGCGCGCAACACCGGCCGGTAGCGCTCCATGCCCAGCAGGTAAACCGCGGCCGCGATGGTGAAGCCTCCCGCCGAGAGTCCAACGCCGCAAAGCGTCGCCAAGCCGACCCAGATGCCCCAGGGCTGCGCGTTCGACAGGTTCGTGGCCACCTCGAAGCCCTTCAGGAAGCGCAGATACGAGGCATAGATGCCGGCAGCAAAAATCAGGCCTACCAGTACTCGCCACAAAGTGATTTTGGGAACTCGCAATGCGGTCATGGCTTAGCTCCTCTCCTTGTCCCGGAACCGCAGGACATTCTTGGCTTCTTTCTCGGCAGATTCCGCGGCTTCGACGGCCATTACTTGCTGCCGCCGCTGCGTGAACCAGTACAGACCGGCCAGCAGCGATCCGCCGATCATCACCACCGTGGGCATTTCGCCCAGCGCCGCTTCGCTCAGCGCGGGCAGCGGCGTGGTCTGCGGCGGCTTCACGAATCCCAGCTTCTCGAAGGGCACGTCGGAAAGGAAGAACACCGAGGCGCCGCCTACTTCTTCTTCCGAGCCGTAGATCCGGTTCACGTAAACCGGGTTCTCGCGGATGCGCTTCTGGGCTTCCAGCAGCAGCTCTTCGCGATCGCCGAAGATGGTCGCGCCCACCGGGCAAGCTTCCGCGCAGGCGGTCATCTTGCCGGCGGCCACGCGCTCGGCGCACATGTCGCACTTCCGGACGTACGGCGCCAGCTTCGACCACTCGTAGCGCGGCACCGAGTACGGACAGGCCAGCATGCAGTAGCGGCAGCCGATGCACTTCTTGCCGTCATAGACCACCGGTCCGAATGCCGTTTTCTTCAGCGCGCCCACCGGGCATACGGAGGCGCAGGCCGGTTCCTGGCAGTGCATGCACAGCCGCCGCACGAACTTGTCGCCGCGCTCCTCCACCACGGTGAAGGCGGTGGCGGAGAGCGTCGGCTCGTGGTCCATGGGGAAGTGGTGAACTTCCTTGCACGCTTGCTCGCAGGCGCGGCAGCCGATGCACTTGGTGATGTCGATCAGCATGGCTTTCGATTTCATATGCGTCCTCCAGTTCCACTGCGGATGTGCTGAGCTACGTGAGGAAGAACTCGCTGATGAGCCGCCGTTGCAGCCCGGGCTCGACCTGGTTCAGCAGGCCGGTAACCGGCAAGCCGCCGTCGGCCGCGGTCGCGGTCACGTATTGCGACGTCAGGTTGGTCAGCCGCCCCACGCTGTGCTGCATCCAGGGCGCGACCATCGTTCCCTGCACCAGGTTCTTCACGTTGGTGCCGAGGTCGGGAGACTTCATCTCGCAGATCCAGCCTTGCTGATAGGGGTCATTCAGCAGCAGGTCGGGATTCTTGAGGACCTCTTGGTTCACCGCCATCACGATGCCCTCGACCGGCGACACCAGGTCCGCGGTCATGCCGCCATGGGTCACAGTCATCAACTTTTGCCCCTGACGCACCCAGCGGTTGAGGCCGACAACCTCGATGCGGTCGATCTTCCCCACCAGGTTGGTGGCGAAGGCGTCCAGGCCGATGCGCGCGCTCTGGCGTCCTTCATCCCGCACCCAGGTGTGTCCCGGATGGAAGCAGTAGCCCTTGGGAACGTCGAATCCGACTTCGCGCTCCATCTCCGCCGGCTGCGGCGCCTGGGCCACCATCGCTGGTTGAATCGCTTCGCCAGGACGCTTCACGAAGTAGGTGATGCTGATGATCAGCAGGAACATAAGCAGCACAAACAGGATTGACATACGCGCCTCCCCGCCGAACCCCCGCATGGCCCTTAGGCAGTGCCGGTTTCGGCTGTTCCGCTATGTAGGTGTGCACGCGGGGGGCAATCCCAAAAGGGAAACGAGTGTTCAGCGGAAAGGACTTGTGCGCTCCAGAAACGGCGCGACCACTGCGTTTTGCAGGAGGCGATGCGTTTTGCAGCGGCGCAGACTAAAGCCGGTACCCGCCGGGGCGGACGCCCGGCCCCGTGAGTACCGGGTGAGCAGGAAAGATCGATTAGGAATCCGGCAGGGATGGCGCCTAAACGACTCGGTACTACTCCGAGGCAGCCGCCTCCAGATTTATCTTCTGCCAATCGCCCCTGATGATGCCCTCGCGAATCTGAGCTGCCGTCTTGCCCGCCTTGTGCTGCTCGTAGGCGTAGAACAGCTCCCGCATGCAGGCGGCGCAATGGGCGCCGTGCGAGGATTCGAAGCAACTGTGCAGGCTCTTGTGTCCAACCGAGCGATCGCAGCGGCAATAACAGGGCTGCTGATAAATGACGTTGGGAATTTTCGCCGCCAGCTCGTAAGCGCGCACCTGAAACGGATTCTTAAAGTTAGGGCCGCCGAGATCGAGGCCTCCCAGGATGGCCGGCAGCTTCTCGCCTTTTCTTGGCGGCGCTGCGTGGTAGGCCGGCACGTCCAGCCACTCGGCCGAGGTGGTGATCGTCGCCAGTGCCACGAACGCAAGCATCAGGGCACGCTTCATCAGTTCATCTCCCAAAAATCCTTCTTAGTATTTTACTGGAATCTTGAGCTTCTGCTGAGCTGCTTATCCGGTTACTCCGGTTACCGCCCGCTAAGCACTATCGACCGTGCCAGATTGCCAGCCTTCGATGGGGCAAGGGCTCATGGGCTCCGCCGTTTTTTTCGTATAATGGAAAGCGGGATGAGCAACGGCGCCACACCCACTCTCGTCGAACCTCCGGTTCCGCGCAGCCCGCACGCGCGGGCGGATGCAGTCTCTGCTGCGCAGTTGGACGCGCGACCTGCTGATTTCGTTAGCTATCTCCGGGTTCATCATCCTGTTCCTCTACCAGCCGGTGAAGGTGGAAGGCACCAGCATGTTGCCCGGCTTGGAGGACCAGGAGCGCATCTTCATCAACAAGTTTGTCTACCGGTTCGAGTCGGTGGCGCGCGGCGACGTGGTGGTGTTTCGCTACCCACGCGATCCGGCCAAGAGCTACATCAAGCGGGTGATCGGCGTCCCGGGTGACCACATATTGATTGACCGCGGACGCGTGTTGGTCAACGGCCGCCGCCTGGCCGAAAGCTACGTCCCCCGCGATTTCATCGACGGGCGCTCGTATCCCGAGACCATCGTGCCCGGCCACTCCTACTATGTGCTCGGCGACCACCGCTCCATGTCCAACGACAGCCGCGAGTTCGGCCCCGTGGACCAGTCGTACATCTATGGCAAAGCCGTGTTCGTCTACTGGCCGATGGACAAGCTGGGCGTGCTGCGGTAGAAGTTTCAAGGTTCACGTTTCAAGTTTCAAGATCAGCTCGAAACTTGAAACTTGAAACTTCTGCTAAACTCTAAGAAATCCGCTCCCGGGAGTGAGAATGCAGGCTCTCCTTGCGCTGGAAGATGGACGCATCTTCCGCGGCAAAGGCTACGGCGCCAAAGGCGAATGCTACGGGGAAGTTGTTTTTAATACTTCCATCACCGGCTACCAGGAAATCTTCACCGACCCTTCCTACTGCGGGCAGATCGTAGTCCTCACCAATCCCGAGATCGGCAACTACGGCACCAATCCCGACGACGCCGAGGCTACGCGTCCGTACATCGAAGGCCTGGTGGTGCGCGAGTTCTCGCGCGTCAGCTCCAACTGGCGCTCGCAACAGGTAGCGGACGAATACCTGGAGCGCTACAAGATCCCGGTGATCTCGGAGATCGACAGCCGCGCCCTGGTGCGCCATCTGCGCGACCGCGGCTGCCAGCGCGGCGTCATCTCGATGCTGGAGAGCGATCCCGAGAAGCTGGTGGCCAAGGCGCGTGCGATCCCGTCGATGGTCGGCAGCGACCTGGCGAAGGTGGTTTCAACCACGCAGCGTTACTCGTGGCAGACCGGCGAGCGCTCGCACGAGCCCACGGAAGTGGTGGGCGTGAAGGACGAGCCGGCGCGCTTCCACGTGGTGGCCTACGATTTCGGCATCAAGCACAACATCCTGCGCAAGCTGACCTCGGAAGGCTGTGGCGTGACCGTTGTCCCCGCCGAAACCAGCGCCGAGGACGTGCTGGCGCTCAAGCCCGACGGAGTTTTTCTGTCCAACGGCCCCGGCGATCCGGAACCTGTCACGTATGCTCAGGACAGCATCCGCCGGCTGATGGGACGCGTGCCCGTCTTCGGCATCTGCCTCGGACATCAGCTCGTTGGCCTCGCGCTCGGCGGCAAGACGTACAAGCTGAAGTTCGGACACCACGGCGGCAACCATCCGGTAAAGCAGTTGCGAACGGGCAAAGTCGAGATCACGGCGCACAATCACAACTTCGCCGTCGATCCCGATTCGCTGAATGCAAACGACGTCGAGCTGACGCACATGGACCTGAACGACCAGACGCTCGAAGGCCTGCGCCATCGGTCATTGCCCCTGTTCAGCGTGCAGTACCACCCGGAAGCGTCTCCCGGGCCGCATGACTCGCATTATCTGTTCAAGGATTTTGTGAGGATGATGGAGGAGTGGAAAGGGATCGGGTCATCGGGTGATCGGGTCATCGGGTGATCTTGATTTGTCATCCCGAGCGCAGCGAAGGAATCTTGATTTTGCTTTGAAGGGGCGCGGCTTCAGCCGCGCCGTAGGATGCAAGTAGAATGCCGCGCCGCACTGACATCTCGAAGATCCTGATCATCGGCTCCGGGCCCATCATCATTGGGCAATCGGCTGAGTTTGACTATTCGGGCACGCAGGCCTGCAAGGCACTCAGGGCCGAGGGCTACGAGGTGGTGCTGGTGAATTCCAACCCAGCCACCATCATGACTGACCCGGAGACCGCCGATCGCACCTACATCGAGCCGCTCACCAAGGGCTATGTGAGCGAGATCATCCGCATTGAGTCGGAGCACTCTGATGGACGCGGCTTCGCCCTGCTGCCCACCGTCGGCGGTCAGACGGCGCTCAACCTGGCGGTCGAGTTGGCCGACGGCGGCATCCTCGACAAGTACGGCGTCGAGTTGATCGGCGCCAAGCTCGAAGCCATCAAGAAGGCGGAGGACCGCCTGCTGTTCAAAGACGCCATCTCGCGCATCGGCCTCGACGCTCCCAAATCAGCGTTGGTCAACAACCTTAAAGACGGCCTCGAGTTCACCGGCAAGATCGGTTTCCCGGTGATCATTCGCCCGTCGTTCACGCTGGGCGGGACTGGCGGCGGACTCGCTTACAACCGGGAAGAGCTGCTGGACATTCTGGCGCGCGGCCTCGATCTTTCGCCGGTGCACGAAGTCCTGATCGAAGAATCGGTGCTGGGCTGGAAGGAATTCGAGCTCGAGGTGATGCGCGATCTGGCTGACAACGTCATCATCATCTGCTCGATCGAGAATTTCGACCCCATGGGTGTGCACACCGGCGATTCCATCACCGTGGCGCCGGCGCAGACGCTGACCGACCGCGAATACCAGGCCATGCGCGACGCGGCGATCGCCATCATCCGCGAAATTGGCGTGGAGACCGGCGGAAGCAACATCCAGTTTGCGATTCATCCCACCACCGGGCGCATGGTGGTGATCGAGATGAACCCACGCGTCTCGCGGTCTTCGGCGCTGGCCTCAAAGGCTACAGGGTTTCCGATCGCCAAGATCGCCGCCCGCCTGGCCGTGGGCTACACGCTCGACGAGATCCCCAACGACATCACGCGCAAGACGCCGTCCTGCTTCGAGCCCACGCTCGACTACGTGGTGGTGAAGATTCCCAAGTGGCAGTTCGAAAAGTTCCCGGGCGCGGACGAGACGCTGGGCCCGCAGATGAAGTCGCTGGGCGAGGTGATGGCCATCGGCCGCACCTTCAAAGAAGCTCTGTTCAAGGGCATCCGCTCGCTCGAGACCGGCAGGCGCGTCGGCTCGGAGCCCATCGAGCCGCGCATTCTTACGCAGCGGTTGGTAACGCCGCATCCCGAGCGGCTCACGTACTTGCGTTACGCTCTGCGGCAGGGACACACGGTGAAAGAGCTGGCGCGGATGACTTCCATCGATCCCTGGTTTCTCCACCAGTTGAAGGAAGCCATTGATTTCCAGGTGGAGCTGGAGAAGCATCCCTTCGCGTCGGTCTCGCCGGAGCTGGTGCGCGAGGCCAAGCGCATGGGCTATTCCGACGCGCGCCTGGCCGACCTCTGGCGCATGAAAAACGGCAAAGGCGCGACCGAGAAAGTCCGCCACTTCCGCAAGACCCACGGCATCACGCCCGTCTACAAGCGCGTGGATACCTGTGCCGCCGAGTTCGAAAGCTACACTCCCTACCTTTACTCGACGTACGAGTCCGAGGACGAAGCCGAGCCCACGGCGCGGAAGAAGGTCATCATTCTCGGCAGCGGGCCGAACCGCGTGGGGCAGGGAATTGAGTTCGACTACTGCTGCTGCCACGCCGCCTTCGCGCTGCGCGAGGACGGATACGAGACCGTGATGGTCAACTGCAACCCGGAGACGGTCTCCACCGACTACGACACCAGCGACCGCCTGTTCTTCGAGCCGCTGACCTTCGAGGACGTGCTCGCGGTCTACGAGCATGAAGCGGCCGGCGGCGCGCCGATCGGCGTGATCGTGCAATTCGGCGGGCAGACGCCGCTGAACCTGGCGCTGCCGCTCAAGGCCGCGGGTGTTCCCATCATCGGCACCTCGCCCGAATCCATCGACTTGGCCGAGGACCGCAAGCGCTTCGGCAAGCTGCTCGACGACCTTGAAATCCCGCAAGCCCCGGGCGCCATGGCCACCAGCGTCGAGGAAGCGGTGGCGGGCGCGAACCGCGTTGGCTATCCCGTGCTGGTACGGCCGTCGTACGTGCTCGGCGGACGCGCCATGCAGATCGCCTACGACGACGAAACCGTGATTCGCTACATGAAGGAGGCGGTCGAGTATTCGCAGGAGCGTCCCGTGCTCATCGACCACTTCCTGGAGGCAGCAACCGAGGTGGACGTGGACGCGCTCTCCGACGGCGAAGACGTGGTCATCGGCGGGATCATGCAGCACATCGAGGAGGCCGGCATCCATTCCGGCGATTCCTCCTGCGTGCTGCCGGCGGTGGACATCCCCGAACGCCACATGGCCACCATGCGCGACTACACCTTCCGGCTGGCCCGCGCCCTGAAAGTTATCGGGCTGATGAACACGCAATACGCCATTCACCGCGACAAGGTGTATGTGCTGGAGGTGAACCCGCGCGCGTCTCGAACCGTGCCGTACGTGTCGAAGGCCACGGGCGTGCCGCTGGCCAAGATTGCATCCCGCCTTATGACCGGCCGCCGGCTGCGTGAGTTCCTGCCCGAGTACATCGAGCGCGAAGCCGATCTTTCAACCGGAAGCGGCTACTTCGTCAAGTCGCCGGTCTTTCCCTGGTCGAAGTTTCCGGGCGTGGACACGGTGCTCGGTCCGGAGATGAAATCCACCGGCGAGGTCATGGGCGTGGCCGATAACTTCGGCGAAGCCTTCGCCAAGGCGCAGCTCGCGGCCGGACAGAAACTGCCGCGCAGCGGGACCGTGTTCATCAGCGTCACCGACCATGACAAGCCCCACGTGGCCAACGTCGCGCAGCGCTTCCTCGATCTCGGCTTCCGGCTGGTGTGCACCCACGGCACCGCCGACGTGCTGGCCGAGAAAGGCATCATCACCGAGCGGGTTTACAAAGTGAAGGAAGGCCGGCCCAACGCCGTGGACCTGATCAAGGGCGAGAAGATCCAGCTCGTCATCAATACGCCGCGCGGGCCCGACCCGTATTTCGACGAGAAAGCCATCCGGCGTGCGGCCGTGACCCACCACATCCCGTGCATGACCACGCTCTCGGCGGCACGCGCCGCCGCGGACGGCATCGCTGCCATTCAGCGCGAGGAGGTCAACGTGCGGGCGCTGCAGAACCTGCACGCCGAGCGCACCGCGCTGACCTAATAGGTGTGTGTCGATTGTGCTACATTGACTAGGTGTTGCTGTTTGTAGCACAATCTGGCTATGAAAACGGCCTCCTCCGTCCCCACCGGAATACGCTTCACCGCCGAGGACAAAAGACTGCTTAAAGCCCTGAGCCGCAAGCTGGGAGTGGGAACGTCTGCGATTGTTCGTCTGGCGATCCGCAAACTGGCCGAGATCGAGCATGTAGGGAAAGCCGAGCCCTCCGCAACGCGCGGTCAATACGCGACGCTGGAGAGCATGCGCGGTATCGCACGCGATCTTTTTCGATCGCTGGGTGGAGGCGAAGAATTCATCAAGGCGGAGCGGGCAGCATTCGCAGCCAGTGCTCTCCCTCTGGACGGTAAAGAGCGCCGAAAAAAGTGAGCCGCATCTACTGGGATACGATGTTGTTTGTGTACTGGATCGAGGACCATCCTGCTTACCGCCAACGCATACGGCACGTGCTTTCACGGATGCAGGCCCGCGGCGACTGTTTGTGCACGAGCGTTTTTACTTTGGGCGAAATGCTCGCGGGCGCTTACAGGCAGGAACAAGGAGAAATTGCCGATCGAATCCGTGCCCTCTTTCGCAGTCCGGACATCTCTGTGCTGCCGTTCACCGCTGCGACTGCCGACCACTACGGCCGTATTCGAGCCAAGCTTCGCGTTTCACCCGCCGACGCGATTCATCTCGCCTGCGCTGCGGAAGCCGAGGCTGACCTTTTCCTGACCAACGACGCCTCTCTGGTCGGGAAAATCGTCCCCGGGATCAAATTCATCGCCGGACTGCAGACGGACCTGTTATAGGGATCGCCCTGTACGCGCCGTGCAAGCGGCGGCTGACCGCACGGCCGCGAATTTTACGCGACCGTTTTGCCGCGTCCCACGCCCACCAGGTGCAGAACCAGCCACACCAACGCCAGGATCAGCAATATGTGGATGGCAAACGCCGACACGTGGAACACCACAAATCCGAGAATCCACCCGATCAGAAACAGGATGAAAAGAAACAGCAGCATGCGCCCTCCGTTGTGACACCTCGGCTTAGATTAGGGCCGGTTGGAGAGGGTTGTAAGCGCGACAAAGCCCCCGGGGCTTACTCTCGGGTTCCAACCTTCTTAAGCAGAGCCAGGAATTCCTGCCGGCTCAGGTGGTCGTGGTCGCCGAACCAACTCTTCACTGCCTCGATGGCGTGTTGCGCATCGGTGTGGGTTATGACAACAGCCGGGGCAGGCGCGGGCGCCGCCGGGGTTACGGGGGGAGGAAGCTCGTCCGGCGCTGTGCCCTGTTCGAGCGCAGCCATGACTTCCTCCAACTGCCGCAGGTCCTCAGGTTCGTAGTGCAGAAACTGAATCCCCAGTCCGAAGTTGGTCAGCACCGACTTCACTACGCCCTGAACGCGTATGCGGCGCTGCGAAATCAGCAAGACCACCGTGACCTTGGTATCCATCGTAAGGGCGCTGAGCAACTCCACGAAACAACCCCCGAGGCTAAGGTCGGTGAGCCTGCCACGGGCGGGGAATTGCGAGCCCAGAGAGTAGACTTCAGCTTCGCCGCGCACCGCATAGCGGGGATAACGGCGGCGTTCATCCTTGCGCCGTTCCGCGCGCCGCCGCTGCTCCACCAGCCGGCGCAGGCTGTCATCGAATTGGCGAGAGCTAGTGTCGAACTCCTGCACTTCCGGCGGCGGCACCACGTACTTGTCGGCACCGGACGCGGGAAAGCGCAAATTAAAGATGGATTTAGTGGGCTCCAGGTTCATCAGCCCGGCTTGCCCGGCCAGCGCTCCGGCGCCCACCCAGGCCACGCGGTACTGGGCCCTGTTGCCGCCGTGCTCGAGTATGGCCGTCTGGCCAGGACGATACAGCACGTGCACCCCTTGCAGGCGCACCCCGGATTCGCTTACGTCCACCACCGAGGCGGCCTGGGAGAATGCCTTTCCCATGCTGTCCGTTCCATGAATGTTCACCGTCAGCTCTTTCTTGTAGCGCTGATGGCGACGACGTCCCATGGTTTGGTTAGCTCTTGTTTGTACTCTAGCGGCGCAGTTTTATCCAGTGCCGCCAAGTAACTGATTAGAATACCTCACCCCCTGTACGTGGGAAGTCCCGAGGCAGGAACGTGAGGCGCTTAACGGGCGTGAGCGCGCCGCCCCAGGCAAGCGGGAGCTCGTTGAGCCTGCCGTTGACGAAAGCACACCGAATGTTGAAAACATTCCTTCAGACGTTTTTCCTGATCGCGATCCTTGCACCGGTCTATGGCGCCGCCCAAGCGCCGCCCGAGTGGAAGGACGACCTCGCCGATCACGTGGCCGGCGCCTGGACTCTCACCGGCCAGGTCATGGGTCGCGATGCCCATCATGAAGTTGAGGCAGCGTGGGTGCTGAACCACCAATTCCTGCGCCTTCACGAAAAAACCGCCGCCGGCGCGCCCGCTTCCGAGCGGCGTTACGAGGCCCTCTGGTTCCTCGGCTACGATGCCATGAGCGAGCGCTACGTGCTCCATCTGCTGGACGTCTTCGGCCCGCGCTATTCCGAGACCCTCGGATACGGCACCCGCGACGGCAACTCCCTGCGGTTTGTTTTCGAGTACCCCGACGGTCCCTTCCACACCACGTTCCGCTGGTTGCCCGAGAGCGGAGCCTGGCAATGGCTGCTCGAGCAAAAAGACAAGAACGGCAAGTGGACGAACTTTGCCGACTTCAAGCTCGTGCGGGCATCTCCAAAACCGTGATCCAGCCTCAATGCGCGGCGCTATACTGAAGAGCTTGATGCCGCTACAAGCTGGTTGCTAGAAGCTCGTAGCCAGGAGTTCTCCTATGCTTCTTCACGGCATTCTTCCGCCCATTACCACGCCCTTCTATCCCGATGGCAGCCTGAATTTCAAGAAACTGGAACACAACGTTGAGCGCTACTCGAAGACCCCGGTGGCCGGCATGGTGGTGCTGGGCTCGACCGGCGAGTCGATTCTGCTCAGCGACCAGGAGCGCCGCGACGTCTTCAAGTGCGCTCGCGAGCACGCCGCACCGGAAAAGGTGCTGGTCGCCGGCACCGGCATTGAGTCCGCGGTCGAGACCTTGCGCCTGACCGAGTACGCGGCTTCGCTCGGCTACGACGTCGCCATGGTGCGCACGCCGCATTACTACAAGCGCCAGATGCTGCCCGCCAACCTGCTGGCTTTTTACAAAACAGTTGCCGATCGGTCGCCCTTGCCGGTCATCATCTACAACTTCCCGCAGGCTACTGGATATGACATCCCGGCCGAAGTCGTGATCGAGCTCGCCGAGCACCCGAATCTCATTGGCATTAAAGAATCGGCGGGAGTGATCGATAAGGTGAAGAAGATGGTCGAGGGCACGCGGCACATCCAGCGCACGGCCACCGTCACCGAAATCTTCAACGCCGTGACCCCGCGCATGCAGGCCGCCGCCGGTTCAGGGAATGGTTCCGACGTGGTTCCCACCTCCTCGCTCGGCGGGACCGCTGTGGCTGCGCCACCCAAGCTTAAGACCCGCACCAAGGAAGTTGGATATCAGGTGCTGGTGGGTTCGGCGCATCTGCTCAAGGATTCACTCGACGTGGGCGCCGTGGGCGCGATCCTGGCCTTCGCTTGCGCCGCACCGACCGCGTGCTACGAGATCTACGCTGCCTGGAAGGAAGGTGACGCAGCGCTGGCGGGCGAGAAGCAGCAGCGCATCGTCCAGGCCTCCCACAAAGTCGGCGGAGAGCTCGGAATTCCCGGCATCAAGTACGCCATGGACCTGAACGGCTACTACGGTGGGCCGTCGCGACTGCCGCTGCTGCCGCTCACTGCGGAGCAGAAGGCAGAAGTCGAGCGCCTGATGGCCGATATCCGCAACTAGATGTAGCGCCGCCGTCCCGGCGGCTGTGCGTGCGGGCGTCCGCACGGCGGGGGCAGGATGCCCCCGCGACAGCCGGCAAGATGCCGGCGCTACCCTGCACCGCCGAACTTCGGTGCCCGCCCTTCTTGACTCGGCCCCGCAGGGCATCTTATGATATCTCCCAATCGAACGAACGTTCGGTAAAGGAGTGGGGCCTCGACCCGAATGTCTGCTTCTCCAGCTAGTGCTGTGACTCGTCACCGGGCGCCTCTGCCTGGCCGAAATGCTGCCCAACCGCGCGAGCGCTTCGATCGCCGCCTGGACGAGATCCTGGGCCACGCCACCGCCGTCTTCTGTGACAAGGGATACGACGCTGCTTCCATGCGCGACCTCTCCCGCGCTACCGGAATGTCTCTCGCCGGGCTCTATTACTACTTCGAATCCAAAGAGAAGCTGCTCTACCTGATCCAGAAGCACGCCTTCCAGACTATCCTGGCAGGGCTGCGCCAGCGCCTGGAGGGAATCGTTGACCCGGAACAGCGGCTGCGCCTTCTGGTCCAGAATCACCTCGAATATTTCCTCGCCAACCAGAAAGCCATGAAGGTGCTCTCGCACGAGGACGAGGCGCTGCAGAACGGCTATGGCGCCGAGCTTCGCGCCATCAAGCGCCAGTACTACCGGATTTGTCTGGGGCTGGTGGAAGACTTGGCGCGCGCTCGCGCAGTAGAATTCTCCGGCCGCATCGCCGTGCTGAGCCTGTTCGGCATGATGAACTGGATTTACACCTGGCACAACCCGCGGATCGACGCCGATGCCGGCGTGCTGGCTCGCCAGATGGCGGAGCTTTTTCTTAATGGTCTGCTGGGACCGTCGCACAAGCGACACTCTGCCGTGCGGCGGCGGCAATCAATGACCCGATGACCCGATCACCCGATGACCCGATTTTGAATGACGCAACGAATATGAGGAGCTAAGCCTGATGGCAACTACCACGCAGCCCACCACCGAAACCCGCCAGCTCATTAACTATCGCACCGACGCCGGCGTCGCCGTGATCGAGTTGAACGATCCGCCGGCCAACACCTACACCTACGAGATGAACCGCCAGCTCGACGAGGCGATCCTGCGCGCGCGCATGGCGAACGATGTGTACGTGATCGTGCTCACCGGCGCGGGTGAAAAGTTCTTCTGCGCCGGGGCGAACATCAAGATGCTGTCCACGGTCGACCCGACCTTTAAGTACTACTTCTGCCTGCACGCCAACGAGACGCTGCTGCGCCTGGAGCACACGCCCAAGCTGGTGATCGCGGCGCTCAACGGGCACACTGTCGGCGGCGGGCTTGAGATCGCCATGGCGGCGGATATCCGCATCGCCCGCCAGGATTCAGGCAAGATCGGCCTGCCGGAGGTCAACCTGGGCGTGCTTCCCGGCACTGGCGGCACGCAGCGCCTCTCGCGGATGATCGGCAAGTCGCGCGCCATCGAGCTGATCGTTACCGGCAACACTTTCACTTTCGAGGAAGCTAAGGAGCTGGGGATCGTGAACGACGTGTACGAGCGCGATAACTTCATGGCAAACGTGATGGAATACGCGCGCCAGTTCTGTCCGCCCAACAAGGCGTCCAAGGCGGTGGGACGCATTAAGCGCGCGATCCAGACGGGATGGGAGATTCCGCTCGAAGCCGCGCTGGCGCTCGAGCGCGAGAATCAGCAGCTCCTGTTCCAGTCCGACGACGCGAAGGAAGGTCTGAACGCGTACGTCGAGAAGCGGCCGGCAACGTTCACGGGGAAATAAGAAGAACAAAACCAAACTGACGACTGACGACTGACAACTGACAACTGGGGTTCACATGCCTGGCAGAGTACATAAAATCGGCACTTTCAGCGACTGGGTCGGCCTCTTCGAGGAGTGGCGCAAGGAGATTGGCGTCAATCCGCGCGAGATGCAGGAGTTCAAGTTCGAGACACTCTACGGCGCGATCGAAGAGAAGGAGATCCAGTTCGGCCACTACAAGGGGCGTCCCAAGTGGGAGACGGTTCGCCAGATTCCCACGCAGAACATGCGCGACGCCCTGCTCAACATGATCGTCTACCAGGGCGACACCGAGTTTGCCTCGGTCGAGCAGCAGCGCTTCCTCTTCGAGACCGCGCCCACCGACTGGGACCGGCGCGCGCTCACCCGCATCATGATCGAGGAGATGCGCCACGGCTGGCAGATGTGCGCCCTGCTGATCGACCACTTCGGCGCAACCGGCAAAGTGGAGGCGCAGAAGATGCTCGAGCGCCGCGCCTTCGAGAACAAGCGCCTGCTCAACGCCTTCAACGAAGAGGTGGACAACTGGATGGACCTGTTCGCCTACACCGACTTCGTCGATCGCGACGGCAAGTTCCAGCTCCAGATGCTGAAATACTCGGGCTTCGCGCCGCTGGGGCGCTCGATGTCCTACATGCTGCGCGAGGAGGCCTTCCACATGGGCACGGGCGACACAGGCCTGCGCCGCGTGGTCGAAGCCGGCGTCGTGCCTGCGTGGCTCATCCAGAAATATCTCAACAAGTGGATCTCGGAATCCTACGACCTGTTCGGCACCGACCACTCGTCGTCGGCGCATTGGGCGTACGTGTGGGGCATCAAGGGGCGCTACGACGAGCCTAAGAACACCAAAGAGCCCGACCTCGACGACGTGAACGATTACAACCGTAATCTGTATCACGACGAGGTCGCAGGCCTGGTGGCGCACTTCAATAATGGATTGAAGCCGGGTGTGCCGCCGCTCTACGCGCCGGATGTTCGCTTCAACCGCACCATCGGAAAGTGGGCGGGGAAGAAGCACCATCCGCAAACCGGCGAGCCGCTCGACGACAAGGCCTACGAGCAGCAGGCGGGCGAATGGCTTCCCACCGCGGCCGACAAGAAGCTGCTCAAGGAGACGCTCGCCAGCGAGAAGAAGTGGATCACGCCGCGCACCGGCGCCCGCGATCCGTTTGAGACCATCGCCGAGCCTCGCAAGGCGGCGATTAACGTTCCGTAACAAAAAGAGCTGTCACCCCGAGCGAGCGCTTTAGCGCGAGTCGAGGGGCAATGCAGTTGCTTTTGTCTGACCGAATGACGACCACTCCCGCCATCCCCGCGACGCGTGCCGCCTACACTCTCGGCGAACTCATGGTTGCGGCTGCGGCGCGCGAGATTCGCGACGGCGAGGTGGTCTTCGTCGGCATGCGTCTGCCGATGATCGCTTTTGTAGTGGCTAAGAAGACGCACGCCCCAAGCGCTATCGGCCTGTTCGAAAACGGCGTGATCCGCTCCACGCCCTCGCCCGAGCTGATCTACACCATGGCCGATCCCCCGAACCTGCTGGGCGCGACGCAGACTGGGGACATGCTGATGGTCATGTCACTCCTGCAGTCGGGTCGAGTGAACCTTGGATTCCTCGGGGCGGCTGAAGTGGATAAATTTGGGAACCTAAACACCACGCAGGTCCGGGCGGCCGACGACCGACAGCCTGCCCCGAGCTTGTCGAGGGGACCGACAGCCGACGACCGAATCATCCGTCTTCCCGGCTCCGGCGGCGCCTGCGACATCGCCTCGCTCGCGCACCGCTTTCGTGGTGCTGCTCGAGCACTCGCGCCAGCGCCTGCCGGAGCGCGTTTCTTTTCTCACCAGCCCGGGCAACGGCGATGGCCACGGATGGCGGCAGCGCGTCGGCTTGCCGCGTGGCGGGCCGGCCGCGGTCATTACGACCAAAGCGGTACTGCGCTTCGGTGACGACGGCGAAGCATATCTGGACACGATCCATCCCGGCGTTACTCGCGACGACGTGCTAGCCAACACCGGCTGGAAGCTGCGCGTCTCGCCTGAACTCCGCGAGACAACGCCTCCCAGCGCCGTTGAGCTGCAGGCCATTCGGGGGTATGACAAGGAAGGGTTCTGGACGAGCTGATGGCAGTAGCAACCGAGACCGGCTTCGCTAAGATCACGCTGGATTTTGCGCCTCCGGTCGCTCGCCTGACGTTGGCGAATCCGCCGCTCAACGTCATCGACTTCCCGATGATGGACGAGCTCGTCGCCGCGCTCGAACAGATCGAGCAGCGGGCAGACATTTTCATCATCGTGCTGAGCGGCTCGGAGCGCGCATTTTCGGTTGGCGTCGACGTCAAAGCGCACCTTCCCGCGACGGTCCCGGAGATGCTCGGTAAGTTCCACTCCGTAATTCGCTCGCTGCTGGCGACCCGGAAGCTGACCATCGCCGCCGTCCGTGGCAACTGTCTCGGCGGGGGCGCGGAGCTGGCGCTGGTCTGCGACTTGGTTTATACGTCAGTGACTGCAACCTGGGGATTTCCTGAGATCACGCTGGCCTGCTTCCCGCCGGTCGCCGCAGTTGCGCTCTCCGCGCTCATCGGACAGAAGCGCGCTGCCGACCTCGTGCTCACCGGCCGAACCATCGACGGCAACGAAGCTGCTGCCATCGGGCTGGCCAATGCTGCTGTGGCCGATGTCGAAACCGAGGTCCAAAGAGCCGTTGCGCGTGCGGCAAAGCTCAGCCCGGTCGCGTTGGTGATGGCGAAGAAAGCGTTCTACGCCTGGGACGCTATTCATCTCGACAAGGGCCTGACGCGCGCCGAGAAGATCTACACCGACGAACTGATGGCCACCGACGACGCGAAGGAAGGCATTCAGGCGTTTATCGAGAAGCGGCAACCGAAATGGAAGGGGAGATGAGCAAGCTGCAGACAATGCGCTCCGCCATCGCCGAGCTGGTTCCCGACGGCGCTTCCGTCGCGCTCGGCCTGCAGATGGAGCAGATGATTCCTTTCGCCGCAGGGCACGAGATCATCCGCCAGAAGCGGCGCGGGCTCACCCTGATTGGGCCGATCTCGGACATTCTTTTTGACCAGCTTATCGGGGCCGGGTGCGCGGAGCGCGTGATCGCCGCCTGGGTAGGCAACGTCATGATGGGCTCGGCCTACAACTTCCGTCGCGCCGTGGAATCCGGCCAGCTCAAGGTCACGAACCTCACCAACTTCTCCGTCGCGCTGGCGCTTCAGGCCGGCGCCATGGGAGTGCCCTTCCTGCCCGCGCGTAGTGCGCTGGGCAGCGATCTGGCGAAAGATAACGAGTTCTTCAAGGAAATCGACTCACCTTTCGTCACGGACGAAACACACGTGGGGACGGCCGCCCTCGGCCGTCCGGCCGGGCCAAAGGCCCGGTATGAGAAGCTGCATGCGGTCAAGGCCCTGGTGCCCGACGTGACCATCGTTCACGTGCAGCGCGCGGACCGCGAGGGCAACGGGCACTGTTGGGGCGGTTTTGGAGTGATGCTGGAGGGCGTGCGGGCGGCGAAGAAGGTGATTGTCGTCGCCGAGGAGATCGTCGAGGCCGAGGTCATCGCCAGCGACCCCAATCGCACGGTGATTCCCGGCTTCCTGGTCGAGGCAGTGGTCGAGTGTCCGTGGGGCGCACATCCTTCGCCGGTGCAGGGATACTACAGTCGCGACAACTCCTACTTCCGTCAGTATCACGAGCAGACCAAGACCCGGCGGATTTTGCGGCTTGGCAGGCGCGTTGGGTGGACGGCGTGAAGGATCGGCGCGAGTATTTGAACCTCCTCGGCGCTTGCCGCCAGGAGGAGTTGACGGTGAAGAAGCACGCATATGCGGCACCGGCGGATTTTGGATATTGAAGGAGCACTCAGCAGTTAGCACTCGGCAGTTAGCCACCGGGAACTGCCAACTGCTGATTGCCAAATGTGAAGTGCTTAGGTCGAATGAAGAAGGAACTCATCGAACTCCGAGTAAACGGCCGCAGGCGCGAGCTGGCAATCGAGCCCAGCAAGTTGCTGCTCGACACGCTGCGCCAGGACCTGGGCCTCACCGGTTCGAAGCGCGGTTGCGACGATTCCTCCTGCGGCGCTTGTACGGTGCTGCTGGACGGTGTACCCGTGATGTCCTGCACGCTGCTGGCGGCCAGTTGCGAAGGCCAGGAGATCACCACCGTTGAAGGCGTGGCCGAACACGGCGCGCTGGCCGCCATCCAAAAAGCTTATGGAGATTGGGGCGGCGCGCAGTGCGGCTACTGCACGCCCGGCTTCATGATGACCGTCAAGGCGCTGCTCGCCGCCAATCCTGATCCGACGGAAGATGAGATCCGCCATGCGCTCAGCGGCAATCTCTGCCGCTGCACGGGATATAGCCAGATGTACCAGGCGGTGAAGGCGGCGATTGAAGCGGAGCAGAAGGGCAGTACGTGAGTCGCAAGCCGCAGGTCGTGAGCCAACACCAGGAGCTAGACAGCTATGAGCGATTTTTCTATTATCGGCAAACGCATCGCCATGGTCGATGCTGCGGGCAAAACCACGGGCGCCGGCAAGTACACCGACGACCTCTCGGTGCCGGGGATGCTGATCGGCAAGATACTGCACTCGCCCTATCCGCATGCGCGCATCAAGCGCATCGACGCCAGCCGCGCCTTGGCGCTCGAAGGCGTGGTTGCGGTGGTCACCGGCAAGGACGCACCTAACAAGTACGGCATTCTGCCCGTCGGCCATGACGAGACTGCGCTGGCGGTCGATAAGGTCCGCTACGTGGGCGACAACGTCGCTTGCGTCGCTGCCGTGGACGAGCCCACCGCCGAGAAAGCGCTGGAGCTGATCGAGGTCGAATACGAGCCGCTGCCCGCGTACTTCGATCCCGAAGAGTCGATGAAGGCGGAGCGCGATCTCATCCACGAGAACCGTCCGCACAACATCGAGAAGGATTACCACCACGTTTTCGGCGATCCCGAGCAGGGCTTCGCGGAAGCCGACTGCGTGCGCGAGGCGCGCTACATCGCCAACGAAGTTACGCACGCCGCCATGGAACCGCACTCTACGCTCGCATCCTTCGAACTCGACCAGCAGACAGGCGCACTCGGCCGGCTGACTGTTTGGTCTTCGACGCAGGTTCCGTACTACCTGCAGCACAAGCTATCGCTCGTTCTCGAGATGCCGATGTCGCAGATCCGTGTGATCAAGCCACTGGTGGGCGGCGGCTTTGGCGGCAAGAGCGAAGTGATTCCGCTGGAGATCATCGCTGCTGTGGCCGCTCGCGCGGCCAAAGCGCCAGTGAAGATCACCTACACGCGCGAAGAGGTCTTCTGGGCGCATCGCGGACGCCCGCGCACCATCGTCGACATGAAGATTGGCGCGAAGAAGGATGGACGCATGACTGCCGTTGCCGCGCGCGTGGTGCAGGACGGCGGCGCTTACTGCTCCTATGGCGTGGTGACCATTCTTTATTCCGGGGCGCTGCTGGGCGCGATCTACGACATTCCCAACGTTCGCTGGGACGGTTACCGCGTCCTCACCAACAAGCCCGCCTGCGGCGCCATGCGCGGACACGGCACCGTTAACGTGCGCTTTGCCTTCGAGTCGGCGCTGGACGAGGTTGCCGGCGCGCTCGGCCTCGACCCGGCCGAGATCCGCCGCGTCAACCTGCTCAAGCCGCCTTGCATCACGGTCAACAATCTGCGCGTCACCAGCTACGGATTGCCGGAGTGCATTGAGAAGGTGGTCGAGCGCTCGGGATGGAGCGAGCGTCGCGGCAAACTCCCGCGTGGGCGCGGCTTGGGAATCGGCTGCTCGCACTACGTTTCCGGGGCGGCCAACTCCATCATTCGTTCGGACATGCCGCACTCGACGGTGAACATCAAGATCGACCGCGACGGCGGAGTGGTCGTCTATACCGGCGCGTCCGAGATCGGCCAAGGCTCCGACACCATGACGGCGCAGATCGCCGCCGAGGTGCTGGGCTGCGGCTTGCAGCGCGTGAAGATTGTCGCTGCCGATACCGATCTGACGCCCATCGACATCGGCTCCTACTCCAGCCGCGTGACCTTCATGGCCGGCAACGCTACGTTGCGTGCGGCGCAGGAAGTGAAGAAACAGATCGCGTTGGCGGCGGCGCGCAGGATGAACTGCGCTCCCGAAGGCCTGATCTTCCGAGACGATATCGTGTCTAAGCGCGGGTCTTCTGTGCCCAGCGTGCCCTCTGCGGTTGATTCCTCCGCCGTCGCTGGCCGCGTTGAAGGCCAGACTCTGCGCGGATCGTTGCAGCAGAAGCGCAAAGAAGAAGCGCCGAAAGACTGGATGACCTTCGAGGAAGCCGTGGTCGCGGCCATCGACTTCCACGGAGCGCTCACCGGTACCGGCTCTTACGCGCCTCCGGCGGAAGCCCGCGGCGGCAGCCACAAGGGCGGAGGCGTCGGACCGTCACCGTCTTATTCCTACTCGGCGCAGGTGGCCGACGTGAGCGTGGATGAGGAAACTGGCGAAGTTACCGTGCACAAGATCTGGGCGGCGCACGACTGCGGGCGCGCGCTGAATCCCGTCTCCGTCGAAGGGCAGATCATCGGTTCGGTGTGGATGGGACTGGGCCAGGCGCTCGAAGAAGAGATGATCTGGAAAGACGGCCTGCTGATGAATCCGGGCCTGCTCGAATACCGTTCGCCGTCGGCTGTCGAGTCGCCCGAGATCGAGCCCATCATCGTCGAGAGCATCGATCCCGAGGGCCCGTTCGGCGCCAAGGAGTGCAGCGAAGGCTCGCTGGCGGCGACGATTCCGGCGATCTCGAACGCGATTTACGATGCCGTCGGCATTCGCTTGCGGGAAGTGCCGTTCACACCGGAGCGCGTGCTGGCCGCCCTGCGCGCGCGCGACGCTGCCGCGAAGAAGCTCGACCTGACGGAAGGTGTCGATCCGACAGCTCCCACGCATTTCCGCGAGCACGGCGGCGCGCTGTGGTTCAAAGGTAAGGGACCGGCGCGGCATGAGCTTGATCCGGCGCGACAAGCGGCGCGGCCCGCGGGAGGCGATGATTGAGCTTGCCGGAGTTCAAACTGCTGCGTCCGCGCAGCCTCGCCGAGGCTGTTAGTTTTCTTGGCATACATGCCGAGGCGCAGATTGTCGCCGGCGGCACCGATCTCGTTCCCTCACTCAAACAGCGCCTGTTCACGCCTGCCTATGTCATCGACATCCGCCGCATCTCCGAGCTGCGCGGCATCCGCGCCATTCCGGGGCAGGGAACTGAAATCGGCGCGCTCACCACGCTGACCGAGATCGAGAAGTCCGACCACATTCGTCGCGACTATCCGGTGCTGCACGAAGCTGCGAAGACCGTGGCCTCGCCCATCCTGCGCAACATGGGCACGCTCGGCGGCAACATCTGCCTGGACACCCGCTGCCTGTGGTACAACCAGTCGCTCACCTGGCGGACTTCCTGCGGCTTCTGCATTAAGAAAGATGGCGATCTCTGCCACGTTGCGCCCGGCGGCTCGAAGTGCTGGGCGGTCTTTTCCGGCGATACGCCTCCGGCGCTGCTCTGCCTCGATGCCGAGCTTGAGATCATTGGCCCGTCGGGCACAAGGCGTGCTCTGCTGCGCGACTTCTACACCAATGTCGGCGACGCGCGCATGAAGCTGGCGAAGAACGAAATCGTCACGCGGGTGCTCCTGCCGGAGCGCACTGCCGGATACCGCGGCGTCTATCGCAAGCTGCGCCTGCGCGGATCGATCGACTATCCGCTGGCAGGCGTGGCGGTCGCGCTGAAGCGCTCCAATGGACACGTGGAGGATGCCCGTGTCGCCATCACCGCGGTCGAATCCCGCACCGCTTGCTGGTTCGTGGCGCTGACAAAGAACTGCTCGGGAAGGCCGTGACCGCAGAGAATGCGGCGGCGGTCGGTGACCTTGCCGCGCGTGCCGCGAAGCCATTGACCACGTCCTCGCTTACGCCTGAGTATCGTCGCGAGATGATTCGCGTCTTCGCCAAGCGGGCGGTGCTGGAAGCAGCACGAAAGTGGGAAGTGGAAAGTGGTAAGTGATAAGTTGATGCTGTACGCGCACAGCCGTCGTCTCACACCCATGACTACTTACCACTTATCACTTGTCACTGGCCACTGACTTTGATCACTGACTGCCACATCCACATTCAGCCCATGGAGATGTTCAATCCGGGCGCGCTGGCGGCGATGAAGCGCCAACGGCCGAACTTCGACCAGATTGTGGAATTCTGCCGCTCCCCCAAAGCGTTTCTCAGGCACCTGGACGCCTGCGGCATCGATCGCGCTGTGCTTATCAATTATGTGGCGCCGGAAGTGATCGGCTTCACAGCGGGCGTAAACACGTTCGTTGCCGATTACGTCAAGGAAGATCCGCGCCGCCTGATCCCCTGCGGCAGCCTGCATCCGCGGCACAGCACGAACTTCATGGCCGACGTGGATCACCTGCTCCGTCTCGGCATTCGCATGATCAAGATCCATCCGCCGCACCAGTTGCTCTATCCCAACGACTACCTGCACGGCGTGAAAGAACTCGAGATTCTGTATCGAGCCGCCGAGGCCAACGGTGTGCCGGTGATGGTCCACACGGGGACATCGATCTTTCCGGGCGCGCGCAACAAGTTCGGCGACCCGATGTACGTGGACGATGTGGCCGTGGATTTTCCCCGGCTGAAGATTCTGCTGGCGCACGGCGGGCGTCCGCTGTGGATGGATACGGCATTCTTTCTGGTGCGCCGCCATCCCAACGTCTATCTCGATGTAAGTGGCATCCCGCCCAAGACGCTGTTGAAATATTTTCCGCGGTTAGAGGAGATTGCCGCCAAGACCGTGTTCGGCACCGATTGGCCGGGGCCGGGAGTGCCGGACATCAAGCGGAACCTGGATGATTTTCGTGCCTTGGCGATTTCCGAGGTGGCGAAAGAACAAATTCTCACGAAGACGGCATTGACGTTGTGGGCGGCGTGAGCTGCCGTCTCGGAACAAAACCGATATTCCTCGGGGCTGAAGCCCCTCAAGAAATAAAAGACTCCTGCGGCGCGGTTGGAAGCCGCCCCCCTTCAAAACGAATCACCCGATTCCCATTGCCTAATAAAGATGGGGAGCCGGGCGCTCCCCAAACTTGAAACTCGAAACTTGAAACCTGAAACTGGCTCTTACTCTCCCGCCACGCCCGCGCTGCTCATGATCACGGGGCGGTTGAGTTCCAAGGTGATCTCGGTTCCGGCCGGAAGTTCTGCCGAGTGCCTCTTGGTCAGCCAATAGGCGGCGACGGCTCCGAGCCCTATGCCTCCGCCCAGGAACAAGCCTTTGGCTCCGGCGGCGAGCACGCCGATCACAGCGCCGGTGCCGCCGCCGGCGGCGAGTTCAACGGTATCGCGACTGGTGCGCCCAGCGCCCTTAATTCGGCCTTCGTCGTCCACGGTAGTGCCCGACGATTTGGCTGTATCCACGATGGTCGCGGTGATGAGGAACTGGTTGCCGTTGGGCATGACGATGCGGTCGGGCAGCACCGCGATGCTGGGTTTGCCGGCGATGCGCCGCGGTTCGCTCAATTTGGTCACACGCCCGGTGACGGAAGCTCCCGCCGGCACCAGGGTCTGGCCGTTGACCACCACCGCCTGCGTGACTCGTCCCGTGAACACATCGCCTACTTTGCTTCGGTGAGTGGAAAGTGGTGTCTCCAGCTTCAAGCGCATACCGGTTCCCGCCGGCAGCGACGTGCCCTGTTGCGCCACAGCGGCAGCCGCCAGCAGCAGCATTGCCACCATCATGCCCAAGCTTCTCTTCATCAATTCCTCCTAGGTGCCCAAAAACGGTTGATAGCCAATGACTCAATCAGTCAATGGCTCGGTCCCGCTGCTTCGTGGAACGCTCGCAGCATGCTGTTGATCCCCGCCCGATCTTTCTGGTCGGAGCTGACGTATGCGAACCGCAAGGTGCCCTCGCGGTCGACGACGAAGGTGGCTGGCCGCGCGATGTTGATGGCATCCCGCCCCAGGCGGTGATAGATGCCATAAGCCTTGGTCACTGCCCGGTCCTCATCGAGCAGAAAGGGAAAGCTGATGGGATGTTCGGCGAGATACTTCTCCGGTTTGAACAGGCCGCCGCGTTTTTCAGCGGCGACGTACAACAGGCTGCCGGAACGTTCGATCTCATCTTTGTGCGGCTCCAACTGGGCCATGCGCTTGACGCAGTTCGGTCACCAGGTCCCTCGCAGAAATTCCAGGATCACAGGACCGCGCGCCAGCACCTGGGGGAGGGAATAGGCATCGCTGCGATTGGCCGCCGCGAGCGTAAATTCCGGCGCCCGGTCGCCGATCCTCAGAGTTTGCGAGGAACCCGGCATCCAGCCTGACTGTAAGTCAGAGCGAGACGCCGGACAACATGCGAAACCAAAATGGGAACCACCCTAGGCACGTGAACAGTCGGCTTCTCAAAGCTGATGGGAAAATCTCGAATCGCGTGGGGCGGGCGCTCCCGCCCGCCGGGCTTCGCCCTTCCACTATAATCGCTACGACGTGAGGGACTTTATGAGTGATACAAGCATTAGCGATATTCGCGCCCGCGAGATACTCGACTCGCGCGGCAATCCCACGGTCGAAGCCGAGATAAGCCTTGCCGACGGCAGCATGGGACGCGCGGCCGTTCCCAGCGGCGCTTCCACCGGCGAGCACGAAGCGGTGGAGCTGCGCGATGGCGATGAAGCGCGCTACCAGGGCAAAGGCGTGCTCAAGGCGGTGGAGAACGTCAATGTCGAGATCGCGGAGGCCGTCGCCGGTATGGACGCTTCCGACCAGCGCGCGCTCGACAACAAAATGATTGAACTCGATGGCAGCGATAACAAGGGCCGGCTGGGCGCGAATGCCATTCTCGCGGTTTCCATGGCCGCAGCTCGCGCCAGCGCGCAGTCGCTTAACCTGCCGCTCTATCGCTATCTCGGCGGCGTCACCGCGAATGTGCTGCCTGTGCCCATGATGAACATCCTCAACGGCGGCGCGCACGCCGACAACAACGTGGACTTCCAGGAATTCATGGCCATGCCCGTGGGCGCGTCGTCATTCGCGGAAGCGCTGCGCTGGGGCGCGGAAGTCTTCCACACGCTGAAGGGCGTGCTCAAGAAACGCGGCTACAACACCGCGGTGGGTGATGAAGGCGGCTTCGCGCCCTCGCTCAAGTCCAACACCGAAGCTATCGAAGTCATCCTCGAAGCCATCCAGAAGGCCGGCTACCGCCCCGGCGAGGACATCGCCATCGCGCTTGATCCCGCGGCCAGCGAGTTTTACCAGGATGGCAAGTACGTCTTCAAGAAGTCGGACAAGTCGGTGAAGAGCTCCGACGATATGGTCCGCTTTTATGCCAAGTGGACAAGGGATTATCCCATCGTCTCGCTGGAGGACGGCTTGTCGGAAAATGATTGGGACGGCTGGCAGAACCTGACCCGCGAGCTTGGCGGCACGGTGCAGCTCGTCGGAGACGACATTTTTGTGACCAATATCCGGATCTTCGGCGAAGGCATCGAGAAGGGAATTGCCAACTCGATTCTTATCAAACTCAACCAGATCGGCACGGTCAGCGAAACGCTCGACGCCATCGCGCTCGGCCGCCGCAACGGTTACACCTCGGTGATCTCTCACCGTTCGGGCGAAACCGAAGATACCTTTATCGCCGACCTTGCCGTCGCCACCGGCGCTGGACAGATCAAGACCGGCTCCGCCTCGCGCACCGATCGCATCGCCAAGTACAACCAGTTGTTGCGCATCGAGGAAGAACTGGGTGCTGGGGCGCGCTTCCTCGGCGTCAAAGCGCTGAACTACCACGGCGAGCTGGCGACCAAGGTGGGAGTCTGAACCACGAACCACCCAGGAGGACTTAGTGAGACGATGCGCAGCTTTGCCCGCTTTTGTCCTGATCTTCGCTTCTCTCGCATGCGGTCAAACCGCGCCGGCTGCGAGTTCAGCAGCCCGGCCCAAATCTGAAAAAATTGCCAAGATTCGGGAGCTGCTGGTGTTGACTGACGCAGCGGGGATGGCGACTTCCGGCCTGAAGGCTCAAGCCGGCAGCATCAAGAAAATGTTGCCGCTTCCGCCGGCCGCGCAGGACGACTTCGAAAAGGAGCTGCTGGCCTCAGTGGACATCAACGAGTTGACCAATCTCTTGATCCCGATTTATGAGCGGCACGTCTCCGAGGGAGATCTGGATCGCCTGCTCGCTTTCTATCGCAGCCCCGCGGGGAAGCGCTTCATCAAGGCTCTGCCTTTGATCACCGCCGAATCCCGCGGGGCCGGCGAAAAATGGGGAGAAGGACTGGGCAGGAAGGTGGCCGAGAAGATCTCCGACAAGCTTGCCCACGGTGATTATGGTCCGTGGCCGCCCGACCACCAGGAGGAGCCGCCGGAGAAACATTGAGCGGTGGAGGATGCCATATAATTCCTGAGATGAAACCGAGTGAGATCATTTTTTCAGTAGAAGAGAGCGCCGAAGGCGGCTTTGAAGCTCGGGCTTTGGGCTACTCCATCTTTACGGAAGCCGAGACATTCGACGACCTGCGCAAAATGGTGCGCGAGGCCGTGCAATGCCATTTTGAAGAACATGAGCGGCCTGCTGTTATACGCCTGCATGTCTGATAGCGGTCCGGCCCGTTTTCTATCCTCCCTTGGCCGTCTACAATCTAGTGTCCTCCGTGTCTCTGTGTCTCCGTGGTGAACCGAAATCATGCCTAAACCCAAACCTCTCGTCCTCATCATTCTCGACGGCTGGGGATACGCACCGCCGTCGAAGGCCAATGCCATCTCGCTGGCGCGCAAACCCACCTACGACCAACTCTTGCGCGATTATCCCAACACGCTGATTCACACCAGCGGCCGCTACGTCGGGCTGCCCGAGGGGCAGATGGGCAACAGCGAGGTGGGACATCTCAACATCGGCGCCGGCCGCGTCGTATATATGGACGTCACCCGCATCGACCTGATGATCGAGAACGGCGAGTTCTTCTCCAGCCCCGAGCTGCTGGCGGCCGTCAAGCACGCGCGCTCCGGCGGCCGGCGGCTGCACATCTTCGGGCTGCTCTCCGATGGAGGCGTGCACTCTTCCGAGCAGCACCTCTACGCGCTGTTGCGGATGGCCAAGCAGAACGGTGTGGAGCGCGTTTTCGTCCACTGCTTCATGGACGGGCGCGACACGATGCCCAACTCCGGCGCCGGCTACATCGAGCAGCTTCAGCAGAAGATGCGCGAGTACGGCGTGGGCAAGATCGCTTCGGTTGACGGCCGCTACTACGCCATGGACCGCGATCGCCGCTGGGAGCGCGATAGAAAAGGCCTTCGCGGCGATGGTCGAGGGCAAAGGCGAAGGCGGCGCCTACGTCGATCCTGTGCAGGGCGTGAAAGAGTCCTACAACAAGGGCACGACCGATGAGTTCGTCTTGCCCTTCGTCTGCGTGGACAACCGCGGCGAGCCGCTCGCCCGCATCCGCGATGAGGATGCCTGCATCAACTTTAATTTCCGCGCCGACCGCGCCCGCCAGATCACCCGCGCGCTCGCCCGCAAGAGCCATCTTTCGGCCGAGGACGGACGCGAACTGCCGGGCGCTGAAGATCTCGACCGCACCATTCCCCGCGAGCGCGTCCCTGCGAATCTCCATTACTTGTGCATGACGCGCTACGACAAGCAGTTCACGCTCCCTTACGTCGTGGCACCGGAAGCGCTGTCCAACATTCTCGCCAACGTCATGGCAAACTTGCAGCTACGCAACCTGCGCGTGGCCGAGACCGAGAAGTACGCGCATGTGACCTACTTCTTCAATGGCGGCGTGGAGCAGCCGTTTCCCGGCGAGGATCGCGTGCTCGTGCCTTCGCCCAAGGTCGCCACCTATGACTTGAAGCCGGAAATGTCGGCCAGCGGCATCGCCGACGCGGTGGTCAAAGCGGTCAACGATACTGCCTTCGACGTGATCGTGGTGAACTTCGCCAACGCCGATATGGTCGGCCACTCCGGCAAGATTCCGCCAACTATCCAGGCGGTCGAAACCGTGGACGCTTGTCTCGGCCGCATCCTCACGGCGGTGCGCCAGAAAGGCGGCGCCATGTTGGTCACCGCCGACCACGGCAACGCCGAGATGATGATCGATCCCGCGACCGGCGGCCCGCACACCGCCCACACCACGAATCCAGTGCCGTTCATCATCGTGAGCGATCAGGACAAGAAGTTCACGCTTCGCCCCGATGGCGCGCTGCAGGATATCTCTCCAACCGTGCTGGGTATCCTCGGCATTCCGCAACCGAAAGAGATGACAGGACATGATCTGCGAGTGTTCGGATCGGGTGATCGGGTGATCGGGTCATCGGGAGATTGAAGCCCCGGAGGGGCAAAATGAATTGGTTGCAATTTTCGCAGCCTCCCAGCGCATGTCTCGGTTTAATTCCTCCTAAATCACCCGATGACCCGATCACCCGATGACCCGATGAAATTACTCATTCTTATCCATCATCCCTTCGCTCTTTGGAGTGCGCCCGATTGGCTCGGCGAGCGCGTCCGCCGCGACTTCCCGCAGATCGAAGTGGACCAGCGCAACAGCTACAAGAACGTCGAGGAACACATCCGCGACGCCGAGATTTTCTTCGGCTGGTCGCTGCGCGGAGAGCAGGTGGCGGTCGCGAAGAAGCTGCGCTGGATCCACTCCACCGCCGCCGCCGTACATCAGCTCATGTCGCCGGAGTTGCGCGCGAGCAACGTGATCGTCACCAACGCCCGCTTCGTCCACGGGCCGGTGGTCGCCGAGCATGCCGTCGCGCTCATGTTCGGTCTCGCCAAACGTCTGCACACCGCTGTGCGCTACCAGCAGCAACGAGTATGGGCGCAAGAGCAGATCGCCGGCGAGCATCCGCACCCAAGCGAACTCGCGGGTTCAACGCTGGGCCTTGTCGGCTACGGAGCTATTGGGAGTCCGATCGCCGACAGCGCCAAGGCGCTGGGGATGCGGGTGCTCGTCGTCCGTCAGCATCCGCAGAGGGAGCACGGTGCGAAAAACGGCATCGAGAGCTTCGGTCCCGACGGCCTCGATGAAGTGATCGCGCAATCCGACTTCGTGGTCCTCGCCGCTCCGCTCACCGAGAGGACGCGCCACCTCATCAATTCCGAGCGTCTTGAACGCATGAAGCCCGACGCCTACCTGGTGAACGTCTCCCGGGGAGCGTTGATCGACGAAGCCGCCCTGCTCGACACTCTGCGGAACCGCTGCATCGGCGGCGCGGCGCTCGAACGTCTTCGATCATGAGCCGCTGCCTGCCGACTCGCCGCTGTGGGAGCTGGACAACCTGCTGATCACGCCGCACACTGCCGCCACGTCGGACAAGATGTGGGAGCGCCACTACGCGCTCATCAAGGAGAACCTCCGGCGCTATCTTGCCGGCGAGCCGCTGCTGGGGCTGGTGGACAAGCAATCGGGATACTGATTCTGATGAGGCTAAGATGAAAGATACGACAAGTTCAATGCCGGCCCTCCTGATCCGCCTGTTGGTCGGGTGGGTGTTCCTGGTTGAAGGCTTTCTGAAATATCTGTGGCTGGACGATCTGGGAGTGGGCCGATTCGAGGCCATCGGCATCCCTGTGCCGCACTTCACCGCTCCCTTCGTCGGACTGGTCGAGATGGTCTGCGGGGCGCTGGTGATCATCGGGCTTTTCACTCGCCTGGCCGCGGTTCCGCTGCTGATCGATATCAGCGTGGCCATCCTGTCGACCAAGATTCCGATTCTGCTCGGCCACGGCTACTGGCGGTTCAGTCTGCCGAAGGTCAAGCATTACGGCCTGCTCAGCATGCTGCACGAAGCCCGTACCGATATTTCGATGGTGCTGGGGCTGATATTCATCTTGATCGTGGGAGCAGGGGCGGCGTCGGTGGATGCCGCGCGAAAGGGGCGGCGGCGGGAAGCTGGCGACCTTCCGTCTACCGGTGGGCCATCTATTCCCGATACTGAGCATCCGGGTCGATAGCGGTTCGTGCGAACAAAAAGCGAATAATTGTGCTAAGATGCTGGCTGGAATTTTTCTGGCGCGGGAGCGAATAGATGGTCCCGGGCAAGGTGCTGCGGTTTCCAATTCGCCAACCCGAGTTGTTCACGCCGGAAATCAATCGCGAGGCGCTGAACACGGGCGAACTTAATCGCGTTCTCTATGCTGCCATTCGGGCTCTGCCCTATGTGCAGGATCCGCGATGCCAGGAAGAACTGAAACGCGCCCTCTGCGAGTTGCTCCAGGACGGAGACGCAGCGTAAGGCTTCGTACTCCGCACACACCGCCCGCTAGTACCTCGTACGTTCGATACCGCCCGACTCTGGTTGGGCAATATTGTGCTCAAAGGATCAGTGCGAACATTCGCACATACGTGAGGTACAAATGGCTCTCCGTTTGAGGCAGCTCGTCTGGGTAGTATCGTGCGTTCTAGTGGTTCTCGTCAGCAGAGGATCCTTTGCAGCACAACCCACTAGGCCTATGATCTTCATCGAGGCGCAGAACGGTTTTGACACCTACCTGGCAGCCGCGATTGCCAAGAAGCAAGTTCCTGCAGACGTTGTGTCTGATGGGTCTAAAGCCGCCTACATTCTTAAGGCTTCCGAGGTAGAGGAAAAGAAAGAGTCGACAGGCAGTAAGGTGACCCGTTGTCTGTTTCTATACTGTGCTGGAATCGAGGATAAAGCAGATGTATCAGTGCAGCTCATAGACCCGGGATCGTCCAAAGTAGTCTGGGCCTATTCAGTAAACAAGCAACGTGGCCATAAGAACCAGCAGGCGATGGCGGAAGCCGTCGCGAAACACCTAAAAGAGTACCTTTCGAAGCCTCGGCCGGCCGGACAGTGAAAACCGTTGCCTCGAGTCTCCGCGAAACCAAGTCCAACGGATTCCTCGCCGTGGGATGTTTTCCTCGATACCGTTGAGTACGCGATATAGGGTGCTCCTGTGTTCTGGACCGAAGTCATCGAAGACAGTGGCCAAGCCATGCGTGGTCCCGTATGCGTTTCGAGCGCCGGCCTTCTCTGCAAGGCGTTGAAGTTGATACTCGATACGGGTGCTGTCGATAGGACTGTCAAGCAGCTGTTCCCTTGTCCGCAAATCCGCCAGTTGCTTTCTCAATTGCCCAATTGCGCTCACCTGCATATTCCTCACATACTCGGGGTTTTGTGTTAGCGGCATGCTACTGGGGTAGCCTTTTAGACTGCTGGGGTCCGTAGGGTTCCATCTTTCCAGTTGAAAAATCCTTAGTCGAATGCGATAGCACCGCTTGCAGAATCCCTTTGCATGTAATGGTAGTCGTGACGTTCCGCAGTTAGCGCAGCACTTTCCCTCAACCATGTTAAAACTCCTCCGACGAGAGTGGTTCTAGCCAGGCCTCCCGCGCTACTCCGCCGTGAAGTAATCCACCGTGACCGGGCTTTCAAACAGGGAATAATCGCGGGTGACGACGGTGATGCCGGCGTCGGTGACGAAGTAGCGTTCCTTGTCGGCTTCGGGGTCGAAGCCGATGACGGTACCCTCGGGGATGTGCACGTCGCGGTCGATGATGGAGCGGCGGATGCGGCAGTGCCGTCCGACGTTGACGTGCGAAAAGATGATCGACGATTCCACGTCGGAATAAGAGTTGATGCGCACGTCGGGGGAGACAATGCTGTTGCGTACCATGCCCCCGGAGATGATGCAGCCGGCCGAAACGATGGAGTCGACGGCCATGCCCATGCGTCCGGGCTCGCCGAAGACGAACTTGGCCGGCGGATACTGCCGCTGGTGGGTGCGGATGGGCCAGGCCTTGTCGTAGAGGTTGAACACCGGCGTCACCGACACCAGGTCCATGTTGGCCTCGTACAACGACTCCAGCGTGCCCACGTCGCGCCAATAGAGCGCCTCTTTCTTGTTTTCGTCCACAAAGTTGAAGGAGTAGACGTGGTACTCCTCTGCCATGCGCGGCAGGATGTCCTTGCCGAAATCGTGCGACGAGTTGGGGTCTTCGGCGTCCTTGAGCAGGACCGGGATGAGCACGTCGGTGTTGAACAGGTAGACGCCCATCGAAGCCGAGACCAGGCGCGGATTGTAGGGCGAGCGCGTGTCGGTGCGCTGAGGCTTCTCCTCAAAGCCCACGATGCGGCCGTCGCGGTCGACATCCACCACCCCGAAGCGGTAGGTTTCGCTGGGGTCGATGAGGATCGTCGCCAGCGTGACGTCGGCGCTCGAGGCGCGATGCTGGTCGAGCATCAGCCCGTAGTTCATCTTGTAGATGTGATCGCCCGAGAGGATCAGCACGTGCTTGGGCTGCTCGGCGCCAATCGAGTAAATGTTCTGGTAGACGGCGTCGGCGGTGCCCAGGTACCAGTTCTCGCTCACCCGCTTCATGGGCGGCAGGATCTCGATGAACTCGCCCAGGTCGCGGGCCACGATGTTCCAGCCTTCGCGGATGTGGCGGTTGAGCGACAGCGCCTTGTACTGGGTAAGGATGTAAACGTGGCGCAGGTCGGAGTTGATGCAGTTGGAGAGCGTGATGTCGATGATGCGGTAGTTGCCGCCGAAAGTGACCGCCGGCTTGGCGCGGTCGCGGGTCAAGGGATACAGGCGCTCCCCTGCTCCTCCGGCCAGCAGCACTCCCAGCGTGTCTTTCATCGGCGTTTGTCGGCGTCGCCAGCGAGCGACGAATCAAAGATGGTAGCAGAAAAGAGAGTAGCGAGTACCGAGTCGCGAGTACCGAGTTACTCGCAAGAATGAGGCTCGTTGACCTCGATTTGTTGTGCTTCTACTCTTCCTGCAGAGAGACCTACTCGGTACTCGCAACTCGCTACTATTTGTCGACGCTGATCTTGAGCGACTTCAGAAACTTCTGGTCGTTGGCGTTGATTGTGAACTCGGCTTCCCGCCGCGTGGCGGACCCACCCGTGCCGGGTTTGCTGGCGCTCTCCTCGTCGTCGTGGCGGTTGAAGCCGATCGTGGCTTCCAGTACCAGGAAGACGTCGTAGCCGCCGGCTTTGATTCTGGAGATAACTTCGGCGATGGGCTCGGATTCGGACAGGGACTCGTTGATAGCTTCGCCGAGTTCCTTCATAAGCTGCTTCAGTTTGTCGTCCACGTGCCCTCCCCTCGCCAGCGACCTCCAGCCGAGACTATCACTTTCGGCGGGCAGTTGTTTAGATGCAGGGAAGGGGCCCGAAGATAGGGAGAAACCCCGCAGCGGGGGCCGGTGGTGGGAGCTACAGAAGGGCTTGAACTCCGGAGCGCGGGTCAAACTCGAACCTCACGCTCCGGAGACGGTCTTGCCGCAATCGATCAAAAAGCGTAGGACATCTGCACGCCGACCTGGTGCCGGGCCTGCAGATCGACGCCAGGCATGACCTTTCCGGCGATCTGGGCCAGGCCCACGTCGAAGTTCACCTTGTACTTCGCCGGCGGGATGAAGCGCACGGCGTACGTGAGGGTGGTGGGAATATTCAGAGTGGGAAAGTCCAGTGGATGATGCGGCTGCTGCGCCACCTCGGAGGCAAGGATGAGCGTGCTGTGGTGCGGCGCCTTGAAAACGAAGGCGGCCGAGCCAAAAGCGCGCGCCTCCCAATCGGGCGCGTTCCCGCCCATGCCCCAAAGGACGGCGTCGGTGCCGCGGACCCCGCCACTGAGAATTACCGGAATCGGCTTCAGCGGAATGAACTTGGTGGCCACCACGTAGATGTCACCATCAGCCTTGCCGCTCACATGTGCGGGATCAACCGCAGACCCTTCTACCCAGTTGCCGACGTTGCGGACATTGGGCCGGAACACAAATCCTGTGGAGATCGCCGGAACCCACTTGTGGCTTCCATAGTTCTCGCGCACCACATTGACTTTGCCGTTGAAGATGTCGAAACCGTTCTGCCACAGCGGACTGATGTCCGGGTTGCCGCCAAAGACATGAAATTCGTGCGTGTAGCCGAATTCCAGGCGCTTGCCCACGCCGACCTCGATCGAGGCCTCATGGAAATCACCGATTACCGGACCGGCGTTCAGATAGTGATAAGCCACGACCGGGTGAATCTTCTGGCCTTCGGCGGACGCCGTGTAGGCCAGCGGAGTGACGAATATGCCGGTTTCACCTTCCCAGCCCAAGCCCTGTGCGTGCAGGCGCGGGCCCAGCACTAGCGCCAAGCCAACGACCATTGCAACGAAAGTAAGCCAACCTTTAAATCTCTTGAATGAATCCATGTCGAATCCAGCTCCCATATTGAAAGTAACGTCCCAATGCGCCGTCATGGCGTTGGGCGTGTAAGGCGTTATCGGCACGGACATCGATGATCTTCAACGTCGCCGCGGATAACTCAGGAGACCAAAAAGGGACTGCAAATTCCATTTACAAAGCGCGGGATGGTGAAAAGCGTGGAGGGTCTGGACCGCCGATCTTCACTGGGGCATGAGAAAGGGAGACTCTTCCCAGCCTGTATAATCGGCCTATGGCGCAGCTTTCCACCTCGCGTCGACGCGGCTTTCGCTGGGGATGGTTGAGCGCGGCCGCAGCCCATGCCAGCGGCAACATGGTGCGGAAGAGCCGGACCGTGAATGCCCTCGGCTCGGCGGCCCGGGTCACACTGCGCTCCGTCACCAAAGTGGGTCATGTGCTCTGGCTGGAAGTAACCGGCTTGTTTTTTGTAGCTTTCGGGGTGATTGGAAGCCTGGCCGCCTGGCACGAATACTCGAAGCACCGGATTGTTTCCGCCCGCTTCGCCGCCGCAATATGTTTTATGGTTCTGTTTGCCTGGTTCGGCTTGAGTTCATTCTATCGGGCGCGACGGAAGGCGTGAGCTGAGCCCGTCGGAAGGCAGCTCCCATGTCCGAAAAAACGAAAGTCCCTGCGCGCGCTGAAACTCCGGGCGCCCAGACTACCTCCAAAATTGACATTCAACCGCTGTACACGCCGGCCGAGCTCGAGAACTGGGACTACGACCGCGATGTCGGCTATCCCGGCGAGTTCCCCTATACCCGCGGGGTGCAGCCCACCATGTATCGCGGGCGCTTGTGGACCATGCGCCAGTACGCCGGCATGGGCGACGCCGAGGAATCCAACAAGCGCTACAAGTACCTGCTCGCGAACGGCACCATGGGACTGTCGGTGGCCTTCGACCTGCCCACGCAGATCGGGCTCGATTCCGACCATCCGATGGCGGTGGGCGAAGTCGGCAAGGTCGGCGTGGCGATTGATTCCATCGAGGACATGGAGCGCCTGTTCGACGGCATCAACCTGGAGAAAATTTCCACCTCGATGACCATTAACGCCACCGCTTCGATCCTGCTGGCGCTCTACATTGCGGTGGCCAGGCGGCAGGGTTTCGACGTGCGGAAGCTGCAAGGCACGGTGCAGAACGACATCCTGAAGGAATACATCGCGCGCGGGACGTACATTTATCCCATCCGGCACGCCATGCGCATCGTCACCGACGTGTTCGCCTATGCGAACCAGCAGGTGCCGGAGTGGAACACCATCTCGATCAGCGGCTATCACATGCGCGAGGCGGGTTCGACGGCGGTGCAGGAGGTGGCGTTCACGCTGGCCAACGGCATGGCCTACGTGCAGGCGGCGCTCGATGCCAAGCTGGACGTTGACCAATTCGCGCCGCGGCTTTCCTTCTTCTTCGCCTGCCACAGCAATTTTCTGGAAGAGGTTGCGAAGTTCCGCGCGGCGCGGCGCATGTGGGCGCGCATCATGCAGGAACAGTTCGCGGCCAAAAATCCGCGGTCGCTGATGCTGCGCTTCCATACGCAGACCGGCGGCGTCACGCTGCAAGCGCAGCAGCCGGAGATCAACATCGTCCGCACCGCGCTGCAGGCGCTGGCTGCGGTGCTCGGCGGCACGCAGTCGCTGCACACCAACTCCTTCGATGAGGCGCTGGCCCTGCCCACCGAAGAAGCCGTGCGCATCGCGCTGCGAACCCAGCAGATCATCGCCTACGAGTCCGGCGTTTCCAACACCGTCGACCCGCTGGGAGGTTCCTTTTATGTGGAGTCGCTGACCAACCAGATCGAGCAGCGCGCCCGCGAATATCTCGACAAGATCGAAGCGATGGGAGGCATGCTCAAGGCCATCGAGCGCGGCTACGTGCAGGCCGAAATTCAGAACGCCGCCTACGATTTCCAGCAGGCGGTGGATCGCCTGGAAACCGTGGTGGTGGGCGTGAACCGCTTCAGCACCGAGGGTGGAGCCTCGGTGCCGCTTTACCGCGGGGACGAAAACCTGGAGCGCAAGCAGGTCGAGCGCCTGCGCGCCCTGCGTGCCCGCCGCGACCAGCAGAAGTCGACGGCTGCGATCCAGGCGATTGATGAAGCCGCCCGCTCCGGGGAAAACCTTATGCCTCGCATCATCCACGCGGTGGAGAGCTATTGCACGGTGGGCGAGATCTCCGACAGCCTGCGGAAGGTGTTTGGAGAATATAAAGAGGCGGTAGTGATCTAGTAGTTTCTCGTTTCTAGTTTCTCGGAAGAAGCTTCTGCCGAGAAACGAGAAACAAGGAACTAGAAACTCGTCCGCATTATAGGCCTCGTTTTCGACCGCCTTGCCACCTCTTTGAATCCCGCCTTGCGAAATGCCGAGAAGAGGCCTGCATACACGAACGCATCGGCAGTCGTCTTCTTCGTCTCGTGCGGATAGCCCTCGACGATCTTTGCGCCGCGAGCGCGGGCGAAGGCAACAGCAGCCTTCAACAGCTCGGTCGAAAGTCCCTGACGCCGAAATCCGCGGGCGATAAACAAGCAGCTCACCGACCACACTGGCTGGTCGTCCACCGGCTGGAGAATGCGGCTGCTGCTGAGCCTGGGATACTGCTCGCGCGGCGCCACGGCGCACCAGCCGACGGGTTCGCCATCGGCATAGGCCAGCACGCCCGGCTCGGCGCCGGCGCGGACTATCTTGCGGAATGCCTTGCGATTGCCCTCGCCCTGGCCGCGATTCCAGTCTGCGCGGCTGAGCCGCCACCACATGCACCAGCATCCGGCGCACGCGCCGCGCGGCCCGAACAGGCGCTCGAGGTCGGGCCAGCGGTCGGGTGTGAGCGGATGAAAGGAGAGTCTGCTCATGCGCGACAAGTCTATGGGCGCGCCAAAGCTTCTGTCGAGAAACAAGAAACGAGAAACCAGGAACTGATTTCTAGCTTTGCGCCTGCAGGTCGCAGACCTCGCGGCACAGCAGGCAGTAATACTGGCCATCCTCGCAGAGGCGGACTTGGTCCCAGCCCTGGCAGAGAATGCAGAAGTGTTCGCACTCGCACTGCTTCTCTTCCCGGTCGCATTGCGCGCAGAGGAAGGCCATGCGCCGAGAGTAGCGCGGTTGGCCGCCCGGCTCAAGTGACCACAGTCACGGCCCGGTGTGCAGCGTTGACCCCGCCCAAAGTCGATGGTAACTTGTTTCGTTCCGCCGACTTCGCTTGCTCGTAGAGGAAGGTCTTTCTTGTCGCCATTGGCTGAGGCTAGCCCGACCCTGCGAAAAACAGCGCTCAACCCAGTCCATCGCCAGATGGGCGCGAGGATGGTTGATTTCGGCGGCTGGGACATGCCGGTGGAGTATCCCGCGACCGGCGGCGTGCTGGCCGAGCACCTGGCGGTGCGCACCGGCGTGGGCATCTTCGACGTCAGCCACATGGGCGACATCCGCTTCACCGGTACGCAGGCCCTGGATGCCGTGCAGCACATCTCGATGAACGATGCTTCGCGGCTCGTGCCCGGCCAGGCGCACTACTCGGCGATGCTTTATCCGGAGGGAACATTCGTGGACGACATCATCGTCCACAAGCTCGCCGACCAGCATTATTTGTTCGTCATCAACGCCGGCACGCGCGAGAAGGATGTTGGCTGGGTGGAAGAGAATGTCCACGGGTTCCGCTGCAAGGCGGAGAACGCGAGCGACGATTACACCCAGATCGCTATCCAGGGCCCGCAAGCACAGGCGTTGCTCCAGAAGCTGACCGACGCCGATCTGGCGCAGATCAAGAACTACTGGTTTATCTTCGGCACGGTCTGCGGGCTGAAGGACACCATGATCGCGCGCACAGGCTATACCGGCGAGGACGGCTTCGAAATCTACATCCCCGCCGATCCGCAGACTAGCGCGCGCGTGTGGCACGAGGTGCTGGGGGCGGGCAAAGAGTTCGGGGCGATCCCGTGCGGCCTGGGCGCGCGCAATACGCTGCGACTGGAAGCCAAGATGGCGCTGTATGGTCACGAAATCTCGGAGAAGATCAACGTCTTCGAAGCCGGCCTGGAGCGCTGGTGCAAGCTGGAGAAGCCGGAGTTCATCGGCAAGCCGGCGCTGGAGAAGATCAAGGAGCGCGGCGTCAAGCGCACGCTGGTAGGGCTGGAAATGATTGAACGCGGCATCGCGCGCGACGGCTATCCTATCGTGGAAGAGGATGGCGCTGCGATTGGCTGCGTGACCAGCGGTTCGCTTGCGCCTTTCCTGAAGAAGAACATCGCGCTTGCCTATGTTCCGCCCGCGAAGGCGGAGATCGGAACGGTGTTGAACGTGGAAATCCGCGGGCAGAGGGTGAAAGCCAAGGTTGTGCCGACGCCGTTCTATAAACGGCCCAAAAAATAAGTAAGAGGCACGGCGGCAAGATGCCGCCGCGACAGCCGGCGGGACGCCGGCGCTACGAGAGAGAAAGATGAACTATCCCAGCGAGCTGAAGTACACCAAAGACGACGAATGGCTGAAGACCGACGGCGACACCGGCGCGATCGGCATCACCGACTACGCCCAGAATGCGCTCGGCGACATCGTGTTCGTCGAACTGCCCAAAGTCGGCGCCGAGGTCACAGCCGGCAAGCCCTTCGGCACGGTAGAGTCCGTAAAGGCGGTCTCCGAACTGTTTGCCCCCGTCAGCGGCACGGTTACCGCCATCAACGAAGAGCTGGCGACGGCGCCCGAGAAGGTCAACCAGGATCCCTATGGCGCCTGGATGGTCAAAGTCAAGCTGAAGGACCAGGGCGAGGCCGGCAAGCTGATGTCATCCGCGGACTATGAAAAATACGCTTCGGAGCGAGGCTAGAGGATTTAGTAATTGTGTAATTTGGTAATTGGGTAATCGAACCGCCACCCGCGACGCATCGCCGGTTCTCAATTACCAATTACGAAATTACCAAATTACTCAATCGGTGTACCCATGCGCTATCTCCCCAAATCCGACGCTGAACGCGGGCTGATGCTGCGCGAGATCGGCGTCAGCAGCATTGACGACCTGTTCGCCCCCATTCCGGCTGACTTTCGCGTCAAGGGCGATCTCAACTTGCCGCGCGCTTTCGCCGAGTCGGAAATCGTGGACTACTTCCGCCAGCGCTCGGCGGAAAACGCAGCCGGCTATGCATCGTTCTTGGGCGCGGGGGCGTATCACCATTACCGGCCGGTGGTGATCGATTCGCTGATTTCGCGCGGCGAATTCTTTACCGCCTACACCCCTTACCAGCCGGAGCTGGCGCAGGGAACGCTGCAGGCCATCTTCGAATTTCAGACCATGATCTGCGAACTCACCGGCATGGAGGTGGCGAATGCCTCCATGTACGACGGCTCGACCGCCACGCCCGAGACGGTGATGATGGCGGCGCGGGTGACAGGACGGCGCAGTGCCGTGGTCGCGCGCAGCGTGCATCCAGAGTACCGCGAGGTGCTGGCGACGTACGCGCGCCATCAGGCGGTGCCGATCACCACCATCGGCTTCCTGGAAAACGGCCGCGTGGACGTGAAGGCGCTGGAGCAGGCGGTCACGGAAGAGACCGCCTGCGTCGTCATCCAGTCGCCGAATTTCTTCGGCACCATCGAGGACATCGCCGCCGCAGCCGACATCGCGCACCGAAAAGGGCGCGCTGCTGGTGGTCATGATCTCCGAGGCGGTTTCCCTGGGAATCGTCAAGCCTCCGGTCGAGGCTGACATCGTGGGCATGGAAGCGCAATCGTTCGGCGTCCCAGTCGGATTTGGCGGGCCCTACGCGGGCGTGATCGCCACCAAAGAAAAATTCGTGCGCCAGATGCCGGGGCGACTGGTAGGCGAGACCCACGACAAAAACGGCAAGCGCGCGTTTTGCCTCACGCTTACCACGCGCGAGCAGCACATCCGCCGCGAGAAGGCGACCTCCAACATTTGCACCAACCAGGGGCTCGTAGCGCTAATGGCAACCATCTTTATGACCGTGTACGGGCGCGAAGGGATGAAGGAGCTGGCGAAGCACAACCTGTCGAAAGCCGCCTATGCCGCCGGCGAATTCGGCAAGAGAGCGAAAGTTCTCTTCGGCGGAGCCCCGCGGTTCAATGAGTTTGTGGTCGAGACCCACGAAGATCCCAAGGCCATCAACGACCGCCTGCTACAGAAGAAGATCGTAGGCGGGCTGCCGCTCAAGAAGTTCTATCCCGAGCTGGGAAATGCGGCGCTCTGGTGCTGCACCGAGACGACAACGCGGGCTCAGATCGACGCCGCAGTCAAAGAGGTGGCGCAATGAGCATCCGCAAAGCCACCACCCACGTCAATCAGAACGAAGGCCTGATCTTCGAGAAGTCATCACCGGGCAAATATGCGTGGAAGCTGCCGGAGCTGGACGTGCCGGAAGCTGATCCCGAGAAAGTGCTGGGCGGCGCGGCGCGCAGCGATCTCGGCAACATGCCCGAGGTCAGCGAGATCGAGATCATCCGCCACTTCACGCGGCTCTCCACCTGGAACTACGGTGTGGATACGGGCCTCTATCCGCTGGGCTCGTGCACCATGAAGTACAACCCACGAGTGAACGAGGTGGCAGCGCGCGTGGAAGGTCTGGCGGGCGCGCACCCGTATCAGCCGGAGAAGATCTCGCAGGGCGCGCTGCTGGTCATGAAGGTGCTCTCCAAGTGCCTGACCGAGATCACCGGCATGGACGCGATCACGCTGCAGCCGGCGGCGGGCGCGCACGGCGAGCTGACCGGCATCCTGCTGATCCGCGCCTATCTGGAATCGAAGGGGAACCCGCGCAAGAAGATTCTGATTCCCGGATTCGGCGCACGGTACCAATCCCGCGACGGCGGCGATTGCGGGCTACGCGGTCGAGAACCTGAAGTCGAACGCCGCCGGCATGGTGGACATTCCGTCGCTGATCGCGCAGGCGAACGAAGACGTTGCCGCGCTGATGATCACCAATCCCAACACACTCGGCGTATTCGAGCAGAACATCGTGCAGATCGCCGAGATTCTGCACTCGAAGGGCGCGCTGCTCTACATGGACGGCGCCAACATGAATGCGCTGGTCGGCAAGGCGCGCCCCGGGGAGCGCGGCGTGGACGTCATGCACATGAACCTGCATAAGACGTTCTCCACACCGCATGGCGGCGGCGGTCCCGGTTCGGGGCCGGTGGTGTGCAAGCAGATTCTGGAGCCGTTCCTGCCCCTGCCGGTAATCGCCGTCAAGCCAGACGGCGCGCTGGGCTTCGACTATGACCGCCCGCACTCGATCGGCCGCGTGCGCGCCTTCTACGGCAACTTCGGCATGCACGTGCGCGCGCTGGCCTACATCATGGCCAACGGGCCCGACGGGCTGCGCCAGACCACCGAAGATGCCGTGCTCAACGCCAATTACATCCGCAAGAAGCTGGAAGGCCTGTACGACCTGCCTTACTCGACGCCCAGCATGCACGAGGTAGTGTTCAGCGATCGCCTGCAGGGAAAGAACGGCATCAAGACCGGCGACATCGCCAAGCGGCTCATCGATTACGGCTTCCACCCGTACACGGTCTCGTTCCCGCTGATCGTGCACGGGGCGCTGATGATCGAGCCGACGGAGAGCGAGTCCAAGGAAGAGCTGGACCTCTTCATTGATGCCATGCGCTCGATCGCCGAGGAGTGCGAGCGGGATCCCAAGCTGGTGCTGGAGGCGCCGCATACCACACGAGTCTCGCGCCTGGACGAAGTCACGGCGGCGCGCAAGCCCATCCTGCGCTGGAAGCCGAAGCAACAGCCGGCCGCGGCGGACTAATAGAATCTCGCCACAGAGACACGGAGACACAGAGCGGAACTGGCGAACCCTCTGTGGCTCTGTGGCAGCTTCTCAGCTCTTTTTCGAGGTCACGGCAAAGAACTCGGCCATCTCCTGCTCGATGTTCTTGCTGCCGCACTTGGGGCAGATGATCTTGTCCGTGTCGTGTTCGTTCAGGGTTAGGACCAATTCGAAGCTCTTGTGGCAATCATTGCAGACGTAATCGTAAACCGGCATGCGAGCCTCCCGGCACGAGAGCTGTGAGGACAGGAGAAGTCTAGTCCTCGGGGCGGCGCCATTCAACTCAGCGGTTTTCCAACCTTCTCCCGTGCCGCAGGCGGCGCACGTATCTGGTGGAATCGGAAGGGTCAGAGTGGTCCTTTCTTATGCCCGCCAGAGCCTGCATAGCCTCTGCGCTCCTCCAGGCTGCCGAAATAGCGCTCACTTGCCGGACCAGGTCGGAGACGGTAGTCCCCTCGTTGCGGGCACGTGCGCGCAGGGCATTCCACAAGTCGTCGTCCAGATAAAGCTGCGTGCGTCGCATGATCGCCTTTCAGGCTACTTCTGTTCCCGCACGCTCACCTCGGCGCGCGTGGTCTCCCAGTCCATCCGCAGAGTGCATGCCTCGGGCGAGGTGCGCTCGAAGGAGATGGTGAACTGCTCTACTGGGCTGGAGAGTTCCTCCGACCGCATCGGAACACGCGCCAGGTCTTCGCCTTTGCCGGGATAGGGGATGCCCCACTCGCCAGTTTTCTTGCTGACGATCAGCGTCCACTGCTTCTGCGAGGGCACGGTGAACAGCGTGTAGCTGCCCGCGGGAATCTTGCTTCCAGCTATGTCCACGGTCGTGTTGGGCACAAATGTAGTGGCCTCGTTCGCTCCGGTGCGCCACTCTTTGTCGTAGGGCACCAACGCGCCGAATACCTTGCGGCCCTTCACGGAAGGGCGGCTGTAGTCAATGTGCACCGTCTTGCCGTCGACGAACTGGCACTCCGCCGATCCCGGCGGGCTGGGACGCTTGCTCTTGTCCTGCTGGGCGCAGGCAAGCGTGGAGCAAACAGCGATGGCAGCGAGAACCACACAACAGCGCAGTCGGATCATCGATTTCCCTCCCGGAGAGCGTGCTATTGTATCGCGCCGAGGCCTGTGCGGGCTCAGGGAGGCTGGAAGCGGATGCGTAGCGGGACCCTTCGACGCAGTCTTGTGTTGGGATCACTCCTTGCCGCGCTGGCGACCACAGCCGAAGCCCAGAAGGCCGGCGCCGTGGACGCAGTGCGGCCGCAAGCCATCATTCAGCGCGGCACCGCCCAACTCTCGGCCGAGAAGGGAACCAGCGTGAGCTGGGATGATCTGCTGCACACCGACACCCAGGGCAGATTGCGCGTCCAGTTGCTGGACCAGTCATTAATCACGTTGGGCGCGGATTCGCAGGTACGGGTGATTCGCCAGGCTCCATCTTCCGACCAGAGCTCGCTGGAGCTGGCCTACGGCAAGATCCGCATGCGTCTGGTGAAGCAACCGCAGCGATTCGAACTGCGCACGGCGACGGCGGTTGCGGGCGTGATCGGCACCGACTTCGGCGCTGACGCCTCCGTCCCCGGCACCACTCACTTCATCTGCCTGGAAGGGGAAGTGAGGATCTCAAGCTCCGATCCAGACATTCACGGGAGCGTGATCTGCAAAGGCGGCTACATGACCGACGTCAAGGCCGGCCAGCCGCCCGCAGAGCCCACTCCGGCCACCGCGGAACACATGGAGAACTGGCGGCGGAACAACGAACCGGAGAGCGAAAAGGAAGCCACGGATCACACGGATCACCACTGATCTGGCGAGCTACAGGTATTTTCTAAAATCATCGATATCGACCTTAGCCAGTTTGAGAATACCCCTCAGTGTCCCGGGCGCTAGCTCCGCGTGCAGCGGAACGACACAGCCTACGTCGCCAGCAGGCGTGCGCTTCTTGAGAATTACGTGACTGCCTCGCTGCCTGACCTGAACGAACCCCAGCCGTTCGAGTGCGCGTATTGCCGCCGCGCCGGATACGCGCGGCAGCCTAGGCATACTTTGCCTCGAACGTGGTCATCATCGGATGTCCAACGTCGGGCAACGGGAATTCTTCGAGGTAGAGTTCAGTGGCTTCTTTCAGATTGGCAATTGCCTCTTCGACTGTCGGGCCTTGGCTTACGGTGCCAACTTCTGGGCACTCGGCTACATAGAGGCTGCCTTCTCTGTGCAAAACGGCAGTGAGGGTACGGACTGGCATACGGCAGTATTCTAGCCACAACTTGACTCGAAGCGAAGCCACGGATCACACGGATCATCACTGACCAAACAATCCGTGATTATCCGCGCCAATCCGTGGCGTTCTTCAGGACGTTGTGTACTTTCCCACCTCGATTACCCGCTGCGCGATCTGCTGGCGCAGCGCAATCGTATTGAAGGGCTCGTACTTGGAGAGGCGCTTCAGGATCGCCAGTTGCGTGCGCAGCATGTCACCGTCGGCGATGGCGGTGATCACCTTGCGCGCGGAGGTCTCGATCTTCTCCAGCGCGTGCTGCAAGTAGACGCGGGCCATCGCGACCGGCAGACTGGCGGCCGATTCGCCCTGGCGCTCGATCAGCTTCTGTGCGCGCAGCACGGCTGATTCCGCGGCGTAGCTTTCGATCACGATGTCGGCCAGCGCCCCCATGATCTCCTGCTGGTCGACGAGCTGCTGCATGTACTTCTGCGAAGCTGCGCCGGAGGCGAACAGCGCGATCTTCTTGGCGTTCGCGACCATGGCGCGCTCGGCGGCCAGCGTGCCTTCCGGGCCTTCGCTCATCGACGGACCGGAGAGCACTTCGTCCATCAGCTTCTTGATCGCCGGCAGCAACGGAATCTGCCCGCTCATCGCCCGCTTCAGCAGCCAGCCAGTGATGATCAGGCGGTTGATCTCGTTGGTGCCTTCGAAGATGCGGTTCACGCGGGCGTCGCGATAGGCGCGCTCGGCGGGATACTCCTCGACGAAGCCGTAGCCGCCGTAAATCTGCACCGTCTCGTCCACCACCATGTCCACCATCTCCGAGCCCCAAACTTTCAGGATGGAGCACTCGACCGCGTATTCCTCGATGGACTTGCGGATCTCGGTGGCGGCGCTGGCGCTCGATTTATCGATCTCGGAGAGCGCCACGTCGATCATGCCGATGGTGCGGTACACCATGGCTTCGCCGGTGAACACGCCCACCGCCATGTCGGCCAGCTTCTCGCGGACCAGGCCGAAATCGGCAATCACTTTGCCGAAAGCCTTGCGCTGCTTGGCGTATTCGATGGCCGCCTGCAGCGAATTGCGCGCGCCTCCCACGCAACTGGCGCCTAGCTTGAAGCGGCCGACGTTGAGAATGTTGAAGGCGATGATGTGTCCTTTGCCGATCTCGCCCAGCAGGTTCTCCGCCGGCACCTTGCAGTCGGTGAAGATCAGCGGACAGGTGGACGATCCGCGGATGCCCATCTTGTGCTCTTCCGCGCCGATCGCAAATCCGGGGAAGTTTTTCTCGACCAAGAATGCCGTGAACTTCTCACCGTCGACTTTGGCGAAGACGGTGAACAGGTCGGCGAAGCCTGCGTTGGTGATCCACATCTTCTCGCCGTTCAGGATGTAGTGCCTGCCATCGGGTGAGAGCTGGGCGCGGGCGCGGCAGTTGAGCGCGTCCGAGCCGGAAGAGGATTCCGAAAGCGCGTAGGCGCCGACGATCTCGCCCGCCGCCAGCCGCGGCAGATACTTCTTCTTTTGTTCCGCCGTGCCGAAATAAACGATAGGCAGTGTGCCGATGCCGGTGTGCGCGCCCCAGGTGGTGGCGAAGCCGGCGTACTTCGAGATCTTGTCGGCGATGATGCAGGACGTGACCTTGTCCATGTCGGTGCCGCCGTAGGCCTCGGGGATGTCCACGGAAGTCAGGCCCAGGTCGCTGGCCTTCTTGATCAGTTCGCGGGCGACCGGCCATTCCTTATGTTCGAGCTTGTCGGCGGCGGGCACGATCTCGTTGGTGGCAAACTCGTCCGCCGTCTTGGCGATCTGCAGGTGCTCTTCGCTGAAATCTTCGGGCGTGAAAACGTCGTTAGGAGTGCGTTCTTCCAGCAAGAAACTGCCGCCGGTGATTCGGATTTTGGGGACTGCTACTGTAGCCATAAGATCCTCGCTTAGGAAATCTGCCACGGAGACACTGAGGCACAGAGAATACTAAACAAAAATACTCCGTGTCTCGGTGCCTCGGTGGCGAAATCTCATTGAACGTTCTCGAAAATGCCGGCTGCGCCCATACCGCCGCCCACACACATGGTGACCAGCCCATAACGCGCATTGCGGCGCTTGAGCTCGCGCAGGATGGTCGCGGTCAGCTTGGCGCCGGTGCAGCCCAGGGGATGCCCGAGCGCGATTGCTCCCCCGTTGGGGTTGATCTTTGCCGGGTCGAGCCCGGCTTCCTTGATCACCGCAAGTGATTGCGCGGCGAAGGCCTCGTTCAGCTCGATCACGTCGATGTCCTCGAGCTTCAGGCCGGCCATCTTCAGCGCCTTGGGAATTGCGTAGACGGGGCCAACTCCCATCTCTTCCGGCTTGTAGCCTGCCGTTGCGAAGGCAACAAAGCGCCCCAGCGGCTTGATGCCAAGCGCCTTCGCGCGCTCCGCCGACATCACAACGGCTGCCGCCGCGCCGTCCGACATCTGCGAGGAGTTGCCAGCGGTCACCGTGCCGTGCACGTGGAATGCGGGCTTGAGCGCACCCAGGGCTTCGAGCGTAGTGTCCGCGCGCGGGCCTTCGTCTACCTTGAAGACGATGTCGATGCGCTTGGGCTTCGAGCCGTTCGGCGTGGTGAAGCTGACGGGCACGGGCACGATCTCGTCCTCGAACTTGCCGGCCTGAATGGCGGCCAGCGCCTTCTGATGCGATTGCAGCGAGAACTCGTCTGCTTGTTCGCGGGTGATGCCGTAGCGCTTCGCCAGACGCTCGGCGGTGAGGCCCATGGAAAGATAAGAGTCGGGATAATTGTCCACCAGCCAGGGATTGGCCGAGACCTTGTGACCGCCCATGGGGATCATGGTCATGGACTCGGTGCCGCCGGCGACCGCAACGTCGTACGCGCCGGCCGCGATGCGGTCCGCCACGAGCGCGATCGCCTGCAGCCCGGACGAGCAGAAGCGGTTGATGGTCATGGCCGAGACCTCGACCGGCAGACCGGCGCGCAGGGAAGCGATGCGGGCGACGTTCATCCCTTGCTCGGCCTCGGGCATGGCGCAGCCGAGGACCACGTCTTCGATCTCTTTAGGATCGAGTTGCGGAACGCGTTCCAGCGCGCCCTTGATGGCCACGGCGGCCAGATCATCGGGCCGCGTTGCGCGCAGTGTGCCCTTGTAGGCTTTGCCGACCGCGGTGCGGACGGAGGATGCGATGACGACTTCTTTCATTCATTCCTTCCAATCGTTTTACCGCCGAGACGCCGAGTGCGCCGAGAAAACAATTCCAAGAACGCAGTTCCAAGACCCTCGGCGACCTCGGCGTCTCGGCGGTGAAATCAATTCCTCAGCGGTTTTCCCGTCTTCAGCGTGTGTTGAATTCGTTCCTGTGTCTTGCGTTCGCCGGCGAGCGACTTAAACGCTTCGCGCTCCAAGTCCAATATGTATTGCTCGCTCACCGGCGTACCCGGCGAGACGCGGCCGCCGCAGAGCACTTCCGCGACTTTGGTGCCGATCTTCACTTCGTGATCGCTGATGTAATCGCCCTGGCGCATTAGATGAATGCCCAGCTTGAGCGTCGCCAGGATGTTTTCTCCCGGTGCCGGAATCGTGCGCGGCACGGGCGGCTTGTATCCGGAGCGGACCATGTCCAGCGCGCGCGCCTTGGCGTCGGCCAGCACGCGCTCGCGGTTCATCACGATCTCATCGGGGTCCGAAAGGAAGCCTAGATGGCGCGCCTCGCTGGCTGAGGTCGAAACTTTGGCCATGCCGATGGTCTCGAAGGCGCGCTTCATGGCTTCCATCATCTCGACCGATTCGCCGCGGCCGTCCGGCCGGATGGAACTGGCGGCGTCGACCGCGCGCAGCAGCATCTCTTTGCATCCGCCGCCGCCGGGCAGAAGTCCGACGCCAACTTCAACCAAGCCCATGTACAGCTCAGCGTGAGGGGTTCGCGCGGCTGCGTGCAAGGAAATCTCGCAGCCGCCGCCCAACGTCATGCCGAAGGGAGCCACCACTACGGGCTTGGGCGAGAACTTGATGGACTGCGTCATCCCCTGAAATTGGCGGATGGCGAGATCCACCTCGTCCCATTCTTCCTCCTGCGCCCACATCAGAAGCATCATGATGTTGGCGCCGACGGAAAAGTTGGGGGCATCGTTGGTGATGACGAAAGCGTCGAACCCATCGCCCGGGCCGCCCGGCTTGAGCGTCTGCGAAATCAGTTGCACGATGTCGCCGCCAAGCGAGTTGGCCTTGGAATGGAACTCGATGCAGGCCACGCCGTCGCCCAGGTCCAGCAGGGAACATCCGGCATTCTTCTTCACTATGCCATGGGCTTTCTTCGCGACCTCGACCGACCACACGCCGGCGGGCACCTGCACCGGGCGGTCGCTATCCGTGCAAAGGTCAAAATAAGCTCGGCCCGAGGGCGCGGACGGCGCGTCCTCATACCAGGTGTTTTCGCCCGACGCCAGCAGCTTTTCGACATTGGCCGCCACCGGACGCCCTTCTTTCTTCATGCGCGCGACCGTTGGCTCGACGCCGGCAGCATCCCACAGCTCGAACGGACCGAGCTCCCAGTTGAAGCCGAGGCGCATGGCGCGGTCGATTTCGACAATCGAATCGGAAATCTCGGGAATGCGATTGGCAGAATAAGTCCACAGGTCGGCCAGAGCGGTCCAGAGGAAGGCCGCGGCTTTGTCTTTCTTGGGATCGCCGGCGAGCAGCATGCGCAGGCGCTCGCGCGTGTCGTCCACTTGCTTGGCCATTTCGAGGGCCGCGAACTTGGGCCGTTGTTGCGGGCGGTATTCCAGCGTCTTCCAATCGAGGCCGAGCCGTTCCTCTTTGCCGTCGTGTTTGGTCTTTTTGTAGAAGCCACCGCGGGTCTTGTCGCCGAGCCACTTGCGCTCGATCATCTGGTGGACAAACGAAGGCGCTTCCAGATCCGAGCGTTCGTCGCGCACATTGCGCAGGAAATTCGACACTACGCTGGAGAGAATGTCGAGCCCGACGAGGTCGATGGTGCGGAAGGTCGCCGATCGCGGCCAACCCACGGCCGAACCGGTGAGCGCGTCCACCTCTTCAATTGAGAAATCGAACTCCTGCATCAGGCGCATGGCGTTCAGTACAGAGAACGTGCCGATGCGGTTGGCGATGAAATTCGGCGTGTCCTTGGCATAGACCACACCTTTGCCCAGGCGAAGGTCGGCGAAGTGGGCAATGGCGTCGAGGGCGGCGCGGTCAGTTTCCGGCGTCGGGATGATCTCCAGCAGGCGCATGTAGCGCGGAGGATTGAAAAAGTGCGTTCCAAACCAGCAGCGGCGAAAATCTTCCGAGAATCCCTCGGCGATCTGCGCCACCGGCAAGCCGCTGGTGTTGGTGGTGATGATGGTTCCGGGCCGGCGCGCCGCTTCCACCTTCCTCAGCAGTGAGCGCTTGATCTCCAGGTTTTCGGCGACGACCTCAATGATCCAGTCGGCTTCCCCGAGCCAGCCTAGGTTGTCCTCGAAGTTGCCGATGGTAACCAGCCCCGCTAGCGCCGGCTCAAAGAAGGCCGCCGGCTTTGACTTGATAGCGGCGTCCAGCCCGGCTTGGGCGATCTTGTTGCGGGCCGCGCCATCCGCATCCGGGGGAACGATGTCGAGCAGGTAGGACGGCACACGGGCGTTGGCCAAATGGGCAGCGATTCGCGACCCCATGGTTCCCGCGCCCAGGACAGCAACCTTCTGAATGCCTTTGAGCATGAGGACACCATGATAACAACGGTTACGCCTCACGCGGGGAGTCTCGGACGGGATTCAGGCGCCGAGATTCCAGCGCCGAGGCCGAAGAAAAAACATCACAAAAAACGAACGCGCGTCGAAGTGGATGTGGGGGTGAGGATGGCAACGACGCGCGCCCTATTAAGTTGGACTGAGTGTAGGCTCAGGGGTCCAGCGCGTCAAGCAAAATCGTCACGTAAGTCATTTATTTGTAATAACATAACGTCACATCACGATGTGATCTACGTCACAGACTTCACACCCAAACCTACCACGGAGATACAGAGACACGGAGGATATGCGATTCGCCAAGGAATCGAATTTCTCCGTGACTCCGTGTCTCCGTGGCGGATTTCTAGCTCTGCTCGATCTTTAGATCAGGATTGCGAGCAACGTACTCGAGCGCCTTGGCGGCCATTTCGCGCTCGCCCTTGTAGGCGAGGCGGCGGGGAGCGTCGTGCAAGGGAATCCATTCAGCGCGAGCGACCTCGACCCGCATCTCCGGCGTGATGTCGCCCAGCTTGCCGGACTGATAGCGCAGCAGGTAGAAGCTGACGACCTTGAAGACGCGCTCACCACCCGCCCAGCTTCGCGTGTAGACGTACTTGATGTCGCCGAGCTTTCCGATCAGTTCCGCCTCCACGCCAGTCTCTTCCCGTACTTCGCGAAGGGCAGTCTGCTCGGGGCGCTCACCCTCATCCACCAGGCCTTTGGGCAAAGCCAAGACAGCTTGTCGGCTGCGGCCTGCGGGTTCGATGGCGGCCAGCCACCAGCGGCCGCGCATCTGCCGCAACACCACGCCTCCGGCGGAAAATTCGCGGGTCATGCGATTACCTTTGTAACGCGTTTTTCGCACGCAGGGAACCTTGCGTGACGCAGGGACTGGGGTATGCTGCATCATATCCGCAGCAGATTGCATCCTACTTTTCAGTCCGGAAATCCCCACCGGGCAGGGGTGACACAGCGTGGGGACATTATCGAAGCTGGCGCGTTCGCTGAGTGCCTTTCATCGTGAGCTGAGCAGGATTGCTCCTGCGGCGCCAGCCAACCCGCGTGTACCTGGCATTGGACTGGCGCTGGGCGGCGGTTTTGCCCGCGGCCTGTCGCACATCGGCGTGCTCAAGGTCCTCGAACAGGAAAAAATTCCCGTCAGCTTCATCGCCGGCACCAGCGTGGGAGCGCTGATTGGCGCGGTGTACGCGAGCGGCGTTTGCCCGAAAGAAATGGAAGAGATCGCGGGGCTGATACGCTTCCGCCACTTCGCCCGCTGGACCGTCTCGCGCCTGGGCTTCGCCAGCAATGACCGCATGACCACCATGCTGCAACGCTTCCTGAAAGTGAAGACCTTCGAAGAGCTGCGCATCCCGCTGGCAGTGATCGCGACTGACTTTGTCAGCGGTGAGCCCGTGGTTTTCCGCTCCGGCGAATTGATTGGGCCGGTGCGCGCCAGTTGCGCCTATCCCGGGATGTTCCTGCCGGTGACTTTGAACGGGCGCACCCTGGTGGACGGGATGCTCGCCTATTCGGTGCCCACCACACCGCTGCGCGAGATGGGCGCCGAGCGCGTGCTGGCTGTTTATCTGAAGGCGCACTGGGTGAACCCGGGTCCGCCGCGCAGCGTCTTCGACGTGATCGGGCAGTGCTTCTCCATCGCGCAGACCAAAATGTGCAGCCTCTGGCAAGCCGATGCCGACGTGATCATGGAACCGGAGGTCCAGGACTTCGGCTACGATTCGTTCGATCGCGCGCCTGCCCTGGTACGCGCCGGGGAAGAAGCGGCGCGCCGCGCGCTGCCGCGTATTCGTCAATTCCTCCAGCAACCGGCCCCCGCACCCGCGCCGGTGATGCCGCCTCAGCCCGCCGCGGTCAAAATCCTGGCCTAGCCTGCGTAGAGCTTATTCAGCACCATACGCGTGCAATTGAGCACCTCCTGGGCGGTGCGGCGCAAGTCGGCCAGGTTGTGCATGGCCTTGTTGCCCGCGTCTTCGACTCTCTCGGCGCGATCGCGCTCGCGGGCTTCGAGCAACTGGGCGCGGTGGGCGCGGTCGATCAGCGCACGCAGCGCGGGACGCTCGCCGGACGGTATCGCCAGCCTGTCCTTGAGAGCATGCTCGACCAAGCCGCGGCACAGCGCGATGCAGGCGACGTCAAAGCCGTAAAGATAGACCTCGTGCGCCGCCTGGAAGAGCGCCTTCACCGAACTGCTGGTCACGTTCAACTGCACGGGATCCAGGGCGGAAGCGCGCTCCACCACCTGTTCCAGCCGGCTCACCAGTTGGTAGGAGTAGTAGCGGTCGAGTTCTTCCGGCGTGTCCTGGTCCGCGGGTTCCTGCCCTGGTGGGGAAGTTCCTGGCGCTGCCCGGCGCCGTTCCTCTTCGATGTTCAGGGGCTCGGCGGTGGTGCGGCGTAGGGCGGTGGCTCTGGCTGACATCTCCGGCACGGCTGCGATGCGCCGCCATAGCGCCTGCGACTCGTCCAAACCATCGCGCTGCAACTCCGCCGCCAGTTTGTTGAGGGCTTCCATCCTGCTGCAGCCCAACTCGCGGCGCAGGTTGCGCAGAACGCGGATGTTTTCCCGGATGGCCTGTGCGATTTGCGAGCGCGCGGCAAGGATCTCCTCTGTCTTCTCCCTTACCGCGCTGGCTCTCCCCGGCGCCAGGCGGGCGCAGAACTCCGCCAGCGCCCTTTCGCTGGGCTGGCTTGCCGACTCCTCGGCCTCCGCCCATTCCAGCACGGCCTCCCGCAGCACCAGTCCGCCGTCGAGCTCAGGATGAGCTTCGACCAGCCAGTCGAGATAGAGCGATCCCTCCACGCTCTGATCCCAGGTCCGTAACACATTCCGCAGCAGTTGTGATCGTGTACTCATGCCCAGCTCTTAAGTTTTGCGGCGCTCGCCCGCGGGTGCAAGCAGAACCCGTCATCGGGATGCGGCGAGCTAGTGCGGTTTCAAGTCGTGCCCTTTCCGAACCGCACGGCAAGCGCGGCGCCGCGGTTGGGATCGAAGCAAGCGTTGACCCTGCGGGGTGCGACGGTTAAACTAGCGAGTCCAACCATCCCGAGCACGTCAGGAAACAGCCTTGAAAACCTATCTTTTGCCGAGAAAATTGATCGCCCAGATCAAGCAGCTGATCGCGACCTACAAGCCGTCCCCGCGTCCGCCTTCCGCGCTGGTGCGCGTCCTCAAGCTGCTGTGCGAGAGCCGGCATTATGAGCGCGCGGGCATTTTTCTGGCGGTGAAGGGGAGGGAAGTGCCGCGGGCCTTCGGCGGAAGCCAGGCGGACGCGGGCGAGCTCAGGCCGGAGTTGATCGTGCCCATCAAGATTTCGACCTATGCCATCGGCAGCCTGCGCGTACAAGCTGCGCCCGGCCGCGCGTTCAGCTCCCAGGAGCGGATACTGCTGCGTCAGGTGGCGAAGATTCTGGCGCTTTATCTCAGCGGGAAGGGGAAGTACCAGGTGCGCAAGACGCGCGAGGCAGTGCGCGACGCCGCGGCGCCCGCCGCGGCCAGCGAGAAACGTAGCGCCCCGCCTGCCTTCGAAGAGAGCGACACCGAAGCCCTCTACGCGGCTGCTGGGGAAAAATCTCGCGGGTGATTCATTGAGCAGCTTTTTTTCGGCTGCACGCTTCCGAAAAACCTGACTCGATTCGCCCCAATCAACGCGGGCGCAACCTCTTACCTGCCGGCCGCCTGCCCCACGCCCGTGACTTCGGCCTGCGGCCTGCCGCGTTGAATCCACAGCAAGCCGCCGGCGATCACCAGCCCGATGGCCAGCAGTTGCGTGCCGGTCATGAATCCGCCGAGCACGCTGCCGCGGTCGGGATCGTCGCGCAGGAACTCCAGAAAAAAACGAGCCAGACCGTACACGAACATGTAGGCGCCAATCACCTGTCCATCGAACCGCTTCCACCGCAGCAGCCAGGTAAGCAGGAAAAAATCCCCCAGTTCCACCACCATCTCGTAAAGCTGCGTGGGATGGAGCCGCACACCGAGCGGCGTTCCGACAAGCAGGCCGGCCAGCGGATTGGTGAAAGTTACTCCCCAGGGCAGCGTGGTGGGCTTCCCCCAGCAGCAGCCGGCGGCGAAGCATCCCAGGCGGCCGATGGCGTGTCCAAGCGCCACGCCCGGCGCAAACACGTCGCAAGTCTTCAGCACCGGGATGTGGTGGCGGCGAATGTACCACCATGACACCAGCACGGCGGCGACGAGTCCGCCGGACCACACTCCTCCGGCCTGCAATGTTGTGAGGCTGAAGATGTCGCGCGGATGGGCCTTGTAATAGGCCCAATCGTTCACCAGCAACAGCAGCTTGGCGCCAACGATGCCGGCGAGAATGGCGAGAATGCCCAGGTTCCAAGTTTTGTCGGGATCGATGCCATGGTGGGTGGCATTGTGCACGCAGACGCCAAGTCCGACCAGCAGGCCCACGGCTGCCAGGAATCCGTAGGTCGGAAGCGAGAAACGGCCAAAGTGCAGCAGGATGGGGAGCACGGGCCTATGTTAGCCGGGAGTACAGAAAAATCATACGCCGCGGATTCACGCGGAAGAACGCGGATTTCTAAGAAGTTGATCTGCGTTCATCCGCGTCAATCCGCGGTAGGAATCTCGCAGACACACGAAAGCCGACCCGCTGGGCCGTGGGAAAGACCGTTTTATGAACCCGTCCTAAGACGGTGGGAACTCCCCGAGGCCCTTTAGGCATTTCCGCTTGGCGGAACAGCTCACCGGACCAATATAACGAGTCGAGCTCCCATTTTGCGACTGTTGGTTCAAAAAAACGGCCTCCAGCCTCACCAACTTCGCAGGCCGGCGACGGGTTCGATGCTAGAGAAATCTGGAGCGGATGGCAAGCCCGGCAATGTAAATAGTTGGCAAACAGGTTGCCTGCGTGGGAATGATAGCCAGTCGGAAGATCATGGACCTATGCCTGGTTGAAGACGCCCAGCTATCCCGCGCGGCGTTCTTCGTGCAAGGCCTGGTCGAGGGCGCCCGAGAGATCGAGAGCGCGGCGGTTGTACTCCGAAGCCACGCTGTCGTACTTGCGCTTCAGCAGGTGATACTCGTCGGCGATGTTGAGCGCGGCCAGCACCGCCAGGCGCAGGGAATCCACCGTGGTGGTTTGCTCGGCGACGGCGCGGATCTTGCCATCCACGTATTCCGCGAGTTTCTCGATATAGTCGGGATCGGTGCCGCGCAGGCTGTAGGTCTGATCGAAGATCTCCACCCGTACGGATTTGCCGTTGGAGCTCGCCGCGGTCTCTGCCATGATGAGTCGTCTCCTTGCGACGATTATCCTCCGCTTTCTTCCTGGGTCAATGCTTCAATGTGCTTGAGCATCTTTTCCACTCGGGTACGTACCTCTTCGCGCTCGCGGCGCAAAGTGACCACCTCGGCGCGCAGGGACTCGCTCTGGCCGTCGCGTCCCTCGAGCTGCTCGCGCAGGCGAGCGGCCGTGCGCTCGGCGGCGGCCTTGGCTTCGCGCGCTTCCTTTAATAGTTCGATGGTGCGATAGATTTTTTCTTCCAGCGCGTGAAAATCATCGGCGGGGAGGGTCGCCGGCATCTCTTCTACTGCCTTCACGGGCATACTCAGAGAGTCCTCATTTCGTCAGATTCCAAAATGGAAGGGCGCAAGCGCAGTATAGCGCAGCCGCGCGGGAGAAAAATCCACATGTCCGCTCGGCAGCCTCCCGTGCTTTCAGCGCGGCATGAAGCTGTATAAATAATCGCCGCAAACAAAACACCCACCACAGAGTCACGGAGGGAAATGGGTTTAAGTTCCTCGGTGACTCCGTGTCTCCGTGGTGGGTGTTTGGTAAGCGCATCCAGGTTTTCGAAATTAAGCCCGCTGAACTCCGCCCAGCTTTTTCAGCGCTTCAATGAGCTGGTTTGCCCAAAGCGCGACTTCGTCGTCACGCAGCGTGCGCTCCACCGATTGGAACTCAGCCCGCAGCAGCACCGAATACTGGTCTGTCGGGACCGCGCCGCCGCGGAAGATCTCGACCGGCTGGAACGCTCGCAGCTCGCCGATGCGGAGTGCTTCCACTGTCGGCTCGAATGCGCTCGAAAGTGATCGCATTGTCGAACAGGAACGAAAAATCGCGATCCACCGCCGGATAGCGCGAGATAGCCTGGTAGCGCACCGGGCGCAGGCCTTGGCGATAGAGCCGGTCGAGATAGATCTCCGCCAAATAAATGTCTTGGCGCAGCTTGCGCGCGCCGGCGACTTCCGGATGCAGTTGGCCAAGCCGCGCTACCATGCCGCCATCGAGCACCGCCCGCGCGTAGCGATACGGATGGTAGTACGCGGGCCGGTTGTTGTCGTCGAAATAGAGCGACTGGTGCTGGAACTTGGAGAGCAGACTTTCGAGGTCTCCCTTCAGATCGAAAAACGAATATGCCCGTCCAGGCTGGTGAACGTCCGCGGCGACGGCTTGCCCCGTGGCGCCGATGGCGATCTGTTTGCGCTCCTCGGTTTTCGTGCCGGCGAGCTCGTAAACATTGCCTGCCTCGAACAGGCGCACGTCGTTCACGCCGCGGTTCAGGTTGTACGCCAGCATGTTGACCATGCTGGGGACGAGGGAAGTCCGCATCACGGCAGCTTCTTCGCTGATCGGGTTTTCGAGCGCCACGGGCGCTGCAGTGGAGAACTGCTGCGCCTCCGCGGCCGAAATGAAGCTCAGCGAAACCGCCTGGTTGTAACCGAGCGCCAGCAGCGCCGAGCGCAACGACGCATCCTTCGGAGCGTCGGGAGTCTCCACGACCGCGCCGGCGAATGCGGGCAGCGTGTTGGGAAAACGGTTGTAGCCGTAGATGCGCGCGATTTCTTCGATCAGATCGATCTCACGCTCAACGTCGAGACGCCAGGTCGGGACCTGGACGCTGAAATCATCAAGCTCAGCGACATCGGGGTTGACGATACGGCCACGTCGGCCGAAAGGGCTAGGAGCTTTGGGCGCTCGCTCTACCGTTACCAAAAATCCAAGCCGCCGCAGGATACGCGATACTTCTTTCTCGCCGATTTCCTGCCCGAGAATTCGCCGCACTTCGGACGGCCGCAAGCGGATGCAAGGCCGCTCGATGCGCCGGCCGATGGCGTCGATCAGGTCGCCTTCGAGTTGGCCGCCGCCGGTTTCGAGGATCAGTTCCGCGACACGGCGGCAGGCAAGCGTCGTAGCGCCCCAGTCGGCGCCGCGCTCGAAGCGATGCGAGGCGTCGGTGTGCATGCCGAGACGGCGCGCAGTCAGGCGGACGCTCACCGGATCGAACCACGCCGACTCGATCAGGATGTTGCGCGTGCGGTCGGTGATCATGGTGTCGTAGCCGCCCATGACGCCCGCGAGCGCGACCGCCTTTACCGCGTCGGCGATGACCAGGTCGTCGGAATCGAGCTTGCGCTCGACTCCATCCAGAGTCTTCAGCTTTTCGCCGACGCGGGCGCGCCGCACGATGATCCTGCCGCCCTCCAGCGTATCCAGGTCGAAGGCGTGAGTCGGGTGGCCCATCTCGATGAGCGTGTAGTTGCTGGCATCGACGCCGTTGTTGATGGGGCGTGCGTCCATCATCTCCAGTCGGCGAGCGATGCGCGCGGGCGACGGCGCGAGCCTGATCCCGCGAACAATCTGCGCCGTGTATCGCGCGCAGCCTTGCGGGTCGGGCAGTTCGATCTCGAAGTTCGCCTTGCCTTTCGCGGCGGGCAGCTTGGGCTCAATGGGCTTGAGATCGAGATCGTAGATGGCCGAGCACTCGCGCGCCACGCCATAGTGGTTCATGGCATCGACGCGGTTGGTGGTGATCTCCATGTCGAAGACGAGGCTGCCGCCCTCGCCGGAAGTCAGCTCGACGGCGAGACCGGCGGCAGTCAGGTCTTCGGCGAGCTGCTTCGCATCGACCTTGAAGTCAACGAACTCGCGCAGCCAGGTGGGAGATATCTTCATGTGTAGAGAATTAGCCACTGAGGCACAGAGACACGGAGGTAATCAGATCAGAAAATCTCTGTGTCTCCGTGTCTCCGTGGCAGATGCGCACTCCTCCCTTACGCGAACTGCTCCAAGAACCGCACATCACCCTGGAAAAACAACTGAATGTCGTCCACGCCATACTTCAGCAGCGCGATGCGATCGGCGCCCATGCCGAAGGCGAAGCCTGAGACCTTCGCCGGGTCGTAGCCGTTGTCGCGGACGAATTCAAACACATTCGGATCGACCATGCCGCAGCCCAGCAGCTCGATCCAGCCGCCTTGCTTGCAGGTGCGGCAGCCTTTACCGCCGCAGAAGATGCAACTGATCGCAACCTCGGCGCTCGGCTCGGTGAACGGGAAGAATGACGGCTGAAATCGCGTGCGGACGCTCGATCCGAACAGCGCCTTCATGGCGTGGTCGAGCGTGCCCTTCAGGTCGCAGAAGGTGATGTTGGTGTCCACGGCCAAGCCCTCGACCTGGTGAAACATGGGCGAGTGGCTGGCGTCGGGCGCGTCGTTGCGGTGCACCTTGCCCGGAATGACCACCCGAATCGGCGGCGCGAGCTTCTCCATGGTGCGGATCTGCACCGGCGAGGTGTGTGTGCGCAGCAGCAGGCGCTCGCGCAGCGGCTTTGATTGCTGTCCGGCGATGAACAGCGTGTCCTGGGTGTCGCGCGCGGGATGGTTGGGCGGAAAGTTCAGCGCCTCGAAGTTGTAGTAGTCGGTCTCGATCTCCGGGCCTTCGCTCACCGAGTAGCCCATCGCCTTGAAGACGGAGACGATCTCGCCCTGCGCCTTGATGACCGGATGTTCCGCCCCGATGGGCCGGCGGATGCCGGGGAGGGTGATGTCGAGGCGGTCGGATTCGAGCGGGCTCGCGGCCTGCAGGCGATCGCGGGCGGCGTCAATAATTTGTTCGACGCGGGATTTCAGTTCGTTGACGCGTTGGCCAACGTCGCGTTTTGCGGGAACAGGAGCGGATTTGAGCCACAGGTCGTTGATTTGAGTGAGGGCGCCGTTCTTGCGGGCCATCCAGCGGTCGCGAAAATTTTTCCAGTCGGATTCGTTGGTGATGGCCTTCGATTCGGATTCCAGCGCCGACAGCAATTCCCGCACAGCGGCATCCAGCGCCGCTGGTGAATAGTCCGCGAGTTTGGGAACGATGTACATGGGAAAAACGCCACGGATTGCACGGATTCACGCGGATAAATCCCCGATTGAAAATCCGTGACAATCCGCGTGAATCCGCGGCTGAAAATTCTTACGCGGCGCCCAGTGCGCCCTTAGCCTGCTCGGCCAGACCCTTGAATGCTGCCGGGTCTTTCACTGCGAGGTCGGCCAGGATTTTGCGGTCCAGTTCCATGCCGCTCTTCTTCAGGCCGTTAATGAACTGGCTGTAGCTCAGGCCGTTGTCGCGGGCGGCGGCGCCGATGCGCACGATCCACAGCGAGCGGAACTGGCGCTTCTTCTGGCGGCGTCCGGAGTAGGCGAACTTCAGCGCCCGTTCCACCGATTCCTTGGCGGAGCGATAGAGCTTGGATTTGGTCAGGTAAAAACCGCTGGCGCGGTCGAGGATCTTCTTGCGCTTGGCGCGGCGCTTGGTGCCGCGCTTGACTCTGGGCATGGCGTCTCCTTTTTAGTGACTCGTGTTAGCGGCTGGAGGCAGGATGTGCCTCTTCACACGCTGGTCGTCGGCCCTCGGCCTTCGGTCGCCGGCCATTAGCTGTTGCCGACGACCGATGACCAACGGCCGACGACTGCTCTAATACGGAATCATCCTCTTCACCTTGGGCACGTCGGCTTTGTCGACCAGCGTGCCGGTATCGAGATGGCGCTTGCGCTTCGTGGGCTTGGAGGTCAGGATGTGGCGCACGAATGCGTGTCCGCGCTTGACCTTCCCAGTGGCCGTCTTCTTGAAGCGCTTGGCAGCGCCGGAATGTGTTTTCATTTTGGGCATGTTGTCTCTCTATCCCGCCTTCTTCGGAGCCAGAATCGCATGCAGCGTATTGCCCTCCATGCGCGGCCTGAACTCGACGATGCCTTTGTCGGCGATGTCCTTGATCAGGCGGTCGAGAATCTGGCGGCCAAGGTTGGTGTGCGTCATCTCGCGGCCGCGAAAGAAAATCGTTGCCTTCACCTTGTCACCGTCTTCGAGGAAGCGCAGCACGTGGTTTTTCTTGAACTCGTAATCGTGCTCGTCCACGTTGATGCGGAACTTCACCTCCTTGACGGTGATGACTTTCTGGTGCTTCTTGGCGGCGCGTTCTTTCTTGTCCTGCTCGTAGAGGTACTTGCCGAAATCCATGATGCGGCAAACCGGCGGCTGTGCCGTCGGCGACACCTCTACCAGATCAAGGTTCTTCTCCCGGGCCATCTTGAGCGCTTCGAAAGGCTGCAGGATGCCGATCTGCTTGCCTTCATCGTCGATCACACGGACTTCGCGGGCGCGGATGCGATCATTCGTGCGGATAAATCTCTTGTCGATACACAGCCTCCAGGAGAAAAAAGTACGGCAGAAACAAAAAATTATAGCATGGGAGAATCGGAGGATCGGCGTCACCACCGCGAACGGTTATGTCTTAGTTCGAATTCTGGTACAAGTAGAGGCCGATGAAGAAAAGACCGCCGAGAAAATAGAGGACGACATCCCACCAAAAACGTTTAGGCTGTTCGGCGCGGTACACAATCCGACCGAAGCGCTCAAAGGTTTCCCCGCTGAGCGTGAAGACCGCCGTTGCGACCAACAAAAGGATCCCAATAAGCAGAAAGCGGTGCTGCCGATCAATCAGGTATGAAAAATGGTCCATAGCCCGCATTTTCAAACTGCGACACTACCCCATGAGTCTCAAGAGCTCTTCTCGCCGTCTGGACCGGCAACCCCCACCACGTAGCCATCGGGGTCGCGCAGCCATATTTCCCTGTGGCTGGGCCGCGGGTTGAAGTGGGGTTCTAATATCATCTGAGCGCGCAATGTGCGGGCCCGTTCGACGACTGCATCAAAGTCGTCCACCTCGAACCAGAGTACGACGCCGTGCCCGACCGGCGCTGCGTCCGCGTTGACAAGGTTGGGGTGGTCGTCCTCGTCCCCAGGCATGGAGTTGAAGAACCAACTGGCCAGCGCAGAGCAAGCGGTCATAGAAGTCGCGATGGCTGTGCTCTGGCAGTGTATCGAGTCCGAGCAATTGTTGATACCACTGACTGCTTGCTCTTACATCGCGCACCGCAATCAGGGGCTGAGAATGGACAGTCGTTCGTCCCGGCATCGATTCCATGATTCGCTCCGAGAGTCCCGCATACGGGTGAAGGGGCACGACCTCCGGTCGTGCCGCAGAGGAACCAATAATTCGTGGGGCTTTTAGCCCCTGGTTTTCAGGGGCTAAAGCCCGGATTTCTCAACCACACTAATGGCACGACCGAAGGTCGTGCCCCTTCACCTGTGCTCTTACTGTACACATCGCCCCAATCATTGTTGCATTCCAAGCAGTGTGTCGCCGGTTTGTCCTTCAACCCATGCATCCAGGATGTGATTTGCAGGATGCTCCCCACGCAGCCAAAGCTTCTGATAGTTTTCGGTCAGCGTTTCGGTGCGGCCATTCTCAACGACGCTCAGCGTGATGGTAGAGACTGTTTGTCCTACAAGCGATTGCATGAACGCAGTTTTCTTTTCCGCTGCCAGCTCGCGAAGCAGGCGGTTGCGCTCGCGCTTCACTTGCGCTGCGACTTGGTCCCGCATGCCGGCAGCCGGCGTTCCTGAGCGCGCCGAATACGTGAACACGTGCAGATAGGTGAAGGGCAGGGAAGCGATGAATCGGCGGTTTTCCTCGAAGTCGGCGTCCGTCTCGCCGGGGAAGCCGACCATCACGTCCGCGCCGATGGCGGCCATGGGCATGGTAGCCCGAATCCTGCGGATGCGATCGTCGTAATGCCAAGGCCGATATTTGCGGTGCATACGTCGCAGGATGCGGTCGCTGCCGCTCTGCAGCGGCACGTGCGCGTGCCTGGCGATGCGCGGCGAGCCGGCGACCAGCGCGATCAATTCGTCCGTCCAATCCATGGGCTCGATGGAACTCAGCCGCAGGCGCTCGATGCCGGTATGCTCGAGAATCGCTCGCACCAGGTCTTCAAAGCGGGTGGGCGGTTCGAGGTCGCGTCCCCAGCGTCCCAGGTTGATGCCGGAGATGACCACCTCGCGGAAGCCGGCGGCCACCAGCGCATCCATTTCGCGCAGCACGTCGTCGCGGCGCAGGGAGCGGCTCTGCCCGCGCACGAAAGGAATGATGCAGAACGAACAGCGATTGTCGCAGCCGTCCTGGACCTTGAGGTTGGGGCGCGTCTTGTCGTAGCCGAGGCCGTCGAACACCGGCGCGGCCAGCAGCTCGGTGTGGGCGAAGATGTCGCCGACGTAAGCAAAAGCAGGTCCTTCGCTTCGCTCAGGATGACAATTCAGGGGTTTTGCGCTTCGCTCGGGATGACAATCGAGCTGGACGATTTCGCCGATCTGATGCTTGTGCGAGTTCCCCACCACCCAGGAGACGCCGGGCAGGCCCTCCAGTTCCTGGGGAGCGCGCTGGGCGTAGCAGCCGGTGACCAGCACGCGGCACCCGGGATTTTCGCGATGCACCCGGCGAATGGCGGCGCGGGCGTCGCGGTCCGCCTCGGCGGTGACCGTACATGTATTCAGCACAAGCACTTCGGCATCGCCGGCGCTCGAGGCCCGGCGAAGCCCGCGGTCCAACAAGTCGCGTTCCACTTGAGCGCCGTCAGCCTGAGTGGCGCGGCAGCCGAAGTTCTGTACGAAGAAGGTAGACAAGCGGGTGTATTATAGCAACCGAGGCCGAGCGCTTTTCTGGGGGCAAGCGCAAACCAGAGCTGCTGCTCGTGGGCATTTCTTCTGGAGTCCCTATGAAACGGCGAATCTTGCTGGTGGACGATGAACTAGCCATTCTGCTGACCCTGCGCGCGATCCTGGAGATGAACGGCTTCGAGGTGGAGACCGCCGGCAGCGGCCGCGAAGCGATCGCCAAACTACAAAACGGCAGCCAGTACCACATGGTGATTACCGATCTGAAGATGGAGAGCGAGACCGCTGGCTACGATGTAATTCGCACCGTGAAACGGCTGGAGAACAGCCCGGCGGTGGCCATCCTGACGGCATTCCCCACCCTGGGTAGCGGCTGGAAGGGCGAAGGCGCGGACTCGATGCTGGTCAAGCCCATGAATACCGAAGACCTGCTGCGGCAAATCGAGGTCATGCTGATTCAGCACGCGGACGAGAAGCAGAAGCTGCAAAGGGCAGCCTTGCGCGCCGCCAACGGCAACTCAAAGCAGAAGGGCGCTGCCAAGCGGGCGAGCTGAGCAGCAGTCAGCCAAACAATTCGTACAAGGTTCGAAGCGCCGGAGGCCGCTTCCGGCGCTTACTGTTTAAGAATACAACGGCACGCCCCAAACACACTACACGGCGAGCGTTCTGATAACGCCGGTCGCCAGCACGATGCAGCCCAGTTGAGCAACTAGGGTGATCAGGCGCTGACGGCGACGGTACGGCGCTGCTGGAAACACTCCCGGCAGAAAACCGGCCTTCCCTGTGTGGGCTTGAAAGGCACTGTGGTTTCCTTGCCGCACTGTGAACAGATCGTGCGGGTTTCCACCTTCTGATACCCGTTCCCGATTGGAATGCTGCCCACGGCGGAAGCGCGCTTGGTTTTGCAAACCTTGCAGCGCTTGGGCTCGTTCTTGAACTGCTTATCGTGGAAGAACAGTTGTTCCCCGGCCGTGAAGATGAAATCCGTACCACAGTCGATGCACTTCAGCACCTTATCCTGGAATTCCATGAACCTTCCCTCCCCCACCCCCGTGATCCCACTCCATCCGACAGCCGGCGGCGTGGCGCGTCCGTCGGTGCCTCCGCGGATGGAGCAGGGTACATCCCCAGCAACTGGAATCGGCCCTCCGGGACGGCAGACGCCGCCCAGGGAACTGCACATCACAGATTTACGACTGCGGAATACTCACGGGCTGAGTAGGGACAGGCCGCACCCTTGCAGGTGTGGCCCGCAGGCTCTTTTAGTCTTGTTCTTTGCGTGCTTTTTTACGGTTTCGCTTGCGTGCCAGGGCTTCCTTGGCGCGGCGTTTCTCGCCTGGTTTCAGGTAGAAGGAGTGTCGCTTGACCTCCTTGATGATGTCTTCTTGCTGAACCTTGCGTTTGAATCGACGAAGCGCGTTTTCCAGGGACTCGCCCTCTTGGACCCGTACCTCTGCCAACCCGATACACCTCCCAACCGTCCTATTTTGGACCCGTAAGTTATTGCAGCGTTGCCGTAGCAAGTCAAGAGATATTCGCAATCACAATCAGGTTAGCTTGCGGGACTAGAAACTAAGTTTAAGGGCGAGTTGCACCTGCCGTGGTGCATAGGCGCTGGTCGGCACCAGGAAATTCGAGTTGCTGGTGTAGTAGCCGGGATAGGTAGTGCCGCCTATTCTTTTGTCTCCCAACACGAACGTTCCCGCGGACCCAATGAAGCCGTCGTCGGTGATGGTGACGCGCCTATTGTCGCGATTGAATAAGTTGAAGCTCTCGAGCATGAGCTCTAGCTTCCAGCGGTCGAAAAAGAAGATACGGCGTGAAAGCCGCAAGTCGGTGGTTGCATAGTTGGGGCCGGTGTAGGCGTTGCGGGGCACTCCGGGCAGGCGGTCGTTGGAGTCATTGCCGTCCTGATTGCCATCGCCAGCGACGGTGGCGTTCACCGGCCGGCCGGAGCCCACGCTCACGATTCCGGCCAGCTTCCAGTGATTGAACAAGCGCCGCAAGGCCTCATGCGAGCGGTCAAACGGCTCCAACTCATAGGCCCAGGATGCCACCAGCCGGTGGCGCTGGTCGGTGACGCTGCGCCCCCAGTCTGCGTTTGGATTGTAGGAGTTTTGAACGGTGCCGGGAGAGCCTGCAATGAGCGCATCTTGTATGTCGTCGAAGGCCTCGGCCCAGGTGTAAGCGAGCCGTAAATACAGGCCGGAGCTCATGCGCCGGTGCAGGGAAAGGGTCAGCCCGTGATAGATGCTGGAAGCGGCGCTCTCGAATTCGTTGATGGCGCCCAGTCCCGGTATCGGTCGCTCGAGCGGATTCACGCACGGGGGAAACGGACAGTCGAGCGTGCGCGTGAACTGCCAGGTGGCAAATGACTGGACGGGGTCGTAAGTGCCGAGGAACTGCGTGCCGGTTGGGTCGAAGACGGGGTAATTCACCGTGGTCGGCGGGGGAAGATTCACGTCGCGTACGCGGATCAGGTGCTCGCCGTGAACGTAGAGATACGATCCGCTGATGGCCAGCTTCTTCCCTACTTCGCGCTCCACGCTCAGGCTGCTTTGGATCACGTAGGGAGTTTGGAACGTGGGCGAGAAGGCCGACACGTCGCTGGTGAGAAAACCGGTGAGATTTGCCGGCGGAGTGCAAACGAGAGCCGAGGGAGGGCAATTGACCAGCGGATTGGGATACTGCGGAAACACCTGGCGGTCGAGGGACTGGCTGTTGTTCAGGAAGAGATCGGTTTGCCGCAGCCCATTGTCGGTTTCGATGGCGGAGTTATAGATCTGCGGAATGCGCGTATAGAAGATGCCGAAGCCGCCGCGAACGACCAGCGGGTTGACGTCGCCGAGCGACCAGGCGAAGCCGGCGCGGGGAGCGAAGTTGTGCGTGTCGAAGGGAAGCTTGCCGGTGTCCGGCCACATCGGGTTCGTGACCAGGTTGGCGGTATTAAATGTCTGCAGATCATAGCGGACGCCCAGCACCAGCGCGAAATGGCCGGTGAGGCGGATGGTGTCTTGCACGAACCCGGCATACTCGGTGGTATCGGGGTGCGAGACCGCGTTGCCAAAGTTCTGGATGTAATACTTCGGCACGTCGTGGGCATAGGCGCGCAGCGGGGTGAGCGGCAGCCCGCCTTCCTGCGGGACGAAGGTGAACGGGTTCACCTTGACGTCGTCGAAGTAGTACTCTCCGCCGAACTGTGAAGGGAAGAAGTTGTAGATCCAGGTCTTAAGCATGTCGCCGCCGAACTTCCACTGGTGGCGCCGGCCTTCGCGGCTCAGGGTCTCGGCCAGGTGCAAGCGGTGCTCGCGCGTGGTGCGCGGCAGGATGTTGGAGCGTCCGAAGCCGTCGATGAGACCGTATATTTTCACCAGCGGGTCGCTGGAGTTGGCGATGGAATTCTGCAGGTCGCGCGAAAACTGCAGCCGCATGTGGCTGGTGAGGCGCGGGGAGAGCGCGCTGGTCAGCGCGACAACCGCGCTCTCCGTGCTTACCTCTTCTTCACCGTTGTTGTTGATTCCGAAGTTCGTCACCGGGCTGGCGGGATCGAAGAAGACGTTGTTCTGTCCGGAATAACGCGAGGTGCTCAGGCGCGCGCTCAGGTGGTTGTGCGGCGAGAGCACAAAGTCCAGCTTGCCGAAGCCGGCGTTGCCGACCAGCGCCGTCCGGAATTGGCCGCCCAACTGTGATAATTGTGCCGCCTTGGCAAACACCAGCGATTGGTCGGAGGCCTCGTAGTCCGTCGGTTGCGGGACCACCGCGGTCGCGCCGTTAGCGAACTGCACCACCGTCGGAATATGAAAGATGTGCTGGTCGAAGCCGGCAAAGAAGTGCACGCGGTTGCGCTTGATGGGACCGCCCAGGGTGAATCCGAATTGATCCTGACGGTTGGGCGGCTTGCCCTCGACATTCGGATAGCTCGCGCCCATCCGCCCATCGCGGTAGTAATCAAACAAAGTGCCGTGCCATTGGTTGCCGCCGGAGCGCGTAACCACGTTGATGACGGCGCTGCCCGAGCGTCCCAGTTCCGCGCCGTAAGTATTCGAGGAGACGCGAAACTCCTGAATAACGTCATTCGAGAACTGGTAGGGCGCGCGATAGCGCCCGCGTTCCTGGCTGAAGAAGGCATTGTTGTCGTCCACGCCATCGACCAGGAAGCTGGTCTGGTATCCGCGAATGCCGCCGAAGGCTAGGTCACCGTTGGTGGCAGAGGTCAGACTCCGCGGGTCCTGGGTGACGCCGGGCGTAAGCAGCGCGAGGTCGCTGAAGCGCCGCCCGTTGAGCGGCAGATCGCTGATGGCGCGCTCGTCGATCACGGCTGAGACGGCCGAGGGAATGGTCTCGACTGCGGGCGAAGCGCCGGAAACGGTCACACTCTCGCGCGATCCCTGTATCTGGAACCGCAGGGGGAATTCGACGGCGCCGCCGACTGGCACCGCTATGCCGTAGCGTTTCAGGACGGCCATGGCCGGTGCGCTGACCTCCAGTCCGTATTCGCCCGGCGGCAGCATCTCAAAGGCAAAGAAACCTTCCCGCGTGGTGGCGGCGTTGCGCTCGACTCCGGTTTGTTGGTTGATGAGCCGCACCTCCGCCCCGGCGACCACCGCGCCGCTCGGATCGGTGACAATTCCGCGTACCGCGCCGGTGGAAGCGTCCTGCGCCTGGAGAGCAGCGGCTAGAGACAACACGAGAAGCAGGGGAACGAGGGCGCGGCATCGCATGGGCGGCTCCTTAGCCAGCAATCAAGCACTCAGCCAAAGCAGCATCGCCGGTTTTCTACGCGGTTCGTATCCGCGAGCGGTTCGTGTCAGGGCACGACTTCACGGGCTGCTGAAAAACTTTGTCGTGAGCCGTTACGTGTCAGGGCACGACTTCAGTCGTGCCGCCAGTGCCCAAAAAACCGTGGGGCTTTAGCCCCTGCCGCTGAGTGCTCGCTTGCGCGCCCGTGATATGCCCATGCCAAGGAAACGTCTGTGAGTGAGGAATGTTTTTCGGAAAACGGAACACGCCGTCGCTATGGCTCAGATGGCGCGAGACTTGGGGGTGAGAATTTGCCGATGATTCCCGATTCTCTTGTTCTGAAATCGGAACAAGCGCGCTACTTAGCTCTTCATAACCAGTCCGCGAGAATGCGAAGGTCGCGCTTCGCAGTACGAAGATAGCCTTGTTGAAGCCGCTTCCTAAGATGCGCCGAGCCAGCTCTTCCGATGTAGCGAAGGACAGCTTCGTTGATCAGCTTGCCGCGGCCTCCGCGTCCGGAGACACGGTCCATCAGGCGAACGGTCTCTTCTGGAAGCGTCACACTTATACGACGATTACCCATGCTGCAATATTGTACCGACATCAGGCCCACGGTCTATGGCAGCGTTTGCACCACCGCGTTAGTCAGAAACGGATCGTCGAACTCGGTGCGCTCGCCCGGCTTTTTCCCGGCCACCGGCTGGAGACGCGCTGATAGCGGCTTCTTCCACTTGAAGGCCAGCGAGGCTACATCGCCCAGAATGCGCGCGAGTTGCTCTTCCGAGACATCTCCGGGCAAGGGAATGGTATCGAGCCCGGTGCCGCATACCGCCGAATATGCCAGCAGGGAATCGATTGTGTAGGCGCCCTGGCTCCAGCGCTCGGCCAGGCGCTCGTCTTCCAGCACCGGCACCATCAAGCCGACGTACCCGATCTGCTTGACCGGCACTGCGCGGACGGCCTGGGTGATCACCGAGGCTGCGGTGAGGGTGCCGCTCGATCCGAAGCGGGCGCCGGTCAGCTTCTCGATCGCAGCGCCGATGGAAACCTTGCCCAGCGGCGCTGGTGTGGGATCGAGGCCGGCGTATGTCCAGCCGGTCTGATCGGCCACGCGCTTTGCGATGCGTTCACAATCGACTGCGTGCCGCGCCAGCTCTTCCGCGAGGCGCCGGCCTGCTTCGGCGTAGTTGCCGGCCGTGGCGGCGAAGACCGCGTCCACGACATTGGCCGATTCCAAACCAATCGAAAACTGATGCCCCGCTCCCAGGTGATAGGACCCGGGATAAAACGGACCGTAGGGCGCGAGCATTGCCGTGGCCGTAAAGTTGAAGTTTCCCTGGCTGTGGGGAGTGTGTTCCTCGAGGTGCTTAATCACGCGAGCGGCTGCGTGCACCGCCTTCCAATGGATTCCATCTTCTCGCGCCACGATGATGCTGCCTTCGAGGTTCTTGGTGCTGGAAAGAATGCGGGCGAGCAGTTCGGCAGCGTGTGGGTCGTCGGAATCGGTGAGCATGGCGGGGCCGATGTTGGCGTCGAACGATTCCTTCAGCGACAGCTCGTCATAGGAGCGGAACCAGGCGAGGGCCGCGTCGTCCGTCATCCCCTCGATGTATTGCGGAAAAGGCTGCGTGGTGATGCGCACCGATTCCACCTCGTATCCGGCGCGCTCATACTCGGCCTTGGCCGCGCGCAGCATCTTCAGCGTGTCCGCAACCTGCTGTTGATATCGCGCCGGCTCGACTCGGATGAACGCCGTGATGGCCCGAACCTTGGGTTTCGGACTCTGCGCCAGCGCTGGGCCGGCAAACCAGCACGCCACTAGCACAAACAAAAGAGCGCACAAGCTGGGTTTGCTACGCGGCATTACCACCTCCGATTCGTCAGCATCTCAGGAATTGAGCGGGACAAATGTGAGCGCCGACGATGGCTCAGTCGGCCTCTTTTCTTGCCCTCAGGTCATGCTCCTGCCCCTGGCAGGAGCGGCTCGGATCGTTGGTCTTTATCCAAGCCCGGCAGAATCAGTTCGTCGAGCGCCAGGAACTGCTGCACAATCTCCTCCTGGTCGAGCTCCATGGCGGAGTAAGGTCCGAAGAAGATGGCGCGGCCTTCGTGCAGGAACATCACCCGGTCGGCGAGCTTCTTGGCCAGGCGCATATCGTGGGTGACGACGATGCTGGTCAGCTTCAACTGATGCTTGAGCTTTTTGATCAGATCTCCAAGCAAATGCGCCATCAAGGGGTCGACCTGTGTGGTGGGCTCGTCGTAGAGAATGCACTCCGGCTGGGCCGCCAGGGCGCGCGCGATGGCAACCGAGCGCTTCATCCCGGTGGAAAGCTCGGAGGGAAACAGCTCGCGCATGGCACGCACCCCGACCATATCCAGCAGGCCGTCCACCACCTGATAAATCTGCACTTCGTCCAGGTCGCGGCGCTCGCGCAGCGGGAAGGCGACGTTCTCGCCCACGCTGAGCGAATCGAAGAGCGCCCCATTCTGAAAGACCATGGTGACTTTCTTGCGGATTCGTTCCAGCTCGCTCTCGGAGTAATCGGTGATGTCCTCGTAGGCGACGATGACCCGGCCCGAGTCCGGCTTGAGGAAACCCATGATGCTGTGCAGCGAGACCGATTTGCCGACGCCGCTGCGCCCGAGGATGCACACGGTCTCCCCCGGCAACACGTCGAAGGTGACATGGTCGAGCACGCGGCGCTCGCCGAATGCCTTGGAGACGTCCCTGAATTCGATGTACGCCTTAGAGGGCTCGCCGAGAGGTGGGTTGGTCATGGTTTTTCTGGGATCACGCGCCGAAGATCTTCCGGACTATTGAGATTTTCAAACATCGCGGCGTGGAAGGCAAACCGGTTCAGCTCGGATTCTTCCAGGACGCGCAGAGTGGTAGTTGGGAACAGGGCGTCGATCTTGTTGTTGCCGGATTCCAGCGCGGCCTGCGCCACGGGGGCGAAAGCACGGCGGTACACGGCGCACAGAGGTTGGTATCCGCCGGCGATGCGCGGAACCGTAACCGTGGCCGCGCACGAGCCGGCTTGCTCAATCAGGAACCGCAGCAGAGCCTCCGTCACCAGCGGCAGATCGACCGCCAGGATGAGGTTCAACTCCGTCGTGGAAGCGGTCAAGGCGGCGTGGATGCCGGCCAGCGGCCCGCGACCAGGATAAACGTCCTCGATGACGGGTCCATACGCCGCGAACTTCTCCCCCGGGCCCACGATGCGTACCTCGGTGGTGAGAGCCCGCAGCAGATCCAAAGACCGGGCCAGCAGGGTGCGGCCGCGGAACTCGAGGAAAGCCTTATCGGTCCCCATGCGGCGGCTGCGCCCGCCCGCCAGAACGAAGCCGCTCCAGTCCGCCATGGGGAGAGTGTAACAACAGAACCAGCAAATAGTTACGAAGGTGCAAGCACCCGAGCCACAGCAACTAAGTAGAAGCACCGGGGTTTAATAGTCTTAGGCCCGAGGGGCTGAGAATTTTCGTGGGAAGCAGTCGCCAAGGGCAGCCAAGCATCTAAACTATTGTCATCCAGGATTCAAACTGAAGGAGCGGTTATGAACGCGAGACGTTCGTGGTACGTGCTCACGCTGGCGGCGGCGCTGGCGCTAGGCGTGGCTTCAGGCTGCACGCGGGCGCGCAACGACGCGCAGATTGCCAACGAGGTGCAGGGCAAGATCAGCAGCGATAGCGGCGTTCCCACCAAGCAGATCACGGTGACCTCCAGTGATGGCATCGTCACGCTGACCGGCAATGTGGGCAGCGATGCGGAGCGGCAGGCCGCCGCCAACGACGCCGCTCACGTCGAGGGCGTGAAGACGGTGGTGAACAACCTGCAAGTAGCGCCGGCCACGGCCCAGGCTGAGCCCGAGCCGGAAGCGCAGCCGGAACCATCGCGAGAGCCCGCGCGCTCACGGCGCACCAGTCCCAAGGTCTACAGCAACCGTCCCTCGAGCCCCGCACCTAGCGCTCCCGCAATGACGCCGAGCGCGCCGGCCACGACGGCCGTGGCGCCGCCTCCGCCGCCACCCCCGCCCAAGCCGGTCACCATTCCAGACGGGACCGTGCTGCAGGTGCGCATGATCGATACCATCGATTCCGGACACAACCAGCCCGGCGACCGCTTCCGTGCAACGCTGGATGCGCCCGTCACCATTGACGATCAGGTGATCATCCCCCACGGAGCGGACATTGAAGGCCGTGTGGCGGAGCTGAAGAGCGCCGGTCACTTCGCGGGGAAACCTGCCATCGCCCTGCAGTTGACGGCGCTTTCCGTCAACGGACGCCGCTATTCGCTGCACACCAATCAGTATGCGCGTGAGGGCACCTCGCGCGGTACCAACACGGCGGAGAAGGTCGGCGGCGGAGCGGCTGTCGGCACCATCATTGGCGCGATCGCCGGCGGCGGCAAAGGAGCTGCCATTGGCGGCATCATTGGCGCAGCCGGGGGTGGCGGCGTGCAGGCTGCCACTAAAGCGCCCACGATCCACGTGCCTTCGGAGGCCTTGGTGAGCTTTACGCTCGAGAGCCCGCTTACGGTTACACCCGTAGCCAACCTCAAGCGTAGCCGCAGCAGCCGGAGCGCCGACTCTAGAGGCCCGCAAGACGACACCAGCATGGCCGATTACAGCGACGCGCAGGACCAGCCGCCGCCGCGCAATCGGTCGAGCCGCAACCCTGACTACAACGATTCGGACCAGCAACCGCAGCCGCCATCCGATGACGATCCCAATGCGCCGGTGCTGAAGAGGAGATGAAAGCAGTGGTAAGTGGAAAGTGACAAGTGGTATGTGTCCCGCACCTGCCACTTGCTTTTCCACTTACCACTTACCACTTTTCACTCCTCACTTCCGTAATCAGCCGCGCAGGTGTTAACCCACTTATAATCAGCATTCATGTTCCTCGATCCCCTCTTCGCGGTGCCCTTTTTTCTGTACGGGCTAGCGCTGGGCAGCTTTCTGAACGTCTGCATTTACCGGCTGCCGCGCCAACTGTCGGTAGTACGGCCGGGCTCGGCGTGTCCCGCGTGCGGGGCTTCGATCGCCTGGTACGACAACCTTCCCGTCGTGAGCTGGCTGATGCTGCGGGGCCGTTGCCGCGCCTGTCGCGGGCGGATCTCAGCGCGCTATCTGCTGGTGGAATTGCTGACCGGCGTGTTGTTCGTCGCCTGCTACGCCTCCTTCGGATGGTCGCTCTCGACGTTTAAGTTCTGCGCCTTCACATTTCTGCTGCTGGGCCTGATCTTCACCGACGCCGAGACCAAGCTGCTCCCCGACTCTCTCACGCTTTCGGGTCTCGCCCTCGGCCTGGGTTTCAGCTTGCTGGTTCCGGTGCAGGACCTGGGCAGCCGGCTGCTTGCTGTCTGGATAAGTTCGCCGGCGGCCTCGCACATATCCTGGCGCCTTCTGTCGCTGGTGGACTCCGGGCTGGGCGCGGCGGTTGGCGCTTCCTTCATCTATGGCGCGAGGGAGATCTATCGGCGGGCGCGCGGCGTCGAGGGCATGGGATTCGGCGACGTCAAGCTGATGGCCCTGGTGGGAGCCTTCCTGGGGATGAAGCTGACCGTCTTTACCCTGTTCGCGGCCTCGTTGGTGGGCTCGGTCTTCGGACTGGCAGCGGTGCTGGCGGTGTGGTGGAAACGCACCCGCCGGCGTATCCGCCGCTTGCATGAGCCTGCGGCTGCCGCACGCAGACGCGCCTGGAAGTCGGCGAGGCTGGTGTATCGCCACTATGAAATGCCCTTTGGAGTATTTCTGGGAAGCATGGCCCTGCTGGCCGCCTTCTTCGGCAATACGTTCCTGGCGTGGTATTGGGGGTTCTACCGATGAATGCGCACGCACCTTTGATCAAAGAGACCTTCATTGCCCTCGGCGTGGCGACCATCGTCATCCTGGCGGCTGCCACGCTGGCGGTGCGGTTCGTGCGCCGCAAACTGGTCGGCTAGAGCGGCGGCGGTAAGTGTGTCCCGTATTGGCGGGTCCAGTGCGCTGCTGAACCAAGGTAACTTTGCCCTAACCTGGGCTCGGGATTATGCTTCGCAAAAGGAGAGGCGCGGCTTGTGCGTCTCCGGGAGTGATTTGCCATGAAACGGATCAAGTTCATTCTGACCGTAGTCGCCCTGGTAGTAGCGGCAGCCATGGCAGCGGCCGCGCAATCGGACTCCCTGGGCGACTATGCGCGCGCCGTCCGCAAGGAAAAGCATCCACCGGCCAAGAAGGTTTACACCAACGACAATCTGCCGTCCACGGCTTCGATCAGCGTCGTCGGACCGCCTCCCGCCAGCACCGAAGAGAAGCCCGCCGGCAAGTCGCAGGACGATAAGCAGAAACCCGAGAAAGCCAAGGATCAAAAAGACAGCAAGACTTCCGAAAACAACGCGTCGCAAGATGAGCAGAGTTGGCGCGATCGCTTGGCCGCCCAGAAAAAACAACTCGCCGATATGGAACACGAACTCGACCTGCTGCAGCGTGAGTACAAGCTGCGCGTTGCCGACTACTACGCCGATGCCGGCACCCAGCTGCGCGACCAGAAGAAATGGGCGGATGACGACGCCAAGTACCGCGCCGACATTGCCGACAAGCAGAAGCAAGTAGAGGACGCCAAGGTCCAGCTCCAGGACCTGGAGGAACAGGCGCGCAAGGCCGGCGTCTCGACTGCCTCCTCGGAATCTTCCGCGACCCCCTCCCAACAGTAAGCTGCGGCAATACTGCCCAGCCCAAGTTTCTAGTTCGCCGGCTAGTCCCATTGCATGCGAGCGATCTGCCTCATGTGGTGGCGCGTGTGGACCCAGTGAAACTTGCGCCACTGCTGGGCGCTCATCGGTCCCAGGACGAAGTGGTCTGCCAGCTTGTGATCGGCGCCGAAGCGGCGCTCGCATTCCGCCAGCACACGGTCCATCTTGGCAAGGTGAAGGGGGATCTGGCTGAGAATTTCCTCGGGCGGGAGGCCCTTGGGCACGGCGTATGCGGGCGCTTTGCGTCCTGACGGCATATATCCCAGCCCCACAACCAGTCCCACAGCGAGGCGGTTCACCAGGCTGGCACGCCCGGCCGTGGGCTTGCCGGCATCCAGGCACTTCTGCAGATGCGGAATTGTCGTCTGATACGTTCGGTCCAAGTGCTCGAGGATGTCCGCCACCGACCATTTCCCTCCCCGGTGACGCGTCAACTGGGCGACATCGAGGCCGCGGGTGGCCGCGGTGATGGCTTCCTGGATGCGGTCGAGGTAGATGTTCACGTGATTGCTTCCTCCGCTTACAATCGCTGGGGAGACGCGGCGGCGGCTTGTTCTCGGGAGCGCAGCAGATTATATTGCGCCGCCAGGGACAGAACCATGAAACGATTCTTCTCCGCAATCGCGATGGCTGCCGTATTGGCCGGTTGTTCCTCCAGTCCTCCCCCAGCTGAGAAAGCAGCGGAAGCCAAGCCGGAGCCGCCCAAAGTGGAGCTGCTGACCGGCCGGGTGGCCTTCCAGAAGCTTTTCGTGACCGCCCGCAGTTGGGCCCCGGACGCGAAGCCTTTTCGCCTGGAGTCGGAGGCAGTCAAGCAAGCGCCGGGCACTGACGGCAAGGCCGGCATCTGGCGCGGCTATTTCGCTTCTCCCGGCAAACGCGCGCTGAAGCCGTATATATGGTCCGGGCTTTCGGGCCCCGACGCGCCCGAGCGCGGCATCAATCCCGGAACCGAGGACACCTTCAACCCCGCCAACACCTCCACCCAGCCCTTCGACTTCGCGTTCCTCAAGAGCGACAGCGACCAGGCGTTCGAAGTCGCGCAGGCGCACGGCGGCAAGAAGCTCGTGGACGCCGACCCGCAACAGCCCATCAAGTACATGCTGCTGTGGAACCCGAGCTCGAACCAACTGATCTGGCACGTGCTCTACGGCTCGTCCGAGGCCGACGCCAAACTGCGCGTTGCCGTGGATGCATCTACTGGGACTTTCCTGAAGCTGGAGAAGTAGGATTCCGCGTCAGCACCGGGCGATTGGGATCGAACGGCTCGGCCTGCGTTCTGGCAGGCTTGCCCACCGGCTCGCATCCGTGTTGCGTTGCCAAATGCGTGTCCGCGGGCTTCGCAACGGCTTGGATGCGATCCAGCGCCTTCTTGCACTGCCCAGCCGACGGGCCCTTGGGAAGAATTTTCAGATACTCCTGATAGTAGCGTCGAGCTCCGACGAGGTCGCCGGATTTGTCCAGCACTTCGGCGATCCGGAAAGTCGCCACCGCGTCACTTGGTTTATAGGTAAGCGCCTCGCAGTAACGGCTGAGCGCCGCGCGCAAGTTCTGGCGCTTGAAATAGTAGTCGCCGATTTCGACATCCTTCATCGCCCGGTGCGGGTCCCAGCGATGCAGCTCGGTCACGCTGTCATCGGGCTCGGGCTCCTCCGCCATGGGACCCGAAGTTGTATCTCGGCTGGAGCTGTCTTCCGGTCCGCGCGGCGCCGGCTCGGGCTCGGAACGCGGCGGAGCCTGGTTGGAAGGCGGTGCTGCCGGCTGGCCTTGGTCCTGATCCTTTGCCGGCTCCGACTGGGCCATGGCGCAGGCAGCGAGGACAAGCAGCGGGAGAAAACGCCTCAACATAAGCGCCTATTTTACGCCGCCGCGAAGTAAACCCGCAGCGCTCCCCGTTAAAATGATGAGGTGAAAAGTTGGGACGTGGTAATCGCTGGCGGCGGCATCGTGGGCGTGTCGCTGGCGCGGGAACTGCGCAAGCATGGCGCCAGCGTGCTGATCGTGGAGCGCGGCGAGCCAGGACGCGAAGCTTCCCACGCTGCCGCCGGCATGCTCGCCTAGTGCGATCCCATGCTGCCCGAGGCACTCTCCCAGCTCGCCCGGGCCAGCGCCGGCCTGTATCCGGAGTTCGTGCACGAAATTGAAGACGAGTCGGGGATGCGGGTGGACCTGCGGATCAGATGGCCATATCGTTTACTTCGAACACCCACCCGAAAAGGAACCAACAGAATGTCGAAGGCTTGCGCCGGACGAGATCGCACGGTTGGAACCGCGACTCGAGTACTCCGGTGAGGTGGCATACTGGACGCCGGAAGGCAGCGTGGACCCGCGCGCTCTCATCGCTGCGTCGGTGAAGGCGGCGAAGCATCGTGGGGTTGATATCGTCTCCGGCTCGGCGGTCACGGAAGTCGAAGTTGAGAATGGGCGCGCCGTCGCGCTGAAGACAGCGAAGACGCGCTACGCGGCGGGCGCGGTGGTGAACTGCTGTGGCGCATGGAGCGGGCAGGTCCCTCCATTGCAGTTTCCTACTCGGCCGGTCAAGGGACAGATGCTGTGCCTGGTGGCGGCACAGCACATACTGATCAAGCACGTGGTGCGCGCGCCTGAGGTTTATATAGTCCCACGCAGCGATGGACGGCTGCTCGTCGGCTCGACCCTGGAAGACGCCGGTTTCGACAAGCGCGTCGATCCCGATACCATCCAGCGCCTGCACCAGACCGCTACCACGCTGGTGCCGGAGTTGGGCGAGGCGCGCATGCTGGAAACGTGGGCCGGGCTGCGTCCGGGTACGCCCGATGCTCTGCCGCTGCTGGGCGCAACCGGGGTTGAGAATTACTTCGTTGCTGCCGGCCACTATCGCGACGGCATCTTGCTGTCTCCGGTAACGGCCGTTGGTCATGTCCCAGGTCGTGCGCGGCATCAAGCCGGATTTTGACCTGAGCCCATTTTCGCCGGCGCGGTTTGCCTAGACAGGTTCTGTGGCCTCATTTCAACGCGCTACTGCTTTAGCGTCCTCCTCTAGCAGGGATACCGCCTTGGCTGCGTCAGTGACACCGAAGACCACCAGCGCCATGTTCGATCCCGGCTCTGTTCCGCAATAGGCGTAGTTGATATTGATGCGAGCTTCGTCAAGGCGTGACGCTGCGCGGAATAGCCCACCCGAGCGATGGGGAAGCGCAACCTGGGCAACTTCGGTTTCGGTGTAGTAAATACGGTCGGCATCCAGCAGCTTCTTGGCAGTCGCGGGATCGTCTACGACCATGCGAATCAGGCTCTGTCCTTCCCGCTCGAACGCCTGAAAGGCGAGGATGTTCACGTCACGCTCAGCGAGCGGCCGGCAGCACTGCGCCAGTGTGCCAGGCTTATCTTCTATCCGGATCGTAAGTTCTTTCGCTATCGGCATAGTTCTTGCTCCTCTTCGCGGCGTGGGACTGACCTGGCATCCCAGTATAAAAATTATAGAAAGGAATCCGGCAAAGTGCAGTGACCGGGCAAAGTGCAGTGACGGGCCTCACATCACTGCGTGCAGCCTCGAAAGACGAGTCCTGGACTGTCGAAGCACGACTCACCGATAGATAGTTGTTGCAAAATCGCCTTTATCACTAACTACCCGCCAGAGTCCCCTACGGCGTGTTCAAGGGCATAGTTGTCCCTCACCATGAACCTGATTCCTGCACCGTGTGCCCAGCGATCTCCCGCTGAGGGGCCATTATGCTAGGCTGGCGCTAGCGTGCGCATCCTCACCAAGTACATCCTGCGCGAAGTGCTGTGGCATGCCCTGATCGGTACCGGGTTGTTCACCTTCGTCATCTTCATGCGGGATGTGGGACGCATCCTCGAGCTGGTGGTGCGCCACAGCGCGCCCCTGCCCAGCGTGGCGGAGATCTTTCTGTTTACGGTGCCGCAGGCGCTCACGGTGACCGTGCCCATGGGAGTGCTGGTGGGCATCCTGATCGGGCTGAGTCGGCTGGCGGCGGACAGCGAGGTCACTGCCATGCGGGCCAGCGGGCTCGGCGCGCCCATGTTCCTGAAGGTGGTTGCCCTGTTCGCCCTCGCCGCCTGGCTGCTGGCCTCTGCCAATCAGCTCCTGGTCGCGCCCCGCGCCTCCGACTCTCTGGCCCACTTGCAGGACCGCATGAAGAGCGCGCAAGCCTCGTACGAGATCCAGCCGCGCGTCTTCTATGAAGACTTCAAGAATTACGTGCTCTATGTGCAGGACGTGAGCGCTGCCCCCAACGGCGCGCTGTGGAAGGGAATCTTCCTGGCGGACATCAGCACCCCGGGCGCGCCCAAGATCACGCTGGCGCAGCGCGGCCTGGCCAGCAATCAGTCGCCCACCCTGCTGCGGCTGCACCTGATCCACGGCACCGAGCACGACGTCGACCCCAAGACCCCGCAGCAGTATCAGATATCGACCTTCGAAGAGAGCGACATTTCCATCCCTGTTCCCGAACCGGAGACGCCGCCCGTCGGGCCGATGCCGGCGGCGCAGCAGTGGTCGCATGTATCGGGAATCCCCACTCGGGCATTGTGGCGGCTTGGCGCACGCCGATGATCCCACCGCGCGCTGGTTCGATATCGAGCTGCACCGCCGCTTCGCCCTGCCCGCCGCCTGCCTGGTGCTGGCGCTGGTGGGCATCCCGCTCGGCCTTTCGGCGAAGAAGGGTGGCAAGTCCACGGGATTCATTCTCACCATCCTGCTGGTATTCCTCTACTACTTCGCCTCGCTGACGGGGGTGGCGCTGGCGCGGCAAGGGCGCGTCTCACCGCCGGTCGGGGTGTGGATGGCCAACGTCATCTTCCTGATCGCCGGGGCGTGGCTGCTGTGGCGGGTGGACCGAATGCCCATTGAGATCGCCTCGCTGCGCGGTGTTTGGGCGGCGCTCCAGGACCGTTTTCGCGGCCACAGTGGTTACTCATCGCGCCGCGCCTTCGAGCGCGCACTCTCGCGGCGCTTCCTTAATATCCGCTTCCCGCAAATCCTCGACGATTACATCCTGCGCGACTTCCTCACCTACACCGGGCTGGTGCTGGCCACCTTCCTGGTGCTCAGCCTGGTGTTCAATTTTTTCGAGCTGCTGGGCGACATTGTCCGCAACCGCGTGCCGCTAGTGACCGTGGGCGCCTACATGATCAACGTAGTCCCCGGCATGCTCTACCTGATGACGCCGCTCAGCGTGCTCATCGCCGTGCTGGTGACCTTCGGCCTGATGCAGAAGGCCAACGAAATGACCGCCATGAAGGCCAGCGGCATCAGCATCTACCGCGCTGCCGTGCCCATCCTGCTGCTGGCGGCGGTGCTGCCCATCGGCCTGTTCTTGTCGGACCAATACTGGCTGCCCCAGATCAACAAGCGCCAGGACCAGCTCTGGAACGCCATCAAGGGCAAGCCGGCGCAGACCTATCTGCGTCCCGACCGCAAGTGGATCTTCGGCCAGCACTCGACGATCTACTATTACGAGTTCTTCGATCCCGACCGCGACCAGTTCGCCAGCATCTCGGTCTTCGAGTTCGATCCTGCTACCTTCGAGTTCACGCGCCGGGTGTATGCCTCACGCGCGCGCTGGTCGCCTCATCTGGACAAGTGGACCTTCGAAGGCGGCTGGCAACGCGACTTCCAGGGCCCCGCCATTCGCCAGTTTCGGACGTTCGATGTGGCTACATTCCCCGAGCTGGCCGAAGTCGCCGCCGTACTTCAAGAAAGAAATCAAGCAGTCGTCGGAGATGAGCTACGAGGAGCTGAGCCGCTACATCCGCGACCTGCAGCAGAGCGGCTTTGACGTGGTGCGCCTGCGGGTGCAACTGCAGAAGAAGTTCGCCTTCCCGCTGATCACGTTTGTGATGGCGGTGCTGGCCATTCCGTTTGCGCTCTCCACCGGCCGGCGGGGCGCGCTGGCGGGCGTGGCTACGGCCATCGGCATTGCCGTGATGTACTGGGTGACTTCGGGACTGTTCGAGGCCATGGGCAACGTCAGCCAGTTGCCGGCCGCGCTCGCCGCCTGGGCCCCGGACGTGATCTTCGGATTTGCGGGCGGATACTTGATTCTGAAAGTGCCGACTTAGTACCGATTTCGAGTTGCGAGTACCGGGTGCCAGATCGAGTACTCAGTTCGTGTCATCTGAGGGCGGCGCGACTGAAGCGAAGCGCAAGGAGCGCAACCGAAGGACCTGCTTTTGCGCGGTGCTCGGTACTCGCAATCGACCCGATGACCCGACTCGACCCGATGTACTCGGTACTTCAATCCTGCGTCCGTCGCTGCTAGAATCTCATCCAAACACCAATGACTTCGGCCACCGTTCCGCCCCAGATTTTGGCTCCTCCGCAAAAGCAAAGCGTGCGCAAGAATCTGCGCCCGCTCCTTCCCTATCTTGGGAGCCATTGGCGCGGGCTGGCCTTGGGCACTCTCACCGTGCTGCTGGACAATGGCACCTGGATCCTCTTCCCCTTAGTGCTGGGTGGGGCAATCAACAGCCTCCACGAGGGCGTCACACAGCAAAAACTGGAAGCCTACGCGGCGCTGCTGGTCGGTCTCGCCGTGGTGAAGGGTATCTTCCGCTTCCTGACACGCTGGGTGGTAATCGGCATCTCGCGCGATATTGAGTTCGATCTGCGCAACGACCTGTTTCGCCATCTGGAGAGCCTCTCCTGGTCGTATTACCAGCGCACCCGCACCGGCGACATCATGGCCCGCTCCACCAACGATCTCAATGCGGTGCGCATGTTGCTGGGGCCGGCCATCATGTACAGCGCCAACACCCTGATCTACACCATCGGCGCGCTCTACTTCATGTTCCGCATCAGCCCCAGCCTGACGGCCTGGGCGTTTCTTCCGTTGCCGGTGGTGTCTGTAGTAGTGCAGTACTTCGGCAGCAGGATTCATGAGCGCTTCGAGCGCATCCAGGCCATGTTTTCCGATATCTCAGCGCGCGCGCAGGAGAACTTCTCGGGAGTGCGGGTGGTGCGCGCCTTCGTCCAGGAGGACGCCGAAATCGCGGCCTTCGAGAACGCGAACCGCGAGTACATCCGCCGCAGCCTGAAGCTGGTACGGCTGATGGGCATGCTGTGGCCCACGCTGGAGACACTGCTGGGCGTCTCGGTAATTCTGGTGCTCTGGCTGGGCGGCCGGCAGGTGCTGGCTCACAAGATAGACATCGGAAAGTTCGTCGCGTTCAACGCCTATCTCGTGCAGCTTACCTGGCCGATGATTTCCATCGGCTGGGTGCTGAACCTGTTCCAGCGCGGCAGCGCCTCCATGGGCAGGATCAACGAGATCTTTGCCGAGCAGCCGGAAATCCGCGACCGCGTGCCGCCTGGCGCTCCGCCGGCCGAGATTCGCGGCGAGATCGAGTTCCGCAACCTTAGCTTCGCGTACAACGGCGTGCCCGTGCTCACCGACATCAGCCTGAAGGTTCCTGCGGGTGCAAGCCTGGCCGTAGTGGGCGCAACCGGGTCGGGAAAATCCACGCTGGTGAGCCTGATCCCGCGTATCTATGACGCGCCCGAGGGAAGCGTCTTGATCGACGGCCGTCCCATCACTGACTATCCGCTGGAAACTCTTCGCCGCGCCATCGGCTTCGTGCCGCAGGAGACCTTCCTGTTCAGCGACACCGTGCGCGGGAATATCGCTCTCGGCACCGAAACCGCGGGCGACGAGGACGTTCGCCGCGCCGCCGAGGCCGCCAGCATCGCCGCCGAGATCGCCGATTTTCCCGAGCAATACCAGACGATGGTGGGAGAGCGCGGCATTACGCTCTCCGGCGGGCAAAAGCAGCGGACGGCCATCGCCCGCGCCCTCATCCGCAATCCGCGCATCCTGGTGCTCGATGACGCGCTCTCCAGCGTCGATACCTACACCGAGGAAAAGATTCTCAACCATCTGCGTGAGCTGATGCAGGGGCGCACGACCCTCTTCATTTCGCATCGCGTCTCCACCGTGCGCAACGCCGATCGCATCGCCGTGCTGCACGGCGGGCGCATCGTCGAGCTGGGCACGCACGACGAACTCATCGCCCGCAACGGGTACTACACCGACCTCTACAATAAGCAACTGCTCGAGGAAGAGCTCGAGACGGTGTAGGAATCGGATCATCGGATGATCGGGTCATCGGGTGATCGCGACACCCCGTGTTCAATGACCCGATGACCCGATCTCCCGATGAAGAGGACCGTTACTCCCGAGCTTTTCGACAGCGACCGCGGCTCTGCCGCCGAGATCGCCGGTTCGCTCGCCGATCTGCGCATGTTCAATCGCTGGTTCGGCGGGGTCGCGACCACGTGCCACCTCGTGCGCCAGATCGCTCGCCGCACGGGAGCAAAAGAACTCTCGCTCCTCGATGTGGGCGGAGCATCCGGGGACGTGCCCCAGCACGTCGCGCGACGGCTCGCGCGTGAGGGCGTGCACGTTGAGTTTGTGGTTATCGACCACTCGCCGGCACACCTGAACGGTACAAGGCACGCGGTTGCCGGTGACGCGTTGGCGCTGCCCTTTCGTGACCACAGTTTTGACCTGGTGAGCTCGTCTCTTTTCGCGCACCATCTTGAACCCGGCGAACTGGTGCGCTTTGTCAATGAGTCGCTGCGCGTGGCGCGGGTGGCGGCGCTGGTCAACGATCTGCGGCGCAGCCCGGTTCACCTCGCGCTTACCTATGCGGGGTTCGCCTTGTACCGCAGCCGGCTGACACGGCACGATGCTCCCGCCTCGGTGCGGCGGGCTTACACGCCCAAAGAAATGCTCGAATGGATGCAGGCGACGAGCGCGGCCCTGGTCGAGATGTCCAACCATTACTTGTGCCGCATGGGAGCGATCGCGTGGAAAGCGCAATCCCTCAGGGGCTGAAAGCCCAGAAAACATAGCCTGCTTTAATGCAGGCCTGAAGGCCTGCTCCACCATCAGTGGACAAATGCAGCTTCGGCGCAGCTGAGACGTAGATCCAATCACCCGATGACCCGATCTCCACGTTGACTCCGGCTCCCCCGCCGCCCTACTATTGCGCCCACACTCCATGGGTGATGACTCCTTAATCGGACGCACGCTTTCCCACTATCGCATCCTCGGCAGGCTGGGCGGCGGAGGCATGGGCGTGGTGTACAAGGCCGAGGACACCAAGCTCGGCCGCATGGTGGCGCTCAAGTTTCTGCCTGAGGAAGTGGCCCGCGATCAGCAGGCGCTGGCCCGCTTCCAGCGCGAGGCGCGCGCTGCCTCGGCGCTCAACCATCCGCATATCTGCACTATCTACGAAGTCGGCGAGGACCAGGGCGAGAGCTTCATCGCCATGGAGTTCCTGGAAGGCGAAACCCTCAAGCACCGCATCGAGGGCAAGCCGCTCAAGCTGGAGGCGATCCTCGATCTCGGTATCCAGATCGCCGACGCGCTCGACGCGGCGCACTCCAAGGGCATCGTCCATCGCGACATCAAGCCCGCCAACATCTTTGTGAACCCGCGCGGCCAGGCCAAGGTGCTGGATTTCGGGCTGGCCAAGCTGGTCTCCGAGCGCCAGCACCTGGCGGCGGGAGTCTCGGCTGCGCCCACCGCCTTCACCCAGAACCTCACCAGCCCGGGCTCCGCCGTGGGCACCATTGCCTACATGTCGCCAGAGCAAGCGCGCGGAGAAGAGCTGGACGCGCGCAGTGATCTGTTCTCTCTCGGCGTCGTGCTCTACGAGATGGCCACCGGCAAGCCGGCGTTCGCCGGGACCACCTCCGCCGTTATCTTCCACGCGATTCTGGAGAAGAATCCGCCCGCGATGCGCTCGCTCAATCCCAGCCTGCCGCCCAAGCTGGAAGAGATCGTCGGCAAGCTGCTCGATAAAGACCTGGAGATGCGTTACCAGACGGCCGCCGAGCTGCGCGCCGATCTGAAACGGCTGAAGCGGGAGAGCGACTCGTCGCGAACCGCGGCGGCTTCGGCGGTGGTCGCGGCTGAATCCGGCAGCGTCGCAGCCCTGCCCGCGCCGGTTGTCCGGCCCAAGGCGGCCATTGGCCGTTGGGCGCTGGTGGCGGCCGCTGTGGTCGCGCTGGCGCTGGTTGCGGCCGCGTTCGTGTTGGGACGCCGCTCGGCGGAGACCACCCCACCGCTCTACCACCTGCTCACCTACCGGCGCGGCACCATCCGCATGGCGCGCTTCGCGCCCGACGGCCAGACCATCGTCTACAGCGCCGCCTGGGAAGGAAAGCCCACGGACGTCTTCACCACCCGCGTAGGCAGCCCGGAATCGCGCTCCCTGGGCGTGCCGAATGCGGAGATCCTGGCGGTCTCTTCGACCGGTGAGCTGGCCCTGGCGCTCGACAGCCGCCAGGTCAAGAACATGACCTTTGTCGGGACGCTGGCCCGCATGCCGCTGGTAGGCGGAGCCCCGCGCCAGGTGCTGGAAGGCGTGCACTGGGCCGACTGGTCGCCCGACGGCAGTCAGATCGCCGTGGTGCGCAACATCGGCGGCAAGGACCGGCTCGAGTTTCCCATCGGCAAGGTGCTCTACGAGACCAGCGGCTGGATCAGCCATCCGCGCATATCGCCCAAGGGCGATCTGATCGGCTTCATCGACCACGCGGTGCAGGGCGACAGCATCGGCTCGGTTGCGGTGGTCGATCTCAACGGAAACAAGAAGAACCTGACTGCGGAAGCTCCCGGCGGCGCCATGGGTCTGGCGTGGTCTCCCTCAGGCGACGAAGTCTGGTACACGGCAGCGACGGTGGGCATCGACCGCGCAATCTACGGCGTCACTACCTCCGGGCGCCAGCGCCTGGTCGCCCGTGTGCCGGCTGATCTTACTGTGCAAGACACTTGGCGCGACGGGCGCGTCCTGCTTGGCCGCGACAGTTGGCGCCGGGGCATCATCGGCAAAGCTCCGGGCGAAAACACGGAGCATGATCTAACTTGGCTCGACTGGTCGTATCCGCTCACCCTCGGGTCCGACGGCAAGACGCTGCTGTTCCGCGAGGAAGGCGAGGCGGGAGGATCGACCTACGCCGCCTACATCCGCAAGACCGATGGTTCGGCGGCAATTCGCCTGGGCGATGGCGCTTCGCTCGCGCTCTCACCCGACGGCAAGTGGGCGCTCTGCACGCGCGCCGATCGCCCCACCGAGCTTTTCCTTCTGCCCACCGGCCCCGGCGAGGCCAAATCGCTGGGCAACGGCGCAATCAACCACAGCGCCGCAGCCTGGTTGCCGGACGGCACGCATTTCGTGACCTCCGGCGCGGAAGAAGGCAAAGGCGCCCGCGTTTATCTTCAGGACGTGCAGGGCGGCAAACCGCAGCCGGTCACGGCGGAGGGCATCAACTCACTGACCTTCGCACTCTCGCCCGACGGCAATACCATAGCCGCAACTGCGGCGGATGGCCGAGGCTATCTGTATCCCGTCGGCGGAGGCTCGCCCCACGCAATTCCCGGCATGGAGTTGGGAGAAGTACCGATCCACTGGGGTACCGACAACAACACGCTGTTCGTCTACCGCCCCGGAGAGTTGCCCGCCAAGGTTTATCGCCTGGACTTGAATACGGGACAAAGAAAACTGTGGCATGAGCTGATGCCGCCGGACCCTGCCGGCGTCGAGTACGTAGGCCCCGTACTTCCGACCCCCGATGGAAAGTCTTACGTCTACGGATACCGGCGGCTCCTCTCCGACCTATACCTCGTCGAAGGATTAAAGTAAAACTTTAAGGACTGCCGCGCGGCAGTTCCGGGAGCTGCGGCAACGTCGGTTCAGGCTAGTCGAAGATCATGATTGCGGCCGCGATCACCGTGGTCCACAGGCCGCGCTTGTCGCCCACTGCCGACTGCGTGTTGTTCATGGTGCGGACGATTTTGTTCGAGATGCGGTAAATCTCTTTCTTCTCGTCCCAGGAACGGTCGGGATCGAATTCCAGGTTGAGGGTGGTGGCCAGCATTTCGGCGGCGAGTTCCTCGGCGTAGTCACCGGCAGTGTCGTCGGTTTCGCCGAAGGAGTGGTGCTCGCTCAGGTAGCCATACGTCGTGCGATCGGCGGGAATGGCGAGGCCGATGCTTGCCGCCACCAGGCGATGCGGTTCGCGGGTGGAATTCTCCGCCACCACCGCGAACACCACCTCGCCGGGATACAGGTACTTCAACCCTTGCGAGCGCGGGATCAACTTGCAGTTGGGCGGAAAAATGGAAGAGACGCGCACCAGGTTCTGGGCCGCGATGCCGGCATCACGCAAGCCCAATTCGAATGAGGTCAGCCGTTCTTTGTGCTTCCCTACGCCCTTGGTCAGGAAGATCCGCTTGGGGACCATGTCCTTGCTCAATTGCCCGCACCTCCGCGCTGGTCGCGAATCGCAGAATGTAACACAGCCGCCCGCGTGTCTAGATGAAATCTTGAGGCGGGGAGGTGCCAATTTCCGGACGCGGGAAAGCGATGCACCGCCGAGTCGCCGAGGACGCCGAGTTCGCAAGAAAATTGAGCACGGAACTCGGCGTTCTCGGCGTCTCGGCGGTGAAATCCTTTCGCGCTACTTGGCCGGGCGCCACCGAGGCGACGGTGATGGTCTTCTCCTTCAGGGTGCCGGTAACGGTAGCGTTCTGGCCGGCAAGCTTGTCGAGGGCGGCAGCGTCGCCGCCTTCGAGCGTGTATACCTGATCGCCGACAACCAGGGCATACTTCGATCCCTGCTTGACGCAGGCGCGCGTGCAGTCGGCGTCGGAGGCGCCCGCCATCATGTGATGGGCGCCGCACATGGCATCGCTTACTTTGCCGGTGAAGCTTTGCGGTTTGCCGGCGGCGAAGGCCAGAATGGCCGCGAGCACAACCAGCAGCGCCGCGACGCGAGGAACACGGAAATTCATGCGTGATTCTCCTTGGACTAGATTCCCCGATTTCGGCGGGGACTGAAACTCTACAGGGACGCAGTTCTTAGTAGCGACTAGGTACCGACTGTTTCCCGCTCCGGGGTTTTCAGTTTTACGGCAATCTCGATGAAAGCCAAAGCCGCGCGGCTGAGCGCCTTGTCCTTGCGGAAGACGAGCGCCAGGTCGCGCTTGATGGTGACATCGGCCAGGGGCAGAGCCGCCAGCAAGCGGGCGTGCACGTCGTCCACCACGTTCGAGCGGGCAATGAACCCCACGCCCACGTCGGCGGCGGCAAAGCGCTTCAGCAATTCGCTGGAGTCAAGCTCCATGGAGATCGTCGGTTTCAGCCGCCGCTCGAAGAAGATGTCCTCCAGGGCATCGCGGGTGTGCCCCGCCTTGGGCAGCAGCAAAGGATACCGGGCGGCGTCGGCGATCGGCACCGACTTCATGCGCGCCAACGGGTGCTGCGGCGCCACGATCACCACCAGTTCATCGCGATGAATGGGCACAACCGTAAGCCGAGTATCCTTGATGGGCAACGACACCACTCCGAAATCGACCGAGTTGTCGATGATCGACTCCAGAATCTTGGTGCTTTCGGAGCGGTTGATGTTGACCGCCACGCCCTCATATTGCTTTTTGAACTCGGCAAAGACTTCGGGCAGCACGTAGAGGCAAGTGCCCTCGTTGGCCCCGACGACCAGTTCGCCGCTGGGGACGTGCTCCATCTCGGCCAGCTGGACAACATCTGCTGCCGAGCTTCAAGTGTTTCTTCAACATATTTCTGGAACTCTTTGCCGGCCGCCGTGAGGGAAACCTTGCCGCCGGAGCGATCAAAGAGCTGCGCTCCGACTTCTTCCTCCAGCGCCCGGATCTGGGCGGAGATCGCCGGCTGGGTGCGGAAACGCTTCTCCGCCGCCCGCGAAAAGCTGGCGTGCCGCGCCACCTCGAGGAACGTTTCCAGCTGGTCGAAGTCCATGAGCGAGTACCGAGTTACGAGTACCGAGTTGCGAGTACCGAGTACCGAGTTGTCCAGCGCGCCCTGAATCCCTGGCTTCCTGGCGATCAATTTCAGGTTCCTAGGGATAGCGCCCGTCTCGCACCAACTCGGTACTCGGTACTATGGCCGCAGTATATACGGGCAGCGCAGCGCCCCATAAAGCAGAGTTATCGCGGCGATAAAAAATTGAAATTTCCACCACCTGCCGATGGCAATTAGTCTACGATAGTCGGGCCCATATTCCTCGCCACAATTGCACCCATACGCATACCGTGCGCAGGCAGGAGCCCGCGCAAAAGGAGTCAAGAATGGCTGATCCCAAGACCGTGATGGAGTACGTCAAGAAGAACGGGGCCAAGGTCCTGGACCTGCGCTTCACCGATCTTCCCGGGCTCTGGCACCACGTTTCCTATCCCATCGACCAGTTTAGCGAGGCTTCCTTCGAAGAGGGCTTCGGCATGGACGGTTCCTCGATCCGTGGCTGGGCCGCCATCCATGAGAGCGACATGCTGCTCATCCCGGATGCCAACTGGTACATGATGGATCCCTTTACCGAGGCGCCGACGCTGGTGATGATCGCCGACGTCATCGATCCCGTGACCAAGCAGCGCTATGACCGCGATCCGCGCTACATCGGGCGCAAGGCGGAGATGTACCTGCAATCCACCGGCATCGCCGACACTGCCTTTCTCGGCGCCGAGGCGGAGTTCTTCATCTTCGACAACGTGCGCTTCGACCAGCGCGAACAGCACGGCTTCTACTTCATCGACGCCGAAGAAGGGCGCTGGAACTCGGGCCGCAAGGAAAACAACCTCGGCTACCGTCCGCGCTATAAAGAAGGTTACTTCCCGGTGCCGCCCACCGACCACTACCAGGACCTGCGCAGCGAGATGGCGCTGACCATGCAGAACTGCGGCTTGGAAGTGGAGTGCCATCACCACGAAGTGGCCACCGGCGGGCAGACCGAGATCGACCTGAAGTTCGCCCCGCTGGTGCGCTCTGCGGACAACATGATGCTGTACAAATACATCGTCCGCAACGTCGCCAACCAGTACGGCAAGACCGTCACCTTCATGCCCAAGCCGCTGTTCCAGGACAACGGCAGCGGCATGCATACCCACCAGTCACTGTGGAAGGGCGGCAAGCCGCTCTTCGCCGGCGACGGTTATGCCGGCTTCTCGCAACTTGGGCTGTGGTATATCGGCGGACTGATTGCGCACGGACGCGCACTTTCCGCCATCATCGCTCCCACCACCAACAGCTATAAGCGCCTGGTGCCGGGCTTCGAGGCGCCGGTGAACCTGGCGTACTCGCGGCGCAATCGCTCGGCGGCGTGCCGCATCCCGATGTACTCGGCTTCGCCCAAGGCCAAGCGCGTGGAGTTCCGTCCGCCCGACCCGAGCTGCAATCCCTACATGGCGTTTGCAGCCATGGTCATGGCAGGGCTGGACGGCATCGAGAACAAGATCGATCCCGGCCAGCCGCTCGATAAAGACATCTACGATCTGGGCCCGGAGGAGATGGCGAAAGTGCCGTCGATGCCCGGCTCGCTCGGCGAAGCCCTCGATGCGCTCGAGGCCGATCACGCCTTCCTGCTCAAGGGCGACGTGTTCACCGAGGAGTTGCTCGACACCTACGTTACCTACAAGCGCGAAAAGGAAGACCAGGCAGTGCGGCTCAGACCACATCCCTACGAGTTCGCGCTGTATTACGACATTTAGTCGTCGGTCGTCGGCCTTCGGTCGTCGGCCGCAGAGTTAAGTGATGTCTTAAATGATCTGGGTGCCCCACCCTTGGCTGGTTTTGCCAAGGGTGGGGATTCTTGTTGACTGGCGAATCGGAACCCCCTGGCGGGTGGGCCAGGTAAGCCGGTGGGCCAGGTAACATCGGGGTGCCCCAGACAAGCGCAGCTTGTCTGGGATAATCCGACCATCCCGACACTCTTGCCGGGTGGCCACTCGCAGCCTGCCAGACGAAGTTGCCGGGTGCTCGACAGCTCACACATTCAGGTCACGTTTTCCGTGGACGATCGCGGCGATTGTCACTTCCGCCCTCTCGACTCGATAAATGACACGATAGCTGTACGCCAGCAACTCGCGGATGCTTTCATTATCGAACTCCGGTACTTTGCGGCCAAGATGCGGAAACCGGCTGAGACTGCGGGTCTGGTCGGTGATTCTCTTTACAACCGCCTTGGCGTATGCGGCTGAATCGTTGGCAATGTATTCAGCGATGGCTTCCAGGTCTGCCAGAGCGCGCGGCGACCACGCTACTCGGCGAGCCATTTCTTCAGGCGGGTTTCTACGTCTTCCTGGGAGATCGTTCCCCGCTCACGGGCTTCGTCCAGGCCTCGCCGTACTTTCTCAAGTACGTACAGATGGTACTGGACATCCTCCAAGGAGCAGTCGTCCGGCAACTTTCTCAACAGCGACTTTACGTCGTGCTTCGCCGTACTCATTGCGGTTCCAGTCGTGGCTAGGATAGCATGCCGGCGCGCCTGGTCGGCGCAAGCTAGGCCGATGTGTTGATTGGGCGCTCTCGCATCCCGCAACGGCGGGATATCCGCAGAGAAGAATCATGGTTCGGAGTCGCGCCGAATCGATGGGCGGTGGTTATTCCCAGGGATTAAACACCGGCACGCCTGTAGCCGCGACGTTGCGGGTATTGCGCGTGACCAACGTCAGGTTGTGGTCGAGGGCCGTCGCGGCCAGCAATCCGTCGATCACCGGCAACAAGCGTCTTGCAACCGCCGCACGCGCCGCGATATGCCCCCACCGGTCGGCGACAGCTTCGTCAATGGGCAGGATGCGGCCGGCGAAGCGCAGGACAACATCGCTGTCGAGCCAAGTTTCGAGCGCAACCCGGCGAGAGCCGGCCGGCAAGGAAGCTATGCCTTTGCGGATTTCGCCCAGCGTCAGCACGCTCAGATGCAGCAGATCTTCGGCAGTGCCGTCGATCCAAGCTGTCACATTGGGGTCAGGCTTTCTCCGCACCAGCTCGGAGATCACATTCGTGTCCAGCAAGAATCCGCTCACAGCCTGACCTTACGTCCGTAGTCCGGCTGTCGTCGCAGGTCGATCTTCACCTTGGCCAGCGGCGATTGTGCGAAGAACTGGACGAGACTCCGGGGCTGGCGGGAGCGCGCCGTGAGCTGCTGGAACTGCTCCGCCGGGAGGATCACAACCGCCTCTTTGCCCTGGCGTGTGACCCACTGGGGCCCTTCCGAGCGTGCACGGCGAAAGAGTTCGCTGAACTGGGCTTTAGCAGTTTGGAGCTGCCAGCGCGTTTTGGACTTGGTGACTCGCGCAAGCCGTGTAGAAGACTGCTTCGCTGTTCTATTAGATATTTTCATTACTGACTAGTCAGACTAGATAGATGGTAACTTATTTACGCGCGAAAGTGCAACTTCCGCGATATGGGCCTCGCCGGGTGCCCCACCCAAGCCGTCGGGCGCTTCTTTCCTTCCGGCCCATCCGCAATAATCCGCCCAACCATGGATTCAACAAAAAGTACGGTTATAACCGGGGCTTGTGATACAACCGCCGTCGGTGCCAGGACCGACCTTTCCCATCAAGCTTGCCGTTTCCGCCGAGCACGCGGGCGAGCGTCTCGACCGTTTCCTGGTTTTGCAGGCGCCGGAGGTTAGCCGCGCGCGCCTTCAGCAACTGATCGCCAATGGCCAAGTGCAGCGTGAATGGCGCCAACGCCAAGCCCTCGCTGCGGCTGCGCGAGAAGGATCAAGTCGAAGTGCTGGGCTCGCCCGCGCCTCCGCCGCTCAAGGCTTTCGCGGAAGATATCCCTCTGGATGTGGTTTACGAAGACGACGCGCTGGCGGTGATCAACAAGCCCGCGGGCATGATCGTGCATGCCGGCGCCGGCGCGCGCTCGCGCCGCGGCACGCTGGTGAACGCGCTGCTGCACCGCTTCGCTTCGCTCTCGGGCGTTGGCGGCGAGTTGCGCCCCGGCATCGTGCATCGCCTGGACAAGGACACCAGCGGGCTGATCGTGGTGGCGAAAAGCGACCTCGCGCATCGCCGCCTGGCGGAGCAGTTCTCGCAGCGCGCGGTGAAGAAGACGTACCTCGCGCTGGTGCACGGCTGGATGAAGCAGGAGCGGGGCACCATCACCAGCGCCATCGGGCGCGACCGCGTGCGGCGCACCCGCATGACCACCCGCGCCCGCGGCGGGCGGGAAGCCATTTCGCACTGGCGAGTTTTGCGCCGCATTCACTCCCGATTCGGCAAATTTTCACAATTGGAACTTAAGATCGATACCGGCCGCACCCACCAGATTCGCGTCCATCTGGCCGCGCTCGGCCATCCTGTCGTTGGCGACGCCCTCTACGGAGCGCCGCGGGAACTGAAGGACAGGAGCGGAAGTAAGCTGGCGCTGGGGAGAAACTTTCTTCATGCTGCAGCCATCGAATTTAAGCATCCCCGCACCGGCGCGCCCCTTCGTCTCGCGCGGCCCTTGCCGCCCGAATTGGAGAACTTTCTAAGCAATCTCGAACGCGAGTGAATACGGCTATAATGAAATCACAGATGAAAACGCTTTCCTTGTTGGTCCTTCTGCTGGGGATTTTGGTAATTGGCGCCGCTTCACAGAATGTCCCGGCCTCGGCCGGCAGCCCGACGGGCGCCGCTCCGGCTGCGAGCCCGGCTGCGCCGCCGCCCAGCTTCTCCTCGCCGGTGGTGGCCCCCAAGAAAGTGCAAGAGACCAAACCGGCGGACGACGATGCGGACGCGGTCGCAACCTTCCGCAAGCGCGTCGATGAAGTCAACGTCATCTTCACCGTGACCGACAAGCACGGCCACTTCATCAAAGATTTGAAGAAAGATGACATCCGCGTGCTGGACGACCACAAGCCGCCTTCGTCGGTGGTGGAGTTCCGCAGCGAAACCGACCTGCCGCTGCGGGTCGGGCTGCTGGTCGACGCCAGCAATTCCATCCGCGACCGCTTCCGCTTCGAGCAGGAAGCGGCCATGTACTTCCTTTCGCAGGTGGTTCGGCCGAAGTCGGACGAGGCGTTTGTCCTCGGTTTCGACACCACCGCCGAGATCACCCAGGACTTCACCGATAACGCCGAGAAGCTCTCCCACGGCGTGCGCATGCTGCGTCCCGGGGGCGGCACCGCGATGTACGACGCCATTTATTATGCCTGCCGCGACAAGCTGATGAAGGCGCACACCAACGGCCCCGTGCGCCGCGCCATTATTCTGGTAAGCGATGGTGAGGACAACCAGAGCCGCGTCACTCTGGGCGAGACCATCGAAATGGCACAGCGGGCTGAAGTCATCCTCTATGCCATCAGCACCAACATCAGCAACATCAAGATGCGCGGCGACAAGATCATGGAGAAGATGGCCGAAGCCACCGGCGGACGCGCCTTCTTCCCCTTCAAGATCGAGGATGTGTCCAACGCCTTCGCCGAAATTCAGGACGAGCTGCGCAGCCAGTACGCCGTAGCCTACAAGCCCGCGGACTTCCAGGCCGACGGCCGCTACCGCGCCATCGACATCGCCTCCGACAACAAGAAGTACCATGTGCGCGCGCGCAAGGGGTATTTCGCGCCCACGCAGTAAGGGCAGCAGTTAGCGCTTAGCATTTAGCCTGTGGCTTTCTGTGCGAGCTTGCAGCTTTTCCGACCACTCCGTCGGGTTGTTCCATTTGTACTGCTGCTCTGTGTCGTCGCCTGGGCCGAAGAGCAACCACCGCGGGCGATCACTGACCTCAAGCCCACCCTCATCCTAATTTCGATTGACGGCTTTCGCTACGATTACCTCGACAAGTACAGCGCGCCGGCGCTGCAACGCCTGGCTGCCACCGGCGTGCGCGCCCAGGCCATGCAGCCGAGCTTTCCTACCTATACCTTTCCCAACCATTACACTCTCGTGACCGGCCTCTATCCGGCGCACCACGGGATCGTGGGCAACGAGATGTACGATCCCGATTTCGACGCCACCTTCGTGTACAAGGACCCGGTGGCAACGGAGGGCCGTTGGTGGGGCGGGGAACCGATTTGGGTCACGGCGGAAAAGCAAGGTCAGAAGACGGCCGCGCTGTTCTGGCCCGGGTCGACTGCGCCCATCGCGGGCAAGCGGCCGGATCATTGGGAGCCCTTCGATGCCAAGGTCACGCCCGACCAGCGTGTCGACAAGATCCTCGGCTGGCTTGACCTGCCAGCCGAGCAACGTCCCACGTTCCTGGCGCTCTACTTCGACCAGGTGGACCACGAAGGCCATGAGGGCGGGCCGGATTCGCAGCAGGTGCGCGATGCCGTCGCCAGGGTGGATGCCGCCATCGGGCGGCTCGTGGACGGCTTGCGGCAGCGGGGCATCGAGCGGCAGGTCAACATCATCGTGGTCTCCGATCACGGCATGACGGCTACACCGCCGCAGCAAGTCCTCTACATCGACGACTACATCGATCTGCGGCGCGTGCGCGTCGATCACTCGCGGCCAGTTTTTCACGTTATGGCCGGCGCTCGGCGAAACCGACGCCATCATCGCCAAGCTGCGGAAAGCCCCCCACGCGCATGTGTATCGGCGGGAGAACGTTCCGGCGCGCTGGCATTACAGTGGGAATCCCCGCATCGCGCCGATCATCTTGCTCGCCGATGAAGGCTGGAACATCACCGATCACGAATATGCCAAAACGCACGCGCTCAAGCCGGGCGGGCACGGATACGACAACAATGTGCGCTCCATGCAGGCCACCTTCATCGCTTCCGGCCCCGCCTTCAGGCAGGGAAGCAAGCTGCCCGCCTTTCCCAACGTGGATGTATACGACCTAATGGCCCACCTGCTGCACCTGAAGCCGGCGCGCAATGATGGGACACTGACAGTGTTCAGGCCGGCGCTGGCGGTGAAGAAAAACGCCACCGATTTCCACTGATTGACACGGATCATAAAAACAATCCGTGAACATCCGTGTGAATCCGTGGCTGATTTTGCGCTACTTCGCCAGGGCGTAATATCCGCGGCGCGCCTGCACGCGATACCCTTCTTTGCTCCTCACGTCGATCTTGCGATAGCTGCCGTCGTGGGCCGTGTTGGTGGGAGTGTAGCCAATGTTGTACTGGCTGCGCAGTTCGGCGGAGATCTGGTCGAAGGCCTGTTTCAGCTTGTCCATCTTGTTCCCCACTTCGATGACGCGTCCGCCGGTTTCTTCCGCCAGCTTCTTCATCTCGCCGGAGCCGAAACCCTGGTACATGCCGTGCAGGCCGCGATCGGCGATGAGCAACACATACACCATCGCGTCCGCCTTCTGCGCTACCTCGATGGCTTCGCGGGGCTTGGTCTTGCTGCCTTCGTCCTCGCCGTCGGTAAGAATGATCATGGCTTTGCGGCCGACTTCGCTTGACAGCCGGTCTTTGGCGGCCAGGTAGACGGCGTCGTAGAGATCGGTGCAGCAGGCATCGCGCCCGGCGGGGATTGGCCCTTGCCCCACCCCGGGCACACCGCTGATGCCTCCCTGGGGAGAGCCGCCACCGATCTTGGTGCGGTTCAGTGCCACGCGCAGGTCGCGGGGATCGTTGGTGAAGTCCTGCAGCAGGGACACATCGGCGTCGAAGCTGATCACAAAAGCCAGATCTTTCTTGCGCAGCACCTGGCTCAGGAACGCCGCGCCCACTTCCTGCTCCATGGGCAGGACGCGTGTCTGGCTGGGGCTGGTATCGATCAGAATCCCGAGGGTCAGCGGCTGATCGGTTTCGGCGGCAAAATACTTGATCTTCTGCGGCGCGCCGTCTTCGGAAATCTCGAAGCCGTCCTTGGTGAGATTGGGGATCAGCAGGCCTTTCTTGTCCTTGACGTTGAAGAACACGTTGACAACGTCGACCTGGACCTTCAGCGTCCCGACGGTGTCTTTGTCTTGATTGCGCTCGTCCTGCGGCGTCTGCGCCGGCGAAACCCTCCCCAGCAGCGCCATGCACGCCAAGGCACAGCAGCACACCCCTCGCACCGCGGAGCGCTTCAGCAGTTTGGTCATGAATTTCCTGATAATTTAGTTAGATGCGGCAACTCGCGCCTTCGTCCATTATCATATCGTGGTGGGCGTGAACAAGGCCACCGGGAGATCGTCGATGCTCAAAGCGGCGAAATGGACGTGGTTGCTGGCATTGCTGGCGGGCATGAGCGCGGGACAGCAGTCGCCGGCCCCCCTCGGCCCGCTGGACACCGCGCAGGAACAGCTTCCCTCCGAGCCGAGTCCACAAAACAACGTGCCTGCTCCGGCGCCCGTGCCTACGCCGCCCAGCGTTCCGGCGCCCGCTCCCGAGCCCCCGGAACGTGCCTTCACTCCCGCGGCGCCAGGCCCGCCCAACGAGCGCGACGAGATCATCAACACCATGCGGGTTGATGTACGGTTCGTAGTCGTCCCCGTGATGGTGAAGGATCTGAGCGGGCACCTGGTGGAAGGCCTCAGCCGGAAGGATTTCGCGGTGTTCGAGGACGGAGTCCAGCAGCAGATCCGCTTCTTCACCAGCGATCCATTCCCGCTCTCGGCCGCCGTAGTGCTGGACGTAGGCCTGCCCGACACCGTGCTGCACAAGGTCAACGAAACTTTGCCGGCGCTGGCCGCCGCCTTCAGCGAGTTCGACGAGATCGCCTTCTACACCTTCGGCAACTCGGTGAACAAAGAGCACGATTTCAGCGCCGTCAACGAGCGCTACAGCAAGTCGATTAAGCAAATGAAGAAGCAAGGCCAGCCCGCCGGAGCGCCGGTGGCGGGCGGTCCGCTCGGCCAGTCGGGACCATCGACGAACGGCAAGCCGGTGGATCCTAACGTGCCGCACGGCGGAGTCTACGTGCAGTACCGCGAGGCGCACGTGCTCAACGACGCCATCCTGGCGGCGGCGCTCGACCTGGCCAAGCGTCCCAAGGACCGTCGCAAGCTGATCTTCGTCATCAGCGACGGCAAGGAAGTCGGCAGCCACGCCAACTTTCCCCAGGTGCTCAAGGTGCTGCTCTCGAACAGCATCAGCGTCTATGGCGTGGCGGTAGGCGAGTCGGCGATGCCGATCATCGATAAAATCGAAAAGATCAATGCTCCCGGCAGCGGCCATGCCAACCTGCTGCCCCGTTACACCAGCAAGACCGGCGGCGACGTGCTCGCCGAATTCGACCGGAGCGCCATCGAAACCGCCTACGCTCACGTCACCTCCGAGGCGCGCAATCAGTACACCCTGGGTTACAACGCCAAGTCCGGCGCTCCCAGCAACACCTTTCGCAACATCGAAGTCATCGTGCACCGCCCCAATATGAAGGTGCAGGCCCGGGACGGCTACTACCCCCTGCCGGTTGCTCCTCCATTGTGACCGCCGGACATGTACTTGTGAACGGCTGACCCCGCACGGACCATTACCATCGTGTAGCGGACCGGTTACGGGCTTATGGTATAAACGGCGCAGAGGCGATTCCACACATCGCATCCGGAATTTCCCCGCCCGGGACGTGTTGTTTTGCGGACGGCGGGGCTAGGACAGCGCCCTTGAGCTTCATCAATTTCGCGGCCCGCGAGATCAACTGCAAGATTGTCTATTACGGCCCCGGCCTCGGCGGCAAGACCACCAATCTGCAGTACGTCTACGACAAGACCGCCGACAAGCAGAAGGGCAAGATGATCTCGCTGGCCACCGAGGCCGACCGCACCCTGTTCTTCGACTTCCTGCCCCTCGACCTGGGCACGGTGCGCGGCTTCAAGACCCGCTTCCACCTCTATACCGTCCCCGGACAGATCTTCTATGACGCCAGCCGCAAGCTGATCCTGCGCGGCGTGGACGGCGTAGTCTTCGTCGCCGACTCACAACAAGAGCGCATGGACGCCAACCTGGAAGCCATGGACAACCTGCAGGAAAACCTGCTCGAGCACGGCTACCAGTTCGCCAATATCCCCTACGTCCTGCAGCTCAACAAGCGCGACCTGCCCAATGCCGTCCCCGCGGACACCTTGCGCGGCGAACTGGGGAAGAAAGGCGAGCCCACCGTCGAGGCCATCGCCTTCCAGGGAACCGGCGTCTTCGAAACGCTGAAAGAAATCGCCCGCCAGGTGCTGGCCGAGCTGAAGAAGAGCTAGCTGCTCGCAGGCGCAACCCACAAATCAAGGCCCGTAGAGCCTGCCCTGAGCGAAGTCGAAGGGGCCGGCCGAGTTTAGCCCAGGACGAAGTCCTGGGTAGGCGTGTTAAACAATCCGAGCCCCTTCAAGGGGCGGCACGGTGAGATGGTCTCTCCAGGAACAAAAAGCCCCGCCCTTGGCAAAACCGGCCAAGGGTAGGGCACCCTATGGTGGCCTCGGCTACGCCCGAACGCCTCAACTTCGACTCCGCTCAGGGCAGGCTCTACGGGCCTCTGCGTCTTGCGGCAGGCAATCCCTGGATATCACAATCAGACATTAGTGTGCGCAGCATATTAACAAACTGCTTGACACGATCCGCAAGCTGTGTTATTAGTATGTCTAATGTATTATCTAATTGATATAGTATTGCCGGTTCGCGCGCAACTCCTTTGTTTGACTGTTTTTACCTGTAAGTCCTTTATTTCGACGGTTCGCGACTGTTAACAGTAGCTAAGTTGTTGATTCTACGTTCACCGAAGGAGGGGGTTATGCACCCCATACAGCAACTCAGGAAAGCAAGTATCGAGGCCGCCAAGCGGCCGGTTCGTCAGCCCATGCAGGCGGCGCACGCGTCGCCGCGCTGTCAGCACATCTGCGACAACGGCCGGCGCTGCGCCGCTCCCGCGCTGCGCGGTCAGGGCCTGTGTCACTTCCACACCCGCGCCACCGACCCGGCAACCTATGACGAGCGCTGGTTCCCCGTCATCGAAAACGCCACCAGCCTGCAGATCGCCATTGCGCGGGTGCAACGCTTTCTGCTGATGGACGGCTTCGAATTCAAACGCGCCACCGCGCTGCTCTACTCGCTGCAGATCGCCTGCATGAACCTCAAGAATCTCAAGGCCGAGAATCCTCACTTGGCGCTCCCAGCCGAGCCGCCGCAGCTCGAGGCCGCAGCCGCCGATAACCAACCGGAAGAAGAGAAGCCTGGCCAGAGCGGCCCTGGGGAAGCGGTGGCGGAAGCGCCGGCCGCCGCGCCCGCCACGGGCGAGAATGTTGAGCCGCCGCCGCGCCGCGGCGAGGATCCCGAGGATCTTTATGCGGTCGCACTCAGGGAGGGCATGGCCGGCGTGGCGGCCCGGCTCGGCAAAGCGCCTGCGACTGCGGCCAAGAGAGAAGAGAAGGTTGGCGGCAACGGCAACGGGCAGGCGGCGGAAGCGCCATCCGCCGCGCCCGCCAAGGGCGGCAATGGCCGGATCGAGGCGCCGCTGCCCGCCGGCGAGAACAATGATCGGAACCTGCCCCGGAGGCAGCGCCGGGCGACGCCCTTGCCGCAAACTGCGGCGGGATAGCTTCCGCTACCGGAGATGCAAACTGCGCAGCATGCTCTCACAGGTGGGGCGCGGCTCGCATCGCTTGCGGGCCGGTCGTATACTCGTACTGGCCGGGCAGGTAATGGCCATGACGAAGAAGCCTATTGTTCACAGCGATCCCGACGTTTTAGGCGGAACCCCAGTGTTTGTCGGCACGCGCGTACCGGTCAAGACGCTGTACGACTACCTGGAGGGTGGCGACTCGCTCGACGAGTTCCTTAACGACTTTCCGTCGGTCGCCCGCGAGCAGGCGGTTGCAGCATTGGAACTGGGACGCACCATGACGGAAGCCAATGCGACTGTTGCTCGATGAGTGCGTGCCCCGTAGTCTTAAGGGCGAGCTGCCAGGGCATGATGTTCATACGGTCGCTGAAATGGGCTGGTCGTCGAAACGCAATAGCGAACTTCTCCAGTTGATGCTCGGCCAGCGCTTCGAGTGTCTTGTGACCGTAGATCAGAACCTACAGTTTCAGCAGAGCATAAGTGCAGCCGGGGTCGCGGTCGTTATCATCGTCGCCAAGACTAATCGGTTGAAAGAGCTTCGACCCTTAATCCCGCGCGTGCTCAGTGCGCTTGCAGGGATATCGGCCGGCGAAACCGTCCGCGTTCTCTGATGTGGCTGGTCCACAATTACCGCAGATGCAGACTGCGCAGCATGCTCTCGAAGGTTGGCCGCAGCTCGCTGAAGTCGCGTTCTGGAGCGATAAAGACCGCGTAGAGCACATTGCCATCGGGACGCGGCAAAGCCACCAGCCAGTCATGTTCCGGCTGGGGTCGGCCGTCCTGCTCGATGGGCGATTCGCCCGCCAGGTCGACGGAGCGGCCCTCGACGCTATTGACGCGCACCGGTTGCGGCCGGCCGCGGGCGCGCAGCGCGGGATTCGATTGCTCGAGCGAGCTGACGATGTCGTCGATTTTCTGATCGAGCGAAGCAGCTTTGGTGTCGGCAGAATTGATAATCGCGCCGTAGGCGATGGTGCCTTGCATCATGCCGGCGGAGGGAGCCACCGTAACGCCATCGCCTTCCGGATCGCGCATAATCCGCCAGTTGTCAGGATAGGAAATGGTAAACAGGTTGTGCGCGAAGGTGCGGAAGTTGTCGCTCGGCTGGATCTCGCGATAAGAAACATTGGAGATGTCGCCGCCGTTGCCGCCATTGCCGCCGCGTGAGCCGCCGGCGGGCATCGAACCGTCTTGGCGGTTCTGCTGGCCCCATGCGCCGGAGCGCGCCCCTTGCGCGATCTCCTGCGAGCTGTAGGCGCGCTGGCCGCGGGCCGCCGCCTTTGCCTGGACGAAGGCTTCGCTGTCGTTCACGAAGTCCTTGGCCGGCCAACTGCGCACCTCGTCCTCGATCGCCTGGGTGCGGTTGCCGGGACTGGGATGGTCGCTCAGGAACTGGGGCTGGCTGCTTCCCATGCTGGCCAGCTTCTGGAAGAACCGCGCCAGATAGCGCGGATCGTAGTTGGCCTTGTACATGATGATGGCGCCCACGGCGTCGGCCTGGGCCTCATCGGCGCGCGAGTACTTCATGGTGAGCACGCCGCCGGCAACGCCCGCGCCCATTTGTCCCAGGGCGCCAGCGGCGCCGCCCATGCTGCCCAGCACCGCGCCCAGCACGCCGGTGATGCCACGCGTCATCTGCGTCTTCTTCATCTGCTTGATGGAGTGCTGCATGTACACGTGCGACATCTCGTGGGCCATCACGCCGGCCAGCTCGGCTTCGTTATCGGCGGCGAGAATGCTGCCCAGGTTGATGAACACCGGCCCGCCCGGCAGCGCGAAGGCGTTGATTTCCTTCTGGGGGATCACGTGAAACTCATACGGCCAGTTGTACTCCGGCGGAATGTTGGCCATCAGCTTGCGCCCGAGCTGGCGCACGTACTGCGTCACCGTGCTCGAGTCGGACAGAACCGGCATCCTCCGGTAAACCTCGGCCGCGGCCTGCCGGCCAATCTGCTCCTGCTTTTCCCGGGTAACGCCGGTGTCACCGGGATCAGGCAATTGCGGAGTGGAAACGGACGCCTGCAACTGCGTCGCGCCGAAGGCCGCCGCCAGAAGCAGCGACACGGCCCGCGTCCGGAACGAAACGTCTTTCATGCCGTCTCTCCCACTGGCACGATTGTACAGAACCGGCAGAGGGTTGCCGCCACGCTTACCATTGCCAGGGATGAGAGATTAGATGCGCCGGGACCGCCGATCGTTGGATGGCTGATTTGGTGCGGTGGGAGCTTTACTGGTTCCTACTTCTGGGGATTGAGCAGAGGGGTTGCGGCGAACTCGCGCCGGCTGGCGCCGCGGGTGGCGCGCGCTGATGCCGCTGCCGTGGCGCCGGCCGCCTGGCCATACTTCTCCAGGAGAACCGGCACCAGGGCTCCTTCTGCTTCCTTGACGAACACCAGCCGGTCGTCGGTAATATCGATGCGCACGAAGTCGCCAAGCTTGACCTGCGCCGTCGCCACCAGGTTGGCGAGCGGGAAAACGATATTCTTTTCAATCGCGCGCTTCAGGTGGCGCGCGCCGTACTTTGCGTCCGTGCCTTCCTGCATGAGGAAGTTCTTCACCTTGGGCGTGCAACTGAACACAAACTGGTTGTTGCCCGTGGCCTGCAGAATGCGCTGCTGCACCAGTCCGAGTTCGATCTCCAGGATCTGCTCCAGGTGCTCCGGCTTGAGCATCTTGAAGACCACCACCTTGTCGATGCGGTTCATGAACTCGGGGGAGAACTTGCGCCGCGCCGCCTCCTGTGCGGTGCGCGTGATCTTGTCGTCGATGCGCGCGTCGATAAACGCCGCCTGCTGGCGAAAACCCAGGGAGCCGTTGATCATCTCGTTCATCTCCGACGCCCCCAGGTTCGAGGTCATCACGATGATGCAGTGCGAGAGGTCCACGCGCCGGTTGTCGCCCAGAGTGAGCGTGGCTTTGTCCAGGATGCCGAGCAGCAGTTGCCAGAGCGCGTCCGAGGCCTTTTCGATCTCGTCGAACAGCAGCAACGTGAGCTTTAGCTTGTCGGTGTGCCACTGGTTGAGCGCTTCCTGGGTGAGCAGGGGATGAGTTTCACGATGGCCCAGATATCCCGGCGGCGAGCCGATCAGCTTGGCGATCTCGTGGCTGTGCTGGAATTCCGCGCAATCGATCTTGATGCACGCGTGCACGTCGTCAAACAGGGCTTCCGCCACCGCCTCGACCACGCGCGTCTTGCCGGAACCGGTCGGGCCGAGGAAGAGCAGGTTGCCCACGGGACGGCCGGGCGCGTTCAGCCCCGCCAGAAACATCTGATAGATTTCGGCGACTTTCTCGATGGCCGCGTCCTGTCCCACGATCCTGCGCCGCAGGGCAGTCTCGAATTCCTGCGCGTCGTTACTGCGGCGGTTGGGATCAAGCGCGGTGCTTAAGCCGGTTTTCATAAGTTCAGGCCCCTCTCTTGCTACGTTCGGGCCACGCTTCGCGTGTAAAACCGTTCACGTGCTCTCGTTCAGATGGAGTGAACGGCTTTTCGAGTTGCAATCACCTCGCGGCAATCGCTGCAAGTGGCCCTCCACATCCGTCTATTTGTTAGATGCAGAGAGGCTGCTGATGAGCCAGGGAGCTGTGGAAAAAGCCTTGGAGGGTTTTTTGACATCCGCACGACCGCCAGTCACGTCTAATAGAGGGCTGCGAGTGGGTTTCTTCGTCCTTCGCTCGAAGCCCTCCTTCGGAAAGCCCGTCGAATCCGATTCGACGCCGCATACCCTCCGGTATAATGCTTTCGCGTACCCCAGCGCACTAAAGCCAAGCGTTCGCAGCCGCCGCTGCCAAGAAGGAGCTCCCATCCATGGCCGTGAAGAAGACCGACAAGATCTGGCACAACGGGAAGTTCATCAACTGGGAGGACGCCACCCTGCACGTGATGTCGCACGTGGTGCACTACGGCTCGTCCGTGTTCGAGGGCGTCCGCTGCTACTCCCAGCCCAAGGGACCGGGCATCTTCCGCGCCCCCGAGCATATGCAGCGCCTCATCAACTCGGCCAAGATTTACCGCATGGACGTAGAGTACAGCCGCGAGGAGCTGGTCTCCGCCATGGTCGAACTCGTACGGATCAATGGCGTGGCGCCGTGCTACATCCGGCCGATCGTGCTGCGTGGATACGGTCAGTTAGGCGTGAACCCGCTGGAGTCGCCGATCCAAGTGTACATCGCCAACTACGAGTGGGGACGCTACCTCGGCCACGGCTCCGACGAGGGCGTGGATGTCTGCGTGTCCTCGTGGAACCGGCTGGCGCCCAATACCATGCCGGCCATGTCGAAAGCCGGCGCCAACTACATGAACTCACAGCTCATCAAGATGGAAGCTCTGACCAACGGCTACGTGGAGGGCATTGCGCTCGACGTGCAGGGCTACGTCAGCGAGGGTTCGGGGGAGAACCTGTTCGTCGTGCATCAGGGCTCGCTCTATACGCCGCCGCTCGGCAACTCGATCTTGCCGGGCATCACCCGCGACTCCGTGCTGCAACTGGCGAAGGAGATGGCCATCCCCGTGGTCGAGCAACTGATTCCCCGGGAAATGCTCTACATCGCCGATGAAGTGTTCTTCAGCGGCACCGCGGCCGAGATCACGCCCATCCGCTCCGTGGACAAGATCACCGTCGGCAAGGGCGCGATTGGTCCGGTCACCAAGGCGCTGCAACGTGAATTCTTCAACATCGTGAACGGAGCCGTGCCGGACCGCTTCCACTGGCTCACGCCGGTGCCGGTCTCAAGCGCTCAGCCGGTCTCGGTATAGAACATTGGCCACAGAGGCACAGAGACACGGGGGAAAATCCGCAAAATCTCTGTGCCTCTGTGCCTCTGTGGCTATCGCCGTTATCTATCGGTAATCAGCCGCGGCCCGCGCTGCGAGGCAAAGTATGCCCAGGTCCAGTTCACCATCACCAATAGGCGATTGCGAAAGCCGATCAGCCACAGGATGTGAATGAACAGCCACACCATCCAGGCGATCCAGCCGGCGAGATGAACGCCGAATATATCGGCCACAGCGGCGGCGCGGCCAATAGTTGCCAGATTGCCGAGGTCTTTGTAGTGGAACGGTTGCCGCATCTGCCCTTCGATCTCACGCCCGATGTTTGCGGCCACCGCCCGGCCCTGCTGAATGGCGACTTGAGCGACGCCAGGCAGCGGTTTTCCGTGCTCGTCCTGGAAGAGCGCCAAATCGCCGATAACGAACACTTCCGGATGCTGCAGCAGACTGCAATCGTTCCCCACCGGAACCCGCCCCGCGCGGTCGGTGTTGGTGCAGAGCAGGCGGCCCAGTCCGGAGGCGGCCACTCCGGCCGCCCAGACCGTCAGCGTGGACGGAATCACTTCATCGCCGACGCGAATACTGCCCGGCTCAACTGCGCTGACCATGGCGCTCGTGCGCACCTCCACGCCGAGCCGGCGGAGCTGCTCTTCCGCCTTGCGAGACAGATCCTCGGGATACGTGGGCAGCACGCGTGGCGCGCCTTCGAGCAGCAGCACGCGAGAGTGTTTGGTTTGAATCTTGCGGAAGTCCTTGGCCAGGGTGCGGACGGCGATTTCGGCGATCGCCCCGGCCAGTTCCACGCCGGTGGGGCCAGCGCCCACGATGACGAAGCTCAGCGGACCGGGGTTTCTGCCTTCCGCCGCCTGGCGTTCCGCCACTTCATAGGCCAGCAGCACGCGCCGGCGAATCTGCAGCGCGTCCTCGATGGTCTTCAGCCCGGGCGCCAGCGGTTCCCAGTCGTCGTGTCCGAAATAAGAGTGCTGCGCCCCCGGCGCGACCACCAGGTAGTCATAGTCGAGGCGTCCGCCGTCCGCGAGCAGGACCTCGCGCTCCTCGAGCGCAAATCCCACCACCTCGGCCAGCAGGACCTCAACATTTTCAAAGTGGCGCAGGATCGAGCGGATAGGGGAAGCAATGTCACCTGGCGAGAGCGCCGCCGTGGCCACCTGATAGAGCAGCGGCTGGAAAGTATGATGGTTCTTGCGGTCAACCAGCGTGATGCGCACCGGCTGGCGGGCCAGGGCGCGCGCGCAGTAGAGCCCGCCAAAGCCTCCGCCCACGATCACCACCCGCGGTCCGGTTTGCCAGTCGGCCATAATCTTTCCCTATCGAGGAGATGCCGCAACCGGGACGCTCGACTCCGAAGTACGCGACCCTCTGGTTACTATCCGCCGTTTCCCTTTCGTGTTAGCTTCAGCGACTAGGCAAGGCAATGCATGTAGACGAACTGCTGCGCACCGCCATGGAGCGCAAAGCTTCCGACCTCCACCTGAAGGTGGGCAACTATCCTCATATCCGCGTGGATGGTGAGCTGGTTGCGCTGTCCGATCAGCCGCGGGTCTCCGCCGAAGACATGCTGAACATGGCCTTCAGCATGATGTCCAACCGGCAGAAGCAGAAATTCAAGGAAAACGCCGAGCTCGACCTTGCCTACGGCGTGGCCGGACTGGGACGCTTCCGCGTTAACGTCTACCAGCAGCGCGGCAACGTAGGCATCGCTTTCCGCGTCATTCCGACCAAGATTCTGCCGCTCGACGAACTGCACCTGCCGCCCATAGTGGAAAAGATCTGCGACGAGCAGCGTGGGCTGGTGCTGGTCACCGGCATCACCGGCTCCGGCAAGTCCACCACTCTGGCCGCGATGATCGACCGCATCAATTCCGGCCGGCCCGAGCACATCATCACCATCGAGGACCCAATCGAGTTTCTGCACCGCGATAAGAAAGGCTTTGTCAACCAGCGCGAGGTGGAAGTCGACACACCGTCCTTCGCTTCAGCGTTGCGCGCCAGCCTGCGCCAGGACCCCGACACCATCCTGGTCGGCGAAATGCGCGACATCGAGACCATCGGCACCGCCCTGCTGGCGGCCGAAACCGGTCACCTCGTGCTCTCTACCCTGCACACTCTGGACGCGGTCGAGACCGTCAACCGCACCATCGCGGTCTTTCCGCCCTCAGAGCAGAGGCAGGTCCGCATGCAACTGGCTGCCACTCTCAAGGCCGTCATCAGCCAGCGTCTGGTCAAGCGCTGCGACGGTCCCGGACGCGTGCCGGCCGTCGAGATCCTGATCAGCACTGCCTACATCAAGGAATGCATCGTCACCCCGGAACGGACGCGGCACATCAAGGAAGCGCTCTCCACCGGGACCTCGCAGTACGGCATGCAGACCTTCGACCAGTCGCTCTACGACCTCTACATGCAGGGCCTGATTTCCTTCGAGGTTGCCATGGAAACCGCTTCCAACCCCGACGACTTCAAGCTGCGAGTGCAGGGCATCGCCTCCACCGCCGATGCCGCCCGCGACGAGATGCAGCGCGCCGGATACGGCAGATAGCGCCGTTCCTTTTTCCTACCGCCGAGACGCCGAGATCGCAGAGGGATCTTCTTTGGCATTGAACTCGGCGTCCTCGGCGACTCGGTGGTGAATCCTTTTTTAGCTGAAGTGTGGTGAAATATGCTGGTGGCATTCCAGCGCACCAAAATCTACGACCCGTCCACCTTGTACGAGTACGCCGTTGGCGCGCTGGCGCGCAAGATGCGCAGCGTAGCGGAACTCAAGCGTCTGCTGCGGCAACGTCTGCCTGCGGGAGCGGAGAGCGAAGCGCTGGCCGAGGCTGTGGTGGCCAAGTTGAAAGACCAGAAATACCTCAACGACACCGCTTATGCCGGCGCTTACTCTTCGTACCGCAAGGAAAACCAGAAATTCGGGCGCTTGCGCGTGGTGTCTGACTTGAAGGCGCGGGGCGTGCACGCGGACGTTATCGCCAAGGCCGTCGGCTCCGCCTACGCGGGCACCAGCGAGGAAAAGCTGGCCCGCGAACATCTCCGGCGCAAACGCATGAAAAAGCCGGCTGGCGCCAAAGATGCTGCGCGCATCTTCCGCGCCCTGGTGCGCGCGGGCTACACCAGCCGCACCATCATCCGCATCCTCAAGCAGTGGGATGTGGACGACGAAGTCCTCACCGTGCTGGAGTCGGAACAGCCCTGACGCAAGGCCGGTTCTCCTCATGCGCGCCTGTGCTATGCTGCACGCAAAAGCAATGGGAAGCGTGCTGCGTGAGCTGCGGGTAGAAAACTACGCTGTCATCGATAATGTAGCCGTCGAATTCGCGCCCGGTCTGAACCTGCTCACCGGTGAGACCGGGGCCGGCAAGTCCCTCCTGATCGACGCTCTGGCGCTGCTCCTGGGAGAAAAATCATCTTCTGATATGGTCCGCAACGGAGCGGAAAAAGCAGTGGTGTCGGCTGTCTTCGAAGCCGAGGGCGCAGCCGTGAAGGTGCTCGACGCGAACGGCATCGATTGCGCCGAAGGCGAAATCATCCTGCGGCGCGAGATCGCCGCCGGCGGCAAGAACCGGGTCTTCGTCAACAACCAGCCGGCCACGGTAGCCGTACTGAAGCTCCTGGCGCCACACCTGGCGGCGGTGCACGCGCAGATGGAGTCGCTGCTTGCCTTCGACGGCGAGGCGCGCCTGGAGCTGCTCGACGCCTTCGCCGGCGTGGAGACCAACCTCACTGAAGAGAAATACCTTCAATGGCGTGAGCTGCGCGAACGCATCGCCGAACTCGAGCGCGATGAGCAGGACCGCCTGCGGCTGGCCGACATGTGGAGCTTCCAGAAAAAAGAGATCGAGCTGGCTCAGCTGGAGCCCGGCGAAGACGAGCGCCTGGAGGCCGAGAAGCGCGTGCTGGCCAATTCCGAGAAGATCTATGCCGCGGCCATGGGCGCTTACGAAGCGCTGTACGAAGGCAACGCAGCCGCCGCCACGTCCCTCCGCACGGCAGCGAAGGCATCTGGAAGAGCTCGCGCGATACGACTCGAAATTCCAGGAGGCGCTAGCGGCGCTGGAGACGGCGCGGCTGGCGGTTGAAGACGTTGGCGTCACAGTGCGTGACTACGGTGAGCGCGTGGAAGCTTCGCCCGGGCGCTTGGAGAAAGTCGAAGACCGGCTGGCACAGCTCGACCGCCTCAAGCGCAAGTACGGCGCCACACTCGCGGACGTCATCGCTTACGGCGAAGAGGTCGCACGCAAGATGGATGAAGTCGAAAATCGCGACGAGGTCCTGAAGAAATTGCGGCAAGAACTGGCGGATGCGGGCGCGGAGTACCTGGAAGCGGCGCGGGCGCTCTCCCGCCGGCGCTACCAGGCAGCGCGCAAGCTCGAGAAGCTGGTGGAGACGGAACTCGAAGACCTGGCGATGAAGGGCCATTTCAAAGCGGAGGTCAGCGGCTCGGACGAGCCGGAGAACTGGTCGCCGGCGGGCTTCGATCGCGCCTCGTACCTGATCGCTACCAATCCCGGCGAGCCGCTGCGCCCGGCGGAGCAGATCGCCTCGGGCGGCGAACTCTCGCGCGTAATGCTGGCACTGAAAGTGAGCGTGGAGAGCGGCGCGACCACGAAACGAAAGCGCGGACGTACGCTGGTGTTCGATGAGATCGATACCGGTATTGGCGGGCGCGCGGCCGAAGCCGTGGGTAAGAAGCTGCGTGCGCTGGCGCGGGCCCACCAGGTGGTCTGCATCACGCACCTGCCGCAAATTGCGGCATTCGCGGACCATCATTATCTCATCGAGAAGCGCGAAACCGGCGGACGCTCCCGCACCACGGTGCGCCGCCTCAAAGACGACGAGCGGCAGGAAGAAATCGCCCGCATGCTGAGCGGTGCGCGGCTGACGGAGACCTCGCGCAAGCATGCGGAGGCCATGCTAAGGGATGCCTGATTTACGATCGTTCGGCTGCGCCTGGCAAACACCTAAGTGGCCCAGTCCTGCACCTTCAAACCACGTACCCGGCGAAACTCCCTTTCGTTGTTTGTGACCAGGATCAGCCCCGCCGCTACAGCATGGGCGGCGATCCACAAATCGTTGTTTCCGATCATCGTGCCTCCGGCTTCCAATTCGGCGCGAATCGTTCCGTAGGCCTCTGCCGCAGTTTCCGGCAAGGGGAGAGCGGGCAGCAGATTGACAAGTTCCTTCAACCGCAGCAGCGCTGCAGCTTGGTGAACACTTTTCGCCACTCCGTAAAGCAGTTCTCCGTATGTAATCACAGAGAGCGCTGCTTCTCCGGGACGGAGCCCGCGAAATCGCCGTAGAACCTCCTCCGGGCGCTTCTGCCGGATATAAATGCAGATGTTCGTGTCTAACAGGTAGCGAGGCTCCATCACAGGCCCTTACGTTTCTGCGGTAGATCCTTTCGCCGCCTCAGGCTCTTAAGATCGGCCGGCAAGTCAGCTAGCAGGTCGAAAGCTCGGGCCATGGTTCCTTCCTTCTCCCGCAGGACAATCTCGTCGCCGCGCCGAAAGATCTCGACCTCCTTGCTTTTCAGCCGAAATTGCTTCGGCAGCCGCACCGCCTGGCTGTTTCCCGAGCGGAATACCCGCGCCGTACTCATAGCCAATTCCTCCTCACGTATATACGCATAGTATACACATTTACGCCGTCGCAGTGAACATGCTTTCGTTCTCCTCTAGCAAGCCGTCTCGCTGTATCAGCAATGAACAATCGAATCTCCCAATAGCCCAACGCCGCAATCTCCTTTATCCTTCCCCTGCTATGTCCACGCTTGTCGAATGTGTTCCCAATTTTTCTGAAGGCCGCGATCGCGCCAAAGTAGACGCCATCATCGAGGCTATGAAGGCGCCCGGGGTGTACCTGCTCGACCGCGAGATGGACGCCGACCACAACCGCTCGGTCATCACTCTGGTGGGAGACCGCGAGTCGATCGCCGAGGCTGCCATCCGCGGCGTCGGCCGCGCCGCCGAGCTCATCGACTTGACCCGGCATCAAGGCGCGCACCCGCGCATGGGCGCTGCCGACGTGATTCCCTTCATTCCGATCGAGGGGTTGGCGCTCGAGGATTGCGTCGCCATCTCCCGCCACGTCGGCGCGGAGATCTGGAAGCGCTACCAGATTCCGGTCTATCTCTACGAAGCCGCCGCCACCACGCCCGAGCGCCAGAACCTGGAAAACATCCGTCGCGGACAATTTGAAGGATTACGCGAAGAAATTGCCACCAACCCGGCGCGACGCCCTGACTTCGGCGATCCGCGGATTCATCCTACGGCGGGCGCTACCGTGGTGGGCGCGCGCAAGTTCCTCATCGCGTACAACATTTATCTGAACACCGCCAACGTCGAGATCGCCAAGCAGATCGCCAAAGCCGTGCGCTTCTCGAACGGCGGACTGCGCTACGTGAAGGCCGCCGGCTTCCCCGTGCGCGGGCTGGCGCAGGTCTCGATGAACCTCACCGACTTTGAGCAGACGCCCATCGCGCGCGTCTTCGAGTTCGTGCGGCGCGAGGCCGCGCGCTACGGGGTGATGCCGGCCTTCAGCGAGATCGTGGGACTCATCCCCAAGAAAGCCCTGGAGATGGCCTCGGAGTGGTTCTTGCAGATCGAGAACTTCGATTCCTCGCTGATTCTCGAGAACCGCCTGCAGGCGATCATGGGTGGGAAGATCGCAGTCGGCGGATTGCGCGCCGGGGTCGAGCCGTTTGTCGAGCAGCTTGCCGCGCCCACGGCGACGCCCGGCGGCGGCAGCGCATCGGCGGCGGCGGGCGCGATGGCCGCAGCGCTCGCTGCGATGGTCGCCGGCATGTCGCGCGGCAAGAAAAATTATCTCCAGTACGAGCGCGAACTGAGCGACGCCCTCGCCCGACTGAGCACGCTACGCGAGGAATTCAAGGCTGCCATCGACGCCGACGCCGCCTCCTACGAAGCCGTGATGAAAGCCTACAAGCAGGCCAAATCGACGACGTCGGCCGACGGTGACGGCCTCATCGCCGACGCTCTGAAGGGCGCGACCGACGTGCCCCTGGGCGTGGCCGAGCGCTCGCGCGAGGTAGCTCAGATCGTCGAGTCGCTCAAGCCGATTACCAATCCCAAAATGGCATCGGACCTGACGGTCTCCGCCGCTTTGGCCCAGGCCGCCCTCAGCGGCGCGCTCGCCAACGTAGAAATCAACCTGCCAGACTTGAACGACGCGGCCTTTGTGGAGCAGGCCCGGAACCGGATCGCCGAGCTCAAAGCCCAGTGACTCAAGGCTGCAACCGGTCAATGGCCCAATGATCCAATCCCACGTGTCACGAAATGTTGTACTCTCATGCATATGGGCGAGCGGCGGAACCAACCAAAGCCGCCCCTCCACACATCGGATATATATCGCTCCACGAATGAGGCCTTTATGAAGCGCGCGACGTTGCTGCTGGTCATTCTTTCGGTGCTGGCTGCCATTCCCGGCTGGGGAGCGGCGCTGGGCACGGCGGCCGGTTCGGTGATTCCTAAGGATGTGCAGCAGATCATCACCGTGGACTACCGCCAACTGGCGGCCTCTCCCACGGCGCTGGCGCTCAAGGCCAAGGTTCTGCCCGACAATCTGAAGAACCTGGAGACCGCGCTGCGCGGAGCGGGCGTCGATCCCGACCAGGACGTGGACTCGCTCATCTTCGCCTCGTTCCGCACCCAGGACAAAGGGCTGCGCGTGATCGGCATCGCTCAGGGACAGTTCAACAAAGCCAAGTTCCTCAAGAACGCCCGCCTCAAAAAGATCAAGCCGGTCAAGTATCACACTTCGTTCCTCTATCCCATGGGCAGCGGCATGCAGATTACTTTCCTGGATGAATCCAGCATGCTGTTCGGCGAGAACTCCGCCGTTCAGGCCTCGCTCGATGCCCGCGACGGCGACGCCGAAAGCATGACCGGCAATAGCCGCATGTCCGACCTGGTGCGCTCGGCCGACACCGGCGCGGTGTGGAGCGTGCTCGACGCCGGAGGCACACAGAACATGATGCGTTCCACCCTGGGCGACGCGGCTCGCCTGGCCGATTTCGAAACCGTCAAGAAGCGCCTGCTGGGTTCCACCTACACCATGGACTTCACCCACGGCGTGAAGTTCGACCTCAACGTGCTGACCTCCGATTCCATGACTGCGGCCACCATGTCGTCCCTGCTTCGCGCCGGCATGATGTTCAAGAAGATGAATGCCACCGGGGCGGAGAAGCTGGCGCTGGATAACGTCACCGTGGATAACGACAGCGATCACCTGCTGCTCCACTTCAAGACCGATGACGACAAGTTCCAGTCGCTGCTGCAATCGCCGCTGTTCACGTCGATCGCCAGATAGGGCGTTTGCGAACGCCGGAAATGTAGCGCCGGCCTCTGGCCGGCTGTCGCGCGGGCGTCTCGCCCGCGCCGTGTGGGCGGGACGCCCACACGCACAGCCGCCGGGACGGCGGCGCTACTTCTGCACCAGCCGCTTCAGCGCTGCGATATTTCTGCGGTCATCCCCTGGTTTGTCGATCGGAGTTTCCGCGATGAAAGCAGCATGTGCCAGCCGAGGATCGTTCAACAGCCGGCGGAAGGTCGCCACGCCGATGCTTCCTTTGCCGATGTGCTGATGGCGGTCGAGTTTCGATCCGAAGGCCGCCTTGGCGTCGTTGCAGTGCCACACGGGAACGTTCGGAAGGCCAATAGTCTGGTCAATCTGCTGCAGAGTGGCTTCGTAGCCCTCTGGGGTAACAATGTCATAGCCAGCCACGTGGACGTGGCAGGTATCCAGGCACGCCGCCACCGGGATGAACTCCTGGAGCACGCCCACCAGCGCAGCTACCTGCTCGAAGCTTGCGCCCAGCGAGTATTCCGCTCCGGCGGTGTTTTCGATCAGCACGGTCAGGCCGTCCTTAGCCAGATCGAGACCCGATGCCGCCTCGCGAATGGCGTAGGCTGCCCGCGCCAGGCCTTCCTCGCGGCTCGCGCCTCGGAACGATCCAGGGTGGACGACGAGATACTCGGCGCACAATGCCAGCGCGCGTTCGAGTTCTCCGCGGAATGCGGCAATCGTCTTGGCGTAGAACTCAGCCTTGCCGCCGGCCAGATTCAGCAGGTAGCTGGCGTGGATAGCCAGCGGCTTGAGATCGTATTTCTCTCGCAGCCGGCTCATCTCCGCACACTGCCGCGCGCCAAGCTCATACGGCTTCCATTGCCGCGGGCTCGACGAGAAAATCTGGAAAGTGCTGCAGCCCAGGCGCCAGGCGCGCTCGGCGGCGTTCTCGACTCCACCAGCCGTCGAGGTGTGAATGCCGATGCGGCGTGCAGTGCGGCGCGGTGGCCGCTTCGGCGGCGGCAGCTTGAGGATGTCCTGCTCTTGAGCCATGGAAATGGGCATTTACGTGAGTTGCCAGTCGTCAGTTCGTGCGAATTGAGGCAATCAACCCGTTGAGGGCTATTCTGGGAACAGAACACACCCGTACTTTCGTTCCTTGGTTCGCGAAAAACCTAAAAAATCAGCCCCCCCGGGGGTGTCGCTAGAGAAAATAAAGGACATACGGTATATCCCTCCCTGGAGCCCATGATGGGAAAGGGGTTAGAGGGAAAGTCTTGAGCCCGTAGGAGTTATCTCAATGCGATTTGTAGTTCTAAAAGAATATCAAATGGAATATGATTTTGTCAAGGAAAAAATGCGGGGAAAGAGGTTATTCGCCGCAGAGCAACGCGGATGAACGCGGATTGCTAGGCACCAAATCCGGCCCCAGAAAGCGAGGCCCGGAGAGCCTGCCCGGAGCGAAGTCGAAGGGCGGCATTGGCGTCAGCCCCGAGCCGAATTAGTTTTCTGATGAGCGAAGTCTGGCCCACCCGCCAAAAGCGGCCAAGGGTAGGGCACCCTCCAATCCTTCGTCTATCCGCCACGGCTTGTTTCGGGAACGCAACAAACCAGCACTTTCGTTCCGTGCCAACCGTTTAGCGCCTTGGTGACCCCTGCTTTGGGTGCGGGTGGTTTGGCTCTATAATCGCCACAGAGCTGCCGGTCAAGGCATACCAGACAGGGAGAGCGCACACTTCAGTTTTTCATGGCGGATTCCAAACAAATCGAATTCATCGCAGAACGAGTGGTTTCCGAGGTGCTGTCGCGGCATCTGCCGGAGATTCGCCAGGAGATGGTGCGGCGGGTAATGGCGGAACTGCCGGCCGCAGCCGGTAGCGACGGCGGGGCGTCCTCGGCGGTGCTGGACGCCGCCATGGCGGCGCTGCAGGACGTTACCTCGCAGACCGACATCTTGAACGTGCTGCTGGACTTCGCCGCCCGCTTCAGCGGCCGCGTGGCGCTGTTCGTGGTGCGCGGCGAGGCCGCCACCATCTGGCAGGCGCGCGGTTTTCCCGACGATAACGGCCTGCGCAACTTCAATCTCAACCTGGCGGACCCCGCGGTGGCGCGCGTGGTGCATGAACGCATCCCGGTACCGGCGGGGCTGGACTTTGATCCTACGTTCCTGGCCAAGGTCGGACATGCCGCCGGGGGAAACGCCATCCTGTTGCCGCTGGTGCTGCGGGAGAAAGTCTCGGCGTTGGTGTATGGCGATTGCGGGCTCGAAGGCGGCAAGCTCGACGTTGCGGCGCTGAAGCTGCTGATGCGCTCCGCCGGAATGTGGCTGGAAGTGCTGGCGCTGCGCAAGGCCATGGGCGGAACACTACCCGCGCCGGAGCCAGCCGCGGCGCCTCCCGAACACGGAGCCGTCACGGGCACGGTGGTTGCGCCGGAGAGGGCGGCGGTTACACACTCGGCGGTCACGCCGGAACGGGCGGCGGCGGTGATGGCCTCCTCCACCATGCCGCATGTCGCACCGGCGCCGTCGTCATCCAGCGTGGCGGTGGCGACTCCGCAACCAGAATGGTCCTCGGAGGAACGCGAAGTCCACACTCGGGCCCAGCGCTTTGCCCGGCTGCTGGTGGATGAGATCAAGTTGTATAACCAGGGCAAAGTTGCGGAAGGCCGCGCCAGTAAGGACCTCTACGATCGGCTCAAGGACGATATCGACAAGAGCCGCGCTTCCTATCACAAACGTTACGGCAGTACCCCCGCGGGCTCGGCCGACTACTTCACCAGGGAACTGGTCCGCGTCCTGGCGGACAACGACGTCACCCTGCTAGGAGCAAATTTCCCGGGGTGATCGAAGCCGTGCGCAGTCGCATCTTGATTCCGATTCTTTTGGTCGCCGGCTTGCTGCTGGCGCCGGCGGCGGTAGCGCAGTCTACCGCTGCACCCAGCTCGGATCATTCCGCCAAGGCGAGCTCCCCGAAGAAGCCGAGCACCGCAAAGAAAACTACTTCCGCGAAAAAGAAGCGCACGCAGAAAACCGCGGCGCAGAAGAAGCACGTCGCTCCCATCCGCGTCAGACGGGTGCGGCGCGCCTTTGTGGCCTCCACGGACTTGAAACCGATGGCGCGTCAACTGCTGCAGGACCGCAGTCCTGCCGGCTTTGCTGGAGTAGAGAAGTACGCGCGGGCGCACAATGATGAAGCCGGTGCGCTGGCGTGGCTGGTAGATGGTTACGCGCGCTCGCTCGACAAGGAATTCGGTTCTGCGATCACGCCGCTCAAGAACGCGCGTGCCCACGCCGGCGAGTTAGGCGATTATGTCGATTACCATCTGGCCGTCTCCTATGCCGGCTCGGGAGACTTCCCGCACACAGCGGCCGTGCTCGAAGGATTCCAGAACAAGTATCCCGACTCCCTGCTCGGGCGCGATGCCATGGTGGAGTACGGGAGCGCGCTGGTCTCAACCGGCAGGGAGCAGCAGGCGATCACGCTGCTGGAAGCGCATCGCACGCCTACTCGTGCCGACCTGGAGCTGGTGCTGGGCCGAGCGTACTCTGCTGCCGGACAAACCGCGAAGGCGGCGCAGACGCTGCGGCGAATCTACTACACCATGCCGCTGTCTTCCGAAGCCACCGAAGCCGAGCTGCTGTTGAAGCCGTTGGCCGCGGTGCCGGGTGTGGGTCCGGTGACATTGCAGGAGCAGAAGACGCGGGCCGAACTGCTGGCCCAGGCGCGGCGCTTCGGCGATGCCATCCTCGAATATCGGGCTCTGGCGAAACAGGCGCCGCCGGAAGACGCGGCGGGCGTACAGGTTGGTCTTGCGGCCGCTCTCTATCGCGCCGGACGCACCTACGAAACGCAGCAAACCCTGGCCGCGCTGCCTCCCTTGACCGGCGAACCCGAGGCGCAGCGGCAATATCTGCTGCTAGAGATGGAGCGCCCCGACGCCGCGAAGGTGGAGGAAACGCTTTCCAGCTTGCGTGGAAGCTATCCCGGCAGCCCCTGGTTCGAAGAGTCGCTGCTCTCGGCCGCCAACATGTACTTGCTGCGCGCCGACTACGAGCACGCCGCCGCCCTCTATGCAGAGAGCGCGCAGCGCTTCCCCATCGGCAAGTACGCGCCCTATGCTCACTGGAAAGCGGCGTGGCTCAGCTTTCGGCTGGGCAGGAGCGCCCAGGCCCGGCAGCTTTTCGAGAAGCAGGTGGAGCTGTATCCCACCTCGAACCAGGTGGTGCCCGCGCTGTACTGGCGAGGACGCATCGCGGAAGACGAGCACGATACCGCCCGCGCCCGCGCTTACTATCAGAAGATCCTGGACCGCTTCCGCTACTACTACTACGCCGAGGTGGCACGCACGCGGTTGCGGGTGCTTCCGGCGGCCTTGGAACCTGTGTCCGATCCTTTGCTCGATCACATCCCCGCGCTGCGGCCGCTGATGGGGGTCGCCAACACCGAGCTGCCGGCGGACGACTTGCACGCGCAGAAGAGCCTGCTGCTCGAGAACGGCGCACTTTACGATCTGGCGCTGAAGGAGCTGCAAGCGGCCAACACCAACGGCGACGCTCCCTGGGCGCTGGCCCAGATGGCGCACGTCTACCAGGAGCAGGAACGCTACGATCGTGCCTTGCAGACTTTGAAGCGCGCCGTACCCGGATATTTTGGCCTCGAGATCGAGCAATTGCCGCGCCCGGTGTGGGAAGCGCTCTTTCCGCGTCCGTGGTGGAGCGCCGTAAAGAAATATGCGGAGGAGAACCAGCTTGATCCTTATCTGGTGGCGGCGCTGATCCGGCAGGAGTCGGAGTTCAATCCTGGCGCGGTTTCCCATGCTGACGCCATCGGCCTGATGCAACTGCTGCCGATCACTGGCAAGCGAATGGCGCGCGAGCTCAAGGTCAGAAAATATTCCGTCGGCATGCTGGTCGAGCCGGGAACCAACGTGCAACTGGGCACGCGCTACTTCCGGCAACTGGTGCAGAAGTTCGACGGCAACGTGGAAGCAGCGCTTGCCGCCTACAACGCCGGTGCCGACCGCGTGGAAGAATGGCGCGCGGCGGGAAACTTCCGCGAGACGGCTGAGTTCGTCGAGTCCATCCCGTTCACCGAGACGCGCGAGTACGTGCAGGCCATCATGCGCAACGCCGGGATTTATCACCGGCTATACGGAACGCCGTAGAAACACCCACCACAGAGGCACGGAGACACGGAGAATTTGAGAAATGAATTCCTCCGTGGCTCCGTGTCTCCGTGGTGGATTTTGTATAGCTTAGTTTTGCTTGGCGGGCGCGGGCTTCTTCTCTTCCACCGGCTTCGCGAACAGGATCTCGGTTACCAGCAGCAAAGCTCCCACGACGATGGCGCTATCGGCCACGTTGAACGCCGGCCAGTGGTATCCGCCGAGAGAGAAGTCGAGGAAATCGACCACATGGCCGTCGAGCAGGCGGTCCCAGAGATTGCCAAGCGCGCCGCCCAAAATGAGCGCCAAGCCGACTCCGGTGACGGTCATTGAATGGCTGTTCTTCCACAGCAGCACCGAAACCACCACCAGCGCGATCAGCGAAAACAGGACGAGCACGGTCACCTTCCACTCCGAGGGCGAGTCGGAGAAAAGGCCGAAGGCAGCGCCGCGATTCTCCACGTGGGTGAGGCGGAAGAAGCCGGGCAGCACCGGAAGGCTGTCGTGCAGAGTGATGTTCTGCGCGACCAGCCATTTGCTCGCCCGGTCCGCCAGGATCACGGCGGCGGCGATCAGAAAATGGAACTTGCGCTTGGCGTGCGGTTCAGTCATTTGTGTTCAGGGGTTAAAGCCCCAGTTCTTCAACGCTTCCCCCGGCGCGGCTGAAGCCGCGCCCCTTCAAAGCCTCATTTTAGTGCCGGATGCTGCGCCAGCGCCTCGCTGCAGCGCTCACAAATAGTAGGATACTCTGGATTTTCGCCTACGTGCACAGAGTAATTCCAGCAGCGCTCGCACTTTTGGCCATCCGCCTTGGTTACTTTTACTCCTAGCTTCGCGGCGCCGTCCCCGTTCGCGGCCTCATGTAATTCGACCTCGGAGACGATAAAGGCAAAGCGGAGGTCAGCGCGGCGCCTATCGAGCGTGGGCAGCAGGGCCCGGGGCGCCGAGAGGCTGACCTTCGCTTCTAAGCTGCCGCCGATGAGCTTGGCGTTGCGCGCCTCTTCCAGCGCCTTCAAAACCTCGCTGCGGACGCCCATCAGCGCTTCCCAATCACTTCGCACCAGATCAAGGCCGTTACTAGATGGGATGCCGCCGGTGATCTCTTCGCCGCTGGAAAATTGCGCCAGGTGGACGCTTTCCGGGCGTCCCTTCATCCGCGGAAGATGGCTCCAAACCTCGTCGGAGGTGAAACTCATCATGGGGGCGAGCAAGCGGACCAGCGCCTCGCCGATGCGCCAGATGGTGGTCTGGGCCGAGCGGCGTCCGCGTGAGTCCGGCGCAGCGGTGTACAGACGGTCTTTGAGTACGTCGAAGTAGACCGCGCTCAGGTCCACCGCGCAGAAGTTGAGGACGCGCTGGTAAACCTTGTGAAACTGGAAGCCCGTGTACCACTCGCGCACTTCGGCGTCGAGATCGGTGGTCTGGAGCAGCATGTACTGGTCGAGCGACTGCATCTCCGCGAAGGCGACGGCATCATGCGCGGGATCGAAGTCGTAAAGGTTCTGCAGTACGAAGCGGAACGTATTGCGGATCTTGCGGTAATTGTCGGCGATGCGCCGCATCAGCTCTTCCGAGCAGGTCACGTCCTCGCGGAAGTCGACCGAAGCGACCCACAGGCGCACGATCTCGGCGCCCATGCGGTTGGCGATGTCGACCGGATCGACCACGTTGCCGAGCGACTTCGACATAGCGCGGCCGTCGGGGTCGAGCGTCCAGCCGTTGGTCGCGACCATGCGATACGGCGCGTGCTCGCGCGCACCCACGGCGCAGAGCAAGGAAGAGTGAAACCAGCCACGGTATTGGTCGCCGCCTTCGATGTAAAGCTCCGCCGGCCACGGCAGGCCTTCCTCGCGGCCCAGCACGGCGAAGTGGCTCGAGCCGGACTCGAACCACACGTCGATGATGTCCATCTCTTTGCGGAAATTTGCGGCGCCGCATGAGCACTTCGTTCCGGGCGGAAGAATGCGCGGCAGCGTCTTTGGTATACCAGGCGTCCACGCCTTCGCGCGCGACCAGATCGAGCACCGCGCGGTTGACCTCCTTCGACTTCACCACCTGTCCGCAATCCCCGCAGAAGAAGACGGCAATGGGCACGCCCCACACCCGCTGCCGCGAGATGCACCAGTCGGGCCGCGTGGCGATCATGTTGGAGATGCGCTCTTCGCCCCACTCCGGGTCCCACTTCACTTTCTTGATCTCGTCGAGCGAGGCCTGGCGCAGGGTGCGGCCGTCGGCGGTGACCTTGGCTTCCATCGAGATGAACCACTGCTCGGTGGCGCGGAAGATCACCGGACGATGGCAGCGCCAGCAGTGCGGATACGAGTGCTCCAGTCGCTCTTCGTGCATGAGCGCGCCGCGACTGCGCAGCAGCTCGATGATCGCGGGATTCGCCTGGAAGACAGTCTTGCCGTCGTACTCGGGCAGGCCGTGGCGCATGATGCCGGCTTCGTCCACGTTGGTGGTGGCATCGAGCTTGTAGCGCTGGCCGGTATAGAAGTCATCGGCGCCGTGCGAGGGCGCAGTGTGGACCGCGCCTGTGCCCTGGTCCATGGTGACGTAATTGGCGAGCACGCCCAGCACCTTGCGATCAGGCCACGGCAGAAACGGATGATTGAAGTACGAGTGCTCGAGCACACGGCCAGGAACGCGGGCGACGGTCTTCGTGACTTTGAGTCCGCAATGCTCCGCGGTCGCCTTGGCAAGTTTTTCGGCGACGATGTACACGCCGTTGGCCGTCTCAAGCGCGACGTATTCTTCTTCCGGATGAAAGGCGATGGCCAGCGACGCCGGCAGCGTCCAGGGCGTGGTGGTCCAGATGATGACGTTGACTGGCTTCCCGTCGAATCGAATTACATCCATGCCCTCACCGATATGGTTGAGAACGTCTTCCAAATTTTCGGGCGAGCGAAGCTCGTGATGTCGGCCGAGCTCATCTCGCAATTCCGGCGTCGCCCATCGCATCCGATACTTCACCCAGATGCTGGGGCTGGTGTGCAGCTCGTACTCGACTTCGGCTTCGGCCAGCGCCGTTTTGTCGTGGATGCACCAGTACACCGGACGCAGGCCCTTGTACACCGCGTCTTTTTCGAAGAAGGCGTAGAGCGTCTCGAGCACCACCGACTCGTACTCGGGCGTCATGGTGGAATACGGACGGTCGAAGCGCCCGAAGACGCCGATGCGCTTGAACTGCTCGCGCTGCAGGTCGAGATACTTCTCGGCATAGCGGCGGCAGGCCTGGCGCACCTGGATGGGCGCCATCTGCAGCTTCTTGCCGCCCAGCGATTCGTCGACTTTGATTTCGATGGGCAGGCCGTGGCAGTCCCAGCCGGGGACGTAGGGCGAGTCGTAGCCCAGCATGGTGCGCGTCTTGACGATAAAGTCTTTCAGGCACTTGTTGAGCGCGTGGCCGAGGTGGATGGGCCCGTTGGCGTAGGGCGGCCCGTCGTGCAGAACCCAGATGGGCGCGCCTTTGCGGGCCTGCCGGATGCGGTCATAGACACGCAACTCCTCCCAGCGCGCGAGCATTTTGGGCTCGTTCTGCGGCAGGTTGGCCTTCATCGGAAAATCGGTTTTCGGCAGGTTCAGCGTCGATTTCAGGTCCAGCGGCGCCCCCATTCGGTCTCCAGCGTTTCATTATAGGGAGGGAGGCAGGGAGCGTCTATTCCGTGGCGATCGGACGTTCAGCCGTCCCTGCCGGGACTGGCGCTGCTCGCTACAGTGACCGGGCATTGCCGTGCCGGGCTACATTCATTCGCCCCTGCGGGGCTGGCAAATGCAATCCATTTGGCCGTGAGTAGTTCGACCCCTTGAAGCGGTGAGCTCGCACGCGTAGTGTCCCATTGCCCGCGGAGTGCACGTTCGCAATACACCAAATTGCAAGCGCCGGAGGCGCGACTGAATGTAGCCCGGCACGAAGTGCCGGGTAAGGATTGCGGCAGAATCCAGTCCCGGCAGGGACGGCTGAAAGCAACCATGGCGCACACGTACACGAAATTGCTGGTTCATTGCGTGTTTTCGACCAAGGAGCGCCGAGGATTAATTCCACAAACGGTGCAATCCGACCTTTGGGCCTACATGGGCGGCATCGCGCGCACTAACGGATTCGTGGCCGTGGCAGTCGGGGGGACCGAAAATCACGCGCATCTCTTGATGAGCATTCCCGCTCATTTGCCGGTTGCGAAGGCCATGCAATTAATCAAAGCAGGATCATCGAGATGGTTGCGCGAGCAAAAGGGGCTAGGGTTGTTTGCGTGGCAGGAGGCTTACGGCGCTTTTGCCATCGGAGCGTCGCAAATTGCGAGGACGGTTGCCTACATCCAGAACCAGCCCGCGCACCATAGGAAGCGTCCGTTCGAAGAGGAATATCGAGCTTTGTTGCGCGCATATGACATTGCGCATGAAGAGCAGCACTTGTTCGGATGATCTTCAGCCGTCCCTTGCGGGACTTGGATTGCTTATCAATCGTCCCCCGGCACTAACGTGCCGGGCTACATTCAATCGCCCCTGTCGGGGCTGACAAACCCACGAAAATCCCCACCCTTGGCAACACCGGCCAAGGGTGGGGCACCCCCAGTCTTTTGCACCCTGCTCGCGGCAACTTTCCTCTCCGCAAAGGGTTTAAGTCAGCGTTGTATCCTTTGGTACATGTCTGCCCGGTGGCCGGGGAGGCACGTCGGTACAGGGCGAAAGCGGAACTGGCGACAGTTTTTCATCTAACATTCCTGCAAGACAGGCATCTAAGACTCAGTGTATTCTGAAGCGTGCTCCCGGGATGGTTGGGAGAAAGACGAAAGCAACCGCCACGAGGCCAAGTCTCATCTCACAAGCCTAGTGCGGCTGCCGGTATCCCGTAAGTCCTTTGGTTGGGAGAGAATAGGCGGTCTGGAATCAGGATATGGCGAACCAGGGTTCAATTTTCCCTCAGGGGCGCATCGGCAACGAGGCTGATAGCGGCGCGCTTCACATGCTGCAGCTCACGTCCACGCTGGAACAGTCATTGTGGAGTTCGCTGAAGAACAACCTCCGCGACACCTTCTTCCCGGAAAAGCTTCCACCCCTGCGGCTGACCTCGCAGCCGGTGAGGGTGCGGAACATTTGGGGCGATTCCGACCACCGCAAGTCGGCTACGGCAGGCTCGATGGTCGTCCATGGATTGATGGTGGCGGGCCTGATCGCTATTTCTCTCGCTGGCGCCAAGGCGGTTAAGGACAACAAAGTCCAGACCGTGGTTGACCTGGTGGCGCCGGATATTTCCGCCTACATGCCGATTTCCAACAAGAAGAATGACACCATCGGCGGCGGTGGCGGTGGCGGCGATCGCGACAAGCTGCAGGCGCCCAAGGGCAAGCTGCCTAAGCTGGCCATGGAGCAGTTCACGCCTCCGGCGGTGGTAATCCGCAACGATAATCCCAAGTTGCCCATGGAGCCTACGGTTGTGATTCCACCACAGGTCAAAGTGCCGACCGTGAACATGCCTACCCTGGGCGATCCGCTGGCGAAGGTGGTTGGACCGCCTTCGAACGGGACAGGCTCGGGTGGCGGCATCGGCTCAGGCTCGGGTGGCGGCGTTGGGTCTGGTGAAGGGCCGGGCGTCGGTCCAGGACGCGGCGGCGGCATCGGTGGCGGAGTCTTCCGCATCGGCGGAGGCGTATCCGCACCGCGACCGCTGTTCACTCCCGATCCTGAGTATTCGGAAGAGGCGCGCAAAGCCAAGTATCAGGGGACGTGCGTGCTCTGGCTGGTGATTGGCCCCGACGGCCGTCCGCGCGAAATGCGTGTGGCGCGCTCGCTGGGCATGGGGCTCGACGAAAAGGCCATGCTGGCGGTGAAGCAGTGGAAGTTCGAGCCGGCCATGAAAGATGGCCATCCGGTGGCGGTGCAGATGAACGTCGAGGTCAGCTTCCGCTTGTATTAAACCAAGACTTTAAGAATTGAATAGAATGAGAGGCCGCTCTGGCCTCTCATTATTTTTTACTTGTGTTTGGGTGCCCCACCCTTGGCCGGTTTTGCCAAGGGTGGGTCTGTGGATTTATGTCCTACGATATTGCCATTATCGGCGGCGGCCCGGCAGGAGCGGCGGCGGCCATCACCGCGGCGCGCCGGGGAGCGCGCGTGCTGCTCCTCGAGCGCGGACGCTTCCCCCGCCACAAAGTCTGCGGCGAATTCATCTCCCCGGAAGGCGTGGGCTTGCTTGCCGGCCTGGGCTTGGACGATCTTGTAGGCCGCGCACCGCGCATCGCGCACGCCCGCATCTTTGCTCTTGCCGAGGGCTCGGCTGCGGAGGCTGTGCTTTCCCCGCCGGCGGTGTCCATCTCGCGATACGAACTCGATCATGCGCTGTGGGAGCGGGCATGCGAGGGCGGCGTCGATTGCCGCGAACTGCTGGAAGCGCGCACCATCAGCGGCAACGGTCCGTTCGCCATCGCGACTTCGGCCGGTGACTTCACTACGCGTGCCGTGATCAACGCCAGCGGCCGCTGGTCGAACCTGCGTCGCAGCCGGCTCTCCCGGCCGCAGCGAGAAAAATGGGTAGGATGGAAGGCGCACTTCCGCGAGGCCGAAACCGCCCAGTCGGTGGACCTGTATTTCTTTCCCGACGGCTACTGCGGAGTGCAGCCGCTCAGCGATGGACGCGTGAATGCGTGCGCCATGGTGCGGGCGGCGAGCGCGGATTCGATCGAAGATGTGTTTATGCTGCATCCCAAGCTCGCCGAGCGCAGCCACGCGTGGCAGCAAGTCTCGGACACGGTAGCCACGTCACCGCTGGTGCTCGCGCCTCCGCAGGCGGAGGAGGGCGGAGTCTTGTTCGCGGGCGATGCGGCCGGGTTCATCGATCCTTTTGTTGGAGACGGAATCTCGCTGGCATTGCGCAGCGGCGCCATGGCGGCTTCGGCGTTGCAGGTGGTCTGGGAAGGGAAGAGCTCAGTCAGCGAGGCAGCCGCGATTTATCGCCGCGAGTATGAGCGTGAGTTGCGTCCACTGTTCCGCACAGCAGGATGGTTGCGGCGGCTTGCGTCCACGCCGCGCGTGTTGCGCCGTCCGGTGATGGCGATGCTGCGCTCGCCGCGGGTGACCCGGTTCCTGGTGGGCAGAACGCGGGGAGGAGCGGAATGCAAGATGAGATCCTGATCCGCGAAGCGCAGCCGCAGGACATAGCCGAGATCGTGCATCAGCGGCGGCGACTGTACGAAGACATAGGCGAGCGCGACGGCGCCGCGTTAGACGCCATGCAGGCCAGCACGGCGGCGTTCCTGGAAAAGGCCATCCCTACAGGTCTGTTTCGCGGCTGGCTGGCGGAGACGCGCGGCGGACGCGTGGTGGCCGGCGGCGGCCTGATGATCGTCCCCTGGTTGAGCCGCCCTGCCGATCCCAAGCCGCGGCGGGCGTGGATCCTGAACGTCTACACCGACCCAGAATACCGGCGGCAGGGAATTGCCCGCCGTCTGATGCAGACCATGATCGAATGGTGCCAGCAGGCGGGCTTTCAGTCAGTGGCGTTGCACTCGAGCGCCAATGGCCGACCGCTTTACGAGTCCCTGGGCTTCAGGCCGACGGAGGAGATGAAGCTGGTGCTAAGGTGACTGCCGCACCTGTCTTCCGCTTCACCCAAAGCACCTTCTCCACTTCGGCCACTACGTCTCCGGTCTCGTCCTTCACCTGCACCACGAACGTCGGTTCCGTCTTGCCGTTGGCCGCCGCCGCCCGCCTGATCTCGTCGATCTGTTCGTCGGAGAGCCGAAACTCCGCGCGCACCTTTCCTCGTCCCGGCTTCTTAAAGCGGATGGTCGCGGCCTTGTCCCACACGAAGTACTCCGGTCCCAGGCTGTCGATGAGCATCAGCATGAAGAACGGGTCGGTCATGGAGTAGAGCGACCCGCCGAAATGCGTGCCGACGTAGTTACGGTTCCATCGCCGCAATTTCATCTCGACATCGATCGCTTTCGAGCTCATGCGCGTGACGCGGATGCCGGCCCCGAGAAATGGCGGCCAGGCGTTGATGGCGCGCAGCAGGAAGCGTTTTTTCATCTGTGAGAATCTATTTTGCGCGTCCGTTGCGGACCAGCCTCAAAAACTCCGCATGCACGCGCGTGTCTTCCGACAGCTCGGGATGGAAGGTCGCCGCCATGATCTTGCCCTGGCGCACCAGCACAGGATCGTTCTTCTCCCGCGCCAGGATTTCAACATTCGGTCCGACGCGCTCGATCTTCGGCGCACGGATGAACACCATCTCCAGCGGCCCGCCGGGTAACTGCGTTTCGCCCTCGCCAATGAAGCTTTCTAGTTGCCGCCCGTAAGCGTTGCGGCGGACGGAGATGTCCAGCGCGCCCAGGCCCTCCTGTGGCGGATTTTCGACTTGATTGGCCAAGAGGATCGCGCCCGCACAGGTGCCAAACACCGGCTTGGTGCGGACGAACTCGCGCAGCTTCTCCAGGAAGCCGCCCTTTTCGAGAAATTTCAGGAACGTCGTGGATTCGCCTCCGGGGATGACCAGCCCATCGACGGCGTCGAGTTGCTCGGGTTTCTTGACCAGCACGACCTCGGCGCCGAGCTGCTCGAGCCGGCGGCGGTGGGCGTCGAAATCGCCCTGGATTGCCAACACGCCGATCTTCATAGCATCTGCCACAGAGGCACAGAGACACAGAGAAAACGGACTGATACCACGGCAGTGGTCAGTTTGACTTCAGTTTTATTGCCACCAGTCCAGCCAGGGCCAACACCAAAACAAACCAGAAGGCATATCGGCTAAGGTCCGGCAGATGGCTAGCCGGAAATAGTTCCGTGTAGGTCTGCTCGACTTCCCGAGAGCCACGCCGCCACCACACGAGCTTGTCTGGTGATGGCTCTCTCTTCGTCAGGCGAATTCTCATTGCAAGATTGCTGTAGAAGCTCAGTACGGCTACCAGCACGAGAATCGATAATAGAACAATCCTCATGTGATCGGCGTTAATCCGCGTTGATCCGCGGCGAAGAGTTACCAGCCGCGCTTCTGCAGCATCTCTGATTCGGCCAAGGTGCCGATGGCCAGCCCCTTCATCGTCCCGGTCAGCTCTTCGCTGGCTTCGAGCAGGATTTTAGGATCGTCGAAGTGCGTCGTGGCCTTGACGATGGCGCGGGCGCGGCGCTCGGCCTCGTCGCGCTCCTGCGGGTTCGAGAGATCGAGCGGCGTGGCTCTTTCCTTCATGAAAATTCCCGAGCCGACGAACACGGCTTCCGCGCCTAGTTGCATGACCAGCGCGGCGTCGGCGGGCGTAGCGATGCCTCCGGCGGAAAAATTCGGCACGGGCAGCTTGCCGTCGCGAGCCACGATGCGCACCAGCTCGAAGGGCGCGCCCCATTCCTTGGCCTTCGCCATCAGCTCGTCTTCGCGCAGGATGGTGAGCAGCTTCATCTCGTGGACGATCTGGCGGATGTGCTTGACGGCGTGCACCACGTCGCCGGTGCCGGCTTCGCCCTTGGTGCGGATCATGGCCGCGCCTTCGGCGATCCGCCGCAGCGCTTCGCCCAGGTTGCGCGCGCCGCAGACGAACGGCACCTTGAAGGCGTGCTTGTCCACGTGGTGCTCTTCGTCGGCAGGCGTGAGCACTTCGGATTCGTCGATGTAGTCGACGCCCAGCGCTTCCAGGACCTGCGCCTCGGCAAAATGGCCGATACGCACCTTGGCCATGACAGGGATGGAAACGGTGGCCATGATCTCTCGGATCTTGCGCGGCGACGCCATGCGCGCTACGCCGCCCTCGGCGCGAATCTGCGCCGGCACGCGCTCGAGCGCCATCACCGCCGTGGCGCCTGCCTTCTCCGCCACCGCCGCCTGCGCGGCGTCGGTGACGTCCATGATCACGCCGCCTTTGAGCATCTCGGCCAGGCCGGTCTTCAGACGCAGCCCGCCGCTACCGTTGGTTTCCGACATGCGCTTCCTCTTCGCCTATTCTACAGCCGGGACCGCATAACACCTACCACGGAGGCACGGAGACACCGAGGTTTCTGAAAATTAATTACTCCGTGTCTCAGTGTCTCCGTGGTTAGCTTTTTCCATTCCTGGAGGATCTCTTGAGCAGCGCCGCCCGCTGCGTCTTGCTGAGATACTTGGCGAACATTCGCTCCGGATCGATGGCAATGAACGTTCCCTGGCTGCGCGCCAGCACCTCGCCCTTCTGATTGCGGACTTCGCCGACGTTGATGTGCCGGCGCCCGCGCACGCTTTTCTCCCATCCCACGGCGACAAGCGGCTTGCCCAGCGGCACCGGCTTCAGGTACTCGACCGTCATCTTCGACGTCACGGCGATCACGTGGCGCAGCTTGTTCACCTTTCCCATGGCTTCATCAAGGATGGTGGCGATGATGCCGCCGTGGGCGTGCTTGGGCGGTCCCCAGAAGCGGTCGGAGAGGCGGAAGCGGCTGACGAAGCGCTTGCCCTCGTCGTCGAGGTAGAACTTCAGGTGCATGCCGTGCGGGTTGTCCTTGCCGCAGGCGAAGCAGAAGTTGCGATGAGTGATGCGGAAGTGCTTGGTGTCGTGGCCTTGGGCTTGTTTGGGCATGATTACATCATGTGACTACACGATTCCCCTTTGCGATGCAATTCTGTATAAAGATCGGTTTCGCCTACACGTGGAGAGAAAACCTTGAAGCCAATCCGCTCCCTTGTCCTCTGCCTGATCGCCCTCACGTCCTTTGCCAACGCCGAGTCCAAGAAATCCAAGTCGCCGGCCGACAAGAAGGATGAAAAACCCGCGCCCATGTCGGCGGAGACTTTCAGCGGGCTAAAGCTGCGGCTGATCGGTCCGGCCGTGACTTCCGGTCGCATCAATGCGCTGGCCGTCGACCCGCATAATCCCTCGCATTTCTATGCCGGCGTGGCCTCGGGCGGAGTTTGGAAGACGGACAACGACGGCACCACCTGGACGCCGGTCTTCGACAAGGAAGCCTCGTACTCGATCGGTGCGGTGGCGCTCGATCCCAAAGACCCGTCCATCGTGTGGGTGGGGACGGGCGAGTCGAATAGCCAGCGCAGCGTGGCCTATGGCGACGGCATCTATCGCTCCGAGGACGGCGGCAAGAGCTGGACGAATGTCGGGCTGAAGAAGTCCGAGCACGTCGGGCGGATCGTCATTCATCCCAAGGACACCAGCACGGTATACGTCGCTGCGCAAGGCCCGCTGTGGGCGCCGGGCGGCGATCGCGGGCTCTACAAGACCACCGACTCCGGCAAGACCTGGAAGAAGGTGCTGGAGATCAGCGAGAACACCGGCGTCACCGACGTGGTGCTCGATCCCGAGAATCCTGACGTTGTGTACGCCGCCGCCTATCAGCGCCGCCGCCACGTCTTCACCATGATCGACGGCGGTCCCGAGAGCGCCATCTACAAGTCCACCGACGCCGGCGCGAGCTGGAACAAGCTCAAGAGCGGTCTGCCCACCGAGGACATGGGACGCATTGGCCTGGCGGTTTCGCCGGTCGATCACAATGTGGTTTACGCGGAGGTGGAAGCTGCGAACGGCGCCGGCGGCATCTTCCGCTCACAGGACCGCGGCGCCACCTGGGAGCGCCGCAATCCCTACGACGCTACCGCCATGTACTACTCGCAGATCATCGCCGATCCGCGCAACGTGGACCGCATCTACGTGATGGCCGTGTTCATTCAGGTGTCGGACGACGGCGGCAAGACGCTGCACCGCCTGGGCGAGCGCGACAAGCACGTGGACAATCACGCTTTCTGGCCCGATCCCGCCAATCCGGACCATTACATCGACGGCTGCGACGGCGGCGTCTACGAGACCTGGGACCGCGCCGCCCATTGGCAATTCAAGGCCAACCTGCCCGTGAGCCAGTTCTACGACGTCACCGCGGACAACTCGCAGCCGTTCTACTACGTGTACGGCGGGATGCAGGACAACAACTCCTTCGGCGTGCCCTCGCGCACGCGCAACGTCAACGGCATCGTGAATTCGGACTGGTTCGTGACCTTCGGCGGCGATGGCTTCCGCACCGTCGTCGATCCTGAAGATCCGGACACCGTCTATTCCGAGCTGCAGTACGGCACCCTGGTGCGCTACGACCGGCGCACCGGCGAGCGCACCGGCATCTCGCCCATGGAACCCAAGGGCGCCGAGCCTTATCGCTGGAACTGGGATTCGCCGCTGATTGTCAGCCCGCACGCGCACACGCGACTCTATTTCGGCGCCAACAAGCTCTTTCGCAGCGACGACCGCGGCGACACCTGGCGCGCCATCAGCCCTGACCTCACCCGCCAGATCGATCGCAACAAGCTGCCGGTGATGGGCAAAGTCTGGCCCGCGGACGCCGTCTCCAAGAACGCTTCCACTTCTTTCTACGGGAACACGGTCGCGCTCGCCGAGTCACCGACCAAGGAAGGGTTGATTTACGTCGGTACCGACGACGGCTTGGTCCAAGTGACCACAGACGGCGGCGAGCACTGGACCAAGCAGGAAAAGTTTCCCGGCGTGCCGGATAACACTTACGTCAGCCGGCTGGCAGCCTCGCGCTACGACCCAAATACCGTCTACGCCGCTTTCGACAACCACAAGAACGGCGACTTCAAACCTTATCTTCTGAAAAGCACGGATACGGGGAAAAGCTGGACCTCGATCGCCGCCAACCTGCCGGAAAACGGCCCGCTGCTGGCGTTCGTCGAAGACCCGGTGAATCCCAAGCTGCTCTTCGCAGGCACGGAGTTTGGCCTGTGGTTCAGCATCGACGGCGGCGGCAAATGGATCCAGCTCAAGGGCAGCTTCCCGACCATCGCGGTGCGCGACCTGGTGATCCAGGCGCGCGAGGGCGATCTGGTAGTGGGCACTTTCGGGCGCGGCATCTACATCCTCGACGATCTCCGGCCGCTGCGCGTGCTCAAGCCGGAGACGCTCGATGGCCAAGTGGTGCTCTATCCGGTGAAGAAGGCGCTGCTTTACGTGCAGGCGCAACCTCTGGGCGGAGGCGGCAAAGGCCTCGCAGGGATCGTCGTTCTACACCGCCGAAAATCCGCCCTTCGGCGCCATGTTCACCTATTACTTGAAGGAAAAGCTGAAAACGCTGAAGGAAAAGCGTCACGACGCAGAGAAAGAAGCCGCCAAGAAAAATGCCACCGCGCCGTATCCCACCAACGATCAGTTGCGCGCTGAAGCTCAGGAGACGGCGCCGGCCATGTTCCTGACGGTCTCCGATGCGAGCGGAAGAGCGGTGCGGCGCATCAACGCCTCGAACGAGCAAGGCATGAACCGCGTCGCCTGGGACCTGCACTATCCCGCGCCGGAGCTGCCCAAGGAGAAAGAGAAGTCGGAGCAGGAGGAAGACTGGTCCCCCGCGCCGGTCGGTCCGCTGGTCATGCCGGGCGAGTATCAGGTGACGCTGGAGACGCGCATCAACGGCGTGTTCACGCAGGTCGCTGGGCCGGAGAAGTTCACCGTCGAGCCGCTGGGCATGCGCAGCATGTCGCCGCCGGACCGCGCCGCGCTTACGGCCTTCCAGCAGAAGGTGGACAATCTATTTAGAGCCGTCGCCGGAGCGCTGAACACCGCGGATGAGCTGAAGGCTCGCCTGAGCAAGATCCAGACGGCCTTGCAGCAGACTCCGCTGGCCGACCGCGGGCTCACCCAGACCGCGGAGCAACTCCAGCAGCGGAACCTCGAGATCCTGCGCCGGGTGCGCGGCGATACGGCACTGCGCGATCGCAACGAGAACACGCCGCCCTCGATCGACGACCGCGTGCAGACCATCATGCAGAATGAGCGCATGTCCAGCTCGCCCCCGCCGAAGACCGACCAGGAGGCATACACCATCGCTTCGGAGGAATTCACCGAAGAGCTGGGCAAGCTGCGGACCATCCTGGAGCAGGATTTGCCCAGGCTGGAGAAAGCCATGGAGCAGGCGGGAGCGCCCTGGACGCCGGGAAGGCTTCCGGAGTGGAAATGATGGAGATCGGGTGATCGGGTGATCGGGGGGCCGGGGCAAGCCTCAAAGGCCCGGAACACCCACCACCGAGGCACGGAGACACAGAGGTTTATGAAATTAATTCCTCCGCGCCTCTGTGTCTCCGTGGTTGCTTCTGATGTTCCGCTCGCTGTAAAGAAATGACACTACGCTGGCAAGTGACGCATTCTAATGATTTTTTGCTGGCCGGGCCCGACTTGGGTATTTATCCTTACCAGCTTGATGTGGGGAGGTATCCCCCTGTTCGGACCGCGGTCCGGAGAAGCTGTTCAATCGAAACCAAGGAGGCTGGATGCCGGAGTTAGAAACCCGCAGCTATCACGCGAATAACTTTGTACGCGCTTTTCGCCGCTGGTTCGTGCCTTACGTACAGTCGCGCGTGATGGCGGACCAGTTCCGCCCGCTGCTTTCCTACCTGTTTACCGAGTGGAAGTGTAACGTCGATTGCCACTATTGCTGGGCTTTCAACAACAAGGTCAAGGGCATGACGGAAGAGACCGCCATCCGCTCGATCGACTGGCTCAAGTCGGTGGGCTGCCGCGTGATCGCCATCATGGGCGGCGAGCCCCTGCTGCGCCGCGACTTTATCCTGAAAGTGGTCGATTACGGCACCAAGAACGGCTTCTTCGTCTACCTGCCGACCAACGGCATCCTGATGAACGAGGATTTCATCGACCGCGTCGGCGACCTGGGCGTGGCCGCCATCAATCTGGCGGTCGATTCGCTCGAAGAGAAGCCGGGTCTGGCCAAGAACTTCAAGCGCATCGAGAAGCAGTTCCGGTACCTGGTGAAGCAGCAGCGGCAGTATGGCTACATGATCGTCTTCAACACCAACATCTGCCGCAACAACATCGAGGACGTTTACCAGCTCACCGAGATCGCCCACGACAACGGCATCTCCACCGACGTGCACATCAACGAGCCGCCCTACATCGAGCAGCCGCACTTCCAGCACCTGGACAACAACGTCACCTACATCCTGCAGCAAGACTGGCCGAAGGTGGATGGCATCCTGGACTGGCTGATCGACAAGAATTCGCAGGGCTACATCATGGTCAACTCCAAGGACCACCTGCGCAAGATGAAGGACTTCATGCGCGGCAAGACGTATCCATGGAATTGCCGCGCCGGGCACAACTCCTGCGTGATCCGCACCGACGGCACGCTGGCGCCGTGTTTCCCTATGTATTCGGCGCATAACGATTGGGGCAAGATCGGGGAGCCCAACTTCGACAATCAGCAACTGGACGAGATGAAGAAGGTGTGCAACTCGCACTGCCTCTCCACCTGCCAGTACGTGCTGGGCTACTACTACAACAACGCCAACGTGATGCGCTGGATCATGAAGCAGGGCCTGCACGGCTGGACTGGCCAGGCCACCACCGACGCGTAGAAGATGGATCTGTTGATTCGAAGCCCTGGCGTTCGCGGCAGGGCTTTTTGTTTGGCCGTTCTCCGAGCGCCGCATCCCCGGTATCAGATCACGCGCCCAATCGGATCGATTTTTCATCCCTCCAGGTTGAATTTCTTACGTATAATCGCTGCCAGCCTTCCCAGAGAAAGGCATGCATGCCGCCATCCGCCGCTGCTGAGCCCGCGCCGGGCCGCCACATCGTCATTCTGACCACGGAAGAAAGCGTTCTTCCCGATATCGAGCAGTTCTTCCTGCCCAGTTATCGCTCGATCCTGCTGCAATCCGCGGAGGCGCTGGCGCCACTCATGAAGCAGACGCCGCCGGAGGGGATTGTGCTTGATCTCGACACGGCAGCCGCCAGCACGGACCATGGCTTGGAGCTGCTGGCCGAGATTCGCCGCCAAAGCCCCGACGTGGTGCTGATTGCCCTCAGCCGTTCGCGCAGCCGCAGCATCCGCCTTAAGGCCGGGGAATTAGGCGCCGACGAGTTCTTTGTGGCTCCGGTGGATCCGCAGGAACTCAAGATCGTGCTCGACCGGGCGCTGGAAAAACGCATGATCGAGATCGAGAACCGCCGCCTGCGCGACGAGATCGCGCAAAAGTACTCCTTCTGCGACCTGATCGGTTCCAGTGAGGTGATGCAGCGCGTATACGAGGCTATCCAGCGTGTAGCGCAGAGCAGCTCCACGGTCATGATTCGCGGCGAGAGTGGCACCGGCAAGGAGCTGGTGGCGCGGGCCATCGTCGCCGTGGGTCCGAGGGCGGGGAAGCCGTTCATCAGCGTCAACTGCGCCGCCCTGCCCGAGAACCTGATCGAGACCGAACTCTTCGGGCACGAGAAAGGCGCCTTTACCGATGCCCACGAGGCCCGCGCCGGGCGCATCGAGCAGGCCGACAAAGGAACGCTTTTCCTGGATGAGATCGGGACCCTGCCGCTCAACCTGCAGGCGAAATTGTTGCGGGTGCTGGAGGACCGGGCGGTACAGCGCATCGGCGGCAAAACCGTGCGCAAGATTGATTTTCGACTGATTACCGCCACCAACGACGATCTGGAGGCGCTGGTGCGCGCCGGCCGCTTCCGCGAAGACCTTTATTACCGCATCCACGTCATCCCTATCGGGTTGCCGCCCTTGCGCGAGCGGCCGGGGGACATCCCGCTGCTGATCGAGCATTTCGTGCGCATCTACTGTGCCGCCGACCAGGTGCCGCTGAAGAACGTCGATCCGGAAGCGATCAACGTCCTGGAGGGCTACGCTTGGCCGGGCAATGTCCGCGAGCTAGAGAACCTGGTGCAGCGGATGGTGCTGATGACCTCTGACTCGGTCATTGCCGTCAAGCACCTGCCTTCGCAGCTGCTCTACACCAGCGCCACGCAGCAAGAGGCCCTGCTGATTCCGGAGAAGGGCATCGACTTCGACGAGGAAATGGCCAAAATCGAAGCTACGTACCTGCAGGCGGCGCTGCGGCGTACCGAGGGAAACAAGGCAGCCGCTGCAAAACTCTTGCACGTAGACAAACAAAGAATGCACTATCTGTGCCGCAAGTACCGCATCGGAAGGGATTAAAAATTAATCGGTTCGCGCTTTAAATTTTCATCTAGTTGGTTTTTTTGGCCTCCGGAAGCAGTCCAGATATCCGGAGAACCCCGCCAAGCCCCTCGAAATCAATCGACTCGCTAGATGCCGACGACTCCGGGAGGTTTGGCAAGCACCTTGCTTCTAGCTACGGCGAGCGCTACGGAGCAGGCATGAGAGAGTCAAGTGAGCCCCGGCGCTGAGAGATTTCCAAGGAGAGAGACATGTCGATCGAGAAGAAATCTTTGATTAAGAGCCGGGCGGTCACCAAGAAGGCCATCATCGCCAGCCAGGGCGCCGTGACCCCGAGCAAGGGCGTTGGCCTGAACAAAGGTGGCGTCGGTTTGAATAAGGGCGGCGTTGGGCTCAACAAGGGTGGTGTTGGCTTGAACAAGGGCGGCGTTGGCTTGAACAAGGGCGGCGTTGGCCTGAACAAGGGCGGCGTTGGCTTGAACAAGGGCGGCGTTGGCTTGAACAAGGGCGGCGTTGGCTTGAACAAGGGCGGCGTTGGCCTGAACAAGGGCGGCGTTGGCCTGAACAAGGGCGGCGTTGGCCTGAACAAGGGCGGCGTTGGCCTGAACAAGGGCGGCATTGGCCTGAACAAGGGTGGCGTTGGCCTGGAGTAGTACACCTGACCAAGCTCTTCCGATCAGAATGCAGACATGGGCGGTTGCAGTGCTGGCCACTGCAGCCGCTTTGTTCTTACCAAAGCTTCCGGCCCAGAAACTCGCGCAATTGCCGCCAAAGGAACCCTCCGAGACTGATGTGCCGTACCAGGATCTTGGCCGTGCCGGTCATGCCGTCAGACAAAGACCCGTCATTAACCATCATCAGGGTGACTACGTAGTATGGAGGCGGGCGAATTCCTTTGTAGGTTTCCGCAGGCATCAAGCCGGCGGCGATTTCAGAGTCGGTGGCGGCCAGACTGGCCACGCGTGCTGGCCGGGAACGCCAAAATCCGGTTACCTGTACACTCACTTCCTGGCCCGGGCGCAGGTCGCGGATCTGCGACTGTGGAACATATAATCGTGCGCGCAACTCCGACAGATCGGCAACTTCCGCGACTTCTTTACCCGCAGGCAAATAGGAACCCGCCAGATCGCGCGCACGGGAAGAAACCACGCGTCCAGCAATGGGACTGCGGATTTCCAGGGCCGCCATTTGTTCCTGTAATGTGCGGAGCCGCTCCGCCCCTTGCTGCTTCAGTTGTTCGGCGGCGGCGTAATCCTGGTAGTGCAACTGGGCCTGCGTTGCCCGGGCGGCGTCCAGCTTGTAATCTGCCAGCGCCTTGGCGGTATCTCCTTCCAGCTTGAGGTTGCGCAAGTAGGCGACGGGTTCTCCTGCCCGCACCGCCTGGCCTTCCTCGACCAGCACGCGCTGCACCATGCCCGGCGCCACGGTCCGGATTACCGCTCGCTGGTCAGCCTCCAGCAGCAAGCGGGCTTCCACGGTTTCCCGCCAGATCGGCAGCACCAGAAGCACCAGCGCCACAATGCCCAGCGCGGTTTTGCGCTTGGGTGTGAGCCAGGCGCGCACTTTTTCTTCTTTGTCCAGATAGACGGTGTCCATAAATCTCACCAGAGTGCGAAGACGCGAACGAAAGATGAAATACGCCAGGGCAAGAGCCGGAATAAACGCCCACTCGGGCGTGAAACGTCGCAATACGTTGTAGGCAAAGCGCACCGCGAGCAGCAGCAGTATGTAGCTGTATGCGCCCGACGCCAGAGCGTAGATGACATATATTACGCGCCGCCGCGGCGGCACCCACTCCACTTCCACGGGCAGGTCCCAAACGTGCCTTTTCACCCAGGAGGAAACAAAGGCCGTGGATTTTTCCTTGAGATCGGCGATGCCGATCAGCTCGGTGAAAAAGTAGTAGCCATCGAGCTTGATCAGCGGGTTCATGTTTACCAGCACTACGGCCACGCCGGTGACCAGCATGAACTTGTAGGCCAGATCGTGCACGAAGGTAGCGGGCGCCGTGCCCCACCACACCACCGTGGCCACCGCGCACACGATCATCTCCACCCAAATGCCCGCGATAATGGTCACCAGGCGCTGCCAGTGGTCGGCGAAAACCCAGGCTTCGGTCACATCCACGAAAAACGCCGGCGTGAGGAAGATGAGGTGGAAGCCCATCTGGTGCACCTGCCCGCCGTAGTGCTTGCAGGTAATGCCGTGAGCGGTTTCGTGCAGGCCTGCCATGATGAAGAACAGAACCCAGAACTCGGCCAAGTCCGAGAAGCCCTTCGTGGAGAACGTATAGTAGCGAAGCGTATCGGCGCCGATTTCCCCCCACCGGTCGATAAACACGTAGACCATGAAAGCGAACACGGCCAGCGTCAGCAGAGTGAACCAGCGGCTATAAACGAACTTCAGGCTGTGGTAGGCGCGGTCCAGGTAGGCATCCGGGTCCCAGTGGCCGACGACAATGCGCGATACATCGCCAACCTTAAAGCGCTTGCGGGTGTAACGCTCGCGTTTCTCCGCGAGTTTCTGGCTGAGGGCGATGTTCCGTTCTTGCGGGGTCTTGTACCAGAACCCGGTGCTATCCAGGGTCTCAGCAAACTGCTTCACGTCCTGCTCACCGACAACGGCGCCGCTTTGCGCGGTGTAAAGATCGGCGATCTCCTGGTAGGAGCGCTCGCCATCAAAAAACTGCGTCAGCGTCCATTGCTCCGGAGTGAAGCGATAAAGGTCGGTCGTGCCCCGTAGATTAGCCACCACCACTGGCACACCACCCTCCACGTGCTCGCGGGCCAGCAGCCGGGGATCGATTTTGGGGAATCCCTTCCGCCGGGTCTGCGGGAGCTCGGGAAGAGCGGCATTTAAGGCTTCGGCAAGGTTCATCGCGGATTGGGCAGCCGGACGTTCGCCGTCAGGCCGGGACGCAGGTCCTCCGGTTTTCCTAGCAGCTCGGCCAGCACTTCAATGGTGCCGCTGGCGGGATCCACCACCGGGCTTACCTCGATCACCCGTGCCGGGTAGGAACGTCCGGAATCGGAGGGCGGGCTTACGGCCAGTTCCTGGCCCTTCTTTACCTTGCCCAGGAACTGCTCCGGCAAGGTGAACTTGACGCGCAGCGGGGCCTCGGCGGTTACCCAGAACAAACGATCGCCGAGGGCGACCTTCTGGCCGGCGCGAACGTAGCGGCGAGCTACCAGCCCATCGAATGGGGCGCGGATACGGGTCTTTTCGAGCTCCAGCTCGGTCGAACGCGCCGTAGCCTGGGCATTCGTCAGTAAGTCGTGCGCGCGCTTTACGTCCCATTGGTCCGACTCGGCCTTGTAGCGAGCATGCTCAAGCTGCTCTTTGGTGATGAGCTGTGCGTCCCACATTTTCTGGGCTCGCTGGTAGTCGGACTCCAGCACCTTCGCTTCGGCTTGCCAGTTCTTGAGGTCGGCCTCGGCGGAGCCGGTCTTGGCGCGCGCCGCTTCCAGATCGGCGGAGAGTTGGCGGTCATCGAGCTGCGCCAGCAGTTGCCCTTTCTTGACCCGCAGGCCGGGTTCGGCCATGACCTTGGCTACCACTCCTTCGCGCTCCGCCCCCACGTCAATCTGGTTTTCCACCACCAGCGGACCGGATGCGGTAAAAAACTCCGGCGCGGGTTGCGGCGGCGGCAGCGTGGACGCGCTGGCGGTGAGCGCTCCGGCTGCGACCGTCGGTTTGCTGTCGCTGCAACCCACCAGGAAAAGCGCCAATGCCGCCAGCAGCAGCGTCGCCGATGGTACTCGCTTCATGAGTGTCCCACCTCCTCGTCACCAGCCAAACCAGGACCAGAATTTCGAATACAGCCACATCGCTGGGCTGCGGAACAACACGTATCCGGCGGCATGCCAGCCCACTGAAACCTTGCCCCGTCCTTGCATACCGCTGCGCATCTCCTCCCCGGCGTTGGGCACCTCGGCGCGGGCAAAGAACACCCGTTCTTCCCCTTCGACGCCGCTCTTCGGGCTTACCACCTCTTACCAAACCTGCGAAGGTGCGGTTGGGGAAGCCATCCAGCTTGAGCGATGCGCGCTCGCCGGAGCGCAGCAGCGGGACCTCAGAACCTGGGATGCTGATGTCCACCATGGCCCTGGAGACATCCACCACTTCCGCGAAGCTGTCACCGGGTTCCAGGTGCTTGCCGACCAAATTCTCCACATAGGGAGTGGAAACCACCCCGTCGATAGGAGTGCGCAGATGGGTTCGCTCCAAGCGCTCACGAGCGCGCTGCCTCTCCGCGCCCCAGTATTCCACCTGCGCCCGTTGCATGCCGGCTTCGGTGCCGTCGTTGGAGGCCAGCGCGCGGTTCATCTGGGCGACGGCAGTGTTGTACTTGGCCTCGGCGGCTGCCAGGGCGGCGCGGTAGTCCCAGTCCGCGAGGTCCGCCAGAATGGCGCCTGCCTTCACTTTCGCGCCTTCGCGCGCATACACCTTCTGCACCACGCCTTCGATCTCAGGTTGCACTTGCGCCCGAAACGCCGGCGCTACCGTGGCTTCGCCGGAGATCCGCATGGGAATTGGGCAAAAGATTAAAAACAATAATACGATTGCGGTGGCAGCCATCAGGGCGCCTCGACGGCGCTTCTCCAGGGCCAGGAACTGGCGTTTCCTCTCCAGGACTGGCTCCAGAATGCCGATGAACGGCACTTCCCGGTACATCGCGGCGTTACGCAGCGCGACCGTGGCCTGCCCGCCCAGAATCTTGATCATCTCCATGTGGGCGTCGGTGAGAAAGTCGAAATCGGAACTCTCCAGCGAGAGCACACCCAACCGACCGGTGTCATCGGCCAGGGGCAGGGAATACCAGGCGCGCATTCCCGATTCCCGGAAATATTCCTCGAATTTGAGACGGCTCTCCTCGCGCGCCGCTTCCACGTGTCCGTCCTTCTCGCGAACATAAAGGCTGTCCGGAAAGAGCGAAGCCCAGCGCAGCATCTCATCCAGGCGGCGAATTTCCGGGTCGCCGCGGTTGATTTCTGTCTGCCCGGAGACTGCACTGAGGCGCGGTTTGCCGTGCTGTTCCAGCAAGATGGCGGCGCGCTCATACGGGATCACCGCCTGCGGGGTGTTGACGATTGCCTGCATCACGCGATCCAGGCTGAGGGTGGAGGTTATCTCCTGGCTCACCCGGACCAGCGTCTCCATGATCTCGACCTTGCGTTCCGCCAGCAGCAGGCTGGCGTTGTGCAGCGCGCTGGAGGCGGTCACGTTGACGGTGGTCAGGAAGAACAGGTCGTCTTCATCGAAAGGCGTTCCGTCGAGCTTGTTGACGCACTCCACCCAGCCGACTTCCGCGCCGCCGTGCAGCAGGGGCGCCGCCATAAGGGAAAAGATAGCGCGCTCTTCGCACCCTGAATTTCGTTTCTGCAGGCGCTCGTCAGCGTCGGCATGGACGATCACCGGCTCGCCAATGTCAGCCAGATCGCCCGTCAGGCCTTGCCCGACGGCCTGCACCGCGTCCAACTCCATCGTCGGGTCCACGCCGGCCCGGTTCATGAGCCGCAGCGCTTCTCCCTCCACCAGCCAGATGTTCACGGCCTGCACTTTGAGCAGTTCATGGTACTTGCTGGCGATGAGGGGCAGCAGGTCATCCATCTCCAGGGTGGAGTTGAAGCTGCGCTCCAGGTCGTAGAGCGCTGTCAGGCGGGTGATGGATTCAAGACTGGTATTGCGCTCCGATTCATAGGCGAGTCCGGCAGCAAGACCCAGCCCGCACAGCCGTGTGAGATCCACCAGAGATGCCAGGCGGGATTCCTGAAGCGGGGTATCGAACGTGATCACCTCGATGGCGCCCACCAGTTCGTCACCTGCCATCACCGGCAGCCCCGCCAGCGAGACCAAGGTGCGCCGCACATGCAGATGGCTGTATTGTTCCCGCGGCAGTCGAGCGCCAGAAAACAGCACCGGCGCCTGCTTTTCATACAAGGCTCCCAGGGTACCGGCCTCAAGGGGAATCCGCGGCTCTTCGAAGGCCACCTCGCCCGCCGTGGCTTTGGGCGTCCAGACAGGCTCGCCGCTGCGGTCCACCACGTACACTACTACGCCGCTGTCCGGCACCAGTTCCGCCACCTGCTGCGCGATCAGTCGTGCCCGCGGAACCACTTCACTCGAGGACAGCAGGGCCATAGCCAGATCGGTGAAAGAGGTCGCAAAACCCGGAATCTGGCTCGCCATCTATGCGAAACTCCTTAAGGAGAAGGGCTATACAGTGCGTGTGGGGAAGAGACAGCACTTGCAAAAAGTCTTGGCTTCTCTTAACTTGTGCGCGAACTGTAACAAAGCTCATGGGTTGTGTCAACGCGGCTCCGTGGGTGCGATAATGCCCGGGGTGCCCGCTACGGTGGGTTTTGGGGCGGTCAACGGACTAGGGCGAGGGCACGGAGGAAGGCTTGGACATTAACGTTCGCAAGCAGTCAGAGGCGCAGGTCATCCGGCTGCGCGGGGACCTCAAGATCGGAGAGCCGGTGGACAGCTTGCGGCAGACCATGGAGGAGCTGTTTGAAGCCGGCGATTACCGCCTGGTGATCAGCATCGGCGAGGTTCCCATGATCGATTCCAGCGGCATCGGTTTGTTGGTCCGCTCGCTTACCACCGCCAAGCAGCGCGGCGGCAACCTGAAACTGGTAAATCCCTCAAAGCTCGCGCTGCAGACGTTGAAGATCGTGGGCTTGGTCAACCTGTTTGAAATCTTCAATGACGAAGGGACAGCGGCCCAGTCGTTCAGCTAGGCGCAGGCCGCCGCAGTCCGCGGCCCGCGCGGGGCGAGGCAAGGCACCCGCCCGCCCGCTCATCACTACCGTTATCTTCGACCTGGACGACACTCTCTACGATTGCTTTGGGCAGCGGGTGCACGCCGCCCACCTCTGCGCCGCCGCGGCCATGGCCGAAGCCGGCATCGCGGCCTCGGTGAAAGAGATTCTCAAGGTCCGCATGCTGGCGTACGAAGAGGATCCGCAACTCACTCACATCGATGAACGCGTCTGCGAGCACTTCCACGTGCCCGCGGGCGAGCGCGAACGGCTGATACGCGCCTCCCGCCACGCCTTCTTTACCATGCCGGTGGGCAAGTTGACCCTGTTCCCCGGTTCGCTCAAGGTGTTGCGCAGTCTCAAACGGCGGGGCGCCCGGATCTTCGTGGTCAGCTTCGGCGATCCTGAGACCCAGCGCGCCAAAGTGGCCGCGCTGGGCCTCGATCGCGAGCCCTCCATCGACCATATGTTTTATGCCGACGTCGGCAACATCATGACCAAGGAAGCTTTCTTCCGCTCGATCCTGCGCAACGCGGAAGGCGATCCCAGTCGAGTGCTGGTGGTGGGTGATCGGCCCTCCAGCGAGATCAGGGCAGGCAAGGCCTTGGGCATGCACACCGTCCGCCTGAGAGGCGGAGAATTCCGCCGCCTCAAGGCCCGGGGTCCGGAAGAGCAAGCCGACTTCGAGATCAGCAAGATCGACGCTGTGTTGACGTTGCCGTTCGAGTTTGGTCGGGAATAAAGGCGCAGATCGTCATTGCTCATGATGTGCGATTCCGGGCAAGAATTCGTGGTTCGAAAATTGACGCCGCGTCTTCCAGACCACTCGCCGGCCCAGCCCTAGTCACGACCTTTGCCGTTTCGACAGCCCTCAGAAGATCCCCAGGAATTTCTTTTCCGGCAGGAATGCCGACACACGCGAGCGGCAAGCGGCGCAGAAATGGCTGCCCTTCAAGTCGATGCGCTCGACCGCGTGGGAGGCGGTCATGACGCACTCGTAATCCCGGCAATGGGTGAGGCCGAAGGTGTGTCCCAGCTCGTGGACGGCTTCTTTCAACAACCGCTCGCGCAGCAATTCGGGGCTGGTAGGAAGGCCATAGAATTCTTGCCGCAGGCGGTGGCTCGAGACCACCGCGCAAGTGTTGTTGAGCTGCGCTTCGCCGAAGACGAAAGTCAAGATGGGCATGTAAAGGTCGTGCGCGGTGACGCCCAGCAAGCGCCAGCATTCCCGCGGGACGCTCTTCTCCATGCGCTTGAGGATTTCGGTGGAGTGATACTGCCGGCGCTGGTTATGGAAGGCGAACTCCGGATCCAGCCGCTGTGGCAGGACCTCGCAGCGGGCGCGGAACTCCGCCGCCAAGTCCCGCCGCAGCCCCTCCAGCGCGAGGGAACCAATCTCTCCCACCGGCAGCAGGTGGAGGACGGTCATTAGCCCCCCACAGTAGCGGCAGTCTTTTTCCAGCCGTACTTCTTCAGCTTGTTGTAGAGGGTGACGCGATCGATGTCCAGCCGCTCGGCGGCGCGGGTCTGGTTGCCGCCGCACTCGTCGAGCACCTTCAGGATGTGGGCGCGTTCCACTTCGTCCAGCGTCATGGGCGCGCCTTCCGCTGGCGCGGCGCTCAGCTTGAGGGTGAAGTCTTCCTCCCGCAGCTCCGGCTCCTGCGCCACCACCATGGCGCGCTCGACAGCGTTCTCCAGCTCGCGCACATTGCCCGGCCACTCGTAGTGCTGCAGCAAAGCCATGGCCGCCGGGGCCACGCGCACGATGCGCTTGTTCATGGCCTGCGAGAATTTGCGGATGAAGTGCTCCACCAGCAGCGGGATATCTTCCTTACGCTCGCGCAAGGCCGGCACTTCGAGGCGGAAGACGTTCAGCCGGTAATACAGGTCAGGCCGGAACTTTCCTTCTTCGATCAGCGTCTCCAGGCTCTTGTTGGTAGCGGCCACGCAACGGAAGTCGACCTTGAGGGGCTGATTGCCGCCGACGCGGGTGATCTCGCGCTCCTGCAGCACGCGCAGCAGGTCGGTCTGGGTCTTCAGGCTGATGTCGCCGATTTCGTCGAGAAACACGGTGCCGCCCTCCGCGATCTCGAACTTGCCCTTCTTGCGGTACTGCGCCCCAGTGAACGCGCCCTTCTCGTGGCCGAAGAGCTCGCTCTCCAGCAGCGTTTCGGTGAGGGCGCCGCAGTGGATGGCGACCAGCGGATTGAAGCGCCGCGGGCTCTGGGCGTGGAGGGCGCGCGCCACCAACTCTTTTCCGGTGCCGCTTTCGCCGGTGATGAGCACGGTCGCGTCGGTGGGTGCGACGGTCTCGATGGCATCGAATACCTTCTTCATGGCCGCGCTCTGCCCCACCAGCTCGGGTGAGCGCGCTACCTCGGCCACCGCTTCTTTGAGGCGCACGTTCTCGCGCGCCATGCGCCGGTGCTCCAGGGCGTTGTGCAGCACGTGGGCGATATCGTCCGGGTCGAAGGGCTTCGTCACGTAGTCGTAAGCGCCGTTCTTCAGCGCCTGCACCGCGGTTTCCACCGAGGCGTATCCGGTCATGATGATGACGGCGAGTTCGGGATCGATCTCCTTGAGCCGGCGCTGCAGCTCGATGCCGTCCGTGCCGGGCATCTTGATGTCCACCAGGGCCGCGTCCCAGCGGCGCTCGGCCATGCGCTGCAGTGCCTCGTGCGCGCTCTCCGCGATGCCGATCTCGTAGCCTTCCTCGCGAAACCATTTGCCCAGCGAGTCGTGGACGATTCTTTCATCGTCCACCACCAGCAGGCTTGCTTTACTACCATTTGCCGTCATCACTTACCTCGCTTTTCCTGCCGTGGCAGCCGGGGCTGCCGCCACTTCCGCATACGCATCCACGGGCAGAGTGATGGTGAACTTGGTTCCCCGCCCAGGCTTGGACTCGACGTCGATGCGCCCCCGGTGGCGCTCGGCGATGCCTTTGCTGATGGCCAGTCCCAATCCCACTCCGTGGCCTTTTTCCTTGGTGGTAAAGAAAGGCTCGAACAGGTTGGACAGAATTTCTTCGGGGATGCCCACGCCGTCGTCCTCGACTTCCAATTGCACGGAGCTGACCTCCGGCACCATGCGGCTGCGCACCCACAGGTTGCCGCCGTGGGGCAGGGCGTCGATGGCATTCATCATCAGCGCCAGCAGCAGTTGCTCGATCTGCCCCGCGTCGCACTGCACCTGCGGCAGGTCTTGGCCGGGCTGCGGCTGGAGTTGCACGTTGTTCAGCTCGGTTTGGTGCTGCACCAGGCGCACGCAGCGGTCGATCACCTGGTTCAAGTCCACCCATTGCACGTTCAAGGGCGAGGAGCGGGAGAAGGTCAGAAGGTTGCGCACGATTTCGCCGCAGCGCCGGCTTTCGCTCTCGATCAGCTCCAGCGATCCGCGCACCTCGTCACGGCGCTTGGCGTCCCAGCCATCGCGGTCGAGCCATTTGCGCAACAGCTTGGCGTAGGTGAGGATGCCGGCCAGGGGATTGTTGATCTCATGCGCCACCGTGGCCGCCAGCTTGCCGATGGAGGCCATCTTTTCTGATTGCATCACCTGCTGGTGGGCGTGCTTGAGCTCGCGGGTTTTGTCCTCGACGCGCGCTTCCAGCATTTGCGCCCAGGCGTCGCTCTCCTCGCGCGCCTCGCGCAGTTGCCGGCTCATCTGGTTGAACGACAACGCCAGCTCGCCCAGTTCATCGCGGGAGACGATATCGAGCTGATACCCGAGCTGTCCGCGCGTCAACTTCTCGGTGCCGCGTTTAAGCTTCTTCACCGGAATGTGCAGCACCCGCCAGACGAAGATTCCGCTCAGCACCGCGATCAGCACCACCGCGAATACGGTGTAGACCAGCATACGGACGCTGCTTTCCCGCAGGTCGGCATCAGCGCGCGCCAGCGACACATTCGTGTCCAGCACGCCCAGCACTTGCTGCTCCGCCGGGTGCGCATGGCATTCTGCCGTCGAGCATGAAGGCTGGTTCTCAATGGGGGTGATGATGCCCAGCACGCGGTGTCCGTCAGGCTTGAAAATGCGGAAGCGATCGGGACGGTTGAGCCTGGTCAGCGGCTGCGCCTGCGCGTGGCACGCATAGCAGGATTCGGCTTTCTTGTCGACGTAGGTGTTGACCTCAGCGCTGTCGCTGGAAAAGCTGATGCGACCTTCCTGATTGATGATGCGAATACGCACCACCCCGGGCTCGCTGGCCATGGTGTTGATGGAGCGATAGAGCGCCTCGCGGTCGTTGCGCAGCATGTGATAAGTGGTGGCGTGCTGGATGACGTCGCTCATGCGCTCGGCGGCGAGCAGCGTGGCTGCCTCCAGATGCCGTCGGTGCAGGCGGATGTTCAGATAGCCCAGCAAGCCGAAGATCACTACCATTCCCGCCAGCAGCAGCACGATCAGCTTGGCGCTCAGGGTATTCCCTAACCGCCTCCAGCGGATTCACTTGCCCGGTAACATCTCCGGACGCCATGGGGTCAATCTCCTGCGACCGCTTGTTCCAGCGCCCGCGCCGGAACTGCGACTGCTGCCGGCGTCGTGTGCTCGCCTTCCGCGGGGAAGATGGGCAAATACTTGGCTGCCAGGCCGAAGAGCGCGAAGCCGCCGGCCACGATCATGGCGGTCACCGCCATCTCCGTCCACTTGGGGACGTAGTGCACGCCCGCGGCGCCTTCCATGCCGGTGATGCTCACGTTCAGCCGATTGGTGATGAAACCGAGCACGGTGAGCACCGCCGCCAGGTATAGCCCGCCTTGGCTCTCGCGGATGCGGCGCGTGAACAGCATCGCGATGGGCAGCAGCAACCCCACCACCACCTCCAGCAGGAAGAGCCAGGTCTCATAGCGCGGCTGGAGCACCAGCTTCAGCACGCCGCGGTGGTAGAGGTCTTCAAACTTCAGCACGGCGTAGAACGAAAGCACCACCGCCAGGATCCGCCCCAGATCGCTCAGCAGCGGCAATTCCAGTTGGCGGCGGAAGTATTTCGAGCTCATGTAGGACTCGAAGATGGTCATGGCCAGCCCGATGCCGATCGCCGAGATGAAGAAAAACACTGGCAGCAGCGGCGAATACCAGAGGGGATACAGCTTGTTGGGCATGATCAGATAGAGCGTGCCCAGCGACGATTGATGCAGGGTGGAGAGAATCACGCCCAGGATCACGATAGGGATCCCCACCGCGTGCAGGATGCGCAACGGCCGCTCCAACCGCAGGCGCTCGAAGACGATAGGTGCGAACTCCAGCGAGAGCACCGCGGTGTAGAGCATCACGCAGTAGGCCACCTCGAACATCACCGAGTGCGGGTTGCGCATGATGAGCGGGTGCCAGATGCGGTAGTAGCGGCCCAGGTCGAAGATCAGCGCCACGGATACCAGCAGGTAGCCGAGGAAGGCGGTGAGCACCGCCGGGCGGATGATGGGCTTGAAGCGCTCGATGTGGAAGATGTGCACCGCGGCCATCAGCGTGAAGCCGCCGGCGGCCAGCATCACCCCGCACAGTACGTCGAAGCCTACCCAGATGCCCCAGGGGAACTGGTCACTGAGGTTGGTCGAGGCGCCCAGGCCGCGAGCGAAGCGCAGCACGGTGGCATAAAGCCCCGCCGCCATGATGGCGAAGAACACCACCTTCCACAGCGTGAACTTCATCAATCTCTGCTTCACGTTACTTCTCCTTCTCGTCTGTTTTCTTGCCTTCGGCGACGGCGACTTTCTCGCGGCGGTTGGTAATCCACCAGATTCCGCCCAGCAGCACCCCGCCCAGCCCCACCAGGTCGGGAATGCGCGACAACACGCGGAAGGTGTAGAGCGGCAGCGGCTCGCGCACCAGGTCGGTGCGATAGCCAAAAGTCTCGAAGGGCACCGAGGAGAGCAGCAAGACGCTGGTTCCACCCACCTCTTCCAGGCCGTAGATGCGGTTCACGTAGTTTCCGGGATTGTCGTGCAGGCGCTGCTTGGCTTCGGCGATCAACTCATCACGATCGCCGAACTTCGTCGCTCCCGTGGGGCAGACTTCGGCGCAGGCGGTCATCTTGCCCGCCGCCAGCCGGTCGGCGCACATATCGCACTTGCGGACCGCCGGCAGCGCCTTTTCCCACTCGTATTTGGGCACGCCGAAAGGACAAGCCGCCACGCAGTAGCGGCAGCCCATGCAGCGCACTTCTTCGTAGATCACCGGACCGGCTTTGGTCTTGCGCAGCGCGCCCACCGGACACACCGAAGCGCAGGTCGGGTCCTCGCAGTGCATGCACAGGCGGCGCATGAACTTCTCGCCCTTGGTCTGGACCACAGTGAACTTGTGCGCCGATTGCACTTGCTCGGCGGCGATGGCGTCGTTGTAAGGCAGCTTGTTACGCTCCGCGCACGCCTGCTCGCAGGCTTTGCAGCCGATGCAGAGTGTGGCGTCATATAGAATGGCTTTGCTCATCTTCTTCTCCGACACAAACCACCAACGTATTAGTCGGCAATCGCCCTGCCGCTTTTGGTTCCGCAACGGGAAAAGCGGCAAACTTGCAAGTGCTTTGTTAGCTGTGATTTGCAACAATGCGGAGTATCTCCACAAATCAATCCAGATTTTGCGTGAGTCCCTGCTGAGAAATTGAACGCAGCGCGTGCGCCGGGTGGCACACTGTTGAGAACTTCCTCAGAAATCTGGAGCGGCAGAAGCTGGTTAGCCTCTGCCGCTCGTACCGCGCTGGGAAGCTCATCAGGAGGTCCTCAGCTCAGGAAGAACTCGCGGGTCACATCCACCCACTCTTTATCGCCGAGCAGGGTGCTCAGGTCGCTGATGGTCGTGCCGCCATCCTGCGCTACGCCGACCGGGATGGGCATGTGCTGACGCAGGCGGGTCGCCGCCTCGTCCATCCACCAGCGCGCCAGCTCGCCACTGAGCAGGTTGCGGAAGTTCAGCTTGGCGTCGGGAGATTCCACGCTCACCAGCCAGCCGTCGCCGTAGGGATCGCGCCGCGCCGTTTCGGGATCCTTCGCGGCCGTCTCGTTGATCTCGGTCACCACGCCTTCCACCGGCGATACCATGTCGACCTTGACGCCATCGCGTTCCAGCGTGACCAGCTTCTGTCCCTGGCGAACCCACTGCCCACGCTGCGGCAGCATGATGTTGTGCACCTTGCCCAGCAGCTTAGCGGCAAAATCATCGAGCCCAACGCGGACCATTTTGGGACCTTCGCTCATTGCCCAAGTGTGTCCAGGGTGATATTTCAAATTTTCCGGCACCTGAAAGCCAGCCACTACGTTAGGCTGCAGGACAGCGGGCGCGGCTGGCTGCGGCTGAACTTCCATGACGGGACGAACCGCCGGACGCCGGCTGAAGAAGTGATCGATCAGTAAGAAAGTGATGAAGGTTCCGAGTACGAGAATGACGGTCATGATGAGCTCCTCTGGTGCGGTCTGGTTTTGCTCCGCTTTCCAGTATTGCTAAGGCAAGCGGGGTGCCGCTCCGACGAATCTCCAGAATGAGTTCACATGTAGCGGCAACGAAAGAAGATGGCCTGAATCGCTAGTAATTGCCTGCGGAAATGCGCAACAGCGATTTGTTGCGAATCGCAACGCCAGAGAGTAGGCTAGCCGGTTCTCTTGTGCGTCAGCGCAAGCAGAATGTAGGGCTTGCGCGTAAACGAGTGACTGCTGAATTCAGCAACAGCCGTTGTTTAGTAATTCAACGGCATTTTTGTTCGAATGGGCCCCCGAAGCAACAAACTTCCCCCTCGGAGGATCATATGAAGAAAGTACTGGTTGTTCTTTTCGCGGTCGCGATGCTGATGGCGATCGCGGCACCCGTCGCCATTGCTGACGATGGCGCCAAAGTGTTTGCCTCCAAATGCGCCATGTGCCACGGAGCCGATGGCGCCGGCAAAATGAAGGGCACACCCGATCTGCGCTCCGCGGACGTGCAAAAAATGACCGATGCGCAACTAGCGGATTCCATCGCTAATGGTCCGAAAGGCAAAGAGTCGCACGCCTTCGCCAAGAAGGGCCTGGACGACGCCACTATCAAGTCGCTGGTGGCCTATATAAGGACGCTGAAGAAGTAACTTCTCTCTTACACAAAAACCAGGACCCGCACGGGCGGGTCCCAGTTTTTGAGCCCAGAGTCTACTCTGCGAAATTGTCTGGCCAGCGCGCGCCCGCGCCTACCGGCTGCGGCTTGTCAGAGTGTGGAAGCGTCGACTTCTCCTCGACCACCTCATAGCTGGTGGCGAAGGTGGCGGATTGGCGCAGCATGGCTTCCACCGAGCAGTACTTGCCTTCGGAGAGCCGGATGGCCTCTTCCACCGCCGCGGGGTCGATGCTGTGTCCGGTCACCACGTGGTGCACGCGCACCTGGGTGAAGACCTGGGGCGGACGTTCCGCCTGGTCGGCTTCCACCCGCACTTCATATCCGGTGATCTTCTGATGTCTCTTCTGCCGCAGAAAAGTGATGACGTCGAACGCCGTGCACCCGGCCATGCCCAGCGCGACCAGCTCGATGGGCTTGGGGCCGGTGCCGCCATCGGCGTCGTCCAGCAACAGGTGATGGCCGGTGCCGGTGCGTCCAACGAACTGCCGCTTCAGATGCGACGGCTGGGTCAGCGTGACTTTGGCTTCGAGCATAGGGTCCCTCCACCGGCACAGTAGCGCAGCCTGCGGCGCGAGGGCCGTGACGGAAATCACCCAAGCGAGTGACCCGTGGACCATTCCGGTTCGCCGCTTCTCAGCCGACATGATCTCGCGGGCGCCTCCGCTATAATCGTCCTACGTTGAAACGGACGCTTGTCATCATCCTTTATTGGAATCCTCTGTGTTCCGGTGTGCGCCCAGCGCGCACCGCTTCCGGGGAAAACCCTGCTGGTGCTGCCTTTCCAGAACAGCTCCACGGTTTCAGGGCTGGATTGGATAGGAGAATCGTTCCCTGAGGTGCTGGGCCCGCGCTTCACCGCCTTCTTTGTGATTGACCGCCAGCAGCGTCTGAAGGCCTTTGACCGCCTGGGGCTGCCCGCGAGCCTGCGTCCTTCGCGCGCCACGGTGTACGAGCTGGCCCGGGCCATGGAAGTGGACTACGTCATCGTGGGTGGTTATTCGTCCGATGGACAGAGCTTCTCGGCGCACGCGCAGGTGCTCGACATGCAGAGTTTGCATCTGTCACCAGCAGTGACTGCCTCCGGTTCGCTGCCGGGGCTTATCCAGGTGGAGAACTTGCTGGCGTTGAATCTTCTCCGCGTCCTCTCGCCCACTCTGACGACCTCGCACAGCGAGTTCCCGTCCGCGCAACCTGCGCCGCAACTGAATGCCTTCGAGAACTATATGCGCGGCCTAGTGGCCGTTTCACGCGCAGAGAAGATCTCACGGCTGCGCGAAGCCGTCCGCCTCAATCCGGCCTATACGCAGGCCATCTTGCAGTTGGGAAAAACGTACTACGAGGCGCGGGACTACGCCTCCGCCGCAACCTGGCTGGAACGCATCCCGCAAAGCGACCCGCTGGCGCGGGAAGCCAGCTTCTATCTTGGCATCTCCGCCTATTACCTGAACCAGTTCGAAAAGGCGCAGAACGCCTTTGAGTTCGTGGCCGCACGCCTGCCGCTCACCGAGGTTTACAACAACCTGGGTGTGGTGGCGGCACGGCGCGGACAGAAGTCGGCAGGGCGGTACTTCGAGCGCGCGCTTGCGGCCGATCCCAGCGATCCCGACTACCGCTTCAATCTGGCGGTAGGCCTGGCACGCAATGGGGACGTAACGGGCGCAATCCACGAGTTGCGCGAATTGGTGACCATGCGGCCTTCCGACGGTGAAGCCCAGGCGCTGCTCGACGCGCTCAGCCGTCCTCAGGTGATAAGCGACGCAGCGAACCCAGCTCCGGCCGCGAAGCCGGAGGTGAAACTCCCGCTGGAGCGCATCAAGCGCAACTACGACGAAGCTTCATTCCGCCAGATCGCCTTCGAGCTGGAATACTTGAGCGAGAGGAAACTCGCCGACAAGCCGCCCCGCGAACACGCCTCGTTCCACGTTGAACAGGGACGCGAGCTTATGAACCAAGGGTTTGTGGGCGAAGCCGAGAAACATTTTCGGGAAGCCATCGTGCTCGATCCTACCAACGCGGCAGCGCATCTCGGCATGGCCAAGATCCTGGCCGCCGACAGGCCCAACGACGCGCGCGCCGAAGCCCGCTCGGCGCTCATCCTGCAGCCCTCTGCCGAAGCCTACCTGGTTCTCGCGCAGCTCGACTTGCGAGACAATAATGTTGAGGCCGCCCGCGAGGACGTAGATCGCGCCCTGGCTCTCGAGCCGGCAAATGCCGCTGCCATGGCGATGAAGCGTGACATCGCCACGCGCCTCGCCGACCAATCGCGCACCCGGACTCCGCAATGAGAGCATTTTTCAAAGCCGCCGTCCTGCTGATTGCCGCGGTTCTACTGTGCGGGGGGTGGGCGCGCGCCGATGTGCTCAAAATCGTCGTCCGCGACACTATCCATCCGATCTCCGACGAATTCATCGGCCGCGCCCTCGACCAGGCTGCGCACGAGCGCGACGAAGCCGTGATCATCGAGCTCTCCACGCCCGGCGGACTGGTGGATTCCACGCGCTCCATCATCGAGAAGATTCTGGCTTCGCCGATACCGGTGATCGTCTATGTGGCGCCCAGTGGCGCGCGCGCGGCCTCGGCGGGCTTCTTTATTCTCGAGTCCGCTGATGTAGCCGCTATGGCCCCGGGCACCAACACTGGCGCCGCGCATCCCGTGGTTTTCGGCGGCGAAAAGATGGACGACGTGATGAAGGCGAAGATGGAGAACGATGCTGCCGCCTTCATGCGGTCCTTCGTTTCCAAGCGTGGGCGAAATGTGGAACTGGCGGAATCGGCGGTGCGCCAGTCGAAGAGCTTTACCGACCAGGAAGCGCTCAAGGAACACCTCATAGATGTGATCGCGCCCGACGTTCCCGACCTGCTCAAGCAACTCGACGGCCGCAAAGTGACGCGCTTCAACGGCTCGACCACGGTGCTGCACGTCGCCAACCAGCGCGTGCAAACGCTGGACATGTCGCTGAAGCAGCGCATCCTCGATTTCATCATGGACCCCAACGTGGCCTTCATCCTGTTCGCCATCGGGATGCTGGCGCTCTACGTCGAGTTCAACCATCCCGGCGCCATCGTGCCGGGCGTAGTGGGATTCATCTTCATCCTGCTTGCCATCTTTGCCTTTAACATCCTGCCGACACGCTACGCGGCGCTGATCCTGATTGTTGCCGCGTTCGTGATGTTCATTCTCGACGCCAAATTCGCCACCCACGGAGCGCTGACCGTGGGCGGAATCGGGCTGATGATCCTGGGCGCACTGCTCCTGGTGGACGGCCCTATCCCCGAGATGCGCGTACGCCTGGTCACGGCGCTGGCGGTCAGCGTGCCCATCGGGTTGATCACCGTTTTCCTTGTCGGCCTGGTCATTAAAGCGCGACGAAGTAAGGTGGTCACCGGCTCTCAGGGCCTGATCGGGGAAATCGGCATGGCGCAGAGCGCCCTCGCAGCCCGAAGGCAAGGTGTTCGTCCACGGCGAACTCTGGGACGCGGTCTCTTCCGCTAACATCGCTCCCGGCGCCCGCGTGCTGGTCAAGCGCATCGACGGCCTGCGGCTAGAAGTCGATCCGGTGAAATAAGAACAAAAGCAGCCACGGATTTGCACGGATATTCGCGGATATTTCTTTTGATCCGTGCCTATCCGTGCAGATCCGTGGCTGTCTAGTCTCCTATGGGCATTGCCATAACGTGCTGAAAATACGAGCTGTTGGATAGTACAATCTGCCGCTATTTATGTGGCATAATGTATGCATGGCGACCAAAGCGACCCCGCCTACAGCCAGGAAGCTGAGCCAATATTTCGATGACTGGCTGGGGACCCGGGCTGGTTCCGAACAGAGCATCATCCATCTGATTGAGACCGGTTTGCCGCTGAAGGTCATTCCTCGGCTCATCCAGCGAGGTTTGTCGAAGGACGAGGTGTTCAGCATCATCGTCAATCCGCGCACTCTGAAGCATCGCCGGAGCAAGAGCCAGCCTCTTTCCCAGGGTGAGTCTGAACGAGCCGTCCGCGCGGTGCGGGTCCTGGCGCGCGCCCAGGCGGTTTTCGGCGATCAGGGCGCGGCGTTGCGCTGGCTGCGCGCGCCCAAGAAGCGCTTCGAGGGCCGTGCCCCCATGCAAATGCTGGCCACCGAACCCGGCGGACGTCTGGTGGAAGAAATGCTCATCCAGATCGACGAAGGCATGTTTGCCTGAATGATCTTGTGGAGGATCAGCCGGCATTCCACGCTCGACGGGCAAGGCGGGCTTTTTGCTTCCGCGCGCTGGCACAGCGCCGGCCACTCGATCGTGTACTTGGCGGAGAGTCCGGCGGGGGCCTTGCTCGAGGCTTTGGTTCATCTTGAACTCCCGCCCGACGCTTATCCCGCACGCTACGGGCTGGTGAAGGCCGAAGCACCAGACGACATTTCCCTCCGCACCCTCGGGCGAGCGGAGCTCACCGGGGACTGGATGAGAAACCTGATCCTGACCAGGACCATGGGCGACGAGTGGCTGATTTCCCGGAGCACAGTCCTGCTGCGAGTGCCGTCGGTGATCGTGCCGGAGACCTTCAATATTCTTCTCAACCCCGCGCATCCCCACGCCTCTCGCGTGCGGGTGCTCTGGCACGCTGAGTACCCGTGGGATGAACGGTTGCTCTGAGGCCAAAAAACCAGCCCAGAGGCTGCCCTGGGCGAAGTCGAAGGGACGGCCGCGCCTACGTGCTACTCCCGGCCTTGATACAATCCCCTGTTCCTCTGGAGGTTCCCATGCCTGAAGGGTATGGTCTGGTCGTAGTCATCGTCGTCGTTGGTCTCTACCTGCTGAGTTCCGTCAAAATTCTGGCCGAGTACGAACGCGGCGTGATCTTCCGTCTGGGACGCCTGCTCCCCACTGCCAAAGGGCCGGGGGTGATCCTGGTGTTCGCGCCGGTGGACCGCATGGTGCGGGTCTCGCTGCGCCAGGACGCCCTGGAGGTCCCGCCGCAGGACGTCATCACCCGCGATAACGTCACCTTGAAAGTCAACGCGGTCATCTTCCTGCGCGTCATCGATTCCAACAAAGCGGTGGTCGAAGTTACCAACTATCTCTACCAGACTTCACAGTTCGCGCAGACCACCCTGCGCTCGGTGCTGGGCGAAGTGGAGCTCGATGAACTGCTCTCGCACCGCGACAAGCTGAACACGCGCATCCAGTCCATCCTCGACCAGCACACTGCGCCCTGGGGGGTGAAAGTGGTGAACGTGGAAGTGAAGCAGGTCGATCTGGACGTGACCATGCTGCGCGCCATGGCCAAGCAGGCGGAGGCGGAACGCGAAAAGCGCTCGAAAATCATCCACGCGGAAGGCGAATTCGCCGCCGCCCAGCGCCTTTCGGATGCCGCGCACGTGCTCGCCGCCGAGCCCGTCACCATCCAGCTCCGCTACCTGCAGACGCTCACCGAAATCGGCGTCGAGAAGAACACCACCATCGTCTTCCCGCTGCCGCTCGACCTGTTCACCGATCTCGGCAAGCTGATGCAGCAGGCCGTGAACAAACCGGCGAAGTAGGAAAGGCAGCCACGGATCTGCACGGATGGACACGGATCAACAACAATATCCGTGGAGATCCGTACAGATCCTTGTGGGGCGGGCGCCCTCGCCCGCCAACCCGCTTGTTATACTGCTCCGTCGATGCTCAAGCAGACACTGGAAGAAGGACGGCGCTTGGCCGACGCCGCGCTCGAGCGATTGTTGCCGCCTGCGGCCGAGCATCCTTCCGTCATCCATCGTGCGATGCGGCACAGCGTCTTCGCCGGCGGCAAGCGCCTGCGTCCCATCTTGGCGATGGAAGGCGCGCGGCTTATCGCCGGAAGCCTGCCGGAGGGAATTGCAGATCTGGGCGCGGCGCTGGAGATGCTACACACCTATTCGCTGATTCACGACGACCTGCCCGCGCTCGACAACGACGACCTCCGCCGCGGCCAGCCCACCTGCCACAAGGCCTTCGGCGAGGCGATGGCTATTTTGGCCGGAGACGCCCTGCAGACGCGCGCCTATGAAGTGCTGGCGCGGCTGCGTTGTCCGGCGGATCGGCGCGTGAGCATCATCGAAGAAATTGCGCACGCGACCGGCACTATCGAGGGCATGATTGGCGGTCAAGTGATGGATTTGGAAGCCGAGCACACCAAGGCCGACGCCAAGACGCTTGAATACATTCATCGCTCGAAGACCGCCGCACTGATCACCGCGAGCGTGGTGAGCGGCGGCATCTACGCCGGAGCTTCCGAAGGCGAGGTGGGAAAGCTGCGACAGTTCGGGCGCGCCGTGGGCGTCGCTTTCCAGATTGCCGACGACGTGCTCGACGTCACCCAGTCGTCAGAACAATTGGGCAAGACCGCGGGCAAAGATGTGGCCAGCGAAAAAGTCACGTACCCGGCGCTGTTCGGGATCGAAGAATCGCTGCGGAAGGCTGACTCGCTGGTGGAGTCCGGCTGCGCCGCGCTCGATTCGTTCGGTCCGCGCGCCGAGACGCTGAAGGCACTGGCAAGATTCCTGGTGGAGAGGAAAAAATAGCTTTCAGCACCTGCCTCTAGGTATATTGCTGCACAAAACCTGGGATGAGGAACCTCTATGTCGACTGGAGCAATGCCGTTTCGACGTCTCCCGTGGCTGCGCCCCAAGTACTTCGTCTTTGTCTTCATTGGCCTGATGCTCGCTTATGTTCTACGGCATAACGAGCACTTCCTGATCGATGCTAAGGACCCGGTGTGGCAACACTACATGCCTTTCAGGTGGTGGCTGCTGCCGCACGGTCTGGCCGGAGCCTGCGCGCTTTTGCTGGGGCCGATGCAGTTTTCCGATCGCCTGCGCCAGCGGTTCATCAAGCTGCATCGCGTCATCGGCAGAATCTACCTTTTTGGAGCGTTTATCGCAGCTCCCCTCGGCGCTTATATCCAGTACTTTGAGGAACGAATGGGCGCTCCGCGGTCCTTCAGCGCCGCCGCCGCCGTGGATGCCTTTATGCTGATGACGACCACCGCTATTGCTTTCGCATTCGTCCGCAGGGGAAAGATCCAGCAGCACCGCCAATGGATGACGCGGAGCTATGCCGTAGCTGTGGTTTTTCTTGAAGTGCGCGTCGTCGGAGGCATCACCGGCTGGGAAAATCTCGGCGATGCCGCCAACGAGGCGATTGTGTGGGGGTGCCTCGCCTTTTCCATACTTCTCGCAGACGTTGTCTTGCAATGGCAAGAACTGCGCCGCAGTCGGCCGCTTTCTGCCAAAGCTCAAACCGCTTCAGATTAGGGCCAGGTCGTAGGAGCGGTTAAGAGATGCCCGCACAAATCGCCATTCTCGCTATTGCTGCCCATCGTGACGACATCGAGCAGACCTGCGGCGGCACGCTGCTCAAAATGGCGGAGCGCGGCCACGCGACCGGTATTCTCGACCTCACTCAGGGTGAGATGGGCACGCGCGGCACCGCAGAGGACCGCACGCGCGAAGCTGAAGAGGCCGCGCGCATTTTGCGCGTGGGCTGGCGCCGGGCGCTCGACATCCCTGACGGCCGCGTGGAGAACACCTGGGAAAATCGCCTGAAGATCGCGCGCGTGGTCCGCGAAACTCGGCCGCAGGTGGTGATTCTTCCGTACTGGCAGGGCCGGCATCCCGACCACTACACGACTTCAGTTCTCGGATACGAGGCATGCTTCCTCGCCGGTCTGGCGAAACTCGATCTGGATGGCCTTGCGCCCCACCGCCCATTCAAGATCGTTTATGCCACGCTCTACTTCGACATTCGGCCGACGTTCGTGGTCGATATCAGCGAGCAGTTCGAGGCGCGACTCCAGTCCATCTTGGCGTACAAGTCGCAGTTTACCGATCAGGAGGCCGGGCAGGGCCTCTTTCCCGCGCAGGCTGAGATCCGCGGCCGCGTCGAGGCCATGGCACGCTTCTATGGCTTGCTTGCCGGCGTGAAGTACGCTGAGCCGTTTGTGCAGAAGGAAGTCGGGCTGGTGGAGGACCTGACGGCGATCCCGGTGAAGTCGATTTAAAGCGAGCCTTGGCGGGCGGGGGCGCCCGCCCCACATGAGCTTGGGCTGCAATACAATTTCTGCGTGTACTCCGCCAAGCTGCTCGACCATTTCGAGCACCCCCGCAATGTGGGGGAGATTGCCGGCGCTGATGCTTCGGTTCGCGTAGAGAATCCGGCTTGCGGCGACATCATGCAGCTCACCCTGAAGCTCGCCGCCGGACGCATCATCCGAGGCCCGCTATCGTACGCGCGGATGCGTCGCTTCGATTGCCTGCGGCTCGGCGCTGACCGAGATGCTTATTGGCCTGACTCTCCCTGAGGCGGCGGCGGCTCAAACGCGAAGCGGTCGTCGATGCCGTCGGCGGTCTGCCCAATGAGTCCATTCATGCAAGCCATTTGGCGATCGACGCGCTGCAAGCAGCGTTGAAGCAGCTTCATCCGTAGTAGTCTAGTGTCGTGTCCGACTTCAGCCCCCGCCGCGTGGTCTCCCTGCAGCCCAGCGCCACGGTTACGCTGGCGCGGCTAGGCCTGCTCGACCGCGTAGTCGCTTGCACGCGCTACTGCAAGGACGTTTGCCCGGAGCTTGCTTTTCGCGACGTAGTGATCGTCGCCGACTCCTGGACGGCGCAAGCGGAGCAGATCACCGCAGCTAGGCCCGACTTGGTGATCGCCTCGGTTCCGTATCAATTGGAAGCGGTTGCCGAAATCCTCAAGGCGGGTGTGCGTTTTCTGGGACTGGCGCCGCGCTCGCTGGCCGACATCTATGCCGACACCGCTCTCATCGCCGGCGCGATGGGCGCTTCCGACCGTGGCGAGCAGATGATCGAAAACATGCAGCGCGAAATCGAGTGTGTGCGCGCCCGCCACGCTTCCGAGCCGCGACCGCGTGTCTTCTGCGAAGAGTGGGGCAATCCCATCATTCACTCGCAACCCTGGGTGGCGGAGCTGGTGGAAGCTGCTGGTGGACAGTTCCAGGGCGAACCCGGCGCCAAGACCGACGCCGAATGCGTGCGGCGTGCTGATCCCGAGGTGATCGTCATGGCCTGGTGCGGCGCCGGCGACCGGGTGCCGCTGGAGAAGATCGTCAGTGAGCGCGGGTGGACTGAAACCTCGGCAGCGCGCTCACGGCGTGTGTATTGCGTGCGCGACGAGCTGCTGAACACGCCGGCTCCGACGCTGCTCGACGGCCTGCGCGCTCTGGAAGCGGCCATGCATCCTGATTCGTTTCCGCAACTGCCCGCCGGCCTGCGCCGCATCGCACGATGAGTGAGATCGAGCATCGCTGCGTCTCTACGCGGGTTGTGTTCTAATCGCAACAATGGCCTCCAAGCGCAAGGGTAGTGCCGCACTTGGAAAACGTTATCCCATGAAGCGAGTGGTGGCAGCGCTCATTGTGCGCGGACGCAAACTCCTGATCTGCCAGCGCACACGCCACCAGACCATGCCTCTGAAGTGGGAGTTTCCTGGCGGCAAGATCGAGACCGGGGAGCAGCCCAGCGATGCGTTGCGCCGCGAGCTGGACGAGGAGTTGGGCATCCAGGCGCGCATCGGCGACGAAGTGGCGCGCCTCCAGCACCGCTATCCGCGCGGCGGCATGGTGGAGCTGCGCTTCTTCGTGGTGGATGAATTCACCGGTGAGCCGGAGAACCGCATCTTTCGCGACATCCAGTGGGTAGCGCGCACGCGGCTGCCGGAATTCGATTTCCTGGAAGCTGATCGCGAACTGGTGCGGCAGATCGCCGCGGGTAAAATCTTCTAACTTCCGCCCCCGCGCAAAGTCCAGAACCAGGCGATGGTCAGCCCGACCATCACTATGGTGGTCCCCCAGGCCACCCAGTTGAACAAGCGCGAGTTGGTGTATTTGCCCATCAGGTCTTTCTTATTGATGAGCAGCACCATAAAGATCAGGACAAAGGGCAGAGTAATGCCGTTTATAACCTGCGACAGGACCGTGATCTGAATCAGGGGCACGTTGGGAATCAGGATGACGCCCGCTCCCCCCGCGATCAGCACGGTGTAGAGCCAGTAAAAGAACGGCGCTTCGCGGAACTTCTTGTCCACGCCCGACTCGAACCCGAGGCCTTCGCACACGGCATAGGCGGTGGAGATGGGCAGAATGGAAGCCGCGAACAGCGAGGCATTGAACAGCCCGACAGCGAACAGGATGTAGGCGTAATTTCCCGCCAGCGGCTTGAGCGCCTGGGCGGCGTCGGCGCCGTTGCGGATCTCGAACATGCCGTGAGCGTACAGCGTGGCGGCGCAGGCCACGATGATGAACCAGGCCACGATGTCGGTGAAGATGCATCCTGAGATCACGTCCAGGCGCGAAGCTCCGTACTGCCGCCGGGTAATCCCTTTTTCCACCACCGAAGCCTGCAGGTAGAACTGCATCCAGGGTGCGATGGTCGTTCCCACCACGCCGATTACCATATAGAGATAGGCGGAGTGCGAAAACGCCGACAGAGCAGGCGGCCGTACCGTCGCCAGCATTGCCGTTTTCCACTCGGGGCGCGCAATCAAACCGGCCACAATGTAGGTGACGTAGATGAACGACGCCACGAGGAAGATCTTCTCCACGCTCTTGTAGGAGCCCCGGACCACCATCAGCCACACGATCAGCGCGCACGCCGGCACGCTGATGTATTTGGGAATGTTGAAGAGCTCCAGGCTGAGAGCGATGCCGGAAAACTCAGCCAACACGTTGCCGAAGTTGGTAATCACCAGCCCCAGCATCATGAGGAAGGTGATGCGAAAGCCGAACTCCTCGCGAATCAGGTCGCTCAAGCCCTTGCCGGTGACCGCCCCCATGCGCGAGGCCATTTCCTGCACCACGATGAGCGCCACCGTGGTGGGGATCATGGTCCAGAGCAGCAGGTAGCCGAACTGGGCCCCGGCCTGCGAGTAGGTGGTGATCCCGCCGGCGTCGTTGTCCACGTTGGCGGTAATGAATCCCGGGCCCACCACTGCCGCAAAGATCAGGAGCCGGGTCTTCCAGCGCTTCAGCCAGTTCATCACAGGTTCGCATACAGAGATTTGGCAAAGTAGTCAGAATAAATGTGAGGCGGGATTTAGGGAAATGAATAGAAAAAGAAAAATGGGGCAGGATTGACGGCAATCGGACACGACTACGAGTGGACGCAGAATTGAAGGCGCACGAAAGCCTACTCCCATGGGAGTTCACGACTTGCAGCAGGTGTGCGCCGCTAGCTCCGGCAGCTAGGAGACCCCAGCCGGCGTTTTCGTTTTAGCCTGCGTTTCCTGCTCGGCCAGCAAGCGGTCCCGCATGGCTAGGCGGCTGAACACCGCGTTAAGGACGAAGCCACTCACCGTGCGACGCTCCATTTTGGCGGTGCGGCGAATCCTCTCTGCTTCCTCCTCGGTACAGCGCACGAAGAGAGCGGCTTTCTTGGTACGTGGCACAGTTACCCCCTTTGTGGTTCACCATCCAGGCTTGGTAACTCCCAGTACACCCCACTCGTACCAAGACAGCCAGATGCCCGTAGTAATCGTTGCCCCGGAAATTTACCCTCCAGATAGTATTATCTAGCTGAGGCAAGCCACAGAGCAATCCCGCTGGTGTGTCATTTATTGGTAACAGTTGTCCGCGAAGTGGACCAGTAATTCTTAATAGAACACAGCCGAAAAAATAAGGGCCGCCTGGCGGCGGCCCCTGCTTCGAGTGCAGTGACTGCGTTCCCTATCACCCTCTGCCAAATCCATTGCGGTATCCGGCCAAATATCCGTTGCGATACGCCTGCTGATAGGCGCCCTTGTTGCCGTAACTGTGGTTGTAGCCGTGATCGGCGTGCTTGTAAAGACCGCCCCTCCCCGCACCGTAGCCGCGGTTGGAGCGCCGGTCAATGCGGGCGGCATTTACGCCATCCATATATCCAGTTTGGTAGGCGGCGCCCCCGCCGTGCCCGTAGCCTCCCGGCCCCCCATAGCCTCCGTAGCCTCCGGGCCCACCATAACCTCCGTAGCCTCCCGGTACACCGTACCCTCCATAGCCCCCCGGCACACCGTAGCCCCAGCCGCCCGTACTAGGGTAACCATAACCACCGCTCGGGTAGGGGTAATACGTGCCGTTGGGATAGCCCCAGCCCGAGGTGCGTTGAGTTGGATAAGGGTAGTTAGTACCGTTGGGGTACGTGCTGCCCCAGCCCCCAGTGCGCTGGGTAGGGTAGGGGGAGTAGGTACCGTTAGGGTTGGTGCCCCAGCCCCCCGTTCTCGGCACGTAAACCTGTCCGGTGCGGTACGGGTAATTGGAATGGTTGCGATCGTGCCAATCGCGATCGCGCACCGCAGCGCCATCGCGAGCCCAGCCACGGTCTTGGGCGGCGCGAGTCTGATTGTTGTTACGCCAAACACGAGAATCAGTCTGACGCGCGGCGTGAGAATCTCGATTCTGGTTCGTAGCCCGACTTCCCCAAACCTGGGCCCAAGCACCACCACAGAGCCCCGCCACCAAGGCCAGGGCAAACGCCATTTTCTGCCAGTAGCTCATGTCTCCCTCGCTCGACCACCCCGTTGGAAGCGTCGGGGACGGCCGTGACTTCAGTAACTTCCCCTTCCTAAGCGGCTTAAACACGGGCTTCAGGCAAAAGAATGTAATGATTTGTAAAGTTTTCGTAAATTATTGTCATCGCTGTAAACCTCTAGCGTCGCTCTGCGCGTCTCTGCGCGAGCACCAGTCCGCGAGGAGTGGGAACCAGCACAACGGAGAGCAGGCCCTCGGCCTCCATCCGTAAGGCGGCTTCGCGCACCACTTTCTGGTGCGAGCTGGCGTCGTGAATGAGGATCAGGCCATTGGGAGAGAGCTGCGGCAGCAGGCGCCGGACCTCGCTCTCGCGCACGTTGATGTCGCTATCACTGAAGAGGAGATCGATGGTTCCGTCCACTTGCAGATCGAGGCTGGAGTGGTTGCGAGCCTCGATCCAGGTAGCCAAGCGGGAGGATTCGAAACGCTCCTGCGCCTTGGCGAAAACCTTGGGATCGAATTCGACGGTGATGACGCGCCCGAAGCCGTTCTGTTTGAGCCCTTCGGCGATGGCCAGCGTGCTCACCCCCATGAAGGTGCCGGTCTCGACTACGAGATTGGGCTTGAGGGTGATAACCAGCGCTTTAAGGAAGTCGAGTACTTCGACTTCGGCACTCATCGAGTCGTACATCTTCCACAGCTCGGGATGCGGACATTCTGCTGTGGCCGGCGTGTACTCGGGCTGCAGTGATTCACCCGCGGCGCTGACATCGGCGATGATGCGGTGCTCTTCGCGCGTCCGCAGGAAGCGCGGGACGATGATGGCAATGAAAACGGCTCCAACGACAATCGCTGCCAGCGCGCCCAATTGTGCAAGCGTAAGGCCGACGAACTCGCGTTGGGCGGGCCGCAGAAACCCGGCAGCCAAACTAACCAGCCCGGCGACTACAAGAACCTCACCGGCTACGATGCCCGGCGGACGCTGCCATTGCGCGGAACGTCGGCCCTCTTGCCATAGCCATGGAAACGCCATACAGAGGGCAAGACCTTCTCCCAGGTCTGCGATCCTTCCATATATAAAGAACCGGGCCAGGCATATGCTGGCAATAGCCATTGCCGCTGCAGCAGCGGCAATATCCAGCCGAACGCGAGTCGGAATTTCGACGCCCCATGGATTTCGCGACAGGCGTCGGCGATACAGATCAGCCCGCAGCACCGCAGCGTAGGACACGATGCCCACGGCTGCGGCGACCACATCCCTGATAAACATTCCAGCCGTTTGCATCATTTCTGCGCCAGGGCCCACTTCTCCAGCTCTCCGGTGGAACGCAGGAGCTGCATCTGGGCCTGTTCGTATTGGTAGCTGGCGTCGAGGAAGGCGGAATATTTCTGACCCTCCGCAAGCCGGGCGTTGGCTTCATCGCCCAGAGTCGCCGAACCGGCCTGAACTTTGGTCTGCACTGTGTCAACATCGGCGCGGGCCAATTGATATTCCAGCCGCGCGACCTCGCGCGCAGCGGCAAGTTGCGCGACTTCATGCTGCAGCTTACGAGTCTGGTTGGAGACCTTGTTCTTGACGTCCTCCGCCTGATAGCGAGCCTGGACCGCCTCAGCGTCGGCTTGCGCAGCGCGGGCGCGCTGCGACATGTTAAAGAAGGGAAAGCGGACGGCCACGCCGATAAGGCCGTTGTTGCGCCGGAAAGTGCCCGAAGGGAAGAAGACCTCATAGTTGTTGTATGTGGCGAATCGGCTGTACTGTGCCACGAAATCCACAGCCGGCATAAACTGCTTGTGCTCGCCGCGGGCGAGCAGCTGCTTAGCGTCGGCCTGGGCGAAGGCCAGCTTGACGGCGGGATTCGTGGAAGCGGCTTTGGAGGACATCTCCGAGTTCTGGCTGATCTCGGGTAGCGGCGGGATCGATTCCGTAATGGTCTCCAGCCCCTGAGCCGGCAGGCCGGTCAGTTGGGCCAGCACGTTGCGCAGCCCGTCTATATCACCTTCAACTTGGGCGATCGCCATCCGCACTCGCGCCGTGGCCAGGCGTGAACGCGTCTGGTTGAGCGCGGGTTCAACGCCTGCCTGCACCCGCTCGCCGGTGATCTGCTCCGCGCGAGCCGCCTCTTCTTGCTGTTGCCGCAACAGATTAAATGCCGACGCCATGCGGTCGAGCTGCGTGTAGGTAACGGCAGTGTCGAGGATCGCCTGCTGCCGCCGGTCTTCACTGCTAAAAGCTGCCGCATCCCACTCGGCGCGGGCGGCACGCACCGCCTCGCGGTGGCTGGGGTTGATGAGAAACCCGGTGGCGTTCACGTTCACGATCGACGGGGCCGCGCCTTCGATGCTTAGGGGATACCCGAAGGTCTTGGCCAATCCCGAGCCCGCGATCAACTGGGGAACGTACATGCGCACGGCGGCCACGTAGGCCTGGTGGGCGCGGTTCTGCTCCGCGGCGCTGACCACGCTGCCGCGCTGAACGGCCAGTTCGACGGCCCGGCGGAAGGGAAGCGGCTCGGCCTGAAGCGCCGAGGCGAGCACAATCAGAGCTAAGCTCAACCGAATGCTGTTCATAAACCACCTTGGTTGGTTTTGTTCGACTGGGGAGTATAGAGCAGGAAGGAGCGGAGAACCACCGAGCGAGACTGGCCTGGCTGATTACGCTGAGGGGCACGACCTTGGAGAGGCCCTCAGGCTCTGTGCGGTTGCGGATTCACTTCGCCGGTTTGTCTTCTACGACCTGAAAGTTGAGAATCATTTCGGGATTTGTCGAGTAGGTGAGCAAGCCATGCATGCCCTGCAGCAGTGGAATGCTGCGCCGAAGGTCCCGGATTTCAATGACTTCACCCCTCTCCGTCCTATAGCGGACAATGTAGCAACGGCCAACAAAGGCAACATCCAGTGCACGAACCGCGATGACCGTTCCCGGACCGATCGTAAAAGTCCAGTTCGGCTGGGCGATGCGACTTATGCGCTCCTTTGGCAGACCCCAGGCAGTTGCCACGCACAACGACAAGATGGCGACCTGTAATGCTCTTTTCATCGAGACGCCGGAGTTTCCCCCAGAATGTGGGGCCAGAATATGGAGGCCAGCCGCCTCTGTCTCTCGGGTAAATGACTTAACCCATTACCCTTCGGGTCACTGGCCATTCCCTGATTTCGGAGCGAACCTTGGGGCCAACTTCTGCTTCTAAGCAGGGGCGTACGTAAAACTGGCCCGAGGGCGGAAAGGATTTACCGATGAAGAAATTAGCTTCAATCCTGACAGTGCTGGTCTTTGCCAGCTTGGCGTGGGCGGGGCAGAGCCGCGCAGACGCCACCGACCGCATGAATAATGCCGCAAAAGTAATGGAAGAGATCATGGCTACACCCGACAAGGGTATCCCCGAGGAAGTTCTGGCTGCGGCGCAATGCGTTGCCATCGTTCCTCACATGATGAAAGGCGGACTGGGAATCGGCGCCGAACATGGCCGCGGAGTAGCCACCTGCCGTACCGCGCACGGATGGAGCGCGCCGGCGTTTTTCAGCATCTCCGGCGGCAGCTGGGGTCTGCAAATCGGCCTCGAGGGTATCGATCTGGTGATGGTGTTTACCGACAGGCAAGGCGCCAATCAGATGCTCTCCAGCAAGTTTGAAGTAGGCGGGGACGCCTCTGCCTCCGCCGGACCGGTGGGGCGCCACGCCGCGGCGAATACTGACTGGAAGTTGAATACCAAGGTCCTGACGTACTCGCGGAGTAAGGGCGCCTTTGCTGGGCTCACCTTGAACGGCGCGCGGATCGCCCCTGATGAGGATTCCACCCGGGCTTTCTATGGCCACGAAGTATCGACCGATGCGATCCTGACCGGGCGAGTTCCCGTTCCCCCATCGGCGCGAAGCTTCATCGCGACCGTAAGCAGTGCCAAGGTGGTTTCTCGTGAGGATGAGGATAAAGAGAAGAACGATAGGAAGTAGCCAAAGGGTTTCAAACTTGGCAAGGATCCCGCACTTCCCACGGACCGAGCCCTCGTTCGATGGCAGCAGCTCCGCCCGGCGTCAAGCGCTGGGCGGAGTTGGTGTCTTCACACCAATGCGGCGCTTCCAGCTTTGCAGCCAGCGATGGAAAAATGGCGAGCGCGCGGCCAGCAGTTCCTGGACAGCGTGCACGAACTGGCTCGGCGGGGCGCTTTTAGAGAGGAAAGTGTCGCTCGCTCGCAGTGCGCCGGGCGGCAGGGAGTCCTGCGCCGACAGCATCAGGATGGGCACTTCGGGCTTGAGCTGCTTCATGCGCGCGGCCACCACGTCGCCCATCATTTCCGGCATGCGGTAGTCCAGGATTACGGCATCGACCGTCGCCGACTGCAAAAGATCGAGGCTCTGCCGGCCACTGGTCGTCGCCACCACGTCGTATCCATACAGCCGCAAAAGAGATTCACGTCCAAGAAGGCCATTGGGCTCGTCATCCACGCACAGGATAGTCGGCTTCCGCATACTGCTTCCCCCGGGAGCGGCTAAAGCTGAACCTGCCAGAGGACGAAGCACGAGCGATACCAACTGCCAAACCCAATAAAGGCCGCTAATTAGAGGTTACCCCTTCTCAATAAGGGATGTAATTCCTACGCTCCGGGGAGTTCGGCTTGCGACAGGGGACGTAGGTAGGGTGATAGAAACGGAATGGAAGGTTCTCGCCCTCGCATATTCAAGGGGCCACCTTTTTTCATTCCTGGCATCCGACTACAAAACGGAGAAGAGGTCGCCCAACCTTCTCCAGCAGCACGAAGCAGCGACGCACGTCCTGCTTCGATCGGCCTCAGCTAGCCGGAATATGGTGGCGACCTCTTTCCGCGAAGCTGCTTGCACAGTCGGTAGGTTTCCAAACAAGAAAAAAACGGGCGGTCTGTGAGGATATCCAGCCCCCGGCCTAATCTGCCGCACTTTTGAGCGCTGCCATTTTGCTGGCTTCGGCACAGCATGCCCCTTCCGGAATCGGGGAGCCGTGGGGACAAGTGCGGGGATGGCCGAGAAAAGAGCAGATGCGCTCGGTGGCTTCCGGCGACAGGATGTGCTCGAACTTACACGCCTGCTGCTCGATCTCGGTTTCGTTGTTCATGTTGAGCGTCTCAGTGAAGAGGCGCTCTGCCAGGCGATGGCGGCGGATGATATCCGCGGCCGTACGGCGTCCGCGGTCCGTGAATTCCACCAGCAGATGACCATCGCCCAGGCTCGGCACCGTGGGGCGCATGGCCTCATGGCAGCGGTTCAGCACATTCTTGTGGGCGTGCGCCTCCGCCGGATGCGGGCTCAGAACGATCAGCCCCAGCGCGGTCATCTGCTCGACGGCAAGACCCACGGGCAAGGCGCCATCCACTTCCATGCGGCCGACCTCGGCCAGTTCGCCGTTCTCGTGCAGGATCCAGATCTCTTCCAGAATCTCGTCGAACTGCTGCTCGTTGGCGAGGGAAAACATCTCCTGGTTGGCGATGCGGCCGTGATGCAGGTCCACGCGCCGGTCGGCCAGCCGCGCCACTACCGGGTCGTGCGTGACCATCACGATGGTGCGTCCCTGCTGGTGGAACTCGCGCAGCAGGCGCAGCACGATCTCTTCGTTCTGCGCGTCGAGGTTGCCGGTGGGCTCGTCGGCGAGAATGATGCGCGGGATCGTTGATCAGCGCGCGCGCGATGCACACCCGCTGTTGTTCGCCTCCGGAAAGGTGCGCGGGCAAATGCTGGGCCCGCTCAGCCAGTCCCACCCGCTCCAGCGCTTCCATCGCCTCGCCCTGGTCGGTCATGCTGTGGAAGTACTGCGCCAGCATTATGTTCTCGAGCGCCGTCAGATAGGGAATCAGGTGAAACTGCTGGAACACGAAGCCGATGGTCTCGGCGCGGAAGCGGTTCAGTTCGGCGTCGGAGAGTGCGGCCACATCCTGGCCTTCGAGATAAATCCTGCCCGAGCTGGCGCGGTCCAGGCAGCCGACCAGGTTCACCAGCGTGGACTTCCCGGAGCCGGAAGGGCCCATCACCGCCAGCCACTCGCCGCGCTCGACGTGGAGCGACACATCATCCAGCGCGCGTATGAACGCGCCGCTGGCGTCCGCCCGCGCGGGATACAGCCGGCTGACGTTTTCGAGCCTAATCGACATTATTCTCCTCTCAGGATAGTGGCCGGCTGCACTTTGCGCAGCAACGAAATCGGCATCAGGGCTGCCAGCAGCGCAACCAGCATGCTGCCCGCGACCACTTCGGGAAGAATACTGAACCGCGGCGAGATGGCCGCATGAAAGTTTGCGTGGCCGATCCAGGCGGCGATGCCCAGGCCCAGCGCGAACCCCAGCAGCGCGCCCACCAGGCCAATCCCCGCAGCTTCAGCGGCGAACAGTGCGCTCACTATGCGTTGGGAAGCACCCAGCGCGCGCATGACGGCGAAATCCTTACGCCGGTCGAGGACCGAGGCTGTCAGCGTGGCCAGCATGCACAGCGCGGCGGTCAAAATGATGATTGCGGTCGAAGCCAGCAGCGTGGCCCGCGTCTTGTCCAACACGCGCGCTTCGGCTTCTACGATCTGGCGGACGGGCTGGACTTCGGCGCCGGGCAGAGTTCTCGCCAGCGTGCCCATCATGGCGCGGACTTCGTCGGGCGAGCCGGCCACCGCCACTTCGATGGTCGAGCTCGGAAGATTTGTCCAGCCGCTGAAATCGGCGAGGCTCAGGTACACGCGACTATCTTCGTCGGCGCCCGTACTGAGAATGCCGGCGGGCGTCGCGTGCAGCGCGCGTCCTTGAAACGTCAGGTCAAGCGGCGCGCCCTTGGGTGTGAGCGACTGGTAGGCGCGCTTTCCGATCAGCGCAGTCTGCGGGGCAGCAGGCCACGCGGTCACCGACCACCAGTAGTTGAGCTTGCGGACCCGGTCGAAGTCCACTCCGGCGACTACCACCGGCGCACCCGACGCGGTGTGTGCGACGGCGAAGGCAAACGGTGCGGCAATGCCACGAGTGCCAAGCGCGGCATCCACTTGTGCGAGCGCATCGGAAGGAAGCGAGTTGCCGTCTTTCGGGGTGATCACGATGTTGGCGCCGTAGCTGCGGAATTCGCGGTGCAGCTTGGCTTGTACGTCGGTGTAGAGGTTGAGCGTGGCGGTGGCGACCGAGGCTGCCACCACGACGGCGACCAGCGCCGTCAGCGCGCGTCCGCGACGCACCAGCAGCGCGCGCGCCAGCATGCGCAGAAACATATGCCCGCGGTTCGAAGCGACCGAACGCGTCATGCGTCACCCCGCAGCACGAGCGCCGGGCTGAAGCGCATCGCGCGCCGGATGGAAGCGGCGCTGCCGGCAAAGCTCACCAGTACCGCCACCGCCAGCACCACCGGGAAGAGCACCGGCTCGACCGCAACGTTCGCGCTGAAGATCCATTTGCCGATTTGCTCCGCCATCACAATACCGATCAGGAACCCCACGGTACCGCCTCCTAAAGCCAGCAGTCCGGCTTCAGTAAAGAACAATGCAGCCACGGACAAATCGCCTGCGCCCAGCGCCTTCATCAATCCCACTTCATGCCGGCGCTCGAAGACGGTGGTTGCCATCGCTGCCGAAACCGCCAGCACCGAGGCCAGCAGCGCGGCCAGCGTGATCAGCAGCATCAGTCCCTTGATGCGCGCCAGCACCACGCCCTCGTTCTGCGCCACCTGGCGAATCTGCTCGGCGCGCGAATGCGGGAATGGACTCCACCAACTGGTAGGCGATGGAGCTGACGTACGGCGAGCAGTACCAGCGGTCGTAAAGTTCGGGCGACAGCGCTTTGCGCGGATCGGCTGCCAGCGCGGCCCGCCGTGCCAAGTCATCTTCCGGCTTGGTGAGCGCGCTCACCATCACCCGCCGCACTGCGCCAGGACGGCCCGCAAGCGCCTGCGCAACATGCAGCGGGGCGATGATCTGCTGACTTTCGGCTGGCCCAGCCGTGAGAATACCGGCGACTCTTAGCTCGCGTCCGGCCACGCTGACCGCATCTCCAACGTGCACGCCGGTACGCGCGGCCAGCGCTTCGCCGACCAGCACGTCGTTGGAATCATCCGCGGGCCACTTGCCTGCCACCTTCCACCAGGGATTCGTGGCCTCCACGCCGGTCGAGAAATTCTCCGGTCCATAGCGGAACGGATGTGCGAACCAGGTGCCGACGAGCTCGGTCTGCTGCGTATGTCCTGCAAAGGAGGCCGCGGCAGTCACCGGCAGAAAGGGCGCGAACGCCACAATGTTGTGCCGCCAGAACGTGCCTTTGATCGCCGGCAGATCGGCTTCATTCAGGTAAGCGCCGTCGGCCGGCGGCTTTAGGTTGACGCCGCCGACCTCAACGTCCAGAGTGTCGGTGTCAGGATAAACAACGATGTTGGCGCCAAAGGTACGCAGCTCGCGGTTGATCTTGTCGCCAATGTCGGCGGCCACAGCAATCATGGCCGTCGCTACGGCTACGCCCAGAGTGATTGCGATCCCGGCTAAAAGCTTCCGGCGGCGTTGCCGGCGGAACGATTCATAGACGAGGCGTAGGAACATGGGCTCAAGGCTGCTGGAAGTATTTGGCCCCGGCAGCCAGATCGCGCTGGGCGATGATCACCCGGTCCTCCAGCACCGACGCCTGCAGCGGAATGGGATTGCATCCGCCCGGCTTGCCGACCGACATCTGATTGATAGGCGCAGCACAGTTCTTGCAGATCAGACCCGCCTGGGTGCTGTAGAAGCCGACCGCGCCGCAGATCTCACAGGCGTCGAACAGTACCGCTACCTTGTTGTCCGGCTTGCGATAAAGGAAGAAGCGCACCGGCGTGCCGTTTACCTCGGTCACGTAACGCGCCAAGTCGCCTACGCCCAGTTGTCCGGTGGGGACCGTGGCCTGGCCGTTCACGAACTCAACCGGGTTCGCCGGCGAAAGTGCCGAGACGCTCTTGGCGTAGATGAATTGCGCTGTCACCAGGAGGATAAAGACGAAGGAGCAGACGTAGACCGAAGCCATCCACAGGCGCTCGCGGCGCGCCGTCCACTGCGCTTTGCGTTGCTCAGCGCGCGACGCGGGAATAGCCGCCGGAACACGGCGGCGGTACTCGAACAGAATCATGAGCCCGGCCAGCGCCAGCACGGTGATGAAGAAGAAAAGATCGTTGCGTACGATGGGCCCGATGATGGCCATCTCGCGCCGGCTGGAAGGCAGAACGCCATTTTCCGAGAGTTCGTGCAGGCCGGCAATCGTCAATTGCGCTGCCACGAAGAACAGGATGACGGTGGTCACCTTGAAAAACTTGCGTATATTGATGCGCACGCTGCCCTTAACGAACATCACCCCAAACACCACCGCCAGGCCAACGCCCAGGATCGTGCCGATGAAGTTCATCAGCTCGCTGGTGTTCAGCGAGACGGCGGAAAGGATGAGCACCGTCTCCACGCCCTCCCGCAGCACCATCAAAAAGACGAAAGCGAAGAGGCCGATGCGCGAGCTCTCACCGGCCAGCGTGCCGACCTTGTTCTCGATCTGGCCCTTGAGGCTGCGCGCGGTGCGCATCATGAAGATCACCATGGTGACCACGAAAAACGCGGCCGCCAGCATGATCCAGCCTTCAAAGATGTCCTGGTTGATGCCGGTGCGGGCCAGAATTACGGCTCCCACCACGCTGGCGGCAACCGCAGCCCCCAGGGCGACGTAGACCACTTTGCGCAGGTCAGGGCGATTAATTTTGGCAAGATAGGCGAGAGTAATGCCGATGATGAGGGCGGCTTCCACGCCTTCCCGGAGCGTAATGATGAATGCGTCAATCATGGCTGGTCCTGGAACTAGAAATGAAGTTGAAAATGATTTTCAATTTCAACAGCTTCAGAATACGCGTCCGCTCCCGCAGGGGTCAATCCTCGTGGTCACAGCCGAGCGTGACGGGAATCACACAAAATCAGGGAAGAGGCACGAGCGCCCCGTGCGCCGCGCTCACAGCGTCTTCAGGATCTTCTTGGCTTCTTCCAGTTCCGGGAACAGCTTCTCTTCGGCCTGGAATTCGGCGCCGTGGACACAGCGGCGTGTCCCCTTGAGCTTGACCGGATACTTCAAGTGCAGCATCTCGTGGTAGACGAGATATTCCAGCACGAAGCGCGGCACCTTCTTGCGATCGAAGATGCGGCTTACCACGATGGTGTTGTGGGCGGGATCGAAGTGGCCGAGGTGGTTGCGGGCGTGATCCTGGCTCCAGGTCATCTGCGGGCGGCCGAGCAGCCCGTGGAAGAAGCGATGGTTGAGCTCGTCGAAGACTTGATCGAGATCGTAAACCTCTCCATGGGGAGATGCGATCCGTTTCCGTCCGCGCATCTGGCGGATGAGGTGCACCTTGGCGCTCAGATGGTGGCTGGCGACATATTGCCGATAGCGCGCGGCATGGCCGGCCGCGATAGGCTTGCGGTAGAGCTTGGCCACAAGTATGTGCGCGATGGCCCGCAGCACGGATTCCGGCGCCGTTTCCAGCAGGTCCGAGATGCGAACCAGGATGCGGCCTTCGCGCAGGCGGATGGTGTTGTTGACGTTAGCGAAGCGGTAGAACTCCACTCGGAACTCGGGCAGGGGCGCCCGCGGTCGCAGCTCGCGATATTCCTCCTGAAAAATTTCGAGCAGGGAAGCGATCACCTGCTCTTGCCCTTCTCCTTGGCTCTCGCTTTGGCCTCGGCGGCAGCTTTCTCTTGTTGGGGCAGCAGGTCCTTGGCGTTCTCGAGGTCGCCGTCCACGGCATCGCCGGCGTCGAGCAAGGCGAACTCGTAATCCTTGGCTTCGGCGGTCGCGGATGGCTCCTTGCTGGCCTCCTTCAGCTTAGCCAGCTTCGTCTGGAATTCGCTATCGGCTTGAATGATCGCTTTGAGCGCCTTGCGGAAGTCGAGTTTCTGGTCGGCAAAGGAATCGACGTTGCGGTCCATCTCGTCAACGATAATTTTGAAGTCCGCCAGCAGGTCGTGCATCTTGGCGCCGCGCCCCGCCGCGGCGTTCGGGTCCGAGCGCAACTGATCGAGCGCGGCCATCCTGGCTTGCGCGTACTTGAGGTAGAGCGGCAGTTTCTTCTCGGGCTCCATCGCGACATCGCGCAAGGTATCCGACTCCTCCGCAGTCAAGGGATCATGACGATGGACCTGAGCGGTGGCGGCCAGAGCGGCAATGCATACGGCCAGAGAAAGGGCTTGGAAGAAGCGGCGCATCATTTCTTGGTCTCCTTCGAGGGTAGCCCAAACATCTGGTCCAGGATCTGCTGCCGGGACTTCTCCACCTGCTTAACCGCGGCCTCCACGTAAGTGCGGTCGTCGAAGTTCAGCGTCTTGCTGACATCATTCAGCCGCCGCGCCGTCTCGCGCAGCAAGATCTCAGTGCTCTTGAGTTGCTTGCCGGTTTTCGTCGCGGCATCGGCAGCACGGGCAGCGTAACGCACCAGCTCATCGACCGTTTTGGTGGCGCTGGTGACATCGCCCTCGGTATAGAAATGGTCGGCTTCGTTGACCTCGCGGCGAGCGATGGTGGCAAACAGATGCGGCTGGTCGTGTGGGCGGGCGCTCTGCGCTCGAGTCTTCAAAGTCTCCAGTGGCTCTTCGCTGCTCTTGGCCTGGAAGCAGATGGCCAGCAGAATGACCGCCATCGAAATGTGAAACCCGCGAACCATCATTTCTTTTTCGGATCAATCGCGATCAGCCGATGGCGCGCCTGCCATTCCTGATCAGGAAACTTGCCCTGCGCCACTTCCAGAAAATGCCGGTAATTTTCTGCTGCCTGCTTGAAGGCCTTGAGGTTGTCGTATGAGGTGGCGCGGAGGAAATAGGTGCCGGGCGTCTCGGGCAGATATTTCGCCCGCGCATCCAGGGCGTGGACGGCAAGATCGTATTGCTTATTCTCCGAGGCGGCGATGGCCAGATCGTTATAGGCCGGTCCCATGTCAGGCTTGAGCTTCACCGTCTCGAGCAGAGTTTGCTGCGCGCCGGGGAAGTCACGCGCGTGGAGAAGCGCATTGCCCAGGGCATAATGCAATTCGGCATCGGCTGGATGCCCGGCAACCAGCGCCTGATATTCCTGCGCGGCCGTACGATACTGGCCGGCAGCCACGTCGAGCTCCGCCAGTTCCCGCCGTGCCTGGAGATCATCGGGAGCAAGCTTCACCGTTGCTTCGTATTCCGCACGCGCACCCCCGTTGTCACTGCGAGCGGCCAGTACCCGAGCCAGTTGCAGGTGCGCGGTCGGGTTCTGCGGATTGACTTCCAGATAACGGCGCAACATCTTCTCTGCGTCCGGCAGGCGCTTGGCCTTGCTGTACAGGTTCACCAGGCCGGCCATTGCTTCGGCCGACTTGGGATTAAGATCCACCGCCTGCTGATACTCGTGCTCGGCATCGGCGAAGCGATTCTGCTTCTCGAAAAACTGGCCGGCAGCCACGTGAGGCTCAGGGTCAGCCGGTTCCAGCTTCGCGGCCTCGCGATAAGCGGCGGCCGCTTCCTCGGGTTTCTGTTTTTCCAGCACGTGAGCCAGCGACAGCCAGGCCCGTTCCTGGCCCTGCTCGGGAGGACCGCTGGGCTTCAGCCTGGTGGCGGCCCGCAAGTAGGTCTCGGCTTCCGGATTGCCAGCTTCGCCGAGCATAATGCCAAGGTTGAGGTTCGACTCAAACAGGTCCGGCTTGGCGGCGATCGACTTGCGATAGGCGGCGATAGCGTCGGCATCGCGCGCGGGTGGCCGTGTACACATAGCCGAGGTCGAACCAGGCGCGATAATTATGGTCATCGTCGGTGACCACGTGTTTCAGCTTGCTCTCGGCGGTGATGAAATCGCGGATGTCGATGGCTTTCTCCGCCTGGATCACCGCCGGGACCATGTAGGGATCCTGTTCTTCCTCGACCCGGTGATGGCGCACGGTCTGGCCGGTCATCTGGGCGTGCGCCGGCCGCGGGCAGGCAATCACGCTGGCGAGAGCCAGTAGGATGAAAGCTTTATTTGTGTCCATTGGAACCGGCGTTGCCGTTGCTGTGTAAGATGCGGGCCAGCCAATTACCGGTATAAGAATTTGGCGCTCTGGCCACCACCTCGGGCGGTCCCGCCACCACCACCTCGCCGCCGCGCCCGCCGCCTTCCGGGCCGAGATCGATTACCCAATCAGCGGTCTTGATGACGTCGAGATTGTGCTCGATGACCACGATTGAGCCGCCCGTGTCGATAAGCTTGCGGAACGCTGCCAGCAACTTGCTGACGTCATCGAAGTGCAGGCCGGTCGTGGGCTCGTCGAAGATGTAGAGCGCGCGATGGCCGCCGCGCGGCTTCTTGGGAGCATCCGGATTGTCAGGATTGGCAGGTGCAAAGCGGACGGTGTCGCGCCGAGGCTGCAAGTGCGCTGCCAGCTTCATGCGCTGGGCCTCGCCGCCGGACAGCGTGGTGGCCGATTGTCCCAGTCGCAAATATCCCAGCCCTACTTCTTCCAGCACGCGCAGCTTCTCCGTGATCTTGGGCACGGTGGAAAAGAACTGGAGCGCTTCCTTCACCGTGAGATTGAGCACTTCGTGGATGTTCTTGCCCCGATACCGCACTTCTAAAATCCCCGGCTTGTAACGCGTGCCTTTGCATTCGTCGCAGACCAGCTCCACATCAGCCAGGAATTGCATTTCGACCACTACCGTGCCGTCGCCCTGGCAGGTCTCGCAACGGCCTCCGGGAATGTTGAAGGAAAAATGCCCGGCAGCGTAGCCGCGCTTCTGCGCTTCCGGCAGGGAAGCAAACAGTTCGCGGATGGGGTCGAAAGCCTTGATGTACGTCACAGGGTTGGAGCGCGGAGTGCGCCCGATGGGCGACTGATCCACCAGCACCACTTCGTGGATGTACTGCGCGCCTTCGATGCGGTCGAAGAGCGCGTCGGTGGCGCCGGAGCCGTTGGTCTGGCCTTTCATCGCCGCCAGCGCCTGGTAGAGAACATCATGCACCAGCGTGGACTTGCCTGAGCCCGAGACGCCGGTGATGGCCACGATCATGCCCAGCGGAATCGTGATATCCACGTTCTTAAGATTGTGGGCGCGCGCGCCGTAGAGCTTGAGCTGCTGCGGCCCGGGACGGCGGCGCTGGGGCGGCATTTGGATCCGCAGCTCCTCGGAGAGATAGCGCCCGGTGAGCGAATGCGGCATCTTTACGATCTGGTCAAAACTTCCGGCGGCAACCACGCGTCCGCCATTTTCGCCGGCGCCCGGGCCCAGATCCAGGATGCGATCCGAAGCCCGCATGATTTCGGGATCATGTTCGACCACCAGGATCGTGTTCCCCAGGTCGCGCAGCTCGTGAAGGATGTGGATGAGCCGTGAGGTATCACGGCTGTGCAGGCCGATTGACGGCTCGTCGAGCACGTAAAGCGCGCCTACGAGCCGTGATCCCAGCGAGGTCGCGAGCTGGATGCGCTGCGCTTCGCCGCCGGAGAGCGTGGATGAGAGACGGTCGAGCGTCAGGTAATCGAGGCCCACCTCGTTCAGAAACTTCAGCCGCGCGCGGATCTCGCCCAGCAACTGCTCGGCGATTTCCGCCTGCTCCGGCGAGAGCTCGACGGACGCGAAGAAGCCCGCAGCTTCTTCCACGGTCATGGCGCAGACTTCACAGATGTTCTTGCCCGCGATGCGGACGTGCCGCGCCTCGGCCCGCAGGCGCGCGCCATTGCACGTCGAGCAAGTCGCATATCCGCGATACCGGCTGAGAAAGACGCGCACGTGCAGCTTATATTTCTTACGCTCGAGATAGGCGAAGAAGCCCTTGATGCCGGGGAAGTGTCCGTCGCCTTCGACCACGAGCTGCTGGTCGTCGAAAGGCAGCTCCTGCCAGGGCACGTCGAGCGCGATGTTGTGCGCGCGCGCGAAGCGCTTCAGGTCGCTGAACAGTGGGCGATACTTGGGCTTGGTCCAGGGCTCGATGGCGCCTTCGGTCAGCGACCGCGATTTGTCCGGGATCACCAGGTCCATGTCGAAATCGATGGTGTTGCCGAAGCCCTGGCAGCGCGGGCAAGCGCCGTATGGACTATTGAACGAGAACAGGCGCGGCTCGGGCTCGTCGAAGCGCAGATGGCAGCGCTTGCACTCGAAGCGTTGCGCGAAGCGCAGACTGGTGGGCTCGCCTTCGGCCGGTGCTGTCTCGACAATAATCTCGCCTGCCTCCCGATAGCACATCTCGACCGCGTCGACGATACGGGAGCGCGCATCGGCGGAGACGCTCATGCGATCTACTAAGACGAATACCGGCTGCGTGAAGTCCACATCCAGCAGCGACTCCGGCGTCGAGAACTCGAACACCTGAGAATTCTGATACAGCCGGCCGAAGCCGCGCTGGCGCAGCTCAAATAGCCGAGTCTTCAACAGATCCTGCTGCGCAACTTCGGTAGCTTTCTTCTTCCGGCCGCGAGTCTTGGCTTCGGGCTGTGCCGGATGCACCGGAGCAGTGTGCAGCGGAAAGAGCACTTGGATGCGCGCACCTTCGCCCAGCGACAGGATGGCGTCGGCCACCTCGTCGACCGTGTCCTTCTTGACCTCGGCATTGCACTGCACGCAGTAAGTTGTCCCGACGCGCGCAAACAGCAGGCGCAGGTAGTCGTAAATCTCGGTGGCCGTGGCGACGGTCGAGCGCGGGTTGCGGGTGGAATTCTTCTGCCGGATGGCAACGGCCGGGGAGATCCCGTCGATCAGATCCACGTCGGGCTTTTCGATGCGCTCCAGGAACTGCCGCGCGTAGGCGGAGAGCGACTCGACGTAGCGGCGCTGTCCTTCGGCGTAGATGGTGTCGAAGGCGAGCGACGACTTGCCCGAGCCCGAAACCCCGGTCACCACCGTCATGGTGTTGTGGGGAATCTCGAAGTCGATGTTCTTGAGGTTATGGACGCGGGCGCCGCGAACAACAATGCTGTCGGTGGACATCTCCAAGGGACCCACAGCGCGGCCTCACGCGTCTGGGGAATCTCTTCATTATAAGCTGCGAGAGGAGAACCTGCCACAGAGGCAAACCTGCCATAGAGGCACGGAGACACAGAAGCTGTGATTTATTTTCTCTGTGCCTCTGTGTCTCTGTGGCTAATCTTGCTGATCGCGTTCGCGGCGGTACACGAAGGCCATGCCCACGAATCCCACCAGCATGGTCACAGCGGGGACGAGCAGCACCAGCACGGCACGGTTGAGGGCCTTCTGCGACTTCTCGCCGGCGCCGGCCGCGCTCGAGTAGCACATGGCGCAGCCCTGCCCGAAGGCGGGAGCGACGGTGAGGGTCACCAGCAGCGCGAGCGATGCCAGGCGGAGCTTCATCAGCGCACCCCAAGGGAGATGATGCGCGCGGCATCGGCGAAGAAGACGGACATCAGGCACAGGCAGACGATCAGGGCAGTCATCAGCACATAGCGCATGCTGCGGATCTCGAACTTCATGTGCATAAAGTAAAGGATGATGAGCGCCGACTTGATGATCGACAGCCCCAGCAGGATGAAGAGCATCTTCAGGGGCTGCATGTTCTGATAGCCGAGATAGATCTCGACCCCGGTCAGAACCAGCAGCGCACCCCACACCCAGAAGAACTGGCCGGTCTTGGGCCCGTGGGCTTCCGCGCTCGCAGTTTGCATTCCGTGCGCCATCGATTCTCCTTTACGTAATACGCGTCGACATCAGGTAGACGAGCGGGAAAATGAACATCCACACCAAGTCGACGAAGTGCCAATAAAGTCCGCTAACTTCAATATCAACAGCGTCATATATCTTGGGCTTAAAGTACAGGATTACGCTGGCGCCGACGGCCCCCAGTAGAAGTATGTGCACCCCATAGTGAAACGGGCTCGAAGCCGGCGTGAGCAGCCATCCCAGCAGCCATAGCACCAGCAGGATAGGAATCCACTTCTTGCGCAACGCGACCACTCCCAAGTAGATGATGCCCAGGCTAACGTGCAGCATGTGCATGCCGGTCAGGGTGAAGAACGTCCCGCCGAACTGCGGCACGCCCGCCGCCCACGGATTCTTGAACGGGGTCAGGCCTTCTCCGATCAGCCCGGTCCATTCAATCGAGTGCAGCACCACGAATCCTGCGCCCAGGGCCATGGTGGCCAGGATCCAGCGAGTTGCGGCGGACATCCTGCCGGCGCCCGCTGCCGCTACCCCCAACACCATGGTCAGCGAGCTCGACAGCAAGAAGAACGTCATGATGCTGGCGCGCATGATGCTGGTGGAGTGGAACGGCATGGGCCACGCCGGGTTCGAGATGCGCCCGTAGCTGTAGGCGAACAGCAGCGCCCCGAAGGTCAGCGAGTCGGACATGATGAACAGCCACATGCCCAGCTTCTTGGAGTTGGTGCGAAACAGCGGCGGTTCATAGGCTTCAACCGCCGGATGATGCATCGCTACGTCCGCCATCGAATCAAGTCCTCCTACCGACTCAGCGCACGAAGTGCAGCAGGGCAAAGATGTAAATCCACAAAAAGTCCATGAAGTGCCAGTACAGCGCGGTTACGTCCACCACCATAAAGCGAGTGACCAACGGCTTGCGCAGCAGGGAAGTGAGGCCCGCGTACGCCAGCGCCAGAACTCCACCCAGCAGGTGCAGGCCGTGGGTGCCGGTCAGCACGTAGAAGAACGAACTGCTGGGATTGGTCGCGACGAAAATTCCCTCATGCCGCATCTCGCCCCAGGCGAGTAGTTGTCCGACCAGGAAACCCGCGCCGAGCACAAACGTGATCCCAAGCCAGGGGAAGGAGCCTTGCTGGTCGCTGATCAACGCGGCAGCCGGCATGGGCGATACCGCGCGCTGGGGTGAGGCCTTCACCTTGCGCGCGAGCCCGCGCCGTGCCATCGCCAGGGTGAAGCTCGAGGCCAGCAGAATGAGCGTGTTCACCCACAGCACGGGCGGCAGCGTGATCGGCTTCCAATCGGTAACGTAACCAGCGGAAGCATCGCTCCACGTGCCCATACCCTGGCGCACGATGTAGGCGCTGGTAAACGACACGAACAACATCACCACCGCGGCCAGCGCGAAGAACATGCCGATGCGGTAGCGACGCAGGCGATCACGGTGGTCGTCGGGACGCCCGCCTCCCCAGCCGCCGTCGCGCGGTGGCGGAACAACGGTGGGTCCGCGCCCGCCTATCTTCGGTTCTTCAACGGCTACGGGGCTCAAGGTGGTGGCCATCAGCGCCTAGTGGGCGGCTACCGTCGCCGGATCGGTCTGCATGACATAGTCCTTGGCCGCTCCCGGCACGCTGTATTCGTACGGTCCATGATTTACGACGGGCGTCACCCCGCCGAAATTGTCATGTGGCGGCGGCGAGGGTACCGTCCACTCCAGGGTGGTCGCTTCCCACGGGTTCATATCCGCCTTTTTGCCCTTCGCCATGCTCCACAGCAGGTTGAACAGGAAGATCAACTGGGCACCGATGGTGATGAACGCGGCGATCGAAATAAAACGGTTCAGTGGAATAAGGTGAAGCAGGTATTGCACTTCGGTGAACTGCGAGTAGCGGCGCGGCTGTCCGGCCATGCCCAGGTAGTGCATCGGCATGAAGACCGCGTAGGCGCCGGCCAAAGTGATGAAGAAATGGATTTTGCCCAGGGTTTCGTTCATCATCCGCCCGAACATCTTGGGGAACCAATAATAGGTGCCGGCAAAGATGCCGAAGATGGCAGCCACGCCCATGATCAGGTGGAAGTGCGCGACGACGAAAGCGGTGTCGTGCAGTGGAATGTCGAGCACCGGTTGTGCCAGGAACGGCCCGCTCAGCCCGCCGGAGACGAAGAGCGAAACAAAGCCGATGGCAAACAGCATCGGAGTCTGGAAACGGATGCGTCCGCCCCAGAGCGTGCCCAGCCAGTTGAAAGTCTTAATGGCCGAGGGCACGCCGATGGCCATGGTCATCACCGAGAAAGCGAAGGCTGAGTACGGGCTCATGCCGCTCATGAACATGTGATGGCCCCACACCAGGAAGCCGAGAATGCCGATGGCCAGGATGGCATACACCATCGCCTTGTAGCCGAAGATGGGCTTGCGAGAGAACGTCGAGAGCAACTGTGAAGCCACGCCCATGCCCGGCAGAATGGCGATGTAAACCTCAGGGTGTCCGAAGAACCAGAACAGATGCTGCCACAGGAGCGGCGAGCCGCCGATATGGGTGATGGGATGTCCACCGGGATTCAAGCCTCCGGGTGGAACGGTGAGGCTGCCATTGATGCTCAGGCCGCCCGGAACGAAGAAGCTGGTGCCCACGTTGCGATCCAGCAGCAGCAGGATGCCTCCGGCGAGCAGCACGCCGAAGGCGAGCAGTCCCAGCATGGCGGTGACGAACCACGCCCAGCAAGTGAGCGGCATGCGGAACAGCGACATGCCGCGCGCTCGCAGGTCGAGCGTGGTGGTAATGAAGTTCAGAGCGCCCATCAGCGAAGCCACGCAGAAGATCGCGATGCTGATGATCCACAGGTCTTCACCCAATCCCTGGCCGGGACCGGCCGACGGGATGGCGCTCAGCGTGACGTAGTTGGTCCACCCTGAGAGCGGTGCTCCACCTTCCACGAAGAACGCGGCGATCATCACCACGAACGACACGAACGTCGTCCAGAAGGAGAGCATGTTCAGCGTGGGGAAGGCCATGTCCGGCGCGCCGATCTGAATCGGCAGGAAGTAATTGCCGAAGCCGCTCTGCGGCGCGGTGGTGAGCACGAAGAACACCATGATGGTGCCGTGCATGGTGAGCAGCGTCAGGTACTGCTCCGGTTTGATGTGCCCGAACCATGGCAGATTGGCCTCCGGCCACACCAGGTGGATGCGCATGAACAATGACAGGCCCATGCCCACGAACACCGCCACCAGGGCCAGGAAGTAGTACTGGATGCCGATCACCTTGTGATCGAGGCTGAAAATGTATTTGCGGATAAAGCCGGTGGGCGCGGCGTGCGCGTGCACCGCGTGTGCTTCGGTACTCATCGCGTTCTCTCTCCAGAATGATGGCTGAACAATGTTGTCACGGGATTACTGCGATTGTTTCTCCGCCACCTTGGCGGCCAGCCACTTGTCGTAGTCCGCCTGGCTGACGACCTTCAAGATGCCGTGCATCTTGTAGTGTCCCAGGCCGCAGAGCTCGGCGCAGGCAATCTCGTAGTCGCCGAGTTTGGTGGGAGTGAAGTGCATGTGGATCATCAAGCCGGGAACGGCGTCCTGCTTGAAGCGCATGGCAGGAATGAAGAAGCTGTGGATCACGTCCTGCGCGCGCAGCACCACCTCGGCTTCGCGGTTCGACCGGCAGGTACATGGTGCCGGTGACCACGTCGTCCTTGCTGGCGGGATCGTCGGGATCGATGCCCACGGGATTCCCCACCGAGGCGTCCTCCAGCTCCGGCTTGGTGTGGCCCAGCTTGCCGTCCGGTCCGGGATAGCGGAAGTACCAGGCAAACTGCAGGCCGGTCACCTCGACTTGCACCGCTCCTGGTGCAGCCCCCTGGAAGCGCGCCTCCGCCCAGATCTTCTCGCCCGAGAGGTTCAGCCCCATAAAGAGGATGGCGGTGAGCAGCGTCCAGGTAACCTCCATGGTGGTGTTGCCGTGGCTGTATTGCACCTTCTGGCCGCGGTCGCGATACCTCCACACCAGGTAGCCGAGCCCCAACTGCGCTGCGAGAAATACGATCCCCATGAGGATGTAGGTCCAGGTGAAATGGTGGTCGATCAACACGCCGTTCGCCGAGGCTACCGGCAGCGGCGCCCACTTCTGGATCACAAAATAATAGGTGCTGGAGAGAGTGATCAGCCAGATGATGAACAGGAGCGCAAGCCCCATCTTCTACCCTCTAATCAGATTGGATTGAACGAGTGCTCCGCGGACCCCCGTCCGGCGGATTGTCGGCCATACTAACACACGCGAACTGCCACGCAACAGCGGCTAGAGTGCCTCGCGAGTTGCCGGCCCGAAGAAAATTCAGCGCCCAGAATCCGGCGCGGCCCGGTGGGGCAGGTCACACAATTTTCACAATTCTGTGGAAAAGCTTGTGGACGCAGAGGGAAAGTGCGGGTTGAAATCCACTAACTGCGTGGCCCGGGCGGATTGCACAAAAATCGAGACTACGTTCAGCCGCGCACTTCCTCCGGCGACATCAGCAACACGTGCGCTTCGCCCTCGATCACTCGCTCGCCGTGCTGGTTGGTCCAGATGGTCGAGAGCGTCAGGACGGGTTTGTCCTCGCGGATATGGCTGACGGTTGCGGTCAGAGTCACCGTATCGCCCACGTACACCGGCTTGACGAAGCGCAGCGTCTGGTCGAGATAAATCGCGCCCGTTCCCGGCAGATGCATGCCGATGCAGGTGGAGATCAGCGACGCACTCAAGATGCCCTGCGCAATGCGCCGCTTGAAGCGCGTTCGCGCCGCGAAAGCCGCGTCCATGTGCAGGGGATTGCGGTCGCCGGTGAGTGCGGCGAACTTTTCGATCTCGGCATCGTCGAAGGTTTTGGTCAAGCGGGCGGAATCGCCCAGCTTCCAGGTGCGCAACTCCACTTTAGAATCTCCTCTCTTAGCCGGTGTACCACACGAGCGTACTCTGCTCGTGTGAGAAACGGGCATTCGATTGTTTTGACTATTGGCCTGTTGGCAAAGATACTGTGTCGCGACGGGTTGTGCGACAACGACGCTGGGGCGCTTCTTGGTTAACTGGACGGAATCGCCGAGCTTCCAACGGTGCTCCACTGCCATATCATCTCCCTCGCGACGGTGCCCCGCATCTGCCCGGGTTTGGCAGATGTGGGTCTTGTATGACTGACCCACGTTTCCCAAAAGCGGGGAAACATGGGGCACTCGGCATCTATGTGTAAAGTACACATATGTACTCCGGAGGATTCATGCCGAACACACAGACCTTGATAGCTCAGGCCTACTCTGCCTTCAATCATCGGGATATCGACAGCGCCCTGGCGCTCATGAGTGAGAACGTTAGCTGGCCCAAGGCATCGGAAGGCGGGCGTGTCGTCGGGAAAGAAGAGATTCGGTCCTACTGGACCCGTCAGTGGAAGGAGTTTGATCCTCACGTGGAACCACTTGAGGTGATCGACCAGGAAGGCGGCATTACCGATGTCAAAGTTCATCAGCTCGTGAAAAGCCTTGGTGGCGACGTCCTTTCTGATAGCGAGGTGTGGCACGTTTACACCATCGCGAACGGTCTCATTGAACGCATGGACCTCAAGGAAAGCGAAACAAGCTCGGACCCAACCCCATCTACAGCATTCTCCAGACACTAGCACGTGTCAGGAAGTTGCACCCGCGCGGGTGCCCCACACGAGCGTACTTTGCTCGTGTGGGAAACAGGCATTCGCTTGCTTTGACTATTGGCCTGTTGGCAAAGATACTGTGTCGCGACAGGTTGTGCGACAACGACGCTGGGGCGCTGAAAGTTGTGGGTTGCTGGTCAACCAACAATCCCACACGAGCAAGTACGCTCGTGTGGGGCACCCTTTGTCTGTTGGAGTCGAGGTTTACGTGGGCCACCCTCTATAACCGTGTCGGCGTTGTCAAGAGACACGGCGAGCGGTCGAAGGTTTTGGTTTTTCCCTTCGTGGAGAGGTTTCTGTTTTTGCCTTGCATTGCTCATACGCCAAGGCTCGCATGAGAATCAGGCGGTGGAGCTGATTCCACCAACCATCTATTCGGTCACTCTATTTCCGACCATGATTCGTTGTTCGGACTCCCGGCTTTCCGGGGAGGCAAGGCGCCCAATCAGCCCAACGATGAGTTACGACTTCACCAGGGTGGCCCCCGGGCTGCCTTGCATGCGAACCAGCTGCGCATAACTGGCCTGGGCTGCGCAGCATCCAGTACATCCGTCACCGCCAGTTTCCGGGCGATGGCGACCTTGGCCACGCCACTGCCCCGGCGCAACTTCAGGCGCTGATAGTCTTGTGTAGCTCGGCATCGCAGCCGCGCCGCCGTGTGTCCGGCTTCCACCAGTAACGACCGCATCATGGGATTGCCTTGCTTGGAGATGGCTCCCAGCCGCTGCCGTCCTCCGGAAGAGTGCTCGCGCGGATTCAGCCCCAGATAACTGACCACCTGCTTGCTGCGCGCGAATCGCTCCACCGGCCCCAGCGTCAGCACGAAGGCCAGCGAGGTAACCGGACCCACTCCGGGATGGGTCATCAGACGCACCGCTGCCGGCATTCTGCTCCGCCTGCTCGGCCACCGCCTGGTCCAGTTCTTCAGCGATTGATCCAGTTGATCGAGCATCGTCAGCAATTCTTGCCGGCGACGGCTGGCCCACAGACCCAACCGCAGAGCTCTCCAACTCGGCTCGCCCTTGCTTGGTGAACAGCTTTTTCTTGCGGCACACGCCCTCCCCCATGGCCAGCGCGTGCAGCTGATTGCCCACCGCGTTGCGCATCCACACCAGCTTCTGCCGATGCCACACCAGTTGCCGCAGATCGCGCTCCTCCAGGCTCGGCCGCCAGATGCGCGGAAAGCGCTCGCTCAGCAGCAACTGCAGCACGTGGGCGGCATCCCGCTCGTCCGTCTTTTGCTTGCGCACCATCGAGGCCCGGATCTGCGGCCGCATCCCCGATCCACAACTCGTGCCCCAACTCCGCCAGCATCCGCTCGAACCAGCGCGTGTGCCCGGTGGCTTCGATGCCCACTCGCACCGGCCCTGCGAGCTCGCGTAAAAGGCCCGCGCCTCGCCGCTCTCGTGTTCCAAACGACGCTCCACCAGCTCGCCCGTCTCCTCATCCAGCATCGCGATCTGCTGGTAGCGCGTGTGTAAATCACAACCTACAATCTTCATGTGCTCGGCTCCTTTCCTCCGAGCCTTGGTTTGTTTGAGCGCACCAAGTGTACTCGGCGGATGGGAGCCGACACGGTTATCTAATCA
>CAVTEQ010000019.1:0-133331 GCA_963733935.1 uncultured Acidobacteriota bacterium
CGCCAACAGCCCCAGGGTGCCGTCTGACGCTGTGCCAGAAAGAACGACGCCAATGGCTCGGCTCTTCTCCGCATCGGCTAAGGACCGCATGAACAGATCAATAGGCAGGTACCTTCCTTCGACTTCGATCCGTGGACTGAGTTGTAGCCTGCCCTGCGTAAAGCCCAGGCTCGCGTTGGGCGGATCATTAAGACATGGTTTGGCTTCAGCTTCAAGCCTTGCTGCGCCTCCTCGACCGGCATCGTCGTTCTCCGGCGAGCAGCTCAGGCAGCGCGCTCTCGTGCTTCGGGTCCAGGTGCTGCACCAGCACGAAGGCCATTCCAGTGTCGGCCGGCAGAGCGCCCAGCAGCTGCGAGAACGCTTCCAAACCTCCAGCAGATGCCCCAATCGCAACAATGGGGAAGCGCCGTGCTTGGATTGCTTTGGGGCTGGTTTTTCACCCCTGCTGGTATTCGATTTGGATTGACGCGGCTTCACCACAGTGCTGCTTGGGCCTTTCTTTCTCTAAGATGAGCGGCGTCTTTCTCTTCAGATGAGCGGATTCGGTGTCCCGTTTGCCGGGGGGAAATATTTTTGGCCTCCGAACGCGGCCTTGCGATAAGCCGTGATACCGCACGCACTGACCATTTAACTGCCGCTGCCCTGAGCGGCTGACGCGGTAGCGTCGGCGCTCGCCCGAGGCGTTGCCAGGGGCAAAAAATCGACACGGTCGTGCCCTGGTTCGGTGCATTTGCGCCGCTGCCGACACGAATCCTTCCACCGTGTTTCTCCACAATACTGTGGCTGACCCACAGTCCCAACCCAGTGCCACTTTCTTCCTTGGTGCTGGCGAAGGGACTAAACAGTTTTGATTGCATGGCTCCAGGAATGCCGATGCCATCATCGGCCACATGTACCGCCCGGAGAACAACAGCTATGTCTGTCCCGAAGCAAACAGCTAACCTACGTGGGAGTGAACCCGCGAAACCGCACCCACGTCTATGCCGCGACCCCCGAAACGCTGCCGCGATTGTTCCCAGAAGGGACAGTGCACGCGAGGGCAGTACCGCATGCTCGCGATTCACATCCACGAAGGGGCGCGGCAGCGTGCCCGCAATCGGGCGCAAACGGCCGCCTTTGTGCAATGTCAGCGTGCTCGCAGGAAAGTCGAAGCTCTGTTCGCCGAACTGAAGAATCAAATCGGGCTACGTCGGGTGAGGTTACGTCGCTTGAAGTTCGTACGGGAGCAGTTCTTCCTCGCCGCGAGCGCGCAGAACCTAAAACGGCTAGTCCGGTTCCTCGCTCGGATACCGAAACCGCCACTGCCGGTAACTGCGTAAGGAAACAGACAGAAGAAATCCTCCACCAGAAAGCTATGGGAACAAACAGCGCTCTCGAATGGAAGGAGTTTTTCAACAGCCACTCGCTTTATCACAAGTAATCGCCGGGAAACATTCCAAAAAAACTTCCGAATCTCTGTGCCTCTGTGGCTATTTCGCCGTCACTAGGTTATGGGTGATGGCGTGTACCGTGAGCGCGATGCGGTTCTGCACCCCCACTTTGCGCATCAGCTTGGCGACGTGGGCTTTCACCGTGCGCTCCTCGATGCCCAGTACCGAGCCGATCTCCTTGTTCGAGCGGCCGGTGACCAGCTGCTCCAGCACTTCCTTCTCGCGGTCGGTGAAGGTCACGCGCCCGGCGGGGAAGATTCGCCCTGGCGAGGTGGTGACGCGCTCGATGAAGGTGGACAGCACGCGCCGCGGCGCCCACACCGATCCCTGGTTCACCATGCGAATGGCCTGCACGAACTCCAGCGGCGCAGCCGCCTCATCCACGTATCCCTTGGCTCCGGCGGCCAGCGCTTTCAGGATGGTCTCGTCATCGGCGCCCGAGCCGATCACGATGATCTTCAGGTCGGGGCGGGACGCCTTCAGCCCAGCCATGGTGTCGAACAGGTTCACGCCATTACGGCTGCCCAACAGCACAACGTCCACGCTGCCCAACGACGACACCTCGGTGATGCTCGAGGCCAGGATCTCCAGATCGGATTCGGTATCGAGCAGCGCACGGAAACCCACGAAGCGCAGGGGATCACTTTCCAGGACGGCGACACGGATACGCGGTTTCTTGGCCCGAGCCGGTTTCATAAACATACTTCCCTATTTGCGCGACATTGTTGGCCCAGCACAGCGGCGTTGCAGGCTGTCGCCACGTACAAGACGGAGCTTGCGCAGTAGCCGCAAGACCCAGATGAGAATATCCACAAACCGCATCAGTTCTTCCGACCAAATGCTAGGTCAGCGCGGGCACAAAGTCCACCGACGACTGGGGTCGGTCCGAAGGCAGTCTGGCAGCCGGACTACCTTTTGCTTCCAGGCGAGAACAGCGTCGAACCTCCGCCGGTGCCGGCGTCGCGGAGGCAGTGGCTGCGAAGGAGACCGGGGCAGAACGGTTACTGCGGGCCGCCCAGCAGGGCGGATTACTGGGTTCAGAAAACCCCGCGGGAAATGGCCCGGTCAACTAACGGAGTTCTCAAGGGCCCGGTCGCACGAGAATTGCGGTTCGAAAATCAGGTGTTTTGGAACACAGGCATGTTCCGTACTAAACCAAATGTTGCCTCCGTGCTTGCGATGTTGTGCACCGCCGGATTATCAACTCCGCCGGGACTTGGCGAAGTTGGGAGTCGCCGCAGCGCCGGCGATCCCGGCTGCGTAGCGCGCGGAAGGAGCAAGCTGATGGAAATTGGAATGGTCGGGCTCGGGCCGCGGACCCTTCGTGCTGGAGGTCCCGGGCCGCACCTTCAGGTTCGAGCTGCACGACTACGGCGGTCCGTACGTGCTAGGCAAGCACGGCCATCCTCTGGCTGACCAGCCGGGGGCGCGCAGCCTTTTCTGGGAGGCCTACTGGCAGTGGGATCGGCAGGGAAGGCAAGTGGATGATCGGGGGCGCTGCATCTTCAAGTGGGAGACGGCACCGGTGCACGTCACCAAGCAAGTCGGCCGCCCGCTGCCTGTGCGCCCGCAACGCCTCCTGCGCGGCCGAAATGACAGCTGCACCTCCAGGCCGCGTAGGTGCGTTACGCGGCTGCAGCAGTGTCGCCTCTATCCAGTAGGCTTTCAATCGCCTCCAGAAGCTCGCCTACCGAAACCAATTTTGTGATGAACGCATCGGCAAAGGGCATATCTTCAGGCGACTCTGCCAAATCTGCCGAGTATATGACGATGGGCACGTCAGGCTTCTGCATCTTCATCGTCGCAAGAGTGAAGCCATCAGTAAACGTGGGCAAACCTTGTTCGGTCAGAACTAAATCAACGTGGTTGTCGCGGAAGATTTCAAGAGCTTCGTGCGCGGTTGTGGTGGTCAGCACTCTATACCCTGCTGTTTCCAGCACTCGTTTACGAATGTTCAGTTCCAGCGCAGTCCTCGGATCGTCTATGCAAAGAATTACCGGCTGTGAGCGGCGCTGTGCATTCATAGGTGCTCTCTAGCAACGAGCTGGAACCAGGGGTATTTATTCAAAGATTCTTCGACGAGCATCCGGGTTGGCATCGGGCGTGACAAAATCGAGAGTAGCAGTAAAAGCTAGCCATCGCTATCCGGCAGGCAACCGCGCTCAGAGACCGACCGCATCGTAGGTCTACAGGGCAGGTGGTGGGGAACAGGCAGTGGGTGCAAAAATGAAAGAACAGTCGTCGAAGGCCAAGATTACGAAGCTCAACAGATTGGTTGAGGCACTGTGTGGGATCTACCGCCGAGTTGCACGTCGGCTCGGACTTCACCGCACGTTCGTCAGCAGAGTGGCACGCGGTGAGAGGCGGTCGGAGGCGGTCGAGCACGCTTTAGTCGCGGAGTACGAGCGGGCAAAAATGTAAAGATAGCTGAACAGCGTTTTCCAAATTTAGCGTCGGCGCAGGCTGCGGACAGCACCTCAGTATGCCCTCACCAGATCGACGATGAGCAGCAACACAGCGATGACCAGCAGCAGGTGAATGAGTGAACCAGCTACGTGAAAACCCAACCCTAGCAGCGATGAGCAGAATCGCGAACATCGTCCACAGCATCGAGACATTACCTCCACCCGGCCAATGGTTGGTGAAAGTACGATTCCAGGGTGACGGCTGCAGTTGTCCGTGTACCTGCACCTGACTTTCGCAAGCCTTTGCTATCCACAGGCAACCCTGCCTCAGAGACCGATTGCATCGCACATTCATATGATAGGGAGAAAGGCTCCGAGTTTGGCAGTCGGCTCGGGCCGAAGGAGCATCGCCCACACAAGGAAGACCCCGACCCAGAGGCCTACACAGAAGTCGAGATCGATGAGTTTCTCGCTGCCTGCAATTGCGGGCGGGATCGCCTGTTCTTCGAGTTCCTTCTGAGCGCCGGTTCTGGCGCAAGCGGACCCACATCCCCCGACGGCGTGCCAAAAAGGGAATCTTCGGGCTTGACATGCCTTAGTTCCTGTGCAGAATATGTACCTCAAGCATGTACTCCCCCCTAAGGAATTGCTCCCCTAGTTAGCGTCTCCCCCAACGCTTGTCTCGCCCAGAACCTGAGCATGAACTGGTTGGACTGTGCTGGAGGGCAACGATGGCGGAAAATGTCCCGAAACGGTGTGTGACCTGTGAGCGCGTCCCGCTCATCCTCTGTACCTTCTCAGACGGGCTGATTTTGCACGTCCGCTTCGGCTGCCTATGCTCTAGCGTGATTGTTTGTTCCGGCAGCGAGCAGAGCCCAGCGATCCCCGTAGGTGCTCGCTTACAACTCATGAAGCATGCGTAAGGGAAGGCTAAACGGAAGACTCTCTTGGCGAGGGTCACAAGGCGTTAACTCCGGGGTAAACGGCGCGAGCCGGGGCGCAGGGCACGGACATCCAATTCCAAGGCGGAGACCGTGCGGCTGAGCGTGTTTCAGTGCATGCCCAGTTCTCGTGCCGTCTTGCTCTGATTGCCGTTGTTTTCCCGCAGCACCATAATACGCTCGCTGAGAAGGGCGGTTAGATACCCAAATGCTGTGCAACCGAGCCGAACGGGGCGAACCTTCTCCTGCACCAAGAGCAGGCGTTGACAACCCGATGCGATGAATTTAAGAATGTTGTGTACCTCCTGATAGCCTGATAGCGTGCGATCTCGTCTAGAGCCCCGAAACAATCGGGGCTTTTTGGTACCCGGCTCAGACGAAACGCCTCCACGGAAGTTGAGCGGGCGGCCCGGACATTCTTCAACTCTACACTGCATCCGGCGCAAACAATCGAGTTTCCATCCAGCGTGAGATCGACAGGATGAAGAGACTGCCACAGGCTTATTGTTGCTCGCCCTGTGCCCGCCGGGCTTCGGCTAGGGTCACGAGGGCCATCGCATCGTCGCCGACATTGCAATCCTGGAAGCAATTGCCCACGCTGCTCCCGAAAAGACACTACCGGAGTAAACTTCCATGTCCCCAAAGCAAGCAAAGATGCGGTGAGCAAAACATAAGAAAGAGGGTTAAGCGCATGGCAACCAATTAACGCCTGCTGTCGCCGCGCTCGGAGCGGGCCTGCTGATGCTGGTTGCGGGCGTCTTCTCCTTGCGGCTGCTCCGCTGTCCGCACAGGAGGATGAGTTGGCCTATCCGACAGAACGAGCACACCTATCAGGTCTGTCTGGATTGCGGCATCAAGCGCCTGTTCGATGAAGACAAGTTCCGGGCATACGGGCGCTACAGCCACGACCTTGATCAGCCACTGTCGAAGAATACGTAAGGGCTGCCTACCGCGGGGGACTGCTTTTACTTCAAGCCATGGGTCGGAGCGTGAGGAGTTTTGGAGGAAGACAAGGACACCAGATCGTACAAAGCCTTGAGCATGTCAGAGACTGTGATGATGCCGACGAGTTTCCCCTCATCCAGTACGGGCAAACATCCGAGCCGCTCCGTGACGAGCAGGTTCACGGCGTCCGCCAGAGGCGCGTCGGGATGGATCGTGAGGGGATTCCGGATCATAACCTTTTCGAGCGGAGTATCCGCAAAAACGCGGTTGTATTCTTGCGGAGAAAGCGGAATCAGAAGGGAGGGAGCTAAGCGGTGCACATCCCGGTCGCTCAATATTCCCACCAGACGGCCGTCTTCCAGAATCGGGATGTGCCTTAGAGGAGCCATCCTGATCATCAGAACAGCGTCTAGGAGGGTCTGTCTCACTCCCAGACACTGCGGTTCTGAAGTCATGTAATCCCGCACTCGGGAAGCCAGCGGGGCTTTAGTTTCGGACGGTTCTTGGATCATAGCCACACCCGCTTGCCAAAACAGCCAATTTCTAGCGGAATTAGTTGTTTCGCACTCCGGCGGTTGCGAGTATACACCCGCGTCGGCACCGTGGCGGGAATGACGGCTGCGGAGATCATTTGTGGCTGTCGGTCGGCCCTCGCTCCGGTTGCGCACTACGACTTGTCCTGCGCCGCTGTTTTCGCCCCCGGCTTCATCTTCCCTTGCGCCCAGCGCTGCTTCAGCAGCCGCGACAACTTCCTGCGGGCGGCGGCGCTCATGCGGCCACGCCTGCGGGGCCTTTGTGCCGCTCTCGGCGGACGACCTCCTCTCCGGGGTTCAGTCGAGCTTACGGCTTGAAGTGCCGAGATGGCTTGATCGATGCGGTCGCGCTCCGCACGAAGTTCCGCGAGAATTGTTTCGATGTGCATAAGCCTCCCTTGATGGTAGTCATCGTAACATCGGGATTTGTTTCGTGGTGGCGGCGAGCGGATCGGTATTCACGGCAGGCTCGGTGAAGACATGGTATCCCGGTCTGCTCAAGCCCGCGGGCACTCCGCCGCCGTGGGTCTTCGGTCCAGTCTGGTCAACTCTGTAACCTGCTGATGGCGGCAGCGGCATGGCTGGTGTGGCGGCAACGAATTCACGAAGATGTCTGGCTGGCATTGGCCCTGTTCATGGCGCAACTGATTCTCAATGGACTTTGGTCTTTTATCTTCTTCGGTCTGCGAAGGCCCGGAGCGGCCCTGGTCGAAATTATCATCCTGTTGGTTGCCATCGCCATGACCGCCATGCGATTCGCGGAACTCTCACGCCTGGCATTTTGGCTGATAACACCCTACGCCGCCTGGGTCATATATGCTTCCTACCTGAACTTCGGAATCTGGCAGCCTGAATAAAGGCACAGCATGAAGGTCCTGGTTACTGGTGCGTCCGGCTACATCGGCCGGCAACTAGCGGAAAAACTCTCGACGGCGGGTCACAATGTCACCTGCATGGTTCGCGATGCCGCGCGAGCCCCCCAACTTCACTGCCCGCAAATCAAGTTCGTCGAGGCGGATGCGTTGCAAGCCGAGACACTTCCGCCGGCACTAAACGGAATCGACGTAGCCTACTACCTCATTCACTCGATGTCCGGGCGAGTTGAAGGATTTGAAGAGCGGGACCGGCAGGCCGCCCACAACTTCGCCGCCACGGCCAAGCAGTGCGGGGTGGGGCGCGTGATTTATCTGGGAGGACTGGCAGTGGGTGGAGCCACGGTCTCGGCGCATCTGAAGAGCCGGCATGAAACGGGCGCGGTGTTGCGAAAATTTGGGCCGCCTCTCGTCGAACTACGGGCCGGCATCATCGTTGGCAATGGCAGTACGTCTTTCGAAATCATTCGCTGCCTGACAGAACGGCTGCCGGTCATGATCTGCCCTCGTTGGGTGGTGACAAGAACTCAGCCGATAGCGGTGAGCGATGTACTCGAATACCTCGAAGCTGCGCTTGACCTGCGCGAGGCGGTGGAAGAGCCGATCGAGGTCGGCGGTTCGACAATCGAGACCTATCGCAGCATGATGCTTGCGTATGCGCGGCATCGCGGGCTCCGCCGATGGTTGATACGCGTTCCGGTGCTGACCCCGCGGTTGTCGTCCTATTGGCTGGACTTGGTTACGCCGGTGCCGCCAGCCGTATCTCGCCCGCTCATCGAGGGTCTCAGGAGCGAATCCGTTTGCACCAATGCGCTGGCCACCAGGCTATTTCCTTCGATACGGCCGATCTCGTACGACGCCGCCGTCCAAATCGCACTGGAGAGGCCCGCACCTTCGATGCCGCTGCCGAGCATGGGCGGAGCGTCGCACCGGACATTTCGCACCGAGGGGATCATCTGCGACGTAAGGGAAACCATCGTCGACGCTCCGCCCGAACGCGTGTTTGAGTTGATCGGGAACGTCGGGGGGAGGAACGGGTGGTTCTACGCGAACTTCCTGTGGTCTGTACGCGGTTGGATCGATCGACTCATCGGCGGCATAGGCATGAAACGTGGCCGGCCACGAGCGTCCGGTATCGAAACCGGGGATGCCATCGACTTCTGGCAGGTCGAACGCGCCGACGCGCCGAGCGCGGTGCTGCTCCGGGCAGGAATGAAGCTGCCCGGCGAAGCATGGCTGCAATTCGACCTTACACCCCAACACCAGGACCGCACGCTTCTGCGGTGCTGCGCATGGTTCCGGCCGTGCGGTTTGGCCGGAGAGATCTATTGGTGTGGGTTGTACCCAGTTCACGCGATGATCTTTTCCGGCATGCTTAGGGCGATCAGGAACCACGCGGAACAGAGCTCATAGGCAGCGTGCGCAGCCACTGACCCAGTTCGATTTGTTCCAGAGGCGTTTCGCGGGCGACGCCGGCGTTGTGTAGAAGCTGCGTGCGCGGCATATTCACGCACGTCGGTCTGACTCATGGCTCACCTCCCAGATTGGAGTCGGAGATTCCCACAGCAGGAGATGCTGCGGCCTTTTCGATTTCCATGTAGCTTTGGCAATTCATTCCGCTAGCCACACCAGCGCGATCAGCCAGTCCTCGCCACCTGTAACGCGGGTCAGATGCCCTCTGCCTTTCGTGTCCTCCGTTAACCAAACGGTGCCCCGCGTCATCCGTCGCATCTCGCCGTCGCTCACGGTGACTTCCGCTTCCCCGGCAATCGTAAACACGAACTGGCGACGCGGTGTCGGGTGGTAATCGCCGTACCAGCCTGCCTGAAGTCTGGCAAAAACGGCTGCTTTTGTCGGCGTAGCTGCTGAAACATCCATCAGCGGCATTCCGGGGATGAACTCCAGTGGCGACAGGTCTGTTTCCACATCGTCGAAGTGAGTCTCGCCATCGGCTCCGGTGTACGAGCGCAAATACTTCATCGGAGTTCCTCCAGAGATGGGTCTGCAATATCAATTTGTAACGGGTGTCTGTCAAGCCGCATCAACCGCGAGTTGCACGTGGACGCGCAGCCCGACTTTTGCAGGGTTTATCGTTCGCGACCGGAAGGCTCCAACCCTCAGCCCCTCTCCCTCGCTTCCTGACACCTGACGCAGTACCGCGCCCACGGAATGGCTTCCAGCCTCTTCTGTTCTATGTCGCCGCCACATTCCACGCACTCGCCGAAACTCCCCTGTCGCATCCGCTCCAAAGCTTCGGTGAGGTTTTTCAGCATCTGCCGGGCGGTTGCCGCCTTGTGGACGAGAGCTTGTCGTTCGTACTCGCTCGCCGCCTGATCCGCCGCGTCGGCATGCTTGACCGCGCCTTCCCGCGCCTCGTGCTCCGCGGCGGCGAGCGCAGGTCTACCATGCATTGCCTCCGCCGAGGTCAGCTATTTTATTCCCCTCGGCACTGTTCATCTGACGGCAGGTTGGGGCAGAATGCGGTCACAGATGCTGTGGCATGGTGGATTTATACGCCCCGGCTTTTATGGCGTTATTGAATCGTCTCGATGAGGTGCGAAGTTGGATGCGATCTTCTCCCTCCCGTACGCCGAGCACCAAACCATAGAAAACGTCTGCTGGTGCTTGCCGAAATCAGAGGGCTACGGCGTTTTCGTAGCGGTCAGCCGACAGCAAGCGGGTGTTGACTTTGCCATCCTTCGCGGAAATCGCATGCTCCGCGCTCAGGTCAAGAGTTCCCGCCACTACGAATGGACGACCTCGCCCACTCTCCGGTTCTGGTACAAGAATTTCATCACCACATACCGTCCGGGAATCACAGACGTTTTCTTCCTCTTCGGCCTCTATCCGGTCTTCGCACAAGGACGAAAGGTGAGCGACCGAGTGGCGCACTGGCGCAACTTGATTCTGGTGTTAAGCGATGCTGAGATGGGGCGAATCCTCAAGAGAACTGGCAAAGGTCGCTTCTTCCAGTTCGGGATCGATCCGGTCTCACCTCGCAGCATTCCGAGGGTCATCGGTACGCTAGGCGGCGTCCGCGATCGCGATCTCACCCCCTACATGCTCTACAATCGCGAAGAGTGGCTGCGTCAGCAGTTCAGGCGGCAATCTTGAGACTTCCGAACGGGAGGCTCCGCAGTATAATCCCGCTCACGCTATAGCGGGAACCTTGATCGGATCGCGAGGGCAGAAACTGGAAGGGCAGCTTCAAGCCGCCCTTTTATCGACCTCTAGCAGCCCGGTCTAAAGTCGCTTTAATCACTTTGCGCGGAGACAGTTTCCGGTTAAGTTGCAGGCATGGCGATGGGAACGCGCAGGCGGCGTCAGCGGCAAGAGGAGCTTTGGTATCGCGGGGATCTGGCGGAAGCTCCAGGCCATCCTTTCTACCGGCGGCTGAACGAAGTGCTGGATCAGGCAGGTTTCGACGAGTTCTGCGAAACGCGCTGCCGCAAGTTCTATCACGAGAAACTGGGCCGCCCGTCGCTGGCTCCGGGAGGCACTTCCGAGACCGGCTCGGCCTTCTCCGGCGGTCAACTCCCGCCGGATGCGGCATCGCCGCCGGTGCGTAAACGAGCAGAGGTTGGCCAATTAAGGCCCGGTTTAGACACGGACTGCTAGCGTCGAAACTGAATTTTGTGCCCTCGTGCAGGAAGCGTGACCACTCGCCATCCACGAACCACAAGTGGTCGGTGGCCGGTTCCCCGGTGTCCGCAAAGCGGACATCCTTCAGCAAAAGGGTGCGCTGCGGGTATCCGTGCCAATCGGGCTTGCTGCCAAATTTTTCCACGACGGCGGTGAACCGCATACGTTGACCCTTCACAGCTTTGAGAGTGCTCCTCATAAGTCGCCCCTTTTGCCGACTTCCTCTTCCTACCCGCCATCGTTTGCTTTTTTGGTTTGGTCATAATCTTCTCCCTTTTGAAAACTAGGGGCCGCCCGACAGGTGGGCGCACAACAGGTCATAGTGCTCGGCGCAGAGCCACAGTCCCTTTTCATAAAAACGGGCCAGTTTTTCGCAGGGTTTCATACAGCCAGAATCAAATTCGCAGATACGTTCAATCATGCGCTCACCGGGAACAGTGTTCGCAGGGCTTGCCCGCAGTCTGCGGTACCTCGTTATAGTGGAGTCCGCAGTCATAGTAGTACATTCCCTGCTCCTTCCCCTGCTCATCAAGGTACGACGGTTCTTCCACCTTCTGCTTCGCTTCCCACGCCTTGAATTGATCCCAGAAACAGCCCTTCGAGAAGCTCTTCATATTCGTAGCCAGAGATTTCGGGTTGGCTGTGCGGGCAGACCAGAACTTGGATTCTTTCAGGAAGCGCAGCAGGCTGTTCCTGAACCAATCGGGGAACTCGGGTGCGTCGGGGGTGTCTATCAGGTCGTACAGCAGCGAGCACTGTAGCACGAGCTTGTCCGTTTCCTTTACGGACAGGGCTTCACACCAGATCTGGGATACCATAAGGGACCAATCCTGTAAGTGGTCGGGCAGGGCTTCAAACTCTTCCTCAGACTTATCGGGAACCCTACCCTTACGCTCATCAGGTGTTGGTTTCGCTTCTTCCTGATGAGATGGCGTACTAGCTAGCTTAGCTTCGGTATCTACTTCTTCTTTGGTATCTACAGAAGGAGTAGCTACAGAGGGAGTCCGTTTTACGGGCGTCCGTAAACTGGGCTCGGGCTCAAAGCCCGTTTTTTGGGCTCGGGGCGCAGACCCGTTTTTTGGGCTCGGGGTAAAGCGAGTGTCGGCGGTTTTAGTGGCCTTATCCTTGTCGAACCCGTGCATCTGATAGCGAACTACAAGCTGTCCCAGTTCGTTTCTGTGGCATAGGCGCTCAAATCCACCGTGTCGGGCTATCAGGCTGCGGGCCTTGTGTACCGTCTTGGGGTTTAGGTTCAAGTCCTTGCACATCAGACCCTCGGGCAGATCGAAGATGCCATTGACATCGGACTTCCACCACATAAAGTCCCAGATCGCAGCGGCAGTGGGGCTTTCCCTAAACAGGGCAAGCCACTTGTCCCGCCATGCAAACGGGAACTGCTTAAAGCCGATTTTTGGTTTCATTGTCTAATCTCATTTTCTGCCAATGCACTCTTCGGATGGTGAGTCCGCTAATCTTCGGTGAAAGTGCAGCGGGGGGCGGAGATTAGTACGCCCCCCTTGGAATCGTTGGCACGACCCCCACCAGTAAATGGATTCGATAGTCATCAAACCCATCGGCGGTTGACTAGACCGCCTTCCACAGTAACGGGACACCTTGTCCCGTGTGCGCATAATATCTAATACTGCACCTACGTCAATGATGTGGATTTGCGGCTCGGGAATCCCCGCCGCCTGCGCGGCAGCCCGGCCTCGCGGCGGATGTTGATCACGGTCGCCGTGCTGACGTGGAAAACCCCGGCTATGTCGCGGTAGAACATCTCGGGATGCCCGGCGATGTAGTCCGCGATCAGCCGATGCCGCTGTGCGATCTCGGCGTGGTACGATCCTCTCTTGTTGCGTTTACGTTTCATGGTTTGCCCTCTCATATGATTGTTACTGCCACCGTCCATTCAGTTTCATATTCCTGAAATCGTCCATCAATTCGTCGTAATGCTCGGAGCAGTACCAGGACGGTGGCTCAAACCAAGTCCATCTGGCGATCTTGCCGCAGCGATACAGCAAGCCTTCCTCGCCGATGGCCCGCTCGCAGTAGTAAGTGTGTTCGTTCATAGATTGTTCTTTCGATGTTATTCGGGGGCCAATTTGGTTGACCCCCTACGTTGATGGTTGGTTACAGGTTGCATACGCAGGACTCGTCGGCGCAAACTTCGGGGCTACCGTTCACGTAATGCGTGTGGGGTTCGATGGGCGGGGGGTACAGACTGCGAAACTCCACGTGCCAAAGGCTGAGGTTCTCACGCACAGTCCGCACCAGATTTCCTACCTGTGCGTTGGCGTTGTCGTCGTCGCTTCCCTCCGCCACGAGCCGGGCGAAGCGAGCCAGTTCATTGATGTTGTCAATGATTTTGTTAAGCTGTCGTTTGTTAATGTTGCTCATTGTGTTTTCTCCTTTGTAGTTACTCGGGGCTGGTTTTCCAGCCCCTACTGGTTAGGTGGTGAGGTCGCTGATGAAGTCCTTATAGGCCTTCAACGACTCGTTGCTCCATCCCTGCTCGCACACCCAAGGGTCGTCGGTGAAGGATTGATAATTCCATCCATCCAACAGCCGCCTCGACGCCTGCGTTAAAGGCCTTGAATTCAGCCTCGGTCTTGAGCGAGTAGGTGACCGTCTGCTCTTCCGCTTCTTCTACGGTCGGCTTGCTGCCCCAGACAATCTTGACGACGTACTTTTTCGTTTGTTTACGGTTAAGCCTGCGCTCCGCTTCCAGAAGTTCTTGCGTCCTGGGAGTGGGGAGCATGCGGGCAAGTGCAGTAATCTTTGCCATTGTTACTCTCCTTTGTGGGTTAGTCGGGCGAGCTTTCACCCGCCCTACGGTTGGTGGTTATGCCTTCACAGGAACGAACTTGCCGTGGCTATAGGCATAGCGGTAAGACTTGTCGAGGGCGCAATCCCATACGCTGAGAACCGTGCTCTCTTTGGCGTGCTGATACTCGATTTGAATCTTCGAGAACGTCTTCGCCGCCTGGTGGCGGTTGGAGGCGTAGATGTTTCCCAAGTTGTAGTCGGGGTTATCCAACTCTCCGTACCAATCTTTTATCTGCATTGTGTTATTCTTTTTTTGGTTTTTCGGATGCCCTGCACGCCCCTCCGAGCGTGCATTTGTGTTAGGTGTTCATGATGATGGTGAGCTTTCCCCGAGCGAAGTCGATGTCCCGAATGAGACCTTCCAACTTCTGCCTCAGGACGAGCACGCTTTCGCCCGCTTCCTTCTTCAAGAAAGCAACCACGCTCTGGTGATTGACCATCACCACGGGCACGGGGTCATCAATGTTGATTACCTGCACCTGTGCATTAGCGGGATTGCCAGGCACCAGGGGCTTGGGCTTCCTCTTGCCTTTGGCGGTGTCAGCCTGAAAGTGACTTTCACCCTTCGGCTTGGAGCCCCCGCCCTTGTTGGGGTTGCGCTGCTTCTCTTCATCAAGCTTCTGGCGAGCGATCAATTGATCCTCATCCAGCTTTTCGATGTCGATTTTCGCAAACGCCTTCATCGCCTGATTGAAGGCCTGAATCGTGATTCCGAACTTATCGGTCACGAACTCCGACAAGAGCCAGTCACGCCCAAGAACGTGAAGCGGTTCCTTGCTCCCCGGATTTTTTACGCTGGGGAACTCTGAACGAAACTCCATCATTACCTTGGCATTTTCGGAAAAGTAATCGGTGAAAGATTTCTTCTTCTTAATCCACTTGGCATCGAGGGCGTCGATTTTAGTGTTGAGGTCTTCGACTTGAGCGATTAAAGCGTGACTCTTCTGCGTGTACGTCGCTTCATCCGCTGCGAACGTCTTGTACCTGCCACCGATGTCAGCAACTTTCGTCGCCAACTGTTCAAGCGGTTCATTAGCAGTGACCTGGGGGCCACTCACCTGTTTGTCTTGCGGTTCCGCTACACCCTGAACTCCAGAGTTCAGGGTCGCTGCTGAAGTAGCCATAAGGCTTCTTCTCCCACGCCATAGGTTGGGAAACTTATGGCGTAAGCCCCGAGGGGCTTGCAAGGCATCCGTTTCATTTGTCAAATAGCTAAATCTGCCCGCCTGGGCGGGCTCTCTTACCTAATACTGAGAAAGTCGAAACTTTATCGTTAGTTATATCTCTTGCAGTTTCATGGGCTTAGGGACACTAAATTGGGTGTCCTAAGTTGCGGCCCCTGGGCCGTAGCGGGGCCGTGAGGGTGAAAGCGCGCTTTCAGGGTGAGGGCCGTCTCCGCGGAAACCGCGAGAGTCAAATAATTTGACTCAGTCAAAATATGGGCGGGCAAGAAAACAGACTTCGGAATTCCTCCTATAGAGGCTGTTATGGGATTGGAATCCGGGCTGGAACTGAAGCGGATCGGCAAGCGCCGCGCGGAGCAAAAGCACAAGGAATTGATGGCCGCCGTCAGGGCTCACCTGTTGCGATGGCCGCTACCGATCCAGGCAAAGAGTTCACCGCCGACGATGTGCGCACCGTCCTGACCTCAACACCAAGCTCCGGTGAGGCGCGGCTACAATGGTGGCCGTCTATGACAGCTTGGTCTCCTAGCGGATGGAAATTGGAAGGCCGCGCTCTGGGTGAGGGAGGACAGGGCTGGGCGTGTCAGGGATAGGAACTCGAACCCGTGGTGGACGACAAAAAACTCAAGACTGTTTTCAAGAACTACTGATAGCTCGACTTGGGATTCCGACGCTGCTCGAACAACCAACCCTGCCCAGTTGGGTCCTCAGGGTCCTTGATGTACTCGGGTCGCTGGCGGATGAACACCATGTTCATGTTCAAGCGGTAGTGCGGAGTCTCCGGGGTTCTAGGGTCGCCCGGTGGAAGGTGAATTTCGGCGCGGCGGTCGATTCGACCCTTATGCTAGGTCGGCGGCGCTGATCGGCGACATCACGAAATCACTCGCGGCAAATTCACGCCATCGCCGCCTCCTGAGTATTCCAATACATGGCATTACAACCGCGGTCCGGGTTCGTGAATTGTCCGGAGTTTCCGTAAGATTTGGAGAAGTCTCGATGGAGGAGTCGTTTTACACCGTTGCTGAGATCGCCGAGATTCTCAAGGTCAGCACCGACACAGTCACAAGGATGTTCGAGGATCAGCCGGGAGTCTTGGACTTGGGCTCACCGGAGAAGCCACACAAGCGGAGATACCGCGTGCTCAGGATTCCGCAGGCTGTATTCCACAGGGTCGTTCATAAACGGCGGGCGCAATGAATTGCGCGTTCATTGGAAGCCCCCTCGGGCAGGAAACACGGACTCGGGTAGTTTCATTTTCTTCCACGCATCTCTGACCTCGATCTCCAGCTTCTGTTGCCGCTCCTTCACCCAAGCGGAATAGTATTTCTCAGTCGTCCGTACCGTTTGATGGCCAAGCAGTCTGCTGACTTTTTCGATGCCGACGCCAGCCAGAAGCATTTCGATAGCGAATGTGTGGCGGAATCGGTGGCTTAGCATTTCGGACACCCCGTGTGTCACACCAGCCTTGTCGAACACAGTCCTCAGCCAATCCCCGAACATGCAGACGATGGAGGTCTTCTTCATCCGACCGGGATTCCAGAAGAAATATTCCGGGTGATCGTTGGGAAGCATTCGGAGCATCTCAGCTACTGCCGGGGGAATTGGAACGAAAACGCCGCTGTTTGTTTTGTTGCGCTCCCGCGAGATGTTGTTATCGCCGCTCAGGGAGGAACGCTTTAGGGTTGCTGCGTCCATGCACGACAGGCCAGACCAGCGTTGCAGGAGGATGAACGCCTTGACACGATATGCAACCTCAGGCAGGAACCCGCAATCGTCGGCCGCAGCCAGAATCCGATCCATCTCATCCGCGGTAAGCGGAAGGACTTGGGTGCGGTGGCAAGGCAATGGCTTGAGCTTTGCGCTTTGGTCAGCCGGGACGAGGTCAATCGAGAACGCCCACCTGAAGAAGGTCTTGACTACTGACCAGTGGACAGCCGGACTTGAACTATCCAGTCTGAGCTTCCACCCGGAACGCCACTCCGTCAGAAGCAGCGGGGTGACATCCTTGAGCAGCACAACCCCCCGTGAGTTCGCAAAATCGCGCAACCGGGTCAGCATTCGGCGGGCCTTGCTGGTGTCCTTGATTCCGTTCTGAACCATCTCAGCCAAGTAGAGATTGACCGCGTTTTCAATGGTTTTATGCTCTATTTTCTTGGGTGGCTCGATACCGAGGGCGCGGAGTTCAAGCTCCTCTTCGAGCTTGCGTGCCTTCTTGGTGGCAATCTCCCACGACCTCGTGTGTGCGGATTTCTTGCCGTCTTTGCCCCACCGCATCCACAGTGGGCATTTGCACCGTTTGTACTGCCCTGCCAGCTTCTCTTTGTTCTTGGGGCACTTCTCTGAGTGCCTTGCGTAAACCGTCACGGCCGCCATGCTGGAATTCCTCTTCCCGCTTAATACTGTCGGGGCCGGAAAACCCCCGAAACGGCTCGGGCAGTACAAAAGCGGTACAAAATTTTCGGGATTCCACGTAAGCGGTTGGGATTTCAGGGCAAAAGAATGGCTCCTCAGGTAGGACTCGAACCTACAACCCTCCGGTTAACAGCCGGATGCTCTGCCATTGAGCTACTGAGGAGTGAGGTGACCCGAGGCGCGCCTGGCGAATCGAGCCACTAATGGCTAGTTTATAGCACGTCGCGTGGAGCGTCAAAATACTCCGCACCCTCGATTCTGTCCTGAATCGGAACACTGTCCAGCGCATCCCAACCGGGAAATGCTTCGTTTACACTGATGTTTGCCGAATACATTTCCTCGCCGCTATCGTCTAAATCATTCCGAGGTGCGTGATGGGAGGACTGCGCGTGTCTTCTTGGGTGTTCTTATTGCTGATCGTAGCCGCCGTGGCGCTGGCCGAGAACGGCGCTTCCAATGCCGAGCCCAAACCCGCTTCTGCGGAGACGCCCGTGGGACCGCCCAAAGCCAAAACCGAAATCGTTACCGATGAGCTGCACGGGCACAAGATCTCCGATCCCTATCGCTGGATGGAAAACGCCGACAGCCCGGAGACGCAGGCCTACGTGCGGGCGCAACTCGCATACGCGCGCAGTCTGCTCGACCCGCTTCCCGGCCGGGAGAGAATCCATGCCCGTCTCACACAGTTGTTGAGTATCGGCAATGTAGGTACGCCGCAGGTTGGAGGCGAGTGGTACTTCTATACCCGGCGCGAAGGCATGCAGAACCAGCCGGTTCTCTACGTGCGCCAGGGCTTGAAGGGCGCGGACCGCGCGCTGGTGGACGTCAATGCGCTCGCCGCCGATGGCACGGTTGCGCTGGACTGGTGGCAGAATTCGCACGACGGCAAGTACATCGCCTACGGAACTTCTCCCAGCGGATCGGAGAAGAGCACGCTGCGCATCGTCGAGACGTCCACGGGGAAGCTGCTGCCTGACATCATCGAGCAGACCCGCGGCGCAAGCGTGGCCTGGAAGCTGGACGATTCCGGCTTTTATTACACTCGCTATCCCAATAAAGGTGATGTTCCCGCGGAGGAAGAGAATTACCACCGCCGCGTGTATTACCACACTCTGGGCGGCGATGCGACCAAGGATCCGCTGATCTTCGCGCCTAAGGATCCTCAGGACTGGCCCAACGTTGCGCTCTCCAACGACGGCCGCTGGCTCGTCATCGTCTCCCAGCAGGGCTGGACCAAGAGCGAGATTTACCTGAAGGACCTGCAAGCCAACACGCCGCCCGTCACGGTTGTCTCCGGCAAGAACTTCCTTTACAGCGCGGACGTGTTCAACGGCCGCATGTACATCGTCACCAATGAGGACGCGCCGCACTACAAAGTGCTTGTCGCGCCCGCGGAAACGCCCGACCCGAGCCGTTGGAAGCCGCTGATCCAGGAATCGGACGACGCCGTGCTGCAAGAGCTGGACATTATCGGCGGCAAGCTGGTGGCCAACTACGAGAAGAACGTCAGCTCGCTGATCAAAGTCTTTTCACTCGACGGCAAGCCGCTGGCGGAGGTGCCGCTGCCCGGCATCGGCAGCGTGGCCGGCGTCGGCGGGCAATGGGACAGCAAGGAAGCGTTCTTTGGATTTCAGTCGTTCACCGTGCCGCCGACCATCCTGCATTACGACATGCAGAACGGCGCCACATCGGTATTCACCAAAGTCGATGCGCCCATCGATGCCAGCGGCTATGAGGCCAAGCAGGTCTGGTACCAGTCCAAGGACGGTACGCGCGTGCCGATGTTCGTCGTCAGCAAGAAAGGGCTGGCGCTGAACGGGAAGAATCCCACTCTGCTGTTCGGATACGGCGGGTTCCAGGTCAGCGAGACGCCTGCTTTCAGCCGCGGCATCTTTCTCTGGCTGGAACATGGCGGCGTGTATGCGCTGGCCAACCTGCGCGGCGGCAGCGAGTTCGGCGAGGCCTGGCATCGGGCCGGCATGCTGGAGAAGAAGCAGAACGTCTTCGACGATTTCGCCGCTGCCGCCGAACACCTGATCGCGCAGAAGTACACCGACCGCGACCATCTGGCGATCATGGGCGGCAGCAACGGCGGCCTGCTGGTGGGGGCGGCGATCACCCAGCATCCTGATTTGTTCCGCGCAGCCGTGTGCCGGGTTCCGCTGCTCGATATGCTGCGCTACCAGAATTTCCTTATCGCCAAGCTGTGGGTTTCGGAGTACGGCTCAGCCGACGATCCCAAGCAGTTCGACTATCTGTACGCCTACTCGCCATATCACCACGTCAAGCCTGGGACGCTCTATCCGGCCATACTTTTCATGACCGCCGACACGGACACGCGCGTCGATCCGATGCACGCCAAGAAAATGGCGGCCCTGATGCAAGCGGAGGCCAAGAACGGCGCTGACCGCAATCGCCCGATCCTGTTGCGGATTGAGCCCAAAGCCGGCCACGGCCAGGGCAAACCGCTTACCAAGACAATCGAAGAAGATACCGATGTGTGGTCGTTTCTGTTCTGGCAGTTAGGAGTGAAGCCGTAGGACTGAGTTGCCGCCGCCTCACGCCTGGCTCGCGTCGTGGGGTTTCACCCCAGCCTCTTCGGGCCGATGGGGCCACAGGTAAGACTGACCGATCCCGATGAAATCGAACTTCCGCAGGGCGTCCAAGTTGCGGATCTCTGCCAGGAAGAAGACGGTATCCATCAAGGAATCGATCTGTTGGGGAGACATGTCCCTGGTTGCCGCCCAGAATTTGGGAGGATTGAACCAAATCTGCTCAAGTTCGGCTGCGGTCAAGGTACGCTCCTCGTGGGGGAGGCGGCTTTGCCTCGGAAGTGCAACATTATGCATGAGCCGCTGGACGCCGCAAAGGTCTGTTTATCCAACCAATTGAATTTCATGAACTTTTAACATTTTGCAGGGGCGGCATGTGCTAGGCGCGTGGCACCAGCATTGCAATTGTTGGGGCCTCCATGTATCCTGCCTCCCCGCGCACGAGCTGCCGTATGGCATCAGATCAGAATCGAACCCAGGCTCTCTTCGATAAGCTCCAGCGAATCTGCCGGCCCCCATCCAGCGCCAAGCCCGAGTCCGTGCACCAGTTGCGTACCACCATCCGCCGGCTGGAGACACTGCTCGCCACCACCTCGGCGGAACCCGGGCGAAAACAGCGGAAGTTGTTCAAAAGCCTGGCGCGGCTGCGGCGGCGTGCCGGCAAGGTGCGCGACCTGGACGTGCAGATCGAGGCCCTGGGCAGCCTGCGCCTGGAATCGAGCGCCCGCGACCGCGCTAAGGTCATGGCGTTCCTGGAGAAAGCGCGGGCCCGGCGGGAAAAGAAGCTACTGGCGGCGTTGGAGTCGGAGGCGGAGGATGGCCTGCCGAAACGCCTGAAACTTGTCTCTACGCGCTTGCAACAGGAATCTCCGAAGCCCCCGGCGGGCGCGGAGAAGCGCTTCCTTGCGGCAGCGTTGGCAAAGTTTGCTGCTGTGGTAAAGCAGCGTTCGCCGCTGAGCGAAGCCAATCTTCATAATTTCCGCATGGACTGCAAACGAGCGCGCTACCTGGCCGAGATGGCGGGGGAAGGCGCCGAGGTCGCGGCCGTCATTGCGCAGTTGAGGCGGATTCAGGATGCGATCGGAGTGTGGCACGATTGGCTCACGCTCACGGCCACGGCAGAAACCGTCCTATCCCACGCCGGACAGGTGCCGCTGCTCTCGGCGCTGCGCGCCAACGTCCGCTCCCGTTATCTGGAGGCGCTGCGCATCACCGCCGACGCCAAGAAGACTCTGCTGGCAAAGCATGAGTCCGAAATCGCGGCCCGCAAACCCGCCGTGTTCGCAGCTCCGGCTGTGGAAGCCCCGGTGGCCAGAGCAGCGACCGCCTGACTTCGGCTGTCTGATCTCCCAGCGCATCCGGCTGCATCTTGCGGTAACATCCCTAGCTCGATCCCATGCCGACATTCGCCGCGGTTGACATTGGGGCCAATTCGGTTCGCCTGAAGATCGCGCGTCTGGTGCGCCAGCGCTTGCGGGTTGTCCACGAGGACCGCGAGGTCACGCGCCTGGGAGAGTCTGTCTTTCGCACCGGCATGCTCGATCCCCATGCTATGGAGCACACCATCAAGGTGCTGCGGCGCTTCCATCGCGCCAGCCAGGGGCACGGCGCGGATTTTGTGCGGGTAGTGGCCACCAGCGCGCTGCGCGATTCCCGCAACGCGCGCGCCTTCACCGACTGGGTGCGCGCCGTCACCGGCTGGCGCGTGGAGATAGTCTCCGGGCTGGAAGAAGGGCGGCTGATCCATTTCGGAGTGATCTCGGGGACGCGTATTGGCGTCTCGCGGCTGCTGCTCATCGACCTGGGCGGCGGCAGTTGCGAGCTGACGCTCTCCGTGGATGGCCAGATCCGCAGCATGTTCAGCCTGCCGGTGGGAGCGGTGCGCCTGACCCAGGAATTCCTGCACCATGATCCGCCGCGGAAGAGCGAACTGAAGCAATTGCGGGAATTCGTGGCGGAGGAGTTGTCGCGCATCGAGCGCCGCATTGCCGCGGCGCGCACGCAGCTCGCCATCGCCACCTCCGGCACGGCCGCGGCCCTGGCCAGCGTAGTGGCGGCGCGGCGAAGGGGCGCGCAAAACCGCAATGCCGGCCTCGTCTCGCAGCGGGCAGTGCACACCCTGGCGGCGGAGCTGCAGAATTATTCGCTGGAGCAGCGGATCGCGCTGCCCGGCATCGGTCCGCGCCGCGCTGAGATCATCGTGGCCGGCGCCATGGTCTTCGCCGAGCTGATGAACCACGGCGTCTCGGGCTTTCGTTATTCTCCGCTGGGATTGCGCGATGGCCTGCTGGCGCAGATGGTCGCCGACTACGGACATGTCGCGCAAGCTCGGCGGCAAATCGAATCGGAGCGCTGGAACGCGTTGCTGGCCGCCGGCAAGCACTACGGCGCGGACCTGCGGTTTGCCACCCGGGTGCGCAACCTCAGCATTCAGCTTTTCAACGGGCTGAAGCGCGTCCACCGCTTGCCGCCGGAATACCAGGACTGGCTGGCGGCGGCGGCGATGCTGCACGAAGTTGGCTCTTACCTGAACCGCACCGGCCGCCATCGCCACACGTATTACATCATTTCCAACTCGGAGATTTTCGGCTACACCACGCAGCAGCGGCGGCTGATCGCCGCCATCGCGCGCTACATGGGCAAGTCGCTTCCCGGGCCCGCCGACCGCGCGCTCAAGCCGTTGCCGGTGGCGGAAAGGGAACGGCTGCCCAAAGCGGTGGCCATGCTGCGGCTGGCGCGCGCTCTGGATCACGGACGCCGGGGCGCGGTCAACGGCGTGCAGGTGAAGATCGAAGGCGAGCGCGTGTTGCTGCGGCTCAAGACCAAGCGTGGCGGCGGCGACCTGGAGCTGTGGGCGCTGGCGAAAGAACGCAATTATTTCCGCAATGTTTTCGGACGGGAACTCTTGGCGGCGGCCGCGCCGAGAGTCTGAACGATTTTCGGCGTCAGCAACCACTTCAGAGTGCCCATGCCGCCGGCAGCATCGACGCGCGCCACGGCCCCTTTCTTCAGGTCCACGGCGCGTTCACTTGCGTTTTCACTGATCATCAGGCTGAGGAACTGGCTGAGGCTGGGATTGTGTCCCACCACCACCACCGCTTCCAGGCCGGCATTCTTCTCCAGCAACTCGCGGAAGGCTTCGATGGCCGCGTTGGGACGCAGCGCGGGCGTGAGCTGCAGCTTGCCATCGAAACCAATCTCGTTGGCCACCAGCGAAGCGGTCTGGGTGGCGCGCTTGAGCGGGCTGGAGATCACGGCGTCCACGTGAACATCCATGGCGTTCAAGGCGCGGCCCACGTCCGTACACTGCACGATGCCCTGTTCGTCGAGCGGGCGCTTTTCATCCCGCGCCGGATTGGCGACGTGATGCCCCGCGCTGGCGTGGCGCAAGAAGTACACGATCATGCCAGACTACCGGCCTTTCTGCGGCTGCGAACCGCGCTGCGGGAAACGGTGGGAATATCGCGTGCATTCTGGTGGCCTTCGGCGACGGCGATGAGAAACTCCTGCGCGTTGAAGGCGTGGGTGCCGGCCGCAAGTTTCGGCCGCGTGTAGCTGCCATCGGAGCGCAGCAAGCGTGACTTGGCAGTGTCGCGCAGGTAGGCGTCCAGGATCTCGTTGCGGATGCGTTGCCGCAGCATCGCGTCCTTGACGGGAAAGGTCGTCTCCACACGCTCATAAAGGTTGCGCGGCATCCAGTCGGCGCTCCCCAGGTAGATCTCCTCTTCGCCGCCATTCGCGAAATAGTAAATGCGGCTGTGCTCCAGGAAGCGGCCGACGATGCTGCGCACGCGGATGCGATTGCTGACGCCGCGGACCCCGGGCCGCAGCGCGCAGATGCCGCGCACGATCAAGTCGATCTCCACTCCCGCCTGCGACGCGCGGTACAGCTCCTGGATGACGTTCTTGTCGAGCAGCGCGTTCATCTTGGCGATGATGCGTGCCGGCCGCCCGCGGCGGGCATGCTCCGCCTCGCGCGCGATCCACCCCAGAGTCTTCTCGGCGAATCCCAGCGGCGAAACCTGCAGCGGGCCGTACTCCACGTTATCGGTGTAGGCGGTCAGGAAATTGAAAACGTCATGCACCGCCTTGGTCATCTCCGGATCTGCTGTGAGCAGGCTGAGATCGGTGTAGAAGCGGGCAGTGGTCGGATTGTAGTTGCCCGTGCCCAGGTGGGCGTAGCTGCGCGCCACGCCATCGGGATCCTTGCGCACCAGCAGCGCCAGCTTGCAATGCGTCTTCAGGCCGACCAGGCCATGGAAGACCTGCACGCCGGCGTCCTCCAGGCTCCTGGCCCAGCGGATGTTGGGCGCTTCGTCAAAGCGCGCCTTCAGCTCTACCACCAGCGTGACCTCCTTCTTGCCGGCGGCGGCCAAGAGCGCTTGCATGATGGAGGAGTGCTCGCTGGTGCGATACAGAGTCTGCTTCATGGAGAGGACGTTGGGGTCCTCGGCGGCCGCTTCGATGAAAGAGACTACGGTGTCGTAGGAATCGTAAGGGTGGTGCAGCAGGATGTCCCGGCGGCGGATCTCCTCGAATAGATCATGCGAGCCCCGCGACAGGTGCAGATGACGGGCGGCGAAGGGCTTGAACTTCAGATCGGGGCGCTCGGTCTCGTCGTAGAGGTACATCAGGCGCGAGAGGTTGACTGGGCCTTCGGTGCGGAAGACCTGCCACTCCTGAAGGTCGAAGGTGGCGCGCAGGTGTTCGCTGATTTCCGCGCTGGCATCGGCTTCGATCTCCAGCCGCACGGCGTCGCCTTTGCGGCGATTGTGCAGCTCGGTGCGCACCGTCTCCAGCAGGTTGCGCGATTCTTCCTCATGAAGGTAGAGGTTGCTGTTGCGCGTGATGCGGAAGGCCGACTCCGAAAGAATGTCGTAGCCGCGATACATCTGTGCGGCGTGCGCCGCCACCAAATCCGCCAGCGCGATGTAATCGCTGGTGCCGTCCTGCGAAGGCAGGCGCACCAGACGCGGCAGCGCCCGCGGAACCGTGATCACGCCCATATAGGTGACGGCCGCGCGGCGCCTGCGCTTGAGCAGCAGCGCCTGGCAGAGCGCCTTGTTGATCACCCGCGGGAACGGGTGCGCCGGATCGATGGTCACAGGCGTAAGCAGCGGGTCCAGCTCCCGGTCACGATACTGCTTGACGAAGTCGATGGCTTCGCCGTCGAGCTCATGCAGTTTCAAGACCCGTATGCCGCTCTGCGCCAGCGCCGGGCGAAGCTGCGCGTTCCAGCAGCGGTACTGCGCGGTCACGAACTCGTGAATGATCCTCGCCAGCTCCTCGGACTCCTCCTGCGGCGTCATGCCGTCGGGACCGGCCTGGACCTTGCCGTCCTCGATCCGTTGCAGCAGGGAGGCGACCCGCACCTCGAAGAACTCATCGAGATTGCTGGCGGTGATGGCCAGGAACTTGACCCGCTCCAGCACCGGATTGCGCTCGTCCTGCGCTTCTTCGAGCACGCGGCGGTTGAATGCCATCCACGAGATCTCGCGGTTCTGGAAGTAGGCCGGCTTGTCGATGGAATGGATTGCCATCAGGAAAACGCCCGCCATGCTAACGGGGCATTGTTAACGTATTGTAAACGTCGCGGCCGGCCCGGGCACAGGCGCCGACAGGTTTTTTGATCGGCGGAGAACCTTTCCCAGCCTTCGATTCACGACATATTCATGCACCCGCAATCTTGCTGCAACATGCCGCGGGCAAGCTGGCCACACTTGGATGCTTTCCCGCCGGAAAGCAAAGGCAGACCCGGGACGACCGTGCGCGTTCTGGGCTGCCTCCTTTATTTGTAGAGTGCCGAACCGGCGCTGTTGGCTCGGCAGAATTAACACGACATTAACAAACACGGGTGAGCCCGCGCGTACAATCCCGCCCATGCCAGATGACCCCTTGCGTGTGGAAAATATGGCGGGTTCGCGCGATGGATGCCAGATCTTGCGCTTGACCGGGCCGCTGACTTTGGCCAATCTCTTCGGCTTTCAAAACCTGATCCGCTCCGAAAAAGCGCCCGCGACCATCGTCGACCTGACCGCCGTTCCCTACATCGACTCGGCGGGCATCGGGGCCTTGCTGGGGGCGCACGTCTCGCGTCAAAAGGAAGGACGTTCGCTGGCGCTGGTGGGCGTTAACCAGCGGGTAAAAAACGCGCTGGAGATCACCCATGTTTGGCAATTTTTCGCTGTATTCCCCTCGGTTGCCGAGGCAGAAAGCGCGGTGCCACAGGGCGGAGCGGGATCGGCCAGCCGCGCCTGAGCCACCCGCGCAGCGCTCTACTTATTTGAGCGCCTTATCCAGAATAGTTGTGACGGCGTCTTCCTGGACTTCGCCGGCGGCGTTGTAAACCGCATTGCCGGAACGATCCAATACCACCACGTGCGGAATCGAGCCGGTGAAGTACTTCTTCACCAGTTCCGTCTGGGCGGGAGATTGCTTGCGGTCCAGGTCGATCACCACGAACTGCACCCGGCCCTGGTATTGGCGGTAGAGATCCACGGAGCGGCGAGCCTGCCGCTTGGAATTGAATCAACCCTCGCCATAAATAATGATGTAGTTCGGCTTGCCGGCGCTGGCGCCGTCTTCCATATGGTCGCCGGTGATCAGGGGCCCGTCTTGGCTGTCGCTGGTGTAGTCCAGGTGAGAATTTAGTTTTAGGTTGTCTGCGGCCCAGAGCGGCGTTGCCAGCAGCATCAGGACGAGTAAAATCCGGCGCATCGTTTCCTCCGTGCTTAATCAGTGTGTCACCAAGACGTACGCATTAGCCGGCTGATTGGATGTGCGAGCCGGGGCTGCGCGCCACCCGAAAGCCGTAATCCGCATATTGAAATTGCGGAGGAATACTGGACCGCGCGGAGCAGCGCGCGATCTTGATGTGGTGCCGCCACGAGCCTCCGCGCGAAGACTTCCGGTCACCGCTCGCCGGCCCCTGCGGATTGCGCTCGGGAGAGTGCGAGTAGTAATCCGCCTGAAACCAGTCGCTGCACCACTCGTGCACGTTCTCGCACATCTCGTATAGGCCGTACGCGTTCGGCCCCGAGCGCCGCACCGGCTCCGGCCCGCTCTTCCACAGCTCCGCGTAATGGGGCCGCGATTGCGGCGGATCGTCACCCCACGGAAACAGCTTGCCCTCGCCGCCGCCGCGTGCCGCACGCTCCCACTCGGCTTCGCTCGGCAGCCGATAATGCGCACCCGTGATCTCAGACAGCCATTCGCAATAGGCGATTGCCTCGAACCACGAGATGGCCGTGACCGGCTGCTCAGGATGGTTGAAGTTGGGATCGTTCCAGGTGGGCGGCGACGGACGAAGGGTCGCGTCAAGAAACTCTCGCGTATTCCGCAACCGTGACCTGTGTTTCCGCAATCGCGAACGAATCCACCCATACACGATGCACGGGCCGCTCCACATCCTGCCCGGCATCGCAGCCCATCTCAAACCAGCCCGTGGGAATCTCGATCATCTTCGCCTCGCAGCGGAAGATGGCCAGTTGCGTTGCCGGCGTTGGAACTCGGATCCAAGGCACGCCACGATTGTAGCGCCGGCGTCCCGCCGGCTGTCGCGCGGGCGTCTCGCCCGCGCAAATTCCGCGAGTCGATGGGATTCGGATTTATACTGCCGGGTCGGACTCCTATGGTTTCGCACGCCAGCCTCGAACGCGAGCTCCGCCGGGTCATCGAGGGCGAGGTCCGCTTCGACCGCGGAACTGCCGCCATCTACTCGACCGACGCTTCGAACTACCGCCAGGTGCCGGTCGGCGTGGTGATCCCCCGACATGAAGAAGACGTTGTGCGCGCCGTGCGACTGGCGCGGGAGAATGCCGTCCCCATCCTGGCGCGCGGCGGCGGCACGAGTCTCTCAGGGCAGACCTGCAACACCGCTCTGGTCCTGGATTTTTCCAAGTACATGAATGCGATCCAGCACATCGATCGCAACCTTGGGCTGGCGGTGGTGCAGCCCGGGGTCGTGCAGTCGCACCTGAACACCGCACTCGCGCCCTATGGGCTGTTCTTTGCTCCCGATCCCGCTACCAAGGACCGCTGCACCATCGGAGGGATGCTGGGCAACAACTCCTGCGGCGCGCACTCCGCCGCTTACGGCAAGAGTTCGGAGAACCTGCTCGCGCTCGATGTTCTGCTTTACGACGGCACGCGGCTGAAGCTGGGACCGGTGAGCGACGCGGAGTTCGACGCCACGGTTTCCGCCGGAGGCCGCACCGCCGACCTCTACCAGCAACTTCGCGGCATCACCGCGCGCTACGGCGACCTGGTGCGCTCACGGTTTCCCAAAATTCCGCGCCGCGTCTCCGGCTACAACCTCGACGAGCTGCTGCCGGAGAACGGCTTCAACCTGGCGCGCGCGCTGGTCGGTTCCGAGGGGACGCTGGGCATCACGCTGAGCGCGACGGTGAGGGCGGTGCCGCGTCCCAAGCAACTGGTTCTGGTGACGCTCGGGTTCTCGGACATCTATGTCGCCGCCGATTCTGTGCCGTGGATCCTCAAGCACCATCCCGAGGCCCTGGAGGGATTCGACCAGCAGCTCGTCGAATTTGGCAAGATCAAGGGACTGGAAGCCATCCGGCTGTTGCCGTCCGGCTGCGCATTCCTGATCGTCGAGCTCGGCGGTGCCACGCTCGATGAAGCTCGCGGACGCGGCGAAGCCCTGATGCAGCAAGCGAAGCGCATGCCGGTCTGCACCGGCTCGACGCTGCTCACGGATCCCATCGAGCGCGACTCGGTATGGCGGCTGCGCGAGTCCGGATTGGGTGCCGGCGCCGCTCGTCCCGGATTCCCGCGCACCTGGCCCGGCGCCGAAGATGTCGCAGTCGCGCCCGCCAAGCTGGGCGCCTATCTGCGCCGCTTCACCAAGCTGCTGGATAAGCGGCAACTGCGCGTTTCCATCTATTACGGGCACTTCGGCGAAGGCTGCGTTCACTGCCGCGTCAGCTTCGACCTGATGAGCCCGGAAGGCATCGCCATTTTCCGCGCGACCATGGAGGAACTCGGTGACCTGGTCGGCGAATTCGGCGGCTCCATCTCCGGCGAGCACGGCGATGGCATCGGCCGCTCCGAGCTGCTGCCCAGAATGTTTGGATCGGAGATGATCGGCGCCTTCGGCGAGTTCAAACGCGCCTTCGATCCAGACTGGCGCTTGAATCCCGGCAGCATCGTCCAGCCGCATCCGCTGGATTCGCACCTGAAATTAGGACCGAACTATCGCCCGCTGCAGATCGCCACTCACTTCGACTTCAGCGCGGATGGCGGCCTTGCCGGAGCGGCGCTGCGATGCGTGGGCGTGGGCAAATGCCGCAAGACAGACGCCGGCACCATGTGCCCGTCCTACATGGCGACTCGCGAAGAGTTGCACTCAACCCGCGGCCGCGCTCGCGTGCTCTTCGAAGCCCTGAATGGAGGCCTGCCCGGCGGCTTCACCGATGAGGCGATGCACGAGGCCCTCGACCTCTGCCTCTCCTGCAAGAGCTGCAAAACGGAATGCCCCGCAGCGGTCGATATGGCGATGTACAAAGCCGAATTCCTCTCCCACTATCACCAGCAGCATCGGCGGCCGCTGATTGCGCACGCGCTCGGCAGAATCAACGAGTGGGCAGCACTCGCGTCTCGCGCGCCTAGTTTGGTGAACTCGCTCTCGCATTCGTTTCTGGCGCGTCCGCTAAAGCGCGCCTTGGGGATTCACCCCAAACGCGACTTGCCGCGCTTCGCCAAGCAAACTTTTCGCACATGGTTCGGCGGTCGCAATGGGGCCGGCGACTCGCGGCCGGAAGTCGTCCTTTTCCCGGACACGTTCAATAACTTCTACGATCCGGAAGTTGCCATCGCAGGAACGCGCGTTCTCGAAAGCGCCGGCTTCCGCGTGACCATCCCGGCTACGCAGATATGCTGCGGCCGTCCGCTCTACGACCAAGGGATGCTGGATGTGGCCAAAGAACGCCTGCGTGAATGCATGCGCGTGCTCGGTCCGTACGTCGAGCGCGGAGTGCCGATCGTGGGTCTCGAGCCGGGATGCATTCTGACCTTCCGCGACGAACTACCTCGGCTTTTCCCCAGCGACCCGGTTGCGCAGGCGCTGGCGAAGGCCACGTTCATGCTCGATGAGTTCCTGGTACGCCACGCGCCCGCGTACTCGCCACCGACGCGTAATGGCCACGCTTTGCTCCACGGCCACTGCCACCAGAAGGCAATCTCCGGCTTGAAGCACGAGACGGCGCTGCTGGGGCGGGTCAGTGGATTGCAGTTAGAAGTCCTTGACGCGGGATGTTGCGGACTGGCCGGCGCCTTCGGCTACGAAGCCGATCACTACGAGATCTCGAAGACCCTGGCGGAGCGCGTCCTGGTACCGGCGATCCAGCGTAGCAAGCCCGGCACCATCGTCATCAGCGATGGATTCTCCTGCCGCTCGCAGGTTCGGCACTTCTGTCCCGAGGCGCGCGTGGTGCATCTGGCACAGGTTCTCGATCAGGTCTAAACAAATCCCCGCCCTTGGCAAAACCGGCCAAGGGTGGGGCACCCGCGGCTCGGTGGGGCGCCCGCTGATAAATTACTTAAGCGAAAACCTTCTCGGTCTGGGGCGCGGCGACCACGTGTTCGCTTTTGTCAGGAAAGAAGATGCGGACGGTGGGCGTGCCGCGCGGCTTGATCTCGCCGCCGGCGAGGTCGAGCGGCACGTCGTGTCCGGGATAGAGCACCGCGCCGGATGTTCTCAGTCGCTCGATTGACCGCACCGCTTCGGCCTCGTTCCACCAGGGCGGGGAAAGCTTGCCTTGCAGATCCCAGCGGCTCTTGAGCGCGTCTCCGCACAGGATCGCATCCCTCGGCCGCCAGCGCGATGGCGCCCGGTGTGTGTCCGGGGACATGAAGCAGCGTCAGTTCGGGCGCAAGGGCGATCTCATCGCCCGAGACCACGCGCACCCGGCGCTCGGCCCGCAGCGCCTGGGAGTGGAAGCGCAAGATCGCGCCATCCGCCTCGGGCGACGCTGCATAGGCCAGCTCGCGCTCGTGCACTACGATCTCTGCTTTGGGGAAGACGTCCCAGTTCGCGGCGTGGTCGAAGTGCAGGTGGCTGAGGATCACCAAGTCGAGCGACTCGGGCGAGATGCCGCGCTCGGCGAGCTTCGCCACGACTACCGCGCGTTCGTTGTAGCCGGCGGTGTCAAAGAGTATGCGTTCGCCTTTGGTTGTTGTGACCAGATAGCAACCGCTCCAGCCCAGGTATCCGCGCTCGCTACGGCCCGGAAAACCGCCTAACAGAATCGTGATCTCTGCCATTGGACCCTCCCAGCTACTACTCAATCTTGCCAAAAGCTCCCCGCCCACCATCGCTTCACGAGGAACGCCTCCAAGCCGATGGCTGCCAGAGCGACCGCGCACACTAGCCACATGCGCCATATGATTGATGCGGCAACGAAACAGACCAAGACGAAGACCGATACCACCTGCCAGAAGATAGCTCCGCCCTTGTAGCCGTGTGCTTTATCCTGCCGACTGCTGAGTAGGCAGATGCCAGACAAAAGGAGCATGGTTAATATCGGATGTACCGACAAGAAATCGAGAATCCGTCCGATCATAGAACTGTTCTAGTTGCGGACGCTCTGGACCGATTGCCTTTCAGTCGTCGCGCCCTGCACTGGCGGAAAGTCATAAAGTCGCGCTGGATTCTCCACCAGGATCTTCTGCCGCGTGGCTTCATCGGGCGCCCACAGCGGCAGCAGATCAAGCAAACTCGCGTCCTGCGGCATGGGAACGCTGATCGAGGGATGCGGCCAGTCGGTGCCGAAGACCAGCTTGTCCGGCGCGGTTTCGACCAGCGCCCGCGCGATGGGGATGGCATCGTCGTACGGCTGCGGCTTGGCCGAAATCCTGTACGCGCCCGAGAGCTTCACCCAGCAGCGCCCGCCGCGCAGCAGATCGAGCAAAGTCTGAAATCCCGGATGTCCAGCTCCCAGCGACGCCGGCATGTGTCCCATGTGATCGACCACGAAGTCCACCGGCAAGCGCCGCAGACGGTCGGCCAGCTCGGGCAGGTCTCTGCCGTCGAGCAGCAACTGCACGTGCCAGCCCAGCGGCTGGATGGCGCGCGCAATCTGCTCGAGCGTCTCCATCTGCAGTCCACCTTTGAACAGAAGATTAATGCGCACGCCGCGGAAGCCGGCCGCATGCAACTCAGCCAGCCGAGAATCGGTGACGCAGGGTTCGACCACGGCCACGCCGCGCCACATGCCTCCGGAGGCGACGATGGCATCCCGCGTACAACTGTTGTCGATACCGTAAACGCTGGGCTGCACGATCACCGCGCGCTCAAATCCCAGCGCGCCGAGCATCCGCAGGTACGCCGCGGTGCTCGCTTCCGGCGGCGTGTAGCTGCGGTTCGGAGTGTACGGATACTGGTCCTGCGGCCCGAAGATGTGCGCGTGGCAATCGCAACTGTGCGGCGGGATTTGCAGCCGGGGCTTTCCCGGATCCGGGTTGAAGGCCTGGCAGCCGGGAATCGCCGCGTCTTGCGAGCGTTCACTCATACACGTGCAATTCTTTTCCGCGCGTCTCCGGCAGCAGCGCGGTCCCGAGGATCATGACCAGGTACGCACCCGCGGCGAAGATGGCGATGGCCTGTCCCAGCGGCACGCCTTTCAGATGTCCCACGAGCCAGGGGAACAGCGCTCCGATGCCGCGGCCGAAGTTATAAGAGAAGCCCTGTCCCGATCCGCGCAGCCGGCTGGGAAAGAGTTCGGTAAAGAACGCGCCGATGGGGCTGAAGACGCCGGAAGCGAAGAATCCCAGCGGGAATCCCAATATCCGCATGACCGAGTTGCTGATGGGGAAGTAGGTGTAGGCGACCACGGTCACGAACGAGCCGATCGCGAACAGGATGAGGGTTTTCTTGCGCCCGAGGCGATCGGCAAGATAGGCGCTCACCATGTAACCGATGAACGAGCCCACGATTACCACGCCGGTATATCCCATGGTATTCAGCACCGAGAGCTTGCGCTGGGTTTTCAGGAACGTGGGCAGCCAGGTGGTGATGGCGTAGTAGCCGCCCTGCGCGCCCACCGCCAGCAGCGAGGTCAGCATGGTGACCTTCAAGATGTCCAGCGAGAAGATGTGCAGGAAGGAAGAGCCCTCGCCGGAGGCGGCAACCTTCTTGCGCGTTTCCGCAAAGACCTTCGGCTCGGGCACTTTGCGGCGGATGTAGAAGACCAGCACGGCAGGAAGAATGCCTATCCAGAACATGGCCCGCCAGGCCAGGGATTCCGGCAGCACGGTGAAAAATAATCCGTAGCATAGTGCCGCCAGTCCCCAGCCGATGGCCCAGCCTCCCTGCACGGTGCCCACGGCCTTTGCCGCGGTGCTGGGCGCGGATGGTTTCACCCATCAGCACCGAGCCCACCGCCCACTCGCCGCCGAAACCCAAGCCTTGCAGGCCGCGCGTGATCAGCAACTGCCAGAACGAGTGGGTGAAGCCGCTCAGGAAGGTGAAGAAAGCGAACCACAGGATGGTGAGCTGCAGAATACGCGCCCGCCCGAAGCGATCGGCGAGCGTGCCCGCCAGCCAGCCCCCCACGGCGGAGATCAGCAGGACAGCCGTCCCCAGCAGGCCTGCCTGGTCCCGGCGCATATGCCAGGCCGCCATCAGACTGGTGATGACGAAGCTGTAGACCATCACGTCCATGCCGTCGAGAGCCCAGCCACCGAACGTGGCGAACAAAGTGGCGCGTTCGGGGCCGGAAAGCTGCGTCAGCCAGGAGCCCTGAGCAGTCGCGGGTGGACTGGCGACCGGTGATTTAGGGACGGGATTCATGGGAAGCGTCCTTCCTGATTCGGCTGCGGATTTCCCACCCGACATCAAAAACGGGCGGGCTGGAGACCGCAGCGCGCTTCGAAAACCGGAGTTACGGGGCCGGGAACAGGCAAGATATCCTCTCGCGCGGCCCTGGGGCTGTGATGTATATCACAGTTCGCAGCGGGGTTGGGATACTTCGACCAGAGGGCAACACCACCCTTAAAATCGGAAAGGGCCAGCAGTTACCAGGTTGGGCCCCCCCGGAGTCCTGGCTGAAGGGGCTAAGTCTAGTGTGCTATCGTCGGTGCCGGGCGGGTCCGCAACTAACCCCGAATTCGTGTAACATATCTGTCCATGCAGGTGTATTGTCGGCAGGCAAAGCGGCTGCGTTGGGTTGTATTGGCGCTTGCCGTGTGTGTGTGTGTACTCGCTCTGCGGGCAAAGCTGTCGCTGTATGACCCGCCGCATCCTGGCTCGGTCAACCCGGTTTCGGTTTCTAAGCTGTGGGTAAGCGGCGAGAACCTGAAGGCAGCCACACCTGGGCTAGCGCCGGTGCTTTGGTTGGCGGCGCTGCTGTCGCTGCTGCCTCCTGTGCCCCGCGTTCTTCGTTCGGAACTCAGCAGTGCGCCTGCGCCCCGGTATTTCACCCTGCGCGAACTCTATCGCTTCGTCCGCCCGCCGCCGGCTTTCTAATTTCATTCTTCCTCTTCTTAGCAGTTGTCCTGAAACGCGGCCCGTCCCTTTTCGTTTTGTCAGGGCGGAGTTAAGAACTTCAGATGAGAGAGATTCGCATGAAACATGTGGCGCTGGTGGTCGCAGCGACTTTGGTTTGCGTCGGCCTCGGGGCATTGTTGCTGCGGCGGGTGCACGCCGATCCCTCCCAGGCGGCGGTGGGCAAAGATGTTCCGCGCGCCGCCATCGCGCTGGTGAAGCGGGAAGCGCTGAGCAACACGCTTTCTATCGCCGGCGAGTTCTCCCCCTACCAGGATGTCGAACTCCACGCCAAGGTCGCCGGCTATATCCGCAAGATCAATGTCGATATCGGGGACCACGTCAAGGCCGGGCAGGTTCTGGCGGTGCTGGAGGTGCCGGAGCTGAATGCGCAGGTGGTGGGTGCAACTGCCGGCGTGCAGCATAGCCAGGAGGAGATCCTGCGGGCCAGGAACGAGGTGGCGCGGGCCAAAGCCAGCCATGACGCGCTGCACTCCGAAGCCACACGCCTGCAGCAGGTGGCGAAGCAGCGGCCTGAGCTCATCGCGCAGCAGGAACTCGACGATGCCGAGGCCAGGGACCTGGCCTCGGAGGCGCAGGTGGAAGCCGCCAAGTCGGCGCTAGCGGCGGCACAGCAGCAACTGCAAATTTCCAAGGCCACCCACACCCAGGTCTCGGCCATGCAGGATTACTCCCGCATCGTTGCCCCCTTCGACGGGGTGGTGACCTGGCGCTACGCCGATACCGGCGCGCTGATCCAGGCTGGCACCACGAATTCGGCCTCGGCGCCGGTGGTCAAGCTGGCCCAGGTAAACGTGCTGCGTTTGCGCATTCCCGTGCCCGAGTCGCTGGCGGAAGGCGTCCACATCGGCACGGCGGGCGACATTCGCGTGCAGGCCACGAGCGAGCACTTTACCGCCAAGGTGGCGCGCTTCACCAGCGCCTTCGACCGCTCCACCCGCACTATGCAGGTGGAGTTCGACATTCCCAACCCTGAATACAAGCTGTCTCCGGGCATGTACGCCGACGTGTCGCTGGAGATTCAGAAGCGCGCCGATGCCATCACCGTTCCGGTGCAGGCGATCACCTACAACAACGATAAGAAGCGAGTGCTGCTGGTGGACTCGCAAAACCGGGTACAGGTGCGGGACATCCAGACTGGGGTCGAGGATCCGAACCGGGTGGAGGTGCTGGCGGGATTGCAGCCCGGCGATCGCGTGATCGTGGGCAATCTGGGCGCCTACCAGCCGGGGCAGCGCGTGGATCCCAGGCCGAGCCGCATGGCCGACGCCAAGATTGATGACGGGGGCCGCGAGTAGTGTCGAGCTTTGCCATCAAGTATCCCTTCTTCATCATCATGATCTGCCTGATCGTGGCCGTGGTCGGGGTGGTGACCGTGGCACGCATGCCCGTAGATTTGTTTCCCTCGATCAACATTCCGGTGGTGGTCGTGGCCACGTTTTATTCCGGTATGCCCCCAGAAGAAATGGAAGCCAACATCACCAATCCCTTCGAGCGCTTCTTCACGCTGGGCAGCGGCATCGACCACATCGAATCGCGCTCGCTGACCGGCGTCAGCCTGATCAAGGTCTATTTCCAGCCGGGCACCAGTCCGGACGCGGCCGTCAGCACGATTTCCAACCTGGCGATGGCGCAACTGCGACGGCTGCCCCCCGGCACCCTGCCGCCGGTGGTTCTCAAGTTCGACGCTTCCAGCCTGCCCGTCTGCCTGATCACTCTTAAAGGAGAAGGATTGAACGAGACCGAGCTTCACGATCTCGGCCAGTTCAATGTTCGCAACCAGATCGCAAACGTACCGGGCGCCTCGGTGCCGCAACCCTTCGGCGGCAAGTACCGGCAGATCCAAGTGTATGTGGATCCGGTGAAGTTGCAGGCGCACCAGATGAGCGTGATGGATGTGGTGCGCACGCTGAACGACAGCCAACGCCATCCTGCCGGCCGGCGATGTGCGCATTGGCCCCAAGGATTACAACATCTACACCAACAGCCAACTGCCGACCACGGAGGAGATCAATCACCTGCCGCTGAAGAGCGAAGGCAATGGCGAGGTGATGGTGGCCGATGTCGGCTACGCCAAGGACGCGAGCGCCATCCAGACCAACATCGTGCGGGTCGATGGCCAGAAATCCGTTTATCTGCCGATCCTGAAGCAAGGTGGCAGACAGCAACACTATCGCCGTGGTCAATGGCATCCGCAAGGTCTCTCGGCGACCTGCTCGACGTGCCCAAGACCATGGTCGCCAAGCTCGTGTTCGACCAGTCGGTGTTCGTCAAGACGGCGATCAAGAACCTGGGCAACGAAGGCGGCATCGGCCTGGTGCTGACCGCGGTGATGATCCTGATCTTTCTGGGTAGCATGCGTGCCACCGTCGCCGTGCTGCTCTCCATTCCGCTCTCCGCTCTGGCGGCTCTGCTTGGCCATCAATGCCGCCGGCGGCACCATCAACACCATGGTGCTGGGCGGGCTGGCGCTGGTGTTCTCGCGCTTGATCGACAACTCGGTGGTGGTGCTGGAGAACATCTTCCGCCACCTCGAGATGGGCGAGACGCCCGCAGGTGGCGGCGGAAGTGGGAGGCAAAGAAGTCGCGCTGCCGGTGCTGGCGGCGACCTTTACCACCGCCATCGTCTTCTTCCCGGTGGTTTTCCTTTACGGGGTGAGCCGCTTTCTCTTCATGGCGCTGGCTGCTTCGGTGGTGCTGTCACTGTTTGCCTCCTATCTGGTGGCGATGACGGTGGTGCCGCTGTTCTGCGCCCACTTCACGCACGCGGCGGAAGCGGATGACGAACTTGGCATCGACACCCGCAAGTCGCTCTTTGCCCGCTTCGTCCAGGGCTTCAACCGGCGCTACTACCAGATGCTGGGCAAGTACGACGTAGCCGTTGCCCGCTCGCTGATGCGCCCGCTGGCGACGGTGCTGGGGACGATCGGCATTTTTGTCCTCAGCCTGGCGCTCTATCCCTTGCTGGGTGTCTCGTTCTTCCCACGCACCGATCCCGGACAATTCGTCATCAACGTCAAGGCGCCGACCGGCACGCGGCTGGAGCTGACCAACGAGTACATCAAGCGAGTGGAAAGCGACATCCGCGAAGTCGTGGCCCCGCGCGATCTGGGGATGATCGTCTCCAATATCGGGATCACCCCTGATTTTTCCGCCATCTACACCAGCAATTCCGGCCAGCACACCGCCTTCGTGCAGGTGAGCCTGAAGGAAGGACACCACACCGGCAGCTACGAGTACATGCGGCGAGTGCGCGAGAAGCTGGCCGACGACCTGCCGGAGCTGAACACCTACTTCCAGGCAGGGGGCCTGGTCGACGCAGTGGTCAACCTCGGCCTGCCCGCGCCCATCGACATCCAGGTCGGTGGCAACGATATGCATGGCGCTTACAAAACCGCGGCTGAAATCGCGCAGAAGGTTCGCGGTCTGAAAGGCGTAAGCGATGTGCTCATCCCGCAGGATCTCGACTACCCGGGCATCCAGCTCAACATCAACCGCGAAATGGCGGCCCGGCTGGGGCTCTCGTCGCGCGAAGTGGTAAACAACGTCATTACCGCCCTGACCTCAAACGGCATGATCGCGCCCAGCTACTGGGTCGATCCCAAGAATGGGAACAACTATTTGCTCACCGTGCAGTACCCGGAGACGCAGGTCAAGTCGATGTCGGACCTGAAGCAGATCCCATTGCGGGCGCACGGTAGCTTGAACACGGCAGACCTGGAAGGGGTCTCCAATCTCAAGATGATCAATACACCGACGGAGGTGGATCACTATCAGCTTCGCCGCGTGATCGACATCTACGTCTCGCCCTCCGGACAGGATCTGGGCGGCCTCGCGGACAAAGTTCAGAAGATCATCGACACCACCAAGCCCGGCGAGAACGTGCGCGTCACCATGCGCGGCTCGGTCGAAGGCATGCGGCGATCGTTCAAGAGCTTCGGCATCGGGCTGATTCTTTCGATCGTTCTCGTCTACCTGATCCTGATGGCGCAGTTTGCCTCGTTCGTGGATCCGTTCATTATTCTGCTGGCCATCCCGCCGGGAATTACGGGCGTGATCCTGTTCCTGCTGGCAACGCACACCACGCTGAACGTGATGTCGCTGATGGGCGTCATCATGATGACCGGCATCGTGGTGTCGAACAGCATTCTGATCGTGGACGTCACGCGCGTGCTGCGGCGCGAAGGCCAGCCCATCAAACAAGCGGTGGCGGCGGCTTGCCGCATGCGGCTGCGGCCCATCCTGATGACCTCGCTGGCGACCATTCTGGGATTGATTCCGCATGGCGCTGGCGCTCGAAGCCGGCAGCGAACAATACGCCCCACTGGCTCGCGCCATTATTGGCGGGCTCACCGTCTCGGTGGTGGTCACGGTGTTCCTGGTGCCCGCTGCGTACCTGTTCATCCATCGCCGCGAAGAAGCGGAAGCGGTCGAGGAGGCGCAATAGATTCGCGAGGGGCGTGCGGAGCAACAGATTCGGGAAGTTGCGGATCTGCCGGTAGGAGGCTAGGCAATGTCGAAATACGGATTGCTGTTATCGGGCGTGGTCTTGTTTTCGTGCGCCGCCTTTGCGCAAGCTCCGCCCGCGGTGCAGAAGCTGACGCTCAAACAAGCTGAAGCCATCGCCATCGCCAATCATCCGCAGCTCAAGGCAGCCTCGCTGACGGCGGCTGCCGCCGAGCAGGTAACCACCGAAGTCCGGTCGGCTTACTACCCGCAAGTGTATGGCAACCTCACGGGTGTCGACACGCAGAACGGAACCCGCCTGGCAGCCGGCGCGCTGAATAATCCGCTGATCCTCGAGCGCTTCGCCAGCGGCCTCTCGGTGGGCCAGCTTCTTACGGATTTCGGGCGCACCCATCGGCTCAGCCAGTCCGCCGGGCTGCGCGCCAGCGCGGAGCGCACGGGGGTAGTGGTCACCCGCGCCGACGTGTTGCTGGCGGTGGATCAGGCTTACTTCCGCACTCTGAAAGCGCAGGCCGTGCTCACCGTGGCGCAGCAGACCGTGCAGGAGCGGCAGACCGTTACCGACCGCGTTTCGGCTCTGGCTCAGGCAAAGCTGAAATCCGGGCTCGACGTCACCTTCGCGGAGGTCAATCTCGGGCAAGCCAAGCTGCTGCTGGTACAGGCGCAGAACGAAATCCAGGCCGCTTATGCGGAGCTGGCCCGGACGCTCGGGTACCCGGACGCACGCGAGTTCGAACTGAGCGACGAGCCCCTGCCGCCGCCTCCACCCACCGACGTCCTTCCCCTGGTGGCGCAGGCGTTTCGCGAGCGGCCCGAGATTGTTCGCCAGAAGTTTATTGCCCAGTCGGCGCGTGCGTTCGCGCTTGCCGAGCGCGACCTGTCGTTCCCGACCATCAGCGCTGCGGGAAATTTTGGATTGGTTCCCGTGGGAGATCCGACGTTCCGCAGTTCCTACGCCGCCGGCGGCTTCAACGTCAGCATCCCGGTGTTCAACGGCAAGCTGTTCACGGCGCGCTACTCCGAAGCCAACTTGCGAAATCAAGCCGAAGATCAGCGGTTGCTCGATCTGGAAAACATAGTGGCGCGCGAAGTCCGCGTTGCCTGGCTGGATGTTATTACGGCTTACCAACGGCTCGATCTCACCAGCCAAATCCTCGCCCAGGCCACCCAGGCGCTTGATTTGGCCGACGCCCGCTACAAGCTGGGTTTGAGTTCGATCGTCGAACTGCAGCAGGCGCAGCTCAACCAGACTCAGGCCGCCATCGACCAGGCCAGCGCCAAGTACGACTGTGCCGCCAGAGAGGCGTCGCTGACCTATGCCGTCGGATCGCTACGCTAGCCTTGGCTCGAAGGTGTACCCGTTCCATTACAGATTCTTGACCCTTTTTGACGAAGTCTTTACCGAATCCGCCGGGAAGGCCGTGTTTTAATAGACAAGCACTTCTTAAACTAGCGTTACCCGTGCCGGAGGTCCATCCTATGAAGCGGTTGGCCATTCTGCTTCTCTTGTCCGCTCTGTCCGTATTCGCCGTGGCGCAGGATAATCCTCCCGCCCCGCGGCCCGGAGGCGCTCGCGGCCCCGGCCGCGCCGGCCGCCAGTTTCAAGGGGTGTTGGGGACCATCACCTCACTGGACAAGAGTCAGCTCACGTTGAAGACCGCGGACGGCAAAACTGTGACCGTCAATCTCTCTTCGGACACGCATTACCGGAAAGACGCACAGCCTGCCACGCTGGAAGACTTCAAAGTGGGCGACATGGTGATGGTGGGTGGCGAGCCCGCAGGCGAGGATGCCTGGAACGCCCGCTTCATCGCTACGCGTGGCGCCAATAGCCCGCAGGTTCGCGGGGAACTGGGCAAGAACTTCATCGCCGGCGAAATCAAGACCATCGATGGAACCCACCTGGCGATTCTGCGTCCCGACGGCGAAACCCAGACCATCCAGGTGGACGAGAACACTTCGTTTCGCAAGCAGGGTGAAAGCATCACCCTCGCCGACTTCAAACCCGGCGACCACGTATTCGGCCGCGGCGAACTGAAGAACGGCGCCTTTGTACCGGCGGTGCTGAATTGGGGCGAGCTTCACGCCATGCAGCCGCCGCCGCAATCCCCGCCCGACAAGCACTGACGCATGCATGATGCCCAGCAGTAATGTCGGCGGTGGGTCCGAATCGTTCATGCGCTGCGTGCGTCCGGCCACCCGCCGGAGTGTCTCTCCGCGCGCCGGCCTTGGCTCGCTGGTGCTGGCGCTGGTGGTAATCAGCGGACTTGCCGCGGCGCAGACTCCGCCCGCGGCCGGCGGCGACATCACCGGCGTGATCAAATCAGGAAGCATGCCGTTGCCCGGGGTCACAGTGTCCGCGGCCAATAGTCTTACCGGGCAGAAGGCGGTTACCTCGACTGCCGAGGACGGCAGCTATGCCTTGCACCTCAGTGCCAACGGCCGCTACGTGGTGCGCGCGGAGATGGCCGCGTTCGCCGCCGCCACGCATGAAGTGGTGATCAACGCGGAAAACCACTCGGCGCGCGTGGACCTCGATCTCACGCTGCTTTCGCGCGTGCAGCAGCAACAGCAGCAAGCGGCGGCACAGGCCCGGCGCCAGGCAGGCGGCGCTAACCGCGGTTTCCAAAGCCTGCCGGCGCTGCAGTCGGAATTTGGCGCTGGCTCCGGTAACGGAGGTTTTAATAATGGTGAAGCTGCGCCCTCCGGCTTGCAAGTGCCGGGCATGTCGGCGGAATCGGCGACGGAATCGGTTTCCATCACCGGCAACACCGCCAATGCCAACTGGTCGGGCCTGAGCAGCGATCAGCTTCGCCAGCGCGTGCAGGAGATGCGCGACCGCCAGGGCGGCGGATACGACACGCTGGGGTCAAGTCTCTACGGCGGTGGCCAGGGACCTCCAGGAGGGCAGGGAACCCAGGGCGGCGGCGGAGGACCAGGTGGCCAAGGCGCGGGTCCGGGCGGAGCGGGCGGTGGTCGCGGTCCAGGCGGCGGAGGCGGATTTGGTGGCGGCGGTGGCGGAGGCGGGGGTCCGTTCATGCTCGGCGGGGGGCGCGGCCGCTTCAACTTCAACCGTCCGCACGGCACCATTTATTACTCCGCGGATGATTCCGCGCTGGACGCCGCGCCCTATTCCCTGACCGGAGCTCCGCAGATCAAGCCCTCGTACCAGCAGAATCGCTTCGGAGGCTCCCTGGGCGGGCCGCTCAACATCCCCAGGATCTACAACGGCGGCCAGAAGACGTTTTTCTTCGTGAACTACAACGGCTCGCGCTCCGAAACTCCGTTCGATGCCTTCTCCACCGTGCCCACCAACGGCCAATTCGCTGGGACCACGAACGAGCGCGCGGGGATTTTCCCCAATGGGTTGGTGGTCAACAACATCAATCCCATCTCGCAGGCATTGCTGCAGTACATCCCGGAGCCCAATCTGCCGGGTACGGTGAAGAACTTTCACTTTGTCACCGCCGCCACCAGCAATTCCGACGACCTGAACGTTCGCGTGATCCGTTCCTTCGGCAAATCCACGCTGCAGCGGCAGCGCGGGCCCGGCGGCGGCGGACGCAACAACCTGAACATCGGCTTCCACTACCACTCCACGGGAAGCGTGCTGACGAACTCCTTCCCCTCGGTGGGCGGCACGACCTCGGTGCGCAGCTTCGATATTCCCGTGGGCTACGTGCGCTCCTTCGGCAAGCTCACCAACAATCTGCGCCTCGACTTCAACCGCAACCGCATCCGTACCCAGAACCTGTACGCGTTCAATACCGACGTGGCGTCGCTGGCGGGAGTGACCGGCGTCTCGACCAATCCGTTCGATTGGGGCATCCCCGGTCTGTTCTTCAGCGGCTTCTCCAGCCTGAACGACGTCACTCCGCTGCTGCGCCGCGACCAGACCTTCACCATCTCCGACTCCATGATCTGGAGCCACGGCAAGCACACCTGGCGCTGGGGAGGCGATTTCCGCCGGCTCGAGCGCAATACCCAGACCGCCAGCAATCCCAACGGCAGCTTTACCTTTACCGGCTTCAATACCGGTAATGACTTTGCCGATTTTCTGCTCGGTCTGCCGCAGTTGAGCACCGCGCAGTTCGGCGCCAGCAGCTATCATTTCCGCGCCAACTCCTGGGACCTGTTCGCGCAGGATGAATGGCGCGTGCGCGGCAACTTGACCCTGAATCTTGGGCTGCGTTACGAGTACGTCTCGCCCTACAGCGAGATCAACAACCAGATTGCGAACCTTCTGGTCTCGAACTTTGGCAGCCAATCGCTGACTGTCACCCGCGTGTTGCCGGGCAGCCTCCGGTGTGCCTGCGACGCTGGTCCGTCCCGACCGCAACAATTTTGCGCCGCGGATCGGCATCGCCTGGAAGCCATTTGCCAAGAACCGTCGTGCGCACCGGGATATGGGATTAACTACAACACCGGCGCCTACGCCAGCCATCATCCAGCAGCTCGCGTTTCAGCCTCCATTCTCTTTCACCCAGACGAACACAGAGTGTCTGCCCACCGGATCTTCCGCGAATTGCATCCCGCCCTCACAGCTTAAACTCGGATTTTCTCCGGCGCCGCCCACCACCATCACCAACAACTACGGCGTGGACCCCAACTACCGCATGGGATACGTCCAGATCTGGAACCTCAACATCCAGCGCGAGCTGAAGGGGGACCTTCTGCTCAATGTCGATTACACCGGCACCAAGGGCACGCGACTGGACGTTCTGGAAGCGCCCAACCGCCTCGCCGGCGGACCGTTGAATCCTTCGGTGTCTCCGTTTTACTTTGAGACCTCACAGGCTGATTCCGTCGCGCACGCCGGAACCGTTCGCCTGCGCAAGCGGATGCGTCACGGTTTCGCTATCGGCGGCAGCTACACATATTCCAAGTCCCTCGACAACGCCTCGACTATCGGCGGCGGCACAACCGTCGTGGCCCAGGACGCCAGCAACCTCGCTGCCGAACGTGGACTCTCGGTCTTCGACCAGCGCCATCGCTTCGTTGCCGATTATCTCGTCGAGCTGCCTTTTGGCCACGACAAGCGCTGGCTCTCCAGCAAGAGCGTGCTGCGCGGCGTTTTCGGGGACTGGCAGTGGAGCGGCGATTGGACCATTGCGTCCGGTCTGCCGTTCAGTCCGCAGGTGATTGGTGGCTTCGGCGAAGTCAACAGCGGCACCAACGGCACGCTCCGCCCCAACCTGACCGGCCAGCCCATCGCCCTGTCCAACCCTTCCGTGTCGGAGTGGTTCAATACCGCGGCGTTCGTCGCTCCACCGCCGGGGACATTCGGCAATGCCGGGCGCAACAGCATCGAAGGCCCGGGCAGCGTAGTCTTCGACATGGCTTTCACCAAGGTGATCCCGCTGGGCGATGTGCGCATGCTGGAGTTTCGCGCTCAGGCCACCAACATCTTCAACACGCCGCAATTCACCGCCGTCGACACCAATGTGAACTCGCCCAGCTTCGGCCAGGTGATCAGCGTCGGCGCCATGCGCCGCTTCCTGATGCAGGCGCGTTTCAGGTTCTGAATATGCGAAGACTTGCTCCAATTCGATGGCTGAAGGGCGCTGTGGTTTGAAGGGGCGCGGCTTCAGCCGCGCCGTACAGGGCAGGTAGAATTCCGGCTTCAGCCGCTGAGGGAATGTCGCTCAGGGCCTGAAGGCCGGTTCATGTATGACTCGAACGGCACGGCTGGAAGCCGTGCCCTTTCACGAGTGTGGCATATCAACCGTCAAGGCACTCTGGCCGCAGTGCTTTGTTTGTTCCTGCTAGCCGGCACCCTGCCGGCCCAGCAATCTTCCGAGACCCCATACACCTTCAAGGCTCGCAGCGAGGTTGTGCTGGTCAACGTGGTTGCGCGCGACAAGAAGGGAAGCCTCGTCCGCGATCTCACCCCTGAGGATTTCACGGTGCTGGAAGACGGCAAGCCGCAGAAGGTCTCGTCATTCGACATCGAGAACACCGACGCCGCCGTTGCAACCGCGGCCGGCCCCGAGCAGACCACCGTGCTTGGCCCCTCAAGCCGCGGGCGGAAACCAAACCAGCGGAAGCCGTGCCCGTCGCCACCCGCGCTCAAGGATCGCCGTCTGCTCATTCTGTTCTTCGACTTGAGCGCCATGCAGGCTGACGAAATCGACCGCTCCACCGCCGCCGCCCAGAAGTATGTCGACCAGCAGATGTTGCCGGCCGACCTGGTCTCGGTGGTCGCGCTCGGAAGTTCGCTGATGGTGCAACAGGACTTCACCAGCGACCGCGCCCTGCTCACCAAGGCGTTGAAACATCTGAATCCCTCATCAGGCGCAGGTTTTGAAGAAGGCTCTACCGGTACCACCGAGGGCACGCCGGACACCGGCGGGGCTTTCACGGCTGACGACACCGAGTACAACATCTTCAACACCGATCGCCGCCTGGAAGCGCTGCGCTCCGTGGCCGCGGCCGTCTCCCGCATCGAGCAGAAGAAATCGCTGATTTATTTTTCCAGCGGCATGGACCGCACCGGCATCGAGAACCAGTCCGAGCTGCGCACCGCCATCAACGCGGCTGTGCGCGCGAACCTCGCTATCTACACCATGGACATCCGCGGCCTGCAGGCGCTGGTTCCCGGGGGCGAGGCCCAGTCCGCCAGCCTGCGCGGCACTTCGCCCTATTCCGGCCGCGCCACGCAGAACGCATTGAATTCCAACTTCACCACCCAGGAGACCCTGGTCACGCTGGCCGGCGATACCGGCGGCCGCGCCTTCCTCGACAGCAACGACTTTAACCAGGTCTTCAAACGCGTGCAGGACGACACCGCCACCTACTACATGCTTGGCTACCACAGCACGAATCAAGCGCGCGACGGCAAGTTCCGCCGCATCGTGGTGCAGGTGCGCCGTCCTGAACTCAAGCTCGAGTATCGCCGCGGCTATTACGCCCCAGCCGATTACCGGCACTCTTCCCGGGAAGACCGCGAGCGCCAGTTGGATGAGGAGTTGACCTCTGACCTGCCGACCACCGACCTGCCGGTCTATCTCGCGACCGCCTACTTCCGCCTGGCGGATAACAAATTCTTTGTCCCCATCTCGCTGGTGGTTCCGGGTTCGGAGATTCCATTCACTCGCGGCGGCGACCAGGACAAAGCCACGCTGGACGTTATCGGTGCGGTGCTCGATGACAACAAGCGTCCCATCAGCTCCCTGCGCGACACCGTCAAGTTCAACGTGCGCGGCGCCGAGGAAGTTCGCCGCAAGAACGTGCAGTACAACAGCGGCTTCGTGCTGCCCGCCGGCAAGTATCATCTGAAATTTGTGGTGCGCGAGAACCAGAGCGGGCGCCTGGGCTCGTTCGAAACCGATCTCATCATTCCCGAACTCAAAACCGTGCCCCTGAAGATGAGCTCGGTGGTGCTCGCCAGCCAGCTCCAGCCCGCGGCCAAGCGGCGCAGCGACAACCCGCTGGTTCGCGACGGCTCAGAACTCATTCCCAACGTGACGCACGTTTTCTCCTCCGGACAGCACCTCTATCTGTATTACGAAGTGTACGATCCCGCGCGGCAGGGGAAAGAGAAGCAGTCGGAGATCCGCCTGCTGACCAACGTAGCCTTCTTTTCCGGCAAGGTGAAGACCTATGAGACGCCGCTGGTCGAAGCCCAGCAATTGAATGTTCCCGATCGCAAGGCCGCGGTGTTTCAGCTCGACGTGCCGCTCACCTCGCTCAAGCCCGGCTTCTATACCTGCCAGGTGAACGTAATCGACGACGCCGCCGGCCACTTCACCTTTCCAAGGCTGGCGCTGCTGGTGAGACAGTAGAGAAGCGTATGAGGGTGCCCCACCCTTGGTCGGTTTTGCCAAGGGTGGGTGAAATTGGGGGTAATAAAAAAGGCCCCCGGGGGAGGGCCACTGGTTCCGCGTAGCTTGGGGGCTCAGGCTAAGGCACAGCCTGATAGATGGCTGCCGAGGCGGCCGACTGCATCACCGCAGGCGTATGCATGAGCAGCGACTTGGGAGTGCTGGTTGGGATGTAGACGATGTCCTCAGGATGGAGTTCCGGGTCCGGCGCCCGGCCTTCGAGGACTTGCTTGAGATCCAGAACAGTCTCCTGTGATTCCGGAGGCGTTCTTGCGGATGAGCCGGGTGCGCTTCTTGGCGGCGGTGCGAGTGGGCCCTTCAGCCAAGGCGACGGCTTCGAGCAGCGAGATCCTGCCGCTGTTCTGCATGAGGTAGCCGCCGGGACGGCCGACATCACCGAGCACGTACACGATGCCGGCCTTGGGGACGATTACGGTGTCGCCGGGCTGCAATTCCACTTCCTGCGCCAGCAACTCGGCGGGATCGTTGGACAGACTGGCGGTGAGTTTTTCTTCACTCGCGCGCCGCTTGACGGTGGCCTGCTGCGCCGCGAAGGGCGTGGTCCCGCCCGCCTCGGAGATGATGTCGAGCAGATTGCGCGTGCCCAGCACCCGGTACACGCCCGGCTTCCGCACTTCGCCCAGCACCGACACACCTTGCGTCCCGTACTCGCGGATGATGAGCGAAACATGCGGGTCGAGGATGAAGGTTCGCCTGGCGCAGGCGGTCCTCGATAAGGGTTTGCGCCTCCGCGGCCGTCAAGCCCTCGAGGTGAAGTGAGCCGACCAGCGTCAGCGTGGCATCGCCGGTGTCGCTCACGCGCAGCTCTTGGGTTAGCTCCGGGACATCGAAGACCGCGAGGTGGAGCAGGTCTCCGGGACCGATGCGGACACGCGCAGCGTCGGCCACGCGCGGCGCAGGCATCAGGGAGGATCTGGCCACCAGGTGCGGTCTGCTGCCCAGCGCACGAGCCAGCGAGCACAAACGCGAGAACAAGAAGAAGCGGGTATTTTTCAATGCGGGCCATAGTATGGTTCTCCAACTCTGCCCTCAAGACAGCCGTAGGAATCGTAGTAATCCGAGGAATGGAGGTTGGCGCGGTTCACCAGCACTCCGGCGATGCGAGCATTCACCCGCAGGAGCAGATCGCGCGCTCGCAGCAGGGATTGTTCGCTGGTCTGCGCCGAGCGCACCACCAGCAGCACGGCATCCGCACTCTTGGACAGAACCACCGCATCCGTGACCGCCAGTACCGGAGGCGTGTCCACCACCACGAAATCAAAGCGCTCGCGGCAGCCGTTGAGCAGCCGGCGCATGCGCGTCGAACCGAGAATTTCCGCAGGATTCGGCCGCGGACGGCCCGCGGGCAAAAAGAAAAGGTCCGGCACCTTCGGACTGGCGGCGGCGTCGAACGGCAAGGTGGCTTCGTAGGACAGCAACTCACCCAGTCCGGGCTCGGAGGGAACGCCCAGACACGAATGCAGCTCCGGCCGCCGCAGGTCGGCATCGATCAGCAGCACTCTTGCGCCCTGGTGGGCGAGCGCAATCGCGGAGTTCAGGCTGACGCTGGTCTTGCCTTCCTTCGGCAAGGCGCTGGTCACCAGGATCACCTTGGGGGGAACGTCGCCGTTGGAAAACAGCAGCGCGGTCCTCAAAGCGCGGTAGGACTCCGCCATGCGCGAGGCGGGCGAGTCGAGGATGTTGCACTCCAGACCCAGCGTACTCGCCGCGCGCCTCCGCGCCGCCAGCTCGGGGATGATGCCCACTGCCGGCAACCCGGCGACCGCTTCCACCTGCTCCGGCGTGCGCAGGGTGCTGTCCAAGCCCTCGCGCGCAAACGCCAGGCCGATGCCGCCGAGAAGTCCGACGCCCAGTCCGAGCCCCAGGTTCAGGGGATAGTTCGGGCGCGCCGGCGTGGCGCTGCTGCGGGCAGGATCGACCACCACCACGTTGGTGGAACGCAATCCCGCCAGCACGCCGGCTTCTTTCAGCTTGTTCAGCAGGCCGTTGTAGAGTTCGCGGCTGGACTCCGCCTCGCGCTTCATGATGGTGTAGCGCACGGCGCTGTCATTCAGCTTGTTGGCTTCCTCTTTTTGCCGCTCAAAGGAGGCGCGCAGCATGTTTTCCGTGTTCCTTGCCGCCAGGAAGTCGTTCTCGGCCCGGGCCGCCACTTTCCCGATCTCGGCCTGGATCGCGCTTTCCAGTTCCTGCGCCTGGTTGCGCATCTGGATGAGCTTCGGATAGGCGGAACCGTACTTCGCTGCTGCCTGCGCATATTGCACCTTGAGTTCGGCCTGTTGCGCGCGCAGATTCTGGATGAGCGCCAGTGGATTACTGTTCATGCCGGCCAGGCTGCCCAGCAGGTTGCTGCTGCCGACGCTCGAGATCAGCTCGGCGTTGCCCGTCTTTGCGATCTGATAACCCGCCTGCTTCAGCATGCGGTTAGCTTCGGCGGCGGTGAGCTGCCGGTTCAGCTCCTCCAGCTTGGCTGTCACCACGTTGTGCGCTTCGTCGGTGCCCAGAATGCCCGCCTGTTTTTGATATGCGACGACCTTCTCCTGCGCCGCCTCGACTTGCGATCGCAGCTCCGCCAGTTGTTTCGACAGCCACTCGGAGGCCTGCGCGGTAGCCTGATAGCGGGTGCGGAAATACTGCTCCAGGTAATCTGCTACCAGCGTATTGACCACGTTGGCTGCAACCTGCGGGTCGCGGTTGAGGAAGCGCACTTCGATCATGCGCGTGCCGGGAAGCGCCTTTACCTTTAGGGCCCGCTCGAAGGCTCGCGAGATTTTCTGCCGCCGAAGCGGTGACGGCCTCCAGCGGCAGCTTCTGCTCGGCGCGGGCGCGGTCGGAATCCAGCCACTCGTCCGCGAGGGAGAATTCTTTGCGCTTCTCCAGCCCCAGTTGCTCGGCGACCTGGAAGGCGAGCGAGTCGCTGCGCAATGCCTTCACCTGCGTCTCCAGCGTGAGGGTATAGTCCAGGCTATCGCCGGCGCTGCTTGGCAACGAGTCCAGCCCCAGAGTGTCCGAATGTTGCTTGTTGACCTCGATGAGGGATACGGACTCGTACTTGGGCGTCATCAGCAGCGAGACTGCCAGGGCCAGCAGCAAGCAGGCGGCAGTCGCGGCCATGACCATGTGCTTGCGACGCCGGAGAAGGCGCCACAAGTCGCGCAGGGAAAGGTCCGGCTGATCGGCGAGGCGCCGATAGCCGGGCCCGTTTCCGTTCGCCAGGTTCTCCCGTGCGGGCTGGGGCAAGAATCGGGTTTCCATAGGATTTACTCCTTAACCACCGCGGGGGCGAGGGCTGGGCGGGCGTCGATGGGAATGTGCCGCGGTGGATCCGGCTGCCTGCCGTGCCAGCCAACAGCCTGCCGCAGGACGATCCAGAGAAATTTGCCGTTGCCGATGAGATAGCGCTTCCACAGCCGGCGAGGTTCGAGCAGCAGCCGGTATAGCCACTCGCAGCCGAGGCGCTGCAGCAAGCGCGGCGCGCGCCGCAGGACGCCGCCTGCAATCTCAAAGCTGCCTCCCACGCCAATTAGCACCGCTGCACCGGAACGGCGTCCGTGAGATTCCATCCAGCGCTCTTGCTTGGGTGCGCCCAGAGCGACGAAGACCAAGTCAGGTTGGGCGGCGCGGATGACTTCGTCCACCGCGTGCAACTCGTGCCCATCGTTTTCAAATCCCATCGGAGGACAGCAAGTCCCGGCGACAATCAAGTTCGGAAACTGTCGCTGCAGCCTTGCAGCCGCAAGCTCTGCTGAACCCGGACGGCCGCCGAGCAGAAACACGCGAAGTCGCAGCTCCGCCGCCTGGCCACAGAGCTGCTCGAAGAGATCAACGCCCGCAACCCGCGGCCGCAGCTTTTCTCCCAGAAGGCGCGATGCCAGCACCAGCGAAGCGCCGTCCGCGACCACCAGGTCCGCTTTGGCATAGGCCTCGCGCAGGCCGCCATCGGACTCCAAGAGCACGATGTGCTGGGCGTTGGGCGTGACCACGCAGGTTGATGGTCCGCCGGCTGCAGCACGGTACGCGATGGCTTCCACCGCCTCCGTTAAGGAGCAGCAGTCCACCTGCGCGTGTCCAATACGCGCGCGAGGGAAGCAGAAGCTCTTGGCGTCGGAGTCAGACATCAGGAGATGCGGCGCGGAGCCTCATCGAAGGCGCGTGCCATCGCATGCCAGGCCGGCGTCGGCTCGAGGTCGGCATCAAATGGCAGCGGCCGCGACGGCAACCCGTCCGCTCGCCGGCGCCAGCCCCTACCACGCAAAGGAAATCACGCCGGTTCAAAAGCTGCTTCCGAGACCGCCAACGTTCTCCACAATCGCTGCTCGAAGCGGCGGAAGCGCTGCGGATCTTCCCCAAGGTGAACCGCTCCGCCCCGGCGAAATGGATACGCGGCGCGGCGTAGAAAATGGATGGGCGAACACGCCGCTGCTCTCGCCAGAGGCCATGCCGCCCGGCGATATCGCTGCGCGCCCAGGTGAGCCGCGGCCCGCCACATCTGCTCCCGGTACGCGAGCCGCCTGCGGTCCACCAGACCGTTGAGCACGCTGATCACGGCCTCGTAGGGCTGTGCTTGCAAGCCCCACAAGCGCGAGAGCAGAAGATATTGCGCGAACAGGGTGTTGGCGGAGAGACTTTGCAGGTGGCTGAGGCAGACGCCGCCGTGGCTCAGGCGGTAGTGCACGGTCACTTGCGGAATAAAGACGATGCCGTGCCGCAACGCCATCCGCCACCACAGGTCGAGGTCTTCGATGTGGAGATCGAAACGATATCCGCCCAGCGCCCGCGTCTTGGCCACGTTCAATACCACGCTGGAATGAACGATCGAGAGCAGATAGCCGGCGCAGGTTAGCTCCCGCAGTTCGGCGGGCGAGCCTTCCGTCGAGCGCGCGGCGGCGATCGAGGGGTGGTGGCCGCAGTGCGAAGCCCGCGAGTAGAACATGCCGGCAGCAGGCTGCCGTTCGATCGCTGCCGCGGCCACGGCCAGGCGCTCCGGGCAGGCGACGTCGTCGGCGTCGAGCCGAGCCAGCCAGGGCGCGCGCGCCTCTTCCAGCAGGCGATTCAGCGTCGTGGTGAGCCCGCGATTTTCCTGGGAGAGAATGCGGACCCGCGAATCCTGCAAGCTGCGCAGATATTCCAGCGACCGGTCGCGCGAGCCGTCATTGACGATCAGCAACTCGAAATGGGGATACGTCTGCCGCAGCGCACTTTCCACCGCTTCCGGCAGGTGCGGCATGGCGTTGCAGACGGGCATGCCAATGGTGAACAGCGGTTGCATGTTGCAGAGCTAAGACGGCAAATGATGCAGCCAGCGGCGCGCCGCGGTGGGTGCGAACCAGAATCCGAGATAGCGGAACACGTCCGCCGGGCGCGGAGACCCATTGCGGCATGGCGTCGCGGAGCAAGGGAAGAAAAGCACTCCACTCGCCCTGCGCGGCTGCCTGCCAGGCTACATGGGTGGCGATGAAACCGGCATAAGCGCGGCGTGTGACCAGTTGGTCGCTCTCATGGATCCATCCCAGCGAAACGCGCCAGTCGGGACGGCGGCTGACACTCCCGCGCGCGCGCATCTCGCACCGTGCCAGCACCTCCGGAGAGATGTGCACGCGCCCGCCCTCGCGCGTGGCGCGCAGCACCCAGTCCCAATCCTGGTGCTTCTTCAGCCCGCGGCGAAACGGCACCCGGCAAAGCAGGGAACGGCGCGCCAGGATCGTGGGTGTGGCCACGAAGCCTTCGCTGCGCTGGAGACCGGGCCGCGTCAGCAGGTATTCGCAGAGTGGTTCTGAAGGCTGCGGCAAGCGTTCCGGCCAGATGCGATCGCCGGCGTCGGTACGGGCGAGGAAGCGGCACGACAAAATGGGCTCGGCGCTGGCCTGGGGCAACATCGCTAACTGCCGCTCGAGCTTGTTGGGCATCCACTCATCGTCGTCGTCGAGGAAGGCGATCCATTCGCCGCTGGCGGCGCGAACGCCTACATTGCGCGCCTCGGAACCTCCCACCGCGGCCGGCAACGCCAGCACGCGCAGTCGCTCGTCGGTCATCGTGCTGAGCATGGATTCAGTCGCCGGATCGGGACCGTCGATCACCACCACGACTTCGGCAGGGGAGTGGGTTTGTGCCAGCGCGCTCTCCACCGCCCGCAGGAGCGATCCCGGCCGGTGCCGGGTGGGAATGACGGCGCTGACCTGCGGATTCATTGTGCTTGAAGCGCGCACGCCACCGATGCGGCCATCGCCTCGCGGCGCAGTACGGTGCGGTACAGCCCCTCGAGCGCGGCTGTCTGGCGGCGGATGTCGAACAAGTCGCGCGCCCGCTTGCGCCCCGCCTCGCTGAATTGGGCCCACATCGGCTCCTCGCTCAACAGTGCGGTGATGTTGTGGGCCAGCCCGGCAACATCGCGTTCGCGCGCCAGCAGTCCGGTCTCGCCGTGGACCACGGCTTCCGGAATGCCGCCAGTCGCGAAGCTGGCGACGGGCAAGCCCATGGCCTGGGCTTCGACGAACACCATGCCAAATCCCTCGGAAGCGCCGGAATCGACGGTCACGCTGGGTACGCTAAGAACGCGAGCCTGGTTCATCCAGTGCCGCACCAGACCGGAGGGCTGAGTGGAGAGAAAGTTCACTTGGCGCAGAGCAAGTTCACGCGCGAGTTGCTCGAGCCTGGCGCGCTGCGGCCCATCTCCGATGATCACCAGCCGAGACTTGGGCTGTGCCAGTTGCACGAGCTGCATAGCGCGCAGCAATTGCTCACATCCTTTGTTCTCGATCAGCCTGCCGACGAACAATACCGTGTCCGAACGCGCGACCGAGGGATCGGGAGTGAAGCTGGCGAGGTCGATGCCAATGTAATGAACCAGCGTTTTATGCGGCGGAGCGCCTCTGCTGATCGCTTTGTCGCGCACGAAGCGGGACACGCAAAGCACCAGCGCCGCCGCCTGATAGAGCCGCGCGCGACGCTTGAGATAGAGACGCAGCGCGGGGCAACGCGCCAGCGCCTGATCGTCGGTGGTGACGTCGTAGCCATGATGGGTGAGCACCAGGGGCACGCCGAGGGCGCGCGCCAGCGGCAGCGCGTGGGTTGCGTCCGGACCGAAGTGAGCATGGATGAGCGCCGGGCAGCGGGCACGCACGCGCGCCGCCTGCCGCTGGCTGGGTCCGAATAGGGTGCAGAAAGCTCGCCGCGCCCGGTTCAGCTTGCCCGGCCCAATCAGCAACTCGCGCCGCTCGTCGGGCACGCGCAGCCCATCGACCGAGCGCAGTCCCACATATACCGGGCGGAAATCATGCAACGCTTCCCCCTGCCTCAGGATGAAAGTTTCCGAGGCGCCCAGCAGTTCGTCACGATAGATAACCAGGTTGTTGTTCAAGGCAAGGATGCGGAACAGGGACATACAGTGGAGAGGTGCGGGAGTCGTGGCCGATGCGCGCGGCCTGCCCCGCCGCCACCGCTACGGCCACGTACAAGGCCCAATAGAGGTTGTTCTGCCGCAGGATGGGGCCTTCGGCGAGGTCGTAAAGCAGCATGAAGACGAGGTACAGCAGTGGCCAGCTTGCGAGCCGATCATGGCTCAGCCGAACCAACCTGACTCCGCGGCATAACGCCTGGAGATATCCTGCGGTGAATAAAAGAAGTCCCGCGATGCCGAGTTCGAGCCACAGGTCGAGGAATCCGTTGTGGGCGTGCCGCGCGACAAAGCCGAGCCGGGCGGCCACTTGCGCCGACTCGCCCTGCAATCCCGCCCAAAAACCGCTGAACCCATAGCCCAGCAGCATGCGGCTGGAGATGGCGCCCCACACCGCGCTCCATATCTCGGTTCTGCGGGTGAGCGTGGCCGTGCGGCCGAGATAAGCCAGCAGGAGAGAGCTGTTGCCGGCAGCCAGTAAAGCCAGCGCCACAGCGCCTCCCAGGAACATGATGGCCAGCGGCACCAGGGTGGGCGGCTGAGCGCGCAGGGCGCGATAGCCGAAAGTCATCAGCAGCAGAGCGCCGCAGACGAGCACAGCGGCCCTGGATCCGGACATCAACATCAGGGCTGCGCACAGCGGCATGGCGGCGATCCGGACCCCGCGCGGAAGCACGCCTTTCGCCGACCACAACACGATGATCGCCACCGCCATGGCTTTGCCCAGCAGGTTTTTCTGGCCGAGGATCCCTTGCCAGTCGCCGCGGTGGAGTTGGTTGTCAATGCCGTACTGCGGCATGAACAGGGCGCACGCCGCGCTGAGCACCGCGAGCAGGATAAAGGTCCATGCCGAGCAGCCGAAGTTGCCGAGGAAGCTCGAAACGCGAGCCGAAGTAGATGCCGAAGACCGTTGTCGCGACTACCACCAGACTGCGCCGCAAGGTGAACGCCGGATCGCTTGACCACAGCGTCGAAACGACCGCGAACAACGCCAGGGCGATGATCCAGCCGCTATTCCGAAGCGCGTTCGTGAGCTTGCGCCAGTGGAGCACCACGAAGCCGAAGGTGATGGCATACATCACGGTCTGGATCGCGAGCAAGAGAGGATTGTCCTCGACGCGCCACAGGTTAACGGCCGAGTCGCCGGCCAGAAAGCCGGTAAGGCCGCTGCTGAGGTAGAGCAGCATCAGGATTGCAAAGCAGCCTTCGAGAGCGTTGAGCATTCAGTTCGCCGGCGCGAGTCCCGGGGCGGTGCTGCCGCTGGGCGCCGAACGGGCCCGCAGAACGAGCGCACAGCTCCACAGCGCCGCCGCGAGCAGTCCGTCGGAGGCCAGGCTGCTCCAGGCGGCGCCCCGCCAGGAGTAAGCCGGGATGAGCCATAGGTTCATCAACACGTTGAAGACGGCGACGCGCAACTTGCAACAGGGTGCGAAGGCCCTGATGGCCGGCGCCGGTCAGCGCGTCGGCAGCAAAATAGTGGCAGGTCTTCAGCAGCGGCAAAAGCGAGAGCCAGCGCAGCGCCTCGGTGGTGCGCGCGTAATCGGCTCCGAGAATGAGTGGCACGAGCGGCGCTCCGAGCGCCAGGCCCGCTGCCACCGCGGCGGAGTACACCAGCGGCTTAGGAAGCAGCTCCCGGGCAAACGAAAGGCTGCCGCCGATGCCCTGATTCCCGCGCCGGAAGAAGCTGGGATACGCCGCCGCCAGCAGGGCGCGAACCGGCATGAAAGCCATATCGATCAGCCGATAGGCGGCGGCATAGATGCCGGCAGCGTCCAGCGTGGCCAGGCGCGCCAGCATGGTCTTGTCGACATCGTTGTAGATGGTCTGGGCCGAGAGGCTGGTGGAGAAGTAGAAGCCCTCTCGCAACCCGGCGCGGAGGCGGCCCAGGCCGCTGAACGTTGGCCGAGCCAGTCTGGAAAACACGCAATAGACTGCGACCAGCGCGCACACCGCCGAAGTCGCCAGATAGGCAACCGACCACGCGACCACCGTCGGCCGGTGCGCAAGCAACACCGCCGCAATTCCGGCCAGCCGCATCAGGCTGGCAAAGACGTTCAGGTTCGCCGTCCAGGCGAGCCTTTCCACCGATTGGAACGCCAGGCAGGCCACATCCACCAGGCGATACACAACCAGGTCCGACGCCGCGATCAGCAGAATCACGGACATGGGAATGGCGCGTGGCAGCAGCCGTCAGACACGCCGGCACTACCAGAGGCTGAGCAGCGCGCCCGTCACCAGCGTCATGAACAAGGCATTTCCCAGACACTCAGGCAGCAGCCGGCGGTCGCGGGCCACTTGCTGCACCATCAGGTTGCCGGTGCCATTGCCGACGAAAGGATACGCAATGGCCACAGCGGCGACTACGGCCGTGAAGGCCCCGTATTGCCGCGGCCCCAGAGCCCTGGCGATCAGTAAGAAGTAGACGGCTTGCGCCGACAAGCGCGCCGCTTGCGCCAGGGTCATGTAAACAGTGTTGCGGCTCAAGCAGGCTGAACTGGATTTATCGGCGTTCACTGCCCCGTTCCCTTCAGCACCACCCCCATGGTCTGGAACAGGATTTTGATGTCCAACCACGCGCTCCAATGCTCCACATAATCGACATCGAGGGAAAAGTAGCGGGCGAATGAGGGATTGGTGCGGGCTTGCACCTGCCACAACCCGGTGAGGCCCGGCAAGACGTCGAGCCGGCGCAAGTGCTCCAGCTCATAACGCCTGACCTCGCTGGCCAGCGGCGGACGCGGCCCCACCAGGCTCATCTCGCCCTTGAGCACGTTCCACAACTGCGGCAGCTCATCCAGGCTGTACTTGCGCAGGAAGCGGCCCACCCGCGTCAGCCGGGGATCGTTGGCAATCTTGAACAAGACACGGTCGCGCTGGTTCAAGTGCTGGAGTGACTCTTGCAGCGCCTCCGCGTTGGCCACCATGGTGCGGAACTTGTAACACCTGAAGGTTCGCCCTCTACGGCCGACGCGCTCCGAGGCGTAGATGACGCTTCCGCGTGAGCTCAGCTTGACGGCGACGGCGGCCAGCAGGCAGAGAGGAGAGAGCGCGGCCAGCGCCGCCGCGGAAACGGCCACGTCCGTGGCGCGCTTCAGAACCGGGCTGGCCGCCGGGGGGCGCCGTTGGTAGAGAGTGAGGACCGGAAACTGCCCGAGATAGTCGACGGGCGCTCCCCAGCCCAAACCATCGTACAAATCGGGGAGAACGCGCACATTCAGTCCCAGCTCGCGTGCCTCCAGCACCACCTGCTTGACCACCTGGGGGTCGGCGGCCGAGACGAATACTTCATCGATGAAGTGGCGGCGCGCTAGTGCCGGGAGATCGCTGAGCGTGCCCAGCGCTTCGGTGCATTGTCCTTTTTCCTCGCTTCCGCAAGCCACCAGACCACGCACCTGGTAACCGAGTTGCCGATTGCGGTCCAGGTGGGCGCCGAGCGCCAACGCCTGCGCTCCGCAGCCGACGATCAGCACGTTGCGACAGCTCGAACCGTCGGCGTAGGCTCGCTCCAGATGTCGGCGGTATACCCGGCGCCAGCCCACCAGCAGGACGGAACTTGCAACCACGGCGAATCCGATCACAAAACGCGACACAAAGCGCAGTCCCGAAACACAAAGGCATAGAACTTGCACCCCGATGGCAAACCCTACCGCCTTGCACACCGCCCATCCTGCATCCGCGGGAGAAAGCAGGTTTCCGGTTCCATAGAGTCCATACGCGTGGCAGAACAGCACCACCAGCACCGAGTAGAGAAGCAGAAACCCGGCGTGACCGACGAGATGAGCATAATGAGGGAGCGGAGAAAGTCCGAAGCGGCCGGCGAGCTCGGGGGTGAATCGCAAGATAAGGGCGGCTGCCGCGCTCAACCAGATCAGCGCAAGATCGGCGGCAACAAACCATGCCTGTGTCGGGTGGTGTTGCGCGTCGGCGCGCCACACCGCTGTAGGAGCGCCTATGCCGGCTTGGGTTGCACAGGCCCGATTGGCTGGTTCAGCGAGCGCCATGCTTACATGCTTCGTGAGAGATCACGTGTCCGGGCACGACTTCGGACCTGCTGCGCCTCTGGGAGATGACTCATCAGACAACTTCCACGTCGTAGCCCTCGATCCGCACCGCGAGCGAACGCTGGATCAGCTCAATCGAGACCACAAGGCTTCTTGCTCCTTTAAGCGCGACCAGCGTTCCTTCCACACCGTCCAGCGGGCCGCCGCGAATGCGCACCCGCTGGCCCACTTCGAGGAACGGATGATTCACACAAGGTATGTTGTGGGAGACGAGGCGATGGACAGTTTGGATCTGCTCCTCCGGAATCGGGGTTCCGCTGGGGTGCGTGCCCACGATGCGGACCACGCTCTCCACCGCCGCCACCGCGGCCACCGTCTGGGTGGACTCGCAGGCATGGATGAAGGCGTAGCCGGGGAATAGCGGGACCTGCACCCGCTTACGCCGGTCACTCCAGCGGTGGATCTCCTCGACCAGCGGCAGATAGGTCTCTACCCCGCGTCCCCGCAGTTGCGCCGCCACCGCCTTTTCGTGCCGGGCGCGGGTATGTACCGCATACCACTTCTTAGGGAGCAGCGCCGACGGCGCATCGCAGGGCTCGACGCTGGACTTCCAGCCAGATGCGGCTCCGCCCTCTGACTCCCATCCGTACCTGTGAAAAACGGCCATTCCTGCCAAGATTCACTCCATTTACCGGATATTGTGGGACGAAACCATAGGGGACCCGGTGCTTCCCGGCAAGAGAGCGGACATCTCGGCGAAGGTCGGCTCTGTTTTCCGGATTGCCCAAGAGGTGTGCAGCCGTGGGCGCGGGGGCCTTTGACTGGCAGGGCGGGGCAACCTTCCCTAATTGGGAAGATGGGTCGGCCTTCCCTAAACGGAATAGAAGACTGCCCCTAATCAGAATTTTCCGCTAGCAGCGCATGTTCCAGTTGGCCCCGGAAACTCTGGCCTACGTTCCCGCTTGGAGGCTTAGTTCCTAACTGGGAACTGAGTCAGCCGTACCCTGATCGGGACCGAGAAAACATGGCGCCTGTACTCCCGCCGCACAGTTTTCCAATGAAACTCCGCTAAATTTCCTGTCAGAGAGGGGAGGCCCAAATCACCGCTGCCAGGCGGAGCCGGGCCCGCGCGCGCGGAGGAAGACCAGATTGCGGAACACCCGAGCCCGATTGTTGCAAGCCGCGATTCAGGTCTTCTCCGAAATGGGGTACCGGGCCGCATCCACGCGCGCCATCGCTCAGCAAGCGAAAATCAATCAGGTGACCTTGTTTCGGCTCTTCAAAGGCAAGGCCCAGCTCTATGCGAGCGTGGTGAAGCAATTGCTGGCGGCCAGCGATCCGCTGGCCAGACTGGAAAGTTGCCTTGCCAAGCCCATGGAGGGCGCCACTCTCATCCGCGCCGCCATCCAGGCAATCTCGGAGGTCCTGTTTCAAAATCCGGCGTTGTACAGGATCATCCTGTACTCGGTTTTGGAAAATGATGCCCGGGCGATGCGCAGTATTTGGCGCGCCTGGGACCCGATTTACGCGCGGCTCGCCCGCTCTATCGAGGCCGGGATCCGGAAGCACCAGTTGCGGCGGGTCGACGCCATGGCCGCCGCCCGCCTGATCGTCGCCGCGGCGATCCGGCACTATGAGGTGTACGAACTCTATCGCGGAAAGAGGCTGGCTCGCTTCCGCACCAAGGACCTGAGCGCGAAGTACGCGGATATCATCTACAACGGCCTCAAGGGCGATTAAGATCCTTCGCACGAATGAAGCTCCTTCGCGCCGATCAAGCCGCTTCGCGCGGATCACGATCCTTCGCCAATTATTGGTGCATGTTCCAGATTCCGAACAAACCAGCCTTTTTTGCGGCGTGAACCGCCGCTCTACTGGTAATACCCCGGGAGGTCTCACCCGGCGGCCCTGCCAGTCTGGAAGCGACTGAATCAGCCTATCCACGGGCAATGCCGGTGCTTGGATAGCTGGGGCCCTCGGTGGCTATCGATTGCTTTCCCGGCTTTTGTTCTGAAATCCGAACAAGACACTGGAGATCGCACCCGCGGCCTGCGAAATTTGTACTATCCATGGTGCAATCGTATTTGGAGGGCAAAGCTCACGCTTTCATGAATTGCAATCACTCGCTTGCATTTCGCGGTCGACGGATGAGCTAATGCGGGTGCTTTCACTTCATGCATTGGCGGGTGGCCGGGACAGAGAAAACCGGCGGGACTTGCAACCTGCCAAGGAGGAGTTGACGGTGCACCGCTGCCGGCAATCTTGACCCGGGAGCGTATTGAGGGGATTTATGGCGTTGTCGTTTCGTGACGCTCGCTCCCGATCTAATCAGGGTGCGATAGGGACGCTCCTTATATCGATGTGAGAGTCATCCGGTTTCATATTGCTGTTGATGGAAGCGCAACCATCGCCTATGTCATCCCTTAAACTGGACCTGTCTACTATCACGGTAGTGGTTGCCGATGCGGACGTCATGGCCTGCCGTCTGCTCGCGGGCGGCCTGCGACGCTATCGCCAACTGCGCGTCCTGGAGTGTCACTTGCCGGCTGCGGGGATCCTGAAGAAGGTTTCCGAAGTGCGCCCTGACATTCTGCTGGTTGCTACCTCGCTCGCGGACGGCCCGCTCAGCGGACTGGCGGTGGCGCGCGAGCTTCATCGCAGCGAACCGGAAATCCGCGTGGTGGTGTTGCTCGACAGTCCGCAACGCGATCTGGTGGTGGAGGCCTTCCGTTCGGGGGCCAAGGGAGTGTTCTGCCGCTCGGATTTCGAGATCAAGGCGCTGTGGAAGTGCGTGGCCTCGGTGAACAGCGGACAGATTTGGGCCAACAGCCAGCAATTGCAGTTCGTGATGGAGACATTCTGCGAAGCCGCGCCTCTGCACCTGGTCAACTCCGAGGGCATCGGCCTGCTGACCAAGCGCGAGGAAGACGTGGTTCGGCAGGTGGCCGAGGGCCTCAGCAATCGTGAGATCGCCGAGCATCTCAAGCTGAGCGAACACACGGTGAAGAATTATCTGTTCCGCATCTTCGAGAAGCTGGGCATCTCCAGCCGGGTTGAACTCGTGATGTATGCCGTCTCTGCCATCGAGAGAAGGCTGACCGTCCCCACCCACACTCTGGAAGAACTCCCGCCTGGGGGCAATTCCCACAAAGCCTCCGCTTAGGCCGGCAGGGGAAGCATGGTGAGCACGGCTCGGCCCGTGATTCGGCCCTGGCGCAATTGCTGCAGTGCGTCGTTGGCCTCCGGCCAGGGACGCGCGGCAATTTGACAATGCAGCTTTCCCGCCTCCGCCAAAGCCAGCACTTCGCGCAGGTCCTGGCGGGTGCCTACGGCAGAAGCGCGGATGCAAACTTCACCTGCCGCCATCATGATGGGCGGGAAGCAGAGATTCTCAGCCGGCAAACCCACCACCAGCAGCATTCCCCTCGGCCGGAGGCAGCGGAAGGCGGTATCGTAGGCTGCCTTGGCAGCCGAGGTTACCAGGGCTACGTGGACGCCGCCTCGTTTTCGCAGTTCCCGCGCCACATCGCCGCTGGCGGCATGGATCGCGCTTGCGGCGCCCAGAGATGTGGCGAGCGCCAGCTTTTCCTCCGCGATATCGACGGCGATCACCTCCGCTCCCATACCCGCGCCGATCTGCACCGCGAGGTGTCCTAACCCGCCAATGCCGAACACCGCCAGGCGCTCGCCCGGCAGAAGGGCGCTTTGCTTCAGGGCGCGGTAGGCAGTGAGTCCCGCGCACAACAACGGCGCCGCTTCCACCGGCGAAAGGGACGCAGGGATTTTGACTATGTGGCTGGCAGGAGCCTTGAGGAATTCGGCGAAGCCGCCGTCGACCGTCACGCCGGTGATCTTCTGCTTGGGGCAGAGATTTTCGTTCCCCTCGCGACAGGGCTCGCAACTTCCGCAGGTCCAGTGGATCCAGGGCACGCCGACGCGGTCGCCGATCTCAGAGTCGCCGGCCGCGCTGCCTTTCTCCACCACGCGGCCGACTACCTCGTGCCCGAGAATCAGCGGCCGCTTGGTGATTCCGGCAAACTGCTTCCAATCGCCGTCGGCCACGTGCAGGTCGGAGTGGCACACCCCGCAAGCTTCGACTTGAATCAAGACCTCATCGGCGGAGGGCTCGGGGCAGGGAACCTCCTCGATGACGAGAGGCTCTTTGAACTGGTGCAGGACGGCGGCTCGCACGCTTTTGCCTCCGTGATCGTCAGGGGATCAGCCGATCGCAGACCTGGTGCGCACCATCGAATTCACCGCCAGCCTTAAACCAGCGGCGAGATCACAGCCGCGTATGAAGTTATTCAGGGCTGCTCCCTGCTCCGCAGTTCTCGGCGCTTGCGCTCGATGGCGCGTTGCAGTTGCTCCAGCAGGGCGGCGTCGTGCTGGCTGACCGCGTCCACCAGGAAGGAGAGCAGCACGGAGGATTGCGCGGAGCCTCCGAAAACTTGCTGGACCACGCCGGCGAGCCTCATGCCTTCAAATTCCACCTGCGTCTGCCGGGGAGAATAGCGGTAGGCGCGGCCGTCGGAGGCACGGTCGAGCAGGCCTTTCTTGTGCAGGCGGTCGAGGGTGGTCATGATGGTGGTGTAGGCGGAATCGGCGAAACCGTCCCCGAGCAACTCCCGGACGGTGGCATTGCCGCGCTTCCACAAGGCGCCGAGCAACGCGCTCTCCAGCGGTCCCAGCCTGCTGGCCATCCCCGGCTTTTTCCCCCGGTGCCACATGCCGATCTTCTCCCCCGATGCCTCGCCGCTAGCATAGATGCAACGCCCTAATACATCAAGCCGGCGACGCTCAGAAGCTGACTCTGACGCCGACCTGGGCTGCGAAGGGGATTCCCACCGTAGTTCCCGGCCCGAAGAAATCTCCCAGACCGCCGGCCGGCACCTCAAGCTGTTTCAGCGAAGTGATGCCGATTACACCCCCCGGCACGAATTGGCCCGGCGGCAATGGCAGCGCCGCCACGTTGGTGACGAAGTTCGCCCCCGGGTTGTTCCGGTTGAACAGATTAAAGAACTCGATAAACGGCATCACCGTCCAGCCTTCCCGGAATTTGACCGGCCGCGCTACCCGCAGATCCACCTGGATGTAAGGCGTGCCGCGGAATTCATCGAGGCTGGTCGGAACTCCATTAACCGAAATGCGCTGGTCGCCTTCCGCGGTCGTGATGGTAAACGGCCGCGCGCTTTCCGCCTGCGTCAGCGTGCTCAGTTCGAAGCCGCCCGGGGCATGGAAAATTCCTGAAAGGACGAACCGGTGCCTAACATCCTCTCCCGAAGGGCCGTAATCTCCCGGCGCGAACGGGTTCAGCGGATCGCAAACGCCATTCACGTAATCCCACAGCTCGCCCAGAACGCAACCCCAGGTCTTGGCGCTCGAGAGCGTGTAGTGGGCAATCAGGCTGGCGCGCCGCGTATTCCCCTGCAGGCGAATCATCAAGGCGTCATAGCTGCTGCGATTGTCCGACTTAAACAGGTCGAGGTCGGGGAAGGAATACGCGCGGTATCCGTGCATTCCCGTCTCGCGGGTGTAGTCCGCGCCCAGGATCCAGTGATCGTTGAAGGCATGCTGGATTCCCGCCGTGGCGTGAATGGCGTAAGGAGTGCGATAGTGCGGATCGATAATCGCTCCTCCCGCGCCGCTCCCGTTCACGGCTTGCAGCGCCGCTACCCATCCGTTCTGCGCCAGGTCGCTGTAATAAAGACCAAACCCGGCACGGAGCACCGTCTTCTCGCCACTGCCGGGAGCATAAGCAATCCCAAGGCGTGGCGCAAAAGCCTTGCGGTAGTCGTGCGGCGCCCCGTTGATCCCGAGGGCCTGCAGGTCTGGGTACGACGGATTCTGCGTCTGGTCCCGTCCCGATGCGGTGAGCAACCCGAACGTCGTGTCCCAGCGCAGCCCATAGTTCACCGTCAGGTTTCGGGAAACGCGCCAGGAATCCTGGGCATAGAATCCCAACCGCCGGACGCTTTGGGTGAAGCTGCCGTCGCCCGCCGGGGTCTGCGCGCAGGCCACGTCTGCTGGCGGGGCGTTGCAATTCAGATCGAAATAAAATTGCGAAGGGTCTGCGGCGTAAAAGCTTGGGTTGTTGGCGTATTGCAGGAAGGTCTCTGCCGTTCCCGATAGCGCCCCGCTCAGCACCGGCTCGTGAATGAAATCGATGCCGAACTTGGTCGAATGCTTGCCTGAGGAATGGCTCAGGTCGTAGCGGAACTGGTATTTCTCCTGGTTGCGCAGCACCGGAAAGGCAGTGATCGCCGTCTGGAACTGGTTGTCGCCAAAAGTTTCAAACCCGGAGATGGTTTGGGACGTCGAGCTGAACGGGAAAGCCAGCGCAAAGCCGAGGTATTCGTTCCGCGCTTCGGTGTGGTGCAGCGTGCTGGCGCCGATGGTAAAACTCCCCAGCCAGTTCGGACTGAAGGCATACGTGTTATTGATCACCACGTTTCCATACTTCGAGCCGGAGGTGGTTCCGGTCGAGGGCAGGGTGGCCTGCTGCACGTAGTTATTTTCCGTGGTGTAGTTGTCGATGGAGCCGCGCAGGAACCACTGCGACTTCTGGCTCTGCGCCCAGTCGAAGCGCAGCAAGCCGATAGCATCGCGAAATGGGATTGGGGTGCTCTGGGGGACTGGAATCGAGCTCACCCCCGGGATCAGCCCTTGCGCCGCCAGCGCCGCCAGCGCCGTGAATTCCGCCTGGCTGTCCGGGCTGTAGGCGATGCTTGCGTCCTCGTGTACGTACTCGAACGATGCGAACACCCACAGTTTGTCCTTCTTGAGCGGACCACCCAGCGTGCCCACGTAATTCTGCCGCGAGAAGGGTTGCTTGGGATCAGGCGCCGGATTCTCGATCGGGTACCGCGCCGTCAACGCCGACGCGCGCTCATAAAACGCCCCGCTGCCGTGCCAATCATTGGTTCCGTGCTTGGTGGTGATCACCACCGATCCTGCGGTAGTGCGCCCGGTGTCGGCATCCTCCTGCGCCGTGCGAAAGGCGAATTCCTGGATGGCATCCGGCGAGAAGTTCTGCAGGAACCCGCCGATGTAGTCGTCCGAGTCATCCATCCCGTCGACGGACAATACGTTATTCAGCCCGGAGCTGCCGCCCGTCGAGACCGCCGTGATTCTTGCCTTGCTCGGATCCGAGGGCTCGACCGGCTCCGTCCCCGGCACCAGATACGCAATGTTGGCGAAGCTGCGATGGGCCAGCGGAATCATCGTGAGGTCGCGGGAGCTGACCGCGCCCTGGTGCACGGCGCTGGCCGTGTCAATCGGCTCGGTGGTGATCGAAGACGCCTGCCCCTGCACGTTCACCGTCTGCTGCACCGCCGCCGGCTTCAACGCCACCAGGAGGTCGCGCACGAAACTTACCACCACGTCCACATCCGAGCTGGCTTCGCCGAAACCTTCGGCGCGCACCACCACCCTGTAGGGCCCGGGCAATAGATCGTTTACCCGGAACTCGCCATGGTCGTCGGCCTTTACTTCGCGCCTCAACCCTGATCCGCGAGCTTCGACTGTCACGGTAGCAGCGGCAACCCGCCGGCCATTGGCGTCTTGAACTTCACCGCGCAGCGAACCACTCGCCGTCTGCCCTTGCGAGAGCTGCCAGGAAATCAAAGTGATCAGGAACAGAAGGATTGGAAAGACGCCCAGAGTACGTTGCTTGCGCATGCTGATGTGAGCTCCAGAGCAGCAGGAAATCCGTCAGACGCCGGTTCGCCGGATCTTGCCTCTGGGCGAAACCAAGCGCTCCCCGGCGTTTGCACGCGGAGGTGTGGTGCGGGATGGCAAGGTATCCGAAGCCGGCGCCTACTACCAGCGGCAGTAGGGGCAAACAGGGAAATTTGTCCGGACGCGGTGTGAGCAAACAAAAAAAAGGAACGGGAGTGTTTGCTCCCGTTCCCTACTGCCAGACGAAAATCTTCCGAAGGAACTAGATCGGCTGGTTGCCGCTGGCGCAGCTGGCAACGCTGGCCGCGTCGTACTTGATCACGCCCGAGCTGTCGCTGCAGAAGAAACGCTGCCCGGTGGTCCCGGGGGTAAGCGGTTGCGCACCCGTGCTATAGGTATTAGCCGGAGTTCCCGAGCAGTTGGAAATGCCGAAGCTGTAGCCGCTCTTGCTACCGCCCGACAGATTGCTGTCGATCAAACCAGCGGCGCTCGAGGTGGGCGATGCGGAGCCGCTCGGCGGCGCCAGGGCGCCCAGACCGCAGGCAAAGCCGCTTGCTGGATAGGTTGTGTTGTAGGTGATCTCGGCTGTGTTCAGCGTACGCAGCGAACCTACGGCGGAAGCCTCGTTGGCCGCGATGCGCGAACGCAGCAAGTTAGGAATAGCGATCGCCGCAATGATCAGGATGATGGCCACCACGATCAGCAGCTCGATCAGCGAGAAACCCCGCTTCTTACTCTGTTTCTTGTGTTTCTTCATTGTCTCCCCTGTCTCCTCATGTCTAACAAAGCTCGTTGAAACCGAACTGCTTCTTGAAAGCTCGGCTTGCTGTTTGCAGCCCGGCTACCAATCGCCGGCTGGGCCTCGAGCGCGTGGATTCAACGGCTTACGGACTGGCAGGCGGCACATCCGAGGGCCGGGACCGGTCAGCTTGACATTTCGTGTCATTGATTCCGCCAAAATCTGACATCGCGGCGCTGGGGCAGCCCCTGGCTGGAAGAAATGTAGCGCCGCCGTCTCGGCGGCTGTCGTGTGGGCGTCTCGCCCTCGCCGCAGCCGGCCAGAGGCCGGCGCTACGCGGGCGGTGCCGGCGACTAGGATGCCTCTTCCGGGTTGAAGCGATATCCCACCCAGGGCTCAGTGATGATATAGCGCGGGGTCTTCTCGTCCGGCTCGAGCTTTTTCCTCAGGTGTCCGATGAATACCCGGAGATACTCCGGCTGCTCCGTGCTGTTGGCCCCCCAGACGGCGGCGAGCAGGGCGCGATGGGTAATCACCTTGTCGGGATGCCGCGCGAGATAGACGAGAAGATCGAATTCCTTGGGAGTGAGTCTTACTTCCTGGTTCCTTACCTGAACTCTGTGTGCCTGCAGGTCGATGCGAAAGTCGCCGATGGCGATGGCCTCCTCCGACTCCGGCTGCTTGGCCGCCGCCACGCGGCGCAGGGCAGCGCGAACTCGCGCCAGCAGTTCATTCACGCTGAAGGGCTTGGTCACGTAGTCGTCGGCGCCGGCATCCAGGGCTTCCACCTTGGTCCGGTCTTCGCCCCGGACAGAGAGCACGATGATGGGCATGGCGGACTTGCCGCGGCGAACGTGGCGGCACAAAGCCAGGCCATCCATGTTGGGCATGCGCAGGTCGGTGATCAGCAGGTCGGGTGGCCAGTCTTTCATGAGCTGGATGGCTTCGTCGCCGTCGCGGGCGGTACGAATGGAGTAGCCATGGCTGGCCAGCGTGGTCTTCAGCACCCGGGTGATTTGCGGTTCGTCGTCCACCACCAGGATATTGGGTTTTTCCTCGGCCGCCATGCTTACTTCACCTCTTGGGTGACGATGTGTACATCCACCGCGGGCGCGTCCCGCAGGAATTTGTGGATGGCGGATAGATAAAGGTAGCGCCGCCAGCCCGTCTGGGCGGAGCGGCCAAAGACCACCTGGGTGATGTGCTTCTCTCGCACCACCTTGGCCACTTCCTCCGCCACATTCTTCCCCTTGGTGCGGAGGACCTTTGCCCCCAGGTTCTCCGCGAAACGGATGTTCTGCGCCAGGGTGCGCTGATTGTCCGGCGTATCATCTTCGCCGGTGTTCACATAAATGACGAACAGCTCGCCATCAATACGCTGGGCCATTCGTCCGGCGCGTGCAATTAGATATTGGGCGGCGGGATTCGAGCTGGTGCACACCGCGATCCGCTCCCGCACGCCCACGCCCACGTCCGACCCTTCCTTCTGCATGTAGGATTCGAGGCTGCGGTCCACCGCGCGCGCCACCTGCTGCAGCGCCAGTTCGCGCAGGGCGATGAGATTGCCGGGACGAAAGAAGTGCCCCAAGGCCCGCTCGGCGCGGTCCACGGGATAAATGTCGCCGCGGCGCATGCGCGTCTGCAGCGCCTCCGGCGTCAGGTCGGCCAGCACGATCTCATTAACCCGCTGCATCACCCAGTCGGGCACCGTCTCCCGCACCGTGACCCCGGTGATGCTCTGGATCAGCGGCGTCAAGCTCTCGATGTGCTGCACGTTCATGGTGGAGATCACGTCGATATTGGCGTCCAGCAGCTCGATAACGTCGTCGTAGCGCTTCCTGTGCTTGCTGCCTTCGACGTTGGTGTGCGCCAGCTCATCCACCAGCGCGACCTGCGGCTTGCGCGCCAGCACCGCGTCCACGTCCATCTCTTCAAACGAGGCTCCGCGGTATTCAAGCTGCCGCCGGGGGACGGTATCCACCCGGGCGGCCAGCTCGGCGATGGCTGTGCGGCCGTGGGTTTCCACCACCGCCGCCACTACGTCCTCACCGCGGCTCTTGCGGCGAATGCCCTCGCTCAGCATGTTGTAGGTCTTGCCTACGCCAGGGGCGTAGCCCAGAAAAAGCTTGAAGATGCCCAGCTTCTTCTGCGGCGCGGTTTCTTCCAGCCACTGCTCAGGGGTCTTTGGCATTCCGCAGGTTATTCTCGTTGAGGAGATGGAAATTGTCGAACATTCTGAATGGCAATGAGCGCTTCGCGGATGGGTGAGCTGCCGGCGGATCCCAGTACCGATCCAGTTCCGCTGTGCCGCCGGGGCGCTACTAAGGTCCCTTGGCCCGAGAGGGCTTGCCTAGGCCTTTCAGAGTGGTCAGTACTGTCTCGGCCAGCTTGCCGGTCTTCGCCACCGCCTCCAGCCGGCGGTAAATGTCACGGGTAGCCTTGGCGTCGTGCTTTCCAACCCCGGCGATGCCGACCGCCGGTAGATCGTCGAATACCTTGTAGATGACGCGATATTCGCCAAAGTGGAAGCTGCGCCAGCCGGCTAATGGTTCCCTTAACTCTTGCGAGCAGCCGTAAGGGTCTGGCGCGACCTTGTTCCTCAGCGCCTTTTTCAGCGCATTCTGCACGTTTTTCGGAAGAGACCTGACATCCGCCAGACCATCATCCGTGAATTTGATAACGTGGGCCAGCTACTCTTCTCCGAATGCCTCCTCAAAGGAATGCAATTTGCCGCGGCGGATATCTTCGTCAATCGTCCCGGAGGCCCTTAAAATCTGCCCAAAAAGCTTCGGATCTTTGGTGATCTCCAGGGTCTCGATGGTGGCACGGAAAGCGGCAACCAGTTCGTCGAAGTAGCGCTTATCCACAACGTATTTTTCTTCTTCCTCGTCCCCGCCCACTATTTCCACGATCTTCGAGCCGGTGGCCGCTTTGAGAAGCTTGCGCTGGTTATCTCGCAATTGCGTTCGTCGCACCTTGGCCACCGTTTCTGGTCGGGTCAGCGCTGACGGCGTCATTCATCCTCCATGTACGTTCCGTACGCTTGCTACGTACATAACATCATAGACCCGAAATGGCTCTCCGAGCAACCCGATACGCGGTCCCGTACTGGATTGAGGACCAAAAAATTCAGCCTGCGGGAGCCCACTGGGACGGAAGGCTTTCCCCGGTAAGGTAAAATTCCCCTTCACTCATGGGGATGGGATCCGGAATCAATAAACCCGTAGTGCAGGCTCCTCCCGCTAAAGCCTCCGGCATGGCGGGAGCCCAGCGCGTGCTGGTGGCCACTACCGCCATGCTCGCCTTCATCTCCTTCTGGCGGGCGGCGGCGATCGTGCTCAATGACATGGGCTCGTCGGCCTTCTACGCCGGCGCCATCGCCGAACACTTCGTGGGCAAACCCGCTCCCTGGTTCATCCTCGCCATCATGTTGCTGTCTTATGCCGTGCGCTCGGTCTACATCGAGAGCTGCAGCATGTTCGTGCGCGGCGGCGTCTACCGGGTGGTGAAAGAGGCCATGGGCGAGACTCTGGCCAAGTTCTCGGTTTCCGCGCTGATGTTCGACTACATCCTGACCGGACCGATCAGCGGTGTGTCCGCCGGCCTGTATTTGACCGGATTGCTCAACGAGTTGTTGCACCACTTCCACGCCAATTTCGAACTGCCCATGAACGGGACGGCCGCCGTCTTTGCCGTCCTGGTGACCCTCTATTTCTGGTGGGAGAACATCAAGGGCATCCCTGAATCCAGCGAAAAAGCCTTGCGGATTATGTATGTGGCCACGGTGATGGTGGTCATCATGATCGGCTGGTGCGGTTATACGTTGTGGCTGCGCCACCCTCAGCTTCCGCCCTTGCCGAGTCTCTCGAACCTCGTTTACTCGGAAGATGCGCTGGGATGGTTGCGCCATACCTCTTTGCCCTACACCGTCGGGCTGATCGGCGTCCTGGTGGGCCTCGGACATTCGGTTCTGGCCATGAGCGGCGAAGAGACCATGGCCCAGGTCTACCGCGAAATCGAGCACCCCAAGCTGCGCAACCTGGAGAAGGCCGGCTTCGTCATCTTTGTTTACAGCCTGATTTTCACCGCCGGGGTCGCCTTCTTCGCGGTGATGATCATCCCCGATTCGGTCCGCCACAACTTCTTCGACAACCCCATCGGCGGGCTGGCCATGTACCTGGTGGGACCGCTGTCGCTGCGCCTGGCCTTCCGCGCCTTCGTAGTAGTCGTGGGCGTGCTCATGCTGGCCGGCGCGGTCAACACCGCCATCGTGGGCTCGAACGGCGTGCTGAACCGGGTCTCCGAGGATGGCATTCTCCCCGACTGGTTTCGCCGGCCGCATCTTCGCTTCGGGACCTCCTATCGCATCCTGAACATGGTGGTAGCGCTGCAACTGCTCACCATCGTTCTGAGCCGCGGCAACATCTTCCTGCTGGGCGAGGCGTATGCCTTTGGCGTGATGTGGAGCTTCGCCATGAAGGGCCTGGCCGTGCTGGTGCTTCGCTACAAGGCGCCGGGTAAGCGCGAGTTTCGCGTACCCCTCAACCTGCAGATTGGCAACCTGGAGATCCCTATCGGACTGGGTCTAATCACCCTCACCCTCTTCGCTTTGTGCTTGATCAATCTGTTCACCAAGGAGATCGCCACCCTTTCAGGCGTCGCGTTCACGCTCATCTTTTTCGCCGTCTTTACGATTTCCGAGAGGGTGACCAAGAAGCGGCACGCGGCGCACGCCGAGCTTGATCAGTTCAATCTCGAACCGCGCGAGGATCTCGCTCCGGAAAGCGTGGGAGTCCGTCCGGGGAACATCCTGGTGATGGTCCGCAATTACAACACGCTTCATGGACTGGGGGCGGTCCTCGACCGGGTCGATACTCACAAGCAGGACGTGGTGGTGCTGCACCTGCGCTTCCTCGACCGCTCCGGCGAATATGAGCTGGTGCCCGAGCAGCTCTTCAGCGGGGAAGAGCAGGAACTCTTTACCCGCGCCCTCGGCTTGGCGGAAAAGAAGGGGAAGAGCATCCATCTGGCGGTGGCCGCCGCCACCGGAAAGTGGGACGCCATCTTGCGCGCCGCGCAAAGCATGCGCTCCTCCACGGTAGTTCTGGGCCCTTCGCCCACGCGGCCGGTCACTGAGGAGGCGCGCATCGCGGGCCTGGCTTGGGAGCGCCTACCCGATCCGAAACCTCAGCTCACGCTGGAGGTTTACTTTCCCGGTGGCCAGGAGCATATTTTTTACCTCGGCCCGCATGCCCCGCGCCTGACGCCCAAGGAGATCGATCTGCTGCACAGCATCTGGCTCGAACTTAGCCAGGACGTGGCGCCCGAAGAACTGCATCATCACGATATCGTCCATTTCGCCCTGGAAGAGCTCAAGCAGGAACTCAGCAGCGAGGAGCGGGAGCAGGTCCTGCAGCGGCTGCGCCAGCACCTGGAGGCAATTCGGGACCGGCGGATGCCGTCCCCTTAATCGCCGTTTGACCGTACAATCATGCCCGTGAGCAAGTCTGCACAGGCGGTCTGGCGCTTTGCGGCCGTGGCCGCCATCGACGCGCTGATCGTGTGGATCTTCTACCGCGGCATCCACGTGAATCCCACCACCGTAGGATTCACCTTCCTGCTGGCCATTCTGGCGGTCGCGGCCTCCTGGGGACTGCACTACGCCGTCGTCATGGCGGTGGTAGCCACGCTGGCCTATAACTATTTCTTTCTGCCGCCGGTGCTGCGGTTCACCATCGCCGACCCGCAGAACTGGGTGGCGCTGGTGGCCTTTCTGATCACCGCGATCCTCGCCAGCCAGCTCGCCGAGCGCGCCCGCCGCGAGGCATGGCAATCGAACCAGCGCCGCCAGGAGGTGGAGCGCCTCTACGCCTTCAGCCAGCAGCTCCTGGTGACGGAAAATGTGTTCACGCTGCTGAACAGCGTTCCCGCCTACATCGTGGATTCTTTCGGCGTAGCCGGGGCAGCGGTCTTCCTGGAGAACAAGCAGAAGACGTACTTTTCCGACATTTCGCTCCAGTCCTCCTTGCCGGTGGAGGAATTGAAGACTGCCTGCAGCCGCGGCGAGCCGCTAAGCGATCGCGGGCGCGGCCTTTGTCTGATGCCCTTGCGGATGGGCGTGCGCTCCATTGGATGCCTGGGCGTGACCGGCTGCCATCTTTCGCGCGAAACCCTGGAAGCCATCGGCAGTCTGATCGCCATCGCCATGGAGCGCGCCGGCACCATGGAGAAGCTTTCCAAAGCCGAAGCCGCGCGCGAGAGCGATCGCCTGCGTTCCCTGCTGCTCGATTCCGTCACCCATGAATTTCGCACCCCACTGACCGCCATCAAGGCATCGGCGGAAACCCTGATGTCCGAGCTCAAGCTGGAGAAGCCGGAGCTCAAAGAACTGCTGGTGGTAATCAACGAAGAGAGCGACCGGCTCAACCGCCTGGTGGGAGAAGCTGCGGAAGTGGCGCAACTGGACTCCCACCAGGTCGAACTTCGTTTCGAGCCGCACCCCATGCGCGAAGCCGTGGAGCTGGCTCTGCAGCAATCCCGGCACGCGCTGGAACATCACCCGGTTGAGATCTCGATCCCCGATACTCTGCCTGTCCTGCGGATGGATCTTGACCGCATCACCGAGGTCCTGACCCAACTCATCGACAACGCCGCCAAGTATTCCGCCCCGGAGACGCCCATCCACATCACCGCCGACGTGCGCGACGGACAACTGGTTACCAGCGTTGCCGATCACGGTCCCGGCATCGATGATCTCGAACAGTCCATGATCTTCGAGAAGTTCTACCGCGGACGCGATCAGCGCCTCTCCATTCAGGGAACCGGCATGGGTCTGGCCATCGCCAAGGCCATCGTGGAGCTGCACGGCGGGACCATCGGCGTCACCAGCCAAGTAGGCCGCGGTTCCGTGTTCCACTTCTCTCTCCCGTTGGCCGCGTGAGGGTGACTGGTGAGCGGACGCTGCCCGTCGTGCAGATCAGGCGGGTGCTCAACTAAGACAACCCGGATTCCCCGAGTGGCAGAACCCATTCGGTTACAATATCCACATCCAAAATAGTTAAGATCGGTTCGCGGAAGTGGAGAATCTTCTCAATCTTTGCTGGGTGCTGCTGGCGCTCGCCGCCTTGTCAGCGTGGCGGTTCCAGGGTGCGCGCAGCCGGCGCGGTGGCCTCGGGCTGGTGGCCATGCTGTGCGTGCTGGCGCTGATGTTCCCAGTGATTTCCGCGACGGATGATCTCCATCCCGCAACGCAGGCCGTCGAAGATGCCTCCAAGCGTTCCCAAAAGCATTGGAGTGCGATCAATTGGCTTGCCACTCACATCAAGCACGGCGCCACCCCCGCACTGATTGTTTCTACACGGCTGGTCTTTCAGCCCACGATCGAGCGGTTATGGGAGCCGGCATCCGCCCCGAACTCGCATCCCGGCTTTAGGCTTCTGCTCTTCGGGCGTCCTCCTCCGGTTCGAACCTCCTAGCGAAGTTTCCGCCAAAGCAGCAGGCGCTCAGCCAGATGGGATGAGCGCTGCGAATTTGTTCCGTGGCTGATCACCGTGGAAGCGCGATTCCATGCAACAACATCCATGTCGAACGCGATAACCATCGTTGCCGATCACCGAGAGATCGTTACCCTGCGAGACATCTTGCCGGAGGCCGCGGGGCTGCGCGTTCTCTTCGTCGCCAGGACGCCCACGCCCGCCAGCGTCGAGGCCGGGCACTACTTTCAAGGCAGGCAGGGAAAGATGTTCTGGAACCGGCTGAGAAACGCCGGGCTGCTGACGGCGACGACCGCCTTCGAGGACGATTCGCTCCTCTCCCACGGATACGGGCTTATCGACCTGGCTAAGATCCCGCGAGAGCACGGACAAGAGCCGTCGCGGGAAGAATACGCCGCCGGAGCGGAGCGAATTCTGGAACTCATCGGCCGCCATCGGCCAAAGATCGTGGTGTTCGTTTATAAGAAGGTGCTGGACAAGATAACGGCGGTCAGATTCGGCATCCAAAAAAAGTCGCGATACGGATTTAATCCCTGGCTGGAGACATTTTTCGGAGCGCGAGTGTTTGTATTCCCGCTACCCGGAACGCCCTGCAACACCGTGGACGCCGCATCCGCAATGCAGGACCTGGTGATCGCCTGCCAGCAAGGTTCTGCAGCAGCAGAACTGAATCTGGTTTCTTGATCCGTGCCCATCCGTGAAAATCCGTGGCAGGGTTGTTCTCCGAATTTCCGATGCATTGCATGAAAAAAATAGTGGATTCCTTGGCTCCCAACAGGCGTCTAATGCTTCGACTACGCAGCAATCCATGTTGAACCCTTGCCAGAACACGCGAATGACCTGTTGTTGCGCTTGTTGTTGTCGTGTGTCTTCGGGCGGGGAGAGAGCTGATTTAGAGATCTAGCAATCAAAATCGATTTCTAAGAGGGCCTGCCGCCGGAAGCATAAACGGGCGGCAGGCCTTTTTGTTTTTTGCGAGGGATCGCGATGCCAGAGGCAGCGAAGGAAACCAAGGCGCAACGGGTGGAACGCCTGAAGCGGGAGAAGAACCCGCTGGAGAGCCTGCACGAGATTCGCAGGTTCGCGCAGCAGGGGTTCGCTTCGATTCCGCCAGAATGGATTGGCACGTACTTCCGCTGGTGGGGCGTCTATACGCAGGGCGACGGCGCTGGGGCCGTCGGCGGCAGCAATGGTGAAGGCAAGGCGATGCCGTACTTCATGGTGCGCATTCGCATCCCCAACGGGATCCTCTCCTCGCAGCAGCTTCGCACCGTTTCCGAGCTGACCCGGGATTACGCCCGCGGCGTAGCCGACATCACGGTGCGGCAGAATATCCAGCTCCATTGGGTCCAGATCGAGGCGCTGCCGGAGCTGTTGGAGCGGCTGTGGCGATCGGGCCTGACCACGAACGAAGCTTGCGGCGACGTGACCCGCAACATCACCGGCTGCCCCCTCGCCGGGGTGGACGCGGACGAAATCTGCGATGCTTCACCGCTCGTGCGCGAGGCCACACAACTCCTGGTGCCCGACCCGGAGTTTTATAACCTGCCGCGAAAGTTCAAGATCTCGATCACCGGATGCCGCGCCTGGTGCTCCTATCCCGAGATTAACGACATTGGTCTTACCGCTGTCCAGCGCTCCGAGAACGGCAAGTCCGAGATCGGTTTCTCGCTTCGCGTCGGCGGCGGGTTGTCCACCGATCCGCACCTGGGCGTGCGGCTGAATGCATTCGTTGCCTGGCGCCAGGCGCTCCCCGTGATTAAGGGCATTGCCGAAATCTTTCGCGATGCCGGCGTGTTGCGGGAACACCGCGAGCGCGCTCGCCTCAAGTTCCTCTTCCTCCGCCATGGCTGGACTCCGGAAAAATTTCAGCAGGAGCTGGAACAGCGCATCGGATTCACCCTCGATCCCGCCGTTCCCGAAGAAGCGCCGAGCGATGTTTATCGCGACCACGCCGGCATTCATCGCCAGAAACAGCCTGGGTACAGCTATGTTGGCGCCGCGGTCCTGCGCGGACGCTTGACCGCCGACCAGATGCGCGCCGCCGCCGACCTCGCCGAGCAGTTCGGCAGCGGAGAGCTGCGCACCACCAACATGCAGAACCTGCTGATCCTAAACGTCCCCAATGGCAGGACGGACGAACTGGGAGAAGCGCTCGCCGCAGTCGGACTGCCCGTTCATGGATCTCCGTTTTGGCGAGGTGCCGTCGCCTGCACCGGCACCGAATTCTGCAAGCTGGCGATTACCGAGACCAAGGGATTCTCGCGCTGGCTGGTGGAGGAAATGGAAGAACGGCTGCCGGAGTTCGATCAGCAGTTGAAGCTGCATGTAACCGGATGTCCCAACAGTTGCGGACAGCACTGGATCGCCGACCTCGGGCTCGAAGGCAAAAAGATCAAAGTCGGCGACCGTCTGCAGGATGCCTACTTCTTCTGCGTGGGCGGCGCCGTCGGCCAGCATCAAGCCATCGCCCGCGCGACGGGGTACCGCTGCCTGGCCGTCGAGGTTCCTGACGCCATCGAGCGGCTGCTGCGCGCATACCTCGAGCTGCGTCTGCCGGGCGAGAACCTGCGCAGGTTTTTCGGCCGCTTCAGCGATGCCGAGATTCGAGTCTTCCTGGCCGGCATTCCGATCGAGGCGGTAGCGCGCGATCTGCCGTCCGCCAGGGCGCCGCACGGAGTCGAGGGCTGAAGCATGAGCGCGCTTTTTCCCATGTTCGTCAAACTCTCCGGCCGCCGGTGCCTGGTGGTGGGTGGCGGCGCCATCGCCGAAGGAAAAGTGGAGAGCCTGCTCGCGTCCGGCGCCAGCGTAGTGGTCGTCGCGCCCGAAGTCACCGGCAAGATCGCCGATTGGAGCGGGGAGCGCCGTCTCGTCTGGCATGCGCGCCGGTTTCAGCCTGCGGACTTGGAGAATGCATTTCTCGTGGTAGCCGCAACCGGCGTGGACGCGGTGAATGAATCAGTTTTTCGCGAGGCGGAGGCGCGCGGCATCCTGTGCAACGCCGTCGATGAGCCCGAGCGATGCCACTTCTACTATCCGGCAATCGTGCGCCGCGGCCCGTTGCAAATCGCAATCTCGACCAGCGGTCTCAGTCCTGCGCTGGCGCACCGGTTGCGCGATCGAGCTCGAACAGCAGTTCGGGCCCGAATACGAAGCCTGGCTCCAGGAGTTGGGCACGATGCGGAAACGTGTCTTCGCCGAGAGAGCCGATCCTCGGCGCAGAGCTCGCATCCTGCAGCGCTTGGCGAGCGGCCGCTCGTTCACCCGCTTCCTGCGCAGGAAGAAAATCCGCAGCGGAGGTCGCGCCTGATGGGCAAGATCTACCTCGTCGGCGCTGGTCCCGGTGATCCGGAGCTGCTCACGGTGAGGGCTGCGCGGATTCTTGCCGCCGCCGATCTTGTGCTGCACGACGCCCTGGTCACCCGAGAAATTCTGGACCTGGTGTCGCCGCAAGCGCGCGTCATCGACGTGGGCAAGCGCTGCGGACAAAAACTCCTCACCCAGGAAGAAATCAATTCTTATCTGGTGCACGCTTCGGCTCACGCCGGCATTGTGGTTCGCCTGAAGTGCGGCGACCCGCTGATTTTCGGACGCGCGGGCGAGGAGATCGAAGCCCTGAAAAATGCGGGCATCGATTTTGAAATTATCCCCGGCGTTACTTCGGCGCTGGCAGCGGCAGCGGCGGCGCGCGTCTCGCTCACCGACCGGCGGCTTGCGTCGCAAGTCCTGTTCACCACCGCCCATCGCAAGGGCGGCAGCATGAACCTGGATTGGGCGAGCGCCATCCGAGCGGACGTCACCGTCGTGGTCTACATGCCGGGCAGCGCGTACGCCGAACTTGCGAGCGCGCTGGTTGATCGCGGGCTCGATGCGCACACTCCGTGCGTCATCGTCTCGGCGGCGGCGCAACCATCCCAGCAGATGCAGTGGACCGATCTTGCCGGCTTGCGGAATTTGCGCGGCCTGCCGGCGCCGGCTCTGCTCATCGTGGGGCGAGTGGCGCGAACTCAGGTGGAAACCATCACCACAGACTTTTGGAAACAGCTTCCCGACCACACTGGGGCGGGCGAACAACCAATCGCATGATGCGAAAAGGAGAACCATCCATGAACAACGAAGAGAAGCGTTCTGGCTGGCGGCGCTTCAGGCTGTCGCTGGACACTTGGGCAGTCGCGAGCGCGCTTGCCTTGGCATTGCTGGTGCGGGCCGGCGTGCTCAAGCACATCCCCTGGTGACCCGAGCAGTACGAGATCGAGAATCGAGGAGACGACATGGCTGACTCCATTGCACTGCCACGGCTTCAAACCATCAGTCCGCGCCTGGGCCTGGCCAAACTAATTCCCGGCATACTGCTGCTTGCGGCCATCGGATACGCGGGCAAATGGCTCGAGCAAAGCATCGCGCATTACGCCAAGGCTCACCACCTGGTGGTTCCCAATATCGAGTACGTGCTGTGGGCGATCGTGATTGGGCTGGCCATTGGGAACACGGTGACAATTCCGGAGGTCTTTCTGCCGGGCATCGCCACCTATGAATTCTGGCTGAAAGCCGGGATCGTGCTGCTGGGATCGCGTTTCGTGCTGGGCGATGTGGTGAAGCTGGGCTCCATCAGCCTGGTGCTGGTGGTGCTGGAGCTCGGGCTGGCGATCGCGCTCATGACCTGGCTGGGCCGGCGGCTCAAGCTGAAGCCCAAACTGATCTCGCTGCTCGCCATTGGATCGTCGATCTGCGGCGTGTCGGCCATCATCGCCGCGCGCGGCGCCATCGACGCCGACGATGAAGACTCATCCTTCGCCATCGCCGCGATTCTCGCCCTGGGCGCCATCGCGCTGTTTACCTTCCCGCTGATCGGACACGCGCTGGGCATGAGCGACCACGCCTACGGAATGTGGTCGGGCCTTGCCGTGGACAACACCGCCGAAGCCACCGCCGCCGGCGCCCTGTACTCCGACGCCGCCGCCCGGATCGCCGTGCTGGCCAAAACCACGCGCAATGCCATGATCGGCTTCGTGGTGCTGGGATACGCGCTCTATTGGGCGGGCGCCGGGCAAGCCGGCCGAATCTCCAACAAAGCGTCGTTTCTGTGGCAGAAGTTTCCCAAGTTCGTGCTCGGCTTCCTGCTGATCTCGCTGCTGGCCACGGCGCACGTCTTCAACAAGGAGCAGCTCACCAGCCTGGCCAATCTGTCGCGCTGGGCGTTCCTGCTGACGTTCGCCGGCGTGGGACTGCGAACCAACTTTCGCGAGATGACCAAGCAGGGCGTGCGGCCATTCGTCGTCGGCGCACTGGGAGAGGTCGCGATCGCGCTGCTGACGCTGGGCCTGGTGCTGGGAGCAAACCGAATCTTTCACCTCTGACCACGTAGCTCCCAGGTGAACGGCAGCCGTGATACTGTTCCGCCGTGAACGCCGAGTTTCTGGTCGGGGTGATTTCCGACACGCACGGATTGCTGCGCCCGCAAGCGCTCGAAGCCCTCGCCGGCGCGCAGCTCGTGATCCATGCCGGCGACGTCGGCAGCCCGGACATCCTGCCCGCCATTTCGCGCCTGGCGCCGGTCGAGGCAGTGCGCGGCAATGTGGACACCGACTCCTGGGCCCTGGCCCTCCCCGAGACCACCGTGGTCGAGGTCGAGGGCCGCTCGCTCTACGTTCTGCACGATGTGAAGCAGTTGGACCTCGACCCTCGCGCCGCCGGCTTCGCCGCAGTGATCAGTGGACACTCGCACGTCCCAGCGAGCGAGACGCGAAACGGCGTCCCGTACTTCAATCCCGGCAGCGCCGGCCCCAAACGCTTTAATCTGCCGATTTCGGTGGGACGCCTTTGGCTGAGCGCCCAGGGAATCAGGGCGGAGATTGTGGAGCTATAGATAAGCGCCCCCCGGCGCGACCGAATGTAGCCCGGCACGTCCGGGGTCCCCGGCGCGCCCGCTTTTGGCGCGCTGGGGTGGGTAAGTGCCGGGAATGGATCGAGGATCAACGCCAGTCCCGTCAGGGACGGCTGATAACCGTTAGCTCGTCAGGTTGTAAATCAATCCGAAAGGATCCTTGACATAACATCTCGGAAAGTTCGGCTCGTCTTTCACGATTGCACAGCCATTCTTCACCAGCCGGCGCTTTGCCTCTTCGACACTCTCAACCGTGACTTCCAGAACCGGCCCCAGCGCCGGTCCTCGTTCGATGAAGAAGTTGATGTGCTCACCGTGCAGGCTGACCATGTTGGGATTCTCGTCCGTGATCTCGAATCCAAGCTGCTTGACGTAGAACATCGCGGCCTGCTTGGGGTCTGGCGCTTGAATCAGGATGTCCGTGCCAAATTTGTTTGCCATGTCATGAAATCCGCCCGGATACTATCACGCACCTGCGCCGCTGCGGACCATTCGTCCCTCGATACTCCCGAGGATACCCCACCCTTCCTGTTGGGAAGGGTGGCTTTGATCGAACGTCAACTACCCCACCCCAACGTCGAAAAGCACGGCGACGTTAGGATTGGGCCGCCCGTCAGAGCAAGCATGATCGCAGCAGTGAATAAATATCCTCAGGCACCCTTCGCCTCTTGTGTCCTCGATTCGAGTGCCACACGCAGCGCCTTGCGCGCGCGGAACAGCCGCGACATCACCGTACCGATAGGTATCGACAACGTGTCTGCAATCTCCTGATAGCTCATATCCTCCACATCGCAGAGCAGCAGCGCCTCTCGGAAAATCACCGGCAACCGGTCGAGCGCCGCCCGCACCTGCCGCTGGTCGGAATGGTCCAGCAGGATGGATTCCGGGGTCTCGCGGGACACGGCCAAAACCTGCCCCTCGTCCTCGCCCTCGAGGGCGACGGTCCGGGTTGCCGCCAGACCCGTGCGCGAGCTGAGGAACGTGTTGCGCAGGATACGGTAGATCCATGCGCGGAAATTGGTCCCTTGCTGGAACGAGCCAAAACCCTTCAGCGCTTTGAGGTAGGTTTCCTGCACCAGGTCTTCCGCTTCCTCACGGTTCTGGGTGAGCCAGTGCGCGAAGTTGTAGAGCGCGTCGAACAGTGGCATCGCCAACTCTTCGAATTTGTCACCCTGTAAGGATGAAGCCCCGGATAGGACCATCCGTTGAAAGCCAAGTCCAAGATGCCTCATTTTCCTTCACCCCCGAATCACGGCGGCCAAGTCTCGGCCTGCAAGGGCCGCGCTTTGCGTCACAATCTGACGCGCCAGTGGGCAGGCGTCAATTCACTGAGGCTTTTCTCCGCATAACCAGTCCATTGCCTATCAAGTAATTGATGGTTAACGAGTTAGCTCTACAGATATCCGATTCTGAGAAGTGCTAAACTCCCTGCGAAACCCAAATGCCATATGGAACCGCTGCGGCACACGTCGGTCGTGCGATTCGGAACTTATGAGGTTTCCCTCCAGTCGGGCGAGGTGCGCAAAGCAGGGGTGAAAATCAGAGTCCAGCAGCAACCGATGAAACTGCTGGAGATATTGCTGGAGCGTCCGGGGGAAGTCGTCACCAGGGAGGAATTACGCAACCGAGTCTGGCCCAACGAAACTTTCGGAGATTTCGACCAGGCTCTCAACATCGCCATTGGGAAGCTTCGGAGTGCGTTAGGCGACTCGGCGGAGAATCCGCGATTTATCGAGACTCTTCCAAAACGTGGCTATCGTTTCTTGGGGGAAGTCTCGGTGGATGGGGACGCCCGTCCAACAAGGCCAGAATCTGCGGCCAGAGATTTGCCAGGGACAGAGTTTGGACAAAAGCCTAAGACCGAGCCTGGGCATCAGGTCCAAGATTCCGGCTTGGCCGTTGCGCCCGAACGCCGGCTGTGGCCGACGAGGCGGGTCATCGTCGCGCTGGTGCTCGTCCTGAGTGTGCCGATTCTCGCCGTCTGGCTATTCCGTTCGCGTGGACGTGCGCCAACCCCCATCCGATCTCTGGCAGTGCTCCCGCTGGAAAACCTCTCGGGCGAAGCGTCACAGAATTACTTCGCTGACGGCATGACGGACGAGTTGATCACTGACCTGGCGCAGATCAGCGCTTTGCGAGTGATCTCCAGGACCTCCGTAATGGTTTACAAAGGAGCGCGCAAGCCCCTGCCGCAGATCGCTCGTGAGCTGGGCGTCGACGCCGTGGTAGAAGGCACGGTGCTCCGTTCCGGCGACCAGGTCCGAATCACGGCGCAGTTGATCGATGCCTCCTCGGATAAGCACTTATGGTCCCAGAGCTATGAGGGTGAGTTGCGTGATACCTTGGCGCTCCAGAACCGGGTAGCTAGAGCTATTGCAGATCAAATTCGGATCAGTTTGACTCCACAGGAACAAGCTGCGCTGAAAAATGTAAAGGTGGTTAATCCGGAAGCTTACCAGTCCTATCTCAAAGGGCGCTACTTCTGGAATAAGCGAACGGCGGATGGTTTGAAGGGTGCCCTGGCTTACTTCAACCAGGCAATTGAAGAGGATCCGAAATACGCCCAGGCTTATTCTGGTTTAGCCGACACTTATGCTTTGTTGGGAGACTGGCAGTATGCGGTGATGACCCCCAAGGAGGCACTCCCAAAAGCGAAGGCTGCGGCGATCAAAGCTCTGGAGCTGGACAGCGGGCTCGGAGAAGCACACAACTCGCTTGCATTCGTCCTGGATGGGTTCGACTGGAATCTGGACTCTGGCGGGAAGGAATTCCAGCGGGCCATTGAACTGAACCCAGGCTACGCAACCGCTCACCATTGGTATGCTTGGCACTTGAGTCTGTTGGGTCGGTATGACGAAGCTATTGCGGAAATGAGAAAAGCGCAAAACCTGGATCCGCTATCTCTTATCATTAACGCCGATCTGGCAGAACTTCTTGTCCTTGCGCACTCTTATGACGAGTCCATACGACAGAGCCGCAAAACGATTGAAATGGATCCTAATTTTGCTCTCGCACACAATCAACTCGCCCAGGCGTACCTCCAAAAACACATGCACGATGAAGCGGTCGCAGAACTGCAAAAAGCCGTCCAGCTTTCTGGTGATAGCCCGACATGTATAGCTAATCTTGCTCGCGCGTATGTCGCATCCGGCAAGAGGAGCGAAGCAGTAAAGCTGCTGAGCGACCTGAACAAGCGCTCCAACCCCGGTTATTCGTATGCTTCGGAGATTGCCGTGATCTATGCAGCTCTCGGAGATACGGATCAAGCCATGAATTGGCTGGAAAAAGGCTACGAAGAGCGATTTAACCCGGGCGTCCTGCTGCGGCCGGGCTTCGACCCTCTCCGCTCCGATACGCGCTTCCAAGACCTGGTGCGTCGTATTGGGCTTCCGATGTAGGATCTAAATGGGGACAAGGAATCCTTCTAAAATGTCGAATATAAACAGGGGCAAGGGTCAACATTGGAGATTACCCCCTAAGCGCTAGCTCTTTGAACGCTCGGCCCAAGCGGAGCCTTTGATCTCAGCAAGAGGCCGCGGGCGCGCCACGTTTTCCTTGCCAACCGAACTACAAAAGCTCCTCGCATTGTCGGGACCTTTTAAAGATTGCAGAGCTGTCACGTTTGCAATGAGAGCCTCTCATCGCGAGCCACTGACCGTCACGCCGATCGGCCCGGCACCAGTCATAGCGGGCGTTCCCGTCGCGGTGAGCACTCCGGTAACTGCGGCGGCCGCCGTGCCAGCCTGATTGGTAGTGCTCAGCGCCGAGTACACAAACATTCCCGAGGCATCGACGGTAAGTCCCCGCGGAGTGGTGTTCAGTCCCGTCGTAAAAGCAGGAAGCACCGGCGTCAATACTCCGGTCATCGCATCGATCGTGAACTGAGCGATCGCATTCACCCCGGCACCCGAACAACTGACAAAAAGGAATTTTGATGTGGGATCTACCGCCAATTCCTGCGGTGCGCAGCCGGCACCCACGGGAGCAGTCGCACCGCTCGAGACAAGTACCCCGGTAGCCGCGGTTATGCGGTAGGCAGAAACGTCGTTAGAATCCATGTTCGCCACGTAAACGAACTTTCCGCCCTGATCCACCACAATGCCGACAGGAGTTGCCCCGGTTCCGACCGGCACCCCAGTGGAAACGGGCAAGCCGGTACCGTTGAACGTGTAGCTTGAAATGGTGTTCGTTTGACCATCCGTTACGTAGAGAAATTGTCCATTCGGCGAGATCTTCAGATCGTTGAGGATCGCACCCGCCGCGGGGGCAAAGACTGGTGTTCCCGGCACATCCGAAAGAGCGCCAGTGGCGGAATCAACATTGAATGCGGAAATGCTGCCAACATTCGCTGTATAGACGTGAGTCGAGCTCGGGTCGACAGCGATCCCCAGAGGCTGTATGCCCCCGGTCGTGTTGAATGTCGCCGGAGTCGTCGGCGTAAGCGCGCCGCTGGCAGGATCGATCTTAAATCCGGACACGCTGCTGGCACTGATGCCGGTATTAGCTACATATAGGAACTTACCGTTCCCACTCACGGCTGCGTAGTTGGGATTGGCTCCTGTAGGAGCCGGCGCCCCAACCATGTCTAACGCCGCGCTTCCGGCGCTGATGGTAAACGATGAGACTGTATTTGCGTCGCTGTTCACTACAAACAAAAACTTTGAGCTGTGTTGGTTGCCACTCATGGGCATGTTGCTGTTGCCGCCGCAGCCAAGCAGGGCCGCCATGCTCCAGAACAAGAGCAGGAAACCCAGGCAAAGTGATTTCTTTAATCGGGTCATCATGTTCCTCCTAATCGGCTCTACATCGCCGTTAGCAATTGCCATTGGGGGTCTACCGAGGCTCAGACTACGGGAATGCAGGCGCCTGGCGTGACGTCCTGGTAGCGTTTCGGTCCGATACTAGTGACGCCCCGCGGGCGGCGCCGCGACCTGCGCGCGACCCGGGTTTCAGGCAGCACCGCCCAGAATCAATTCGAACTCCGAGGTTCGCGTCAAGACTGCAGACCGCGTACACCGCACCAAGATCGCCTAATGCCACTCGCTGGATGCTGCTGTTGGTCCTGGTCGGGGGAAGCGGATTACGCCATACAATTTCGAGTGCCATGAAGCCTCCTTTCCACAAATCCATCGTTTGTTGTAACTAGCCTGCCGTCGCTTATAACTGGGCCGACCGCGATCTATTCCTTAGCGCAACCTGTTCAATCGGAAAACCGGGGGAAAAGCGGGGACATCCATGATAGGTAAGTGTCGAGGGAAAACGGAGATTTCCCTGCACTTGGCGGGAGGGGCTCCCGAAGCGCGGCCGTAGTCGTCATTGCATTGCCGAACTGCCCTCGATCCCTTCGCGCGACCAACGCAACAGCAGCGTAGCCAGACATCCATTTGCGGGCACAGCGTAGGAACGCCGTCCACGAAGCTTGAGTTAGGGTGAACCGGCCGGCCCCGGCCGCGCTGTTCTTTGCCGGCCGAGGATTTCAAAGCCGCTGTCAAACCACAGTAACTCATGGCGTGGGCGGCCCCGCCGGTTGTAGGGCTTGACGGCGCACCATTGTAAGATATACACTATATATGAATATTGACTAAGTGATAACATATGGTGAAAGCGCGCTTTTAGGCAATCGATGCCAAAACCACGAAAAACGGCCCACAATGCCACCTAAGTCCTTTGAACAACTGTTTTTGCGGGTAAGTCCCTTATTTCGACGGTTCGCGACGGTTGGGCCACGGTATACAGTCCGCAAGTTGATGATTCCACATGGAGCCGTGGAGGGGGTGGGATTAACCAGTCGGTAAACAGCAGTTGACGGTCACGAATAGGAAAAAAGATGAGGGCAACAAAGTCGAAATCCCCACCCTTCCCAACAGCGGGGAAGGGTAGGGCACCCGCGATCTTCGATTTAAGTCTGTTCGAGCGGGATCAACCGGGGTGGCGCAAGCGGGAAGGCGGGTTCGGGAGAATCTTCTGGTGTCACGTGCGTAGCGCGGTGAATGGCTTGTTTGGCCAGGCGGTCGGCATCGGCGTTGTGCTGGCGGCGGATGTGGGTGATGGCGAACTGCTCAAAGCTCGCGATCAGCGCCTTGCAGGCGTTATGGATATCGACCAGCGCCGGGCTCTGGCAGGTGTAGGCGCCGCTGACCTGGCGGACCACCACTTCGGAGTCGCTGTAGACCTGCAAGCTGGGAGAGTCGTAGGCCGCGGCGTACTCGAGCGCGACCAGCAGCGCGGCGTACTCAGCGTAGTTGTTATCGCGATCGCCGATGGACTGGCTGATCTCCACGCGGCGTCCGGTGGGATGTTCGATGATGACGCCCACGCCTGCGGGGCCTGGGCTACCGCGCGATCCTCCGTCCACGTATGCGATCATGTGCGCTTTGTGCCGGCCGTCATCGGACTAGAGAATTAGACTTGATTGCCGCACTTCCAGGATGTTCGAGCGCTTCGGACAAGCACTCAAATTTTCCCCATGTTGGCATGCAACTCGGCGTGCGGGGCGCACGCAGAACACGCGGCGCGAAAAAATTCGGTTCCAAATTGGATGCGTCCCGTTTTTCCACAATTGCACCATTCTCGGGCATTGACATTAAAGCGCGATGAATCTACTGTTGCTCCCGTCGACGGCTGAAAGGGTTGGCAACTTAATAGTAGCCAGTCCGAAGTAGGCTGGGTGATCAGCGTCGGCGAGGTGACTCGCCGCGTCTGCCAGGCCCGAAAAAACCGGCAAGCTTGCGAGAGCGGGCCGGGGCTTGGTACCGCGAAAGCGGTGATCGCATCAAGGGTTGCGACGGTGCATGTTCCACGTCGTTGATCTCCCTCGCAGGAGGCGGCGGCTAGAGCATAACCAATGTCGCAGCCCTTTTAATTTTTCCCGCCTGATTCTCAGGCTCCGTTGGCTTCTGCTTCGATTGCCCGCTGCGCCTCTTCCGGCAGTCCGATGAATTCCACGCCGATGCCGACTCCCGCGAGGCAGTAGCGGACCTCGGCGCGCGCGGCAATCAGCACATGCGTGCGCGACAAGCGGAAGCAGATGCGCAGCACCGCGCCTTCCGGGAAGCGCTGCGCGGTGTTGATGAACATGCCGCGGGTGCTGATGTCCGGCGCGCGCACCGGAATCTCCAGGCTAGCGCCTTCGTAGTTGATGGACAGCTCGCAGTAATGGGCGAAGCGCTGGGCCTGTCGCGGCGGAGCGCTGACAGCTTGGCGTTGCGGGCTCATGGCAAGTCCTCCGTTACGACGGTGGCCGGCGCCTTCACGTATTGGGTATGAGTCGGGCGATGTTTGCGCACCACCGCTGTACCGCAATAAGGACAGAAGACGAACTCCGGAACCAGGTGCTTGCGGCATTCGATGCAGCGGCTGGCGTTTTGCAGATCATCCAGGGGAACCACACGCAGGACCTCTTGCAGGGTGGTCATCCCCGCCGCCACTTTGTCCAGGGCATCGTCACCCATGAACTTCATTCCCATGCTGCGGGCCAGGGTGCGGATCTGCTCGTCGCGGGCGCCGGAGGCGACGGCGTCATTGATGACTTCATCCAGCACCAGGGTTTCGTAAACCCCGATGCGGCCCTTGTATCCGGACTGGTCGCAGTCCTTGCAACCCACCGGAACACAGAGATAGTCGGGCACCTTGGCCAGGCCTGCGGCCGCCAGGGCGGCGCTCTTTTCCGCCGGTATGCGCTCCTGCTGCTTGCAGCGACAGAGCTTGCGCACCAGCCGCTGCGCGATGATGGCGGTGACCGAAGAGGTGACCAGGAAAGAAGGAATCTTCAGGTCCAGCAAGCGGGTGATGGCGCCCACGCTGTCGTTGGTATGCAGAGTGGAAAGCACCAGGTGGCCGGTCTGCGAGACCTCCATGGCGATTTCGGCGGTCTCGGTGTCGCGAATCTCGCCCAGCATGATGACGTTGGGATCCTGCCGCAGCATGGAGCGCAGGCAACCGGCGAAGGTGCGTCCCACGCGCGCATTCACCTGCACCTGGTTGATGCCCTCCATCAGGTATTCCACCGGGTCCTCGATGGTAAGAATGCTGATCGACGGCGAACGCAACAAGTGCAGGGCGGCATAGAGCGTGGTGCTCTTGCCGGATCCGGTAGGGCCGGTGACCAGGACCATTCCCTGCGGCTGCTTGAGGACGTTGGTGAGAGTGGCCGAGTGGTGCGGAGCCAGACCCAGGTCCTGGAAGGTCACGCGCGCGGAGCTGGGATCGAGCATGCGGATGGTGATCTTCTCCCCGTATTGCGTGGGCAAGGTGGAAACGCGCAGGTCGTAGTGGGTCTTTCCGATGCGCGCCAGCAGGCGTCCATCCTGGGGAACGCGCCGCTCGGCGATGTCCATGTCACACAGGATCTTGATGCGCGAGATCAGCGAGGTGCGCAATTCGAGCGGAATCTGAACCAAGTCCCGCAGCAAACCGTCCACCCGGATGCGAACCAGCGATCCCGCAGACTGCTGTTCGATGTGCACGTCGCTGGCGCCCTTGGCGGCCGCCTGGGACAGAACGGCCGACACGAGCTGCACGGCCGGCGTGCGCTTGCCGCGCAATTCTTTCTGAAACTCGCGGATGGCTTCTTCGTGCCGTTCACTCTGCGCCGTAGTGAAGAACTCAATCTTGTCCGCGTCCAGGCTGTCTGCCATCTGCACGGCGGCGTTGTAGTCGTCGTCCGCGTTGCGCGGGGAATAATATTTGAGGATGGCGGCCGCGATCTCGTCGCGGAAGGCCAGACGAGGCTCGATGTCGGTGCCCAGGCGGAAGCGCAGTTCGTCCACTACCGTGAGGTCTTGCGGGCGCGACATGGCCACTTGGACTCTGGCGCCGTTGCGCTGCACTGGAATCACGTTGTGCCGTTCAGCGGTCTCGCGCGGCAGACGCTGCAGCAGCTCGGGATCGACAGGAGTAACTTCCAGGTCCAGGTAACTGACGCCGCTGACTTCTTCCAGCGCCGAGATCAGGTCCGGCTTGGCGACCTTGCCGCTTTCCAGCAGAATCTCGCCCAGCATGGCAAGCTTGTGCTTCTGCAAATCCAGGGCGTGTTCCAGCGCGCTTTCGGTGATGTGCCGGCGCTCCCGCAGCACGGTGCCTAGTTGCTTCTTTTTTGCCATGTGGATGGGAGTCTATTACGGGAATCCGTGCGCTCGCACGTTACCGAAGTGCGTGGGTGTTTTGTAATGGTTAATGATGCGATACTCCAGGAGCCGAATAGCCCTGGCGGATGCTCCGCCTGGCGCTGGCCATGGGTTCGCGCCTACTGCTTGCTGTGCAGAATCTCGCGGAAGATCGTCAGGTGCTCGTTCTCGGCCGCGCTGGTTACCAGGAACTCGACGCCATATTGGCCAGCGGCACGATTGCGAACCACGCCGCGCAGGGTCAGAGGGAAATCGAAGGCGGCGGGCGGCAACTGGATTTCAGCCTGTGTGCCGATGCTCAGTTCAGCGTTGGTGCGCAGCGCGATGCCACCATCATTCACCTGGCAGGCGCTGGTGTCCGCTAGCGTGGCGTGCCGGGGTTTCTCGATGGTGACGTGAATGGGCACGGTAAAGGAGTAGCGTCTCCAGCGGCGCCCTTTCTCGTTTGCGTGTCTGATCTTCTTAGCTTTGGTTGCCATGTCTCGCATGGTAATCCCAAAGAGGGCGGAGACCAGAGGTTACGGAAGTCCATGCGTGCTTCGGCGGCCAACTGGAGGCGCGTATAGGGGGCGTGAGCGAAGTGAGTCAGGCCGAGGCCAAGCAACGCGAGGGCAAGCCCTGAAATGTTAGTACAAAAGATTCGAGGTAACCGTTGCCTGCGAACCCTGCACAGTTCAGCGTTGGGCTGAGACGGCGCTGGCTTCCGATGGCGTGAGCCGAGAGCGATCGCAGTACCCGTAACCCCTGGCGCATGCCGAGTAATTGCGCTGGTGTTCGGCGGCGGCCAGTGCACTCGCTTCCCGCTCGCTCAGCCTGGAGTAGTCGCAAGATTCCCCGCCCTTCTTACACTCGGAAAGGTTGCGCTGGTGCTCGACGACGGCCAGCGCGCTGGCTTCCCGCTGGGTCAGTGTGGAGTGGTCACAGCGGTCCCAGCCGTTCATGCAGTTGGAAACGTTGCCTTCGTGTGTGATGACGGCCACTTCTCTCGCCTCTCGTGGCGTCAGCGTGGAGCGGTCGCAGGATTCGACACCGTCCCTACAATCGGACAGGTTGCGCTGGTGCTGGGCCGCAGCCACGGCGTGAGCTTCCTGGGGAGTCAATCGGGAGCGATCGCAGGATCCCAACCCGTCCGTACAATTGGAGAGGTTGCGCTCGCGGTCAGCGACTGCCACTGCGTGGGCTTCCTTCGAGGTCAGTTTGGAAGGGTCGCACTCCCACCCGTTTGTACAATCGGAGAGGTTGCGCTGGTGCTCCGCGACGGCCAGAGCACCCGCTTCCCGCTGGCTCAGTTTGGAGTGGTCGCAGGCTGCACGCGCATTCCTGCAATCAGAGATGTTGCGCTGGCGCTCGGCCACGTCCACGGCGCTAGCTTCCTGCGGAGTCAATTTCGAGCGGTCGCAGGATCCCCAGCCGTCCCTGCAGGCCGCAAGGTTGCGCTCCTGGTCAGATGATTGTGCAACTGCCAGAATTTGGCAGAAGCTGAGGCATATTGCCAGGGTCCAAAGATTTCTTCGCACGATGAACTCCGTTTTGAGACGAATGTCGGCGAGGCCGGCGCCTTCCGCAGCAGCACGGACTACGTGAAATCCGGCCCCGGCAAAGAAGATACCCATTCCAGACTTGGCCTGTCTGTTCACAAACGCTCAGATAGGTGCGGCCGATAATGACGCGGTTGTGTTCGCTCCTGAGCGCCGTCCTTGCACGATTAGCTGTCGCCCATAAGGCCGGCCCCCTGGAGCGAAGGTGTGCAGTTTTGAACAGACTTGAAGATCGCTCACTAGTGATACTGGTCACAGGCGTGGGGGATCCGTCTGCCGGCAGGCGGACTGATCAGGCGCTGGCGGGCGTTGCTTAGGTGCTGCCGCAGCGTCGAAGACATCCGGAAACAAAGCAGGACTCCTAGGCAGGCCAAAGCGCCAAGTGTGGCGGCTCCACTGTGGGGAGGCGGCATTGCAAACGACGCAAGTGATGAGAACAAGCAAAATGGTTCCAGCTTTGGGGGCTGGGCTATTGGTCCTGCCTCGGGGACTATCCGCGGACACTCTGCAACGAATCGCTTTCGAAACAACCTACCCGGCGGAAGCGGTGCTGTTCATGCAGGGGCAGCGGCCGCAGGGAATCGTCGTCCTCATGCGCGGGCAGGTGAAGCTTTCCACCACATCGGCTGACGGGATGACCGTCGTGGTGCGGATCGCGAAAGCCGGCGAAACACTCGGCTTGAGCGCGACGGTGCTGGGCCAACCGCATGAACTGACAGCACAGACCATGGAGCCGTGCCAAACGAAGCTGATTCCGCGGGAGCCATTCCTGGCATGGCTGCAAGCGAACCCTGAAGCGGCTTTGCAGGTGGCGCATCGACTCGCGGATGAATACAACTCGACCTGCAAGCAAATGAGCAGCAGGCTGCTGTCGCACAACATCGGGCAGCGCTTGGCGCGGCTGTTGCTGGAGCTCGGCAGCCAGAATGGGAACGGCGCCAAGGAAGAGGCTGCCAAATACCTGGCCATGACCCACCAGGAAATGGCGGAGATGATCGGCTGTTCGCGGGAGACGGTGACACGAATGTTGGCGTTGTTCCGCCGCAAGCATGTCATCGGACGGAAGGGTTCGGCCCTGGTAATTCTAAACGAGGCCGCGTTGCTGACGATGGGACAAGGTGCGACTCTTTGAACGAAATGGACACAAAGAGCCTGGTTGAACTGGAAGCCATCTCTGCGGATTTTCGTGTGCAGATTGCACGGGATCCTCAACATTCTCGTATCGAGCAGACTCAACTGGAGAATATTGAGTGGGAAATAGAGAAGCGACGCTGGCGGCGGGAGGCCTGACCAGCATTTACGCACCTCTCCTCCCGGAAAACATCTCCTTCTATACGGCAGATTACAGAATCTCTGGGCTTGTGCAATTGTGCACATACGGGAGAGCTGCCGGCCCGTAGGATCTTATGTACGACGGGCGAAGTGTTTTTCTCACACACAAACGCCCAAGTCGTACCCGCCTGCTAAGAAACGGATCACACTTAGCACGGAAGGAGCACAGCCAAATGAAGCCAGTTGGAGTCATCACCACCGCATTTCTGTTCTTGGTTCTTGGGACCGTGGTTCCTGCATGCGCGCAGCATGAGCAGCAGGGCGAAAACCAGCGAGAGCCTGAAAAGCAAGCTCAGCCCGCCAAGCAAGCTCAGCCCGAGCAGCAACAGCGGGCCCAGCAACCGCAAGCCAAGCCCGAACAACAGCAACAGCGGGCCCAGCAACCGCAAGCCAAGCCCCAACAACAGCAACAGCGGGCCCAGCAACCGCAAGCCAAGCCCCAACAACAGCAACAGCGCGCCCAGCAACCGCAGCAGCAGAACCAGGACAAGCAGACGCAGCAGCGTGCTCAACAACAGCAGCAAACCGAGAACAAGCAGACACAACAACACGCTCAGCAACAAAAGCAGCAGGACCAGAACAAGCAGCAGCAACAGAAAGCCCAGCAACAGCAGCAGACTCAGAACAAGCAAACCCAACAGCGCGCTCAGCAGCAACAGAACCAGGACAAGCAGACTCAGCAGCGTGCTCAGCAACAGCAACAGACTCAGAACAAGCAGACCCAACAGCGCGCCCAGCAACCAAAGCAGCAGGACCAGAACAAGCAGCAGCAGCGGAGCGCTCAGCAGACCCAGAACAAGCAGCAACCGCAGCCGTCCGCGAAGCTGCAGCTAGCCCGGCAGCAGAAGGTCACGCCCGCACAGCAACGGTTGCAGAGCAGCGCTTGGCAGGGACATCGGGCAACCAACTGGCAGTCCGACCACCGCACTTGGGGTCAGCGCGGCGGCTATAGGGGCTACCGCATCCCTGACGCGTACTTTGGCAGCTACTACGGCCGGGGGCACGGGTTCCGCATCTACGATCTTCCGTTCATGGTTGAAGGTGGGTATCCGCGGTTTCAGTACGGCGGCTATTGGTTCAGTTGCGTCGACCCGTGGCCGGGAGACTGGGCAGCGAACTGGTATGAAACCGACAACGTCTACGTGGACTACGTTGGCGACGGTTACTACCTCTTTGACGCTAGATACCCCGGCATTGGAATTGCGGTAGACATCTCCCTCTAGCCGGCTACCCAGCGCAGGCTAGGGAATGCCGGAGGCGATGTTATCTCCGCGCAGCGAGGGAGCAAGGCAAACAGGCGGTGGCAGCCGAAGCCCCTCGCAGCCGCGCAGGGCGGTGGATATCCGGGGGTTGGGGGCTTTTTTTGCTGCCAGTGCGCGGTCGTAGGCGCCGCTCATGGCGACAACCAACAATTTCTGACCTCAACATGCCGCTAATGCCAAAAAGGCGACGGTGCTGCGGACGGTCGGGTCGAGTCAGCACCGCCGCCTTTGCGGGGGCTGATCTTGCGCAGTTGCAGGCGTCCTGAACCTTTGCAGCTGCGGCCCCAAAAAAGCAAACAAAATGGCGCCGTGTGCAATTTTGAACATTCCCGGAGTCCCTGGGACTGCGAGAATCATCCGGAGAGTGGGGAGGCCGTATTGTCTGCAAAACCCATGCGGTTCTGGTTCTGACCATCGCAACCGGAAATATGTAGACCCTCGTTGAGGAGTGGAGGCCGGCCGTGTCTAGTCCCCCGAAGCGTCACATTTTGGTAGTGGATGATGAGGCCCAAGTCCGGGAGAGCCTCTCCATGGTGCTCCGATCAAAAGGCTACAGGGTGAGTACTGCCACAAATGGCTTCGATGCGCTCTTGCAGTTGAGAACCATGACCCCTGACCTGATCACTTCTGATCTCAACATGCCGAACATGTCAGGATTCGAGTTTCTCTCGGTACTGCGGCGCCGATTTCCGCAGATTCCGGTGGTGGCCATCAGTGGCGCCTATGAAACCGGTGAGGCCGTCCCCGGCGGAATCATTGCCGACGGATTCTACGCCAAGGGTCAAGACCAACCAGAAGCCCTCTTGGCCACCGTTGCCGATCTGATTCGAACCTCCGCGGCGCGGGCAAGCGCCCATCAGCAACAATCGGCTCCGGTCTGGATACCGCGCAATGGAAAAGACTCCCAAGGGATACCGTTCATCGTGGTGACCTGCACCGAGTGCTTGCGGTCGTTTCCGTTGAGTGTGGCGGAAGAAGCTCTCCCGGAGGTCCAGGAAACACCGTGCCTGTTCTGCCCGAACACGGTCCGGTTCATCGTCGATTTTTCCCGCTCCGTGGAGTCCCCCGGGAAAAAAGGAGGGGCAGCCCAGCCGCGGGGAAAGGGCGCGAAGGCGTCCTGACGGTTGCCGGCGAAACCCAGATTCGAATGGAGTAATTATGGATTCCGCAGTGAAGCTGCCAGTGACCGCCAGCATACCGATTGACTGCGAGTTCTGGCCGGAAGGTGATGGCTGGAAGGCGCTCTGTAAGAAACCGTCGATCACCGTCCGGGGCAGCAGTTTCGAAGATGCCAAGAAGAACATGGCCACCGAATTACAAGCGCATATCGAGAGAATCCTCCACGAGCATCCTGACAGAAATGCGCGGCGAGTCGCCTGAGCCAGGCAGCACGGCGGATGTGGTCACAAGTGAACAAACGTCCGTCTTCTCCTCTTCTAATATGGCGGCCTGTAGGTAAAAGCGATAAGACCAAGGCGCAAACAAGTCCAAAAGGTTCCGCCTGAGCAAAACCGGAGATCGCAGGTTCCTTTCCACTCCAGCCGGCGGTAACAGTTCTTTGGGTCAACACAGAAACTGGTGCAACGCCTTGGACGGTCCGGAGTGTCTGCCTGCGAAGAGAAGGGGTCGATAGCTTATGCCTTTACTGCAAATCGTAATGGCCCTGATCGTAGTGGGCGTTCTCCTGTGGCTGGTGGATCGTTTTATCCCCATGCAAGCCACCATCAAGTCGATCGTGAATGCGGTCGTCGTCATTGCCGTGGTGGTGTGGCTCCTGAATGTGTTTGGGCTTTTTACCTCGCTCTCCAGGATCCACGTCGGCAGATAAGACAAGAGAGGGAAAGTGCGCCGCATCGCGCAAGCTGACGCCGCTTTCCCGTCACCTCGGTGGGCACGCCAAGCCTGCCGCCACTGGAACTCCTGTTCCGGCCGTACCTGGATAGAATGCTGCGAATACGCAATGAGCGTGGCAGGGCGTTACTCGGGTATGCGAGTCGTGGTCTTGCTTGGTTCGAGCGTCTGCAGCGGCCTGGAAAAATTGTAGAGCCGCTCTCGAAAATCCGAAACCTCCAAAACCATTCTAGCTGGGGAGAAAACACATGGCACACAACCATGGCAGTGAATATCGGGTCAGAATTGTTCACGAGGATGGAACTGAGGAAGTGAGCGAGTGGATGAATAGCGCCGAGCAGGTTGCTCAGGCGATGGCTGCCGGCCATAGGCCGCACGGCAAAGCTTACTGGCTTCTGCAACGAAACGTTCTCTGCCCCAACTGCCTGGATCGGGAACGGATCGTCATGGAATATCCCCTTACGTATTGCCCGTCTCCACGATGCAGCCCCCACGACTCCCGTTATCTGCTGGCAGTGGGATCGAGGGACCAGCACGGGCGAATTGATGTGGTCATCTGGAACAGACATCGAGTTGCCTGACGGAACGCGCCAAGCATGGGCGCGTCTCTCGCGGCGATGTTTTGAACATGAGGTTGCAATAGAATAGTCCGATGCTGGATGGTGTCTGCTCTAGACCACTCGCCGTGCTGCTGGCCTGCGCTGCACTGCTTCATCCTGGGAAGCTGTCGGCGGCGCCGGTAGCCGTGCGCCACACCGAGGGCGCAGTCCACGGCTTTCTCGTACTCCGCACGCTGGAAGGCAACGCCCTCGCCGACGGCGACCTGATCCAGGTCGCGCGTGCTGATCGGGTGACCAGCCAACTGCAATTCCGTTTCAAGGACGGCTCGCTACACGACGAAACCGCTGTCTATTCGCAGCGTCGTAGCTTCCGACTCCTCAGTTATCACCTGGTGCAGAAGGGCCCAGCCTTCCCGCATCCGATGGAAGTTTCCATCGACGGTTCCACCGGCCAGGTCACGGTGCGTTACACCGACGACGATGGTAAGGAGAAGGTCGCGAGCGAACGCCTCCAACTGCCCCCAGACGTGGCCAACGGCATGATTCTCACGCTGGTGAAGAACGTCGGACCGGGTGAGCCGCGGACGACAGTGTCGATGGTGGCGGCCACGCCAAAGCCGCGGCTGGTAAAGCTCGTGATTGTTCCCCAAGGCGAGGAGGCGTTCTCGATCGGCGCCTCCAAGCGCAAAGCCACCCATTACGTCCTGAAAATTGAGATCGGGGGTGTAGCCGGAGTGGTGGCGCCACTGCTGGGGAAGCAGCCCCCAGACATCCACGTCTGGATCCTCAGCGGGGACGCCCCGGCCTTCGTTAAATTGGAGGGTCCGCTTTACCTGGGCGGTCCGATCTGGCGGATCGAGCTAACGAGTCCAGTCTGGCCGGCCGCAGACTCGAAAGACGTAACCGGTACCGGCGAAAACAAGCGTTAGCCGGGCTTGGTTACCGTAACCGGGTCGCAGGTTTTTTCACAGGTCGCTATTTCATTCGGAGTGTGCGGGGTTTTGCTTGTCCTGCTCCTCTTTGAGGTTCCCCGAACTAAGAGTCTCTAACAAAACCTCGAAGTACTCCGCAACGTGCATAAGGAGTGGCACATCCCTCACGCGTATTGAGGTGGACTGCTCAAGTGTGAATTAAATTGAGCGTTTTCCGCCCATGGTTGTCGGGTGATCGGCGCAAACATGCGATCTAAACTCTTTGTCGCGCTGCGACAAGTTCCGCAACATGTCATCGAAAGATTTAGCCGCGGCGGCAGCAGAAGAATCAAACCGCCAGGAGCATTCCGAGCAAGCAAAACCGCAAAAACGGTCTTCTTCGACCCATACAAGCTTGCGTGGCATCCCCCTGTTACACTTGGTTTCTGACAAAGTAGTTCTTTCCCGGCCAGACTGACGACAAGTCCCAGTCTTGGGATTGCTACGAAACTTCCAGCCGAACGGTGTACCGTTCTGCTTTAGGCCACAGAACCATAAAAAGTGGGACGAGTACACAGTTACATGCCGACCGCAAAAGGTTGCATCGTGAAAGCTGGGCTTTGGGATTGCGGCGCGGACTCTAGTCGTGGAGAACGACATTGAGAAGCGAGCTGTGAACTTGCAGCCCGCCGCCGTTGTAGTGAACAAAACCCAACTTCCTGAACCTGTTCATGAAAAAGCTGACCCGCGAGCGGGTTGTCCCCACCATTTCTGCCAGGGTCTCCTGACTTATCTTGGGGACGAGAGTCTCGGGTACGCCTTCCTTGCCAAAACGGGCGAGAAGCAGAAGTATCCGGGCCAGCCGCTTCTCGCTCGAATTGAAGAGCTGGTCAACCAAATCCTCTTCGTATCGGATGTTCCGCGCCAGCAAGTACGCCACGAACATGTCGGAGAGCGCGTGTTCCCGGTGAAGCGCTTCCATCATCGCCTTCTTGTCAATTCGCAGAACGACGCAATCCGTCATGGCAATTGCCGACCCCATGCGGAGAGGCTGGCCCACAAGGCAGCCTTCACCGAAAAAGTCGCCGCCACCTAATATACCTATGGTCGCTTCCTTGCCATTGTTGGACACGACGCTGAGTCTTACTTTGCCTTGCCGGATATAAAACACGGCATCCGTTGCATCCCCTTGCGCAAAGATTGCTTGCTTCTTTGAAACCGACAGAATCTTCCTGCCCGCGCCGATGGTGGCGAGGAATGCATCCGGGTCGAAATTGCGTTTCTTCTTCTTAGCCGCCGCACGGGGAATCATATACGTGCCCCCATTAGCCAATACCACATGCCAATCTGGAGTGTCGGTTGCGCATGCAACGCTACGGGGGAATATTTTTGGTTGCGCGCACGGGCAACAGTGGAACCAACGCTCTGTATAATTTCCCGCGAAGCACGAACAATCAGTGTCGCTGTTGCCCACACCATAGGGGCGAGTTCACTCCCGCATCGGGGAGAGTTCTGGTCTGTGGCAAGCAAGAACCCGCAAATCGTACAGTCTGGCGAGCGGACGAACGCCGCGGGAAAGCCAGTCAGCAACATACTACTTCTATCGTTGCCCGATAGTGACTACAACTCCCTTCGCCCTCATCTTGAGTACGTTAGCTTGCCCAGCCATCGAGTCCTTCACCAGGCAGCGGCAAGGCTGGAATTTGCGTATTTCCTTAACCGCGGTTTGATTTCTCTTGTGGTGGTAATGAAAGATGGAAAAACCGCCGAGGCCGGTATCGTTGGAAGGGAGGGTTTTTCAGGGACACCGGCGGCGGTTGGCCTGAACACGAGCCCGCTTCGGGCGGTGGTACAAATCACGGGGGATGGGTTTCGGGTAAAGGTCGCAGCTTTGCAAAACACTTTCGAATCCAATCCACACCTGCAATTGATGTTGTGCCGCTATGCAGCAGTTCAGGGAATGCAGGTTGCGCAAACCGCCGCGTGTAATCGGCTGCACGAGATCAAGCATCGCCTGGCGCGGTGGTTGCTCATGGCCCAGGATCGGGTGGATTTAGAGTCGCTACCCATTACCCATGATTTTCTCGCAACCATGCTGGGGACAGATCGGACTTCCGTGAGCCTGGCAGCCGCGGTGTTGCAGAAAAAGAAGCTCATCGAGTACACCCGTGGCGCAGTGAAGATCGTGAACCGCAAGAAACTTGAAGACTCCGCCTGCGAGTGCTACGGGATTACGCAACAGTACAACGGCGAGCTTGGCTTGAAATAAATCGTGCCTCCTCAATCCGGGAACCGCTACAAACCACGAAACACCCTCGTTCGGGCGCCGGTGACACTGACGGGCTGACGGGTGCGGAAGTCGGCAGAACTTCTTGGCGGTGCGCTAGCGATTAGCCGCTATTACTATCGGTCTGTTGAGTAGGCCCGCCGCTTCAGCAAGGGTCAGGTCATCGGGCACACGGTGGAAGTCACTGTGGTTTTCGGTCTCATGCACGCCGATGGTCTTGAAGAGAGCTTTGCCTTTCATGTCCACACCCAAGACAGTCATTTCCCACTGGCCCGGCGCCACCTCTGCCTGCCTGACCTCAAACTTGCCGCCCTTGTCCAAGTGTCCCAACAGTCCGCCCCCGAATTTCACATCCTCGAGGAACTGGCCATGGAGCGCCGCAAGTCTCCCTTGTTTCGTATCGACCGTCATCTCACCTTGCATGCCGTGGAAAACCCGGGCTTCCAGGGAAGGCGGCTGATAATTCGGGTTGGGGCGGAAGGTTAGCGTTACGAGGTCTCCCTGACGGCCCGCGTAGCCGAACACAAATGCATCCGGCAGCATATTGAACAAGCGCGCCCCTTGTGCTGCCCTCTTGTTGCTCGCCTGCTGTAATTTCCGTTGCTCCTCGGGATGGCTCACGAGACGCTGCATGCGCTGGTTCTCTTTCTGCTCCTGTTTGGCGTCCAGTGGGTGGCCATCCATGGAGAGGAGTCGGCTCAGAGAACCACTGTTTGTCTCGAGGATTTCCAGGACCTGTTTCCTCCCGGATTCCTCTTTTTCGAGCCGGTACATCCAGTGACCGTGATCCTCAGCTTGGGATTTCAGTTCGTTGGTGACCACCTTCCGTGCCAGTTCGTTAGCCGACATTCCCAGTCTCTCGCAATCCGATTGGGGGAGTGCGCTCGATCCCAGCAGAAGGATGGCCACTGTGACGGTCCACGTTTTGATCCAGTTATTCATGGGGCCACTTTTTTCAGTGAGATGAACAGCCCGAACGGCTCGCAGATCCGCATCGCTACCGCAGCCGTCTGCGTCCCTCACCAAGTCGATCATCGAACAAGCGCACCCAAAAAGCTGGTCAAAATCGCGCACTCTCCCGCGACAGATCCCAAAGGAACGGCTTGCTTAACCCCTCGCGTGCGGCCACCAGGCCCGGACGGGTACCGGATGTGAGCGTTCTTGAACAGACAGCTCAATCCGCGGGTTGGTATTGTTAGTTTGTTCTCCGTTGCGGCAGTCTCCAAAACAGCGACGGCCGTGAAAAGGCTTCTCTAAGGGCCTGAATACGCCTCACTACGTTGGTTATAGGGAGGAGCGATATGATCGCCACGATTTTGATTGTGGTCGTTATTCTGATGTTACTGGGAGTACTCCCTCGCTGGTCGCACAGCCGGAATTGGGGTTATTTCCCAAGCGGTGGCCTGGGTTTGGTTCTGGTTATTCTGATCGTCCTGGTACTGTTGGGGCGCCTCTAGCTGGCTGACGGCCGCTCTCGTCCGGGGTCCTCAGCAAAACCCGTGGCCCTCGATCGCTTCACCGGTTCGTTGCGGTGGAGTGGCGGCGCTCAATCGTGCAGAACAATATTGAGCAGCGAGCTGTGGACCTGCAGACCGCCGCCGTTGTAGTGGATGAAACCCAATTTCCGGAAGCGGTTCATGAAAAAGCTGACTCGCGAACGAGTGGTACCCACCATTCCGGCCAGGGTCTCCTGACTGATTTTGGGGACCACGGTTTCCGGCACACCCTCCTTGCCGAAACGCGCGAGCAGCAGCAGGATGCGGGCCAGCCTCTTTTCGCTGGAATTGAACAACTGGTCGACCAGGTCCTCTTCGTATCGGATATTCCGCTCCAGCAAATACGCCATGAACAGATCGGAAAACGAGTGTTCGCGGTGAAGGGCATCGATCATCGCCTTCTTGTCGACCCGCAGCAGCTCGCAATCGGTTAAGGCGGCCGCGGATCCCATGCGCAGAATCTGGCCGGCCAGCGCGCCCTCGCCAAAAAAACTCCCCGCACTCAATATGCCGATCGTCGCTTCCTTGCCGGCCTTGGATACGACAGTGAGCTTTACCTTGCCTTTTTGAATGTAGAAGACAGCGTCCGCCGCATCGCCTTGCGAGAATATCGCTTGCTCTTTCGGAACAGCCAAGGTCTTCCGGCCGGTGCCAATCGTCGCCAGGAAAGTGAGGGGATCGAAATTTCGCTTGTTCTTAGCCACTAGAGAGGTAGCCATAGCGCGGTACCCCCTCAAGAAGGTCTTGGGGCCCGTTTCACCGGCTTCCAGTGTAAAGCTGTTCTGCTCATACGGATGAACTCTCAGCAAGTCTTAGCGCAACGCAGCCCGCGCATCTCCTTGATAATGCGGTTGGATTGCATGCATACGCATCAGATCGCCGGAATGGTCCCATTCCTCACGGATTTTAGTTGCAGCATACGATTCGCTGCAGTACGATTGCTTGCTTACGGATACGATTTCCGATGAAAGGAGTACCCGCAATGGGACGCAACGGAAAGAGAAACGGCGGGCTCCACTACTCCGCAGCGGAGCGGTCGGATGTTCCACAGGGCCGCAAAGGCAAACATCGGAAGGCGGTGGCGGACATTCTGGACGATCTTTCCAAGCTGAACCCCCAGCAAGCGGTCAAGATCCCGCTGAGCAGTCTGAAGGGCGAGAAGATGCAGAATCTCAGGTCGGCTTTGAACCGCGCCACGCGGGAGAAAAACATCCCCGTGGAAACCTCGAGCGACGAGAAACACCTGTACGTTTGGCGCACCGCTCCGCCCAAGAATGCCGCAGCCAACGGCTAGCTGAGCGCACCGGTCTCAACACCAGCATCTTTGCGGCAGATCCTCAACAAACCGGAGACTCTGCCGCATTTCGGGTGCCAGCGTTTTCAACCCCTGCCATCTCCTTAGAACGCGATGGTGACGGCGATGCCCGGCCCCGGGCGCTCACGGTCGTATATGTAGTACCCATCGTCGGTGTAATCGAGATATACGTCGTCGGTTTCGTACCAGTTCGCGGGCCAGGTGTCCGGCCACGGATCAACGAATGTGACCCAATAGCCGTCGTACTGGAAGCGCGGATATCCGCCTACGAAGACTAGCGGAAGGCCGGAGATGCGGAAGAAGTGGTCGCGCCCGAAATACGCCCGGAAGCGCGCATCGGGGACGCGGTAGCCGTTGTAGCCGCCGCGCTGCTGCCAGGTGCGGTGGTCGTTATTCCACGAACCGGCGCGCGACTGGACGAAACCGCTGCGCACCTGCCCTTGGTGTTGTGGCACGCCACTATGGTGGACGCCCCCATAGGCGGGACCGTTGGGCTGGACGCCGCCGTGATAGGCGCCGCCATAGCTCGGTTGCGGCTTTGCCTGATGTTGCACAGGTTTGTTAGCCGGTTGTTGATGCGGCTGCTGCGCAGGCTGCTGATGCGGTTGCTGCGCGTGCGGTTGCTGTGCGGGCTGTTGATGTTGCTGCCCGGCTTGCGATTTTCCCTGCTCCTTACCTTTTTCCTCGTGCTGAGCAAAAGCAGAAGCAGTGGTTCCCAGAAGCAAGAACAGAATTGCTGTGCTGATAACGCTGGCTCGTTTCATTTGTCTGTGCTCCTTCTTGAGCGCGAGTGCTCCGTTGCCACTCAGCGCTTCTTCATCGTGCTAGTCAGGTGCGACTTGGGGCCTGTTCAGCGAACTCCTGGCTGCCACGGCTAAACTTTATAACACCAGATCATGAAGAAAAGTGCGGTTGGCCTTTTGCTTCTCCGAAGCCGCCAAGCGCCGATCTCGATGCGGATCTGTACGCGGCTGGCCGGTGCTGAGCTCACACCTCTCTCGCGGCTTAGCGCCACAAGTGGGGCAACGAACAGCCAGGGCTTGTTGCTGATCGGTTTTCATGGCCACATCATGCGCGGTTGTGCGGCGCCATGCTGTTCGATTTTGACCAGCGGCGGCCGCACGGGCTTCTCCGATCTCCACGCATCCCGCTTCCTCGCGCCTCGCCTGTTTTCGCCCGGTTTGGGACTTAACAACCCGGGCGGTCAATTCTGCTCAGCATTCAGGCTGACGAACCTTCAAGATAGCGGCTGGACAAAGGAGACCTACCGATGAAAGTCCCACGAATACTCCAGGCGGCGTCCTTAGTGATTATCGGGACGTGCGCTCTCGCCATGCCCCCTCCTCAACAATCCATCTCAAGAGATGAAGCCAGGCAGCGGCTTCAGGGACCGACGTTCACCTACCGAGTGACGGTAGTCAGCCGCAGCGTGCAGGCAGTGAATTATCGGAACCGCGGCGGAGCCACGCTGCTGGCGTTCAAGGGCACGGATCTGATGCCCGCAGCCCACGCCCAAGCCAAGGTGCACAGCAAGAAAGGGTACACCTCGATTGAAGTCGAATTCCACGAAATGGAGAACCCCACGACTTTCGGTAGAGAGTACCTGGCCTACGTCTTGTGGGCGATTACGCCCGAGGGCCGGTCGGTGAACCTGGGCGAACTAGTGATGGGCGGCAGGAGCAGCAAGCTGGACGTCACCACGGAGCTCCAGGCATTTGCATTGATCGTCACCGCGGAACCTTATTTTGCCGTGCGGCGCCCCAGCAATGTGGTGGTACTCGAAAACGAAGTTCGCGCAGACACGGTGGGAACCACCCAAGCGGTGAATGCCAAATATGAGCTGCTCGAACGGGGCGGCTACATCCCCACCGGCTACAACTTCGACCCGGTGGTCATCAATGACAAGTTGCCGCTGGAATACTTTGAGGCGCGCAACGCGCTGCGCATCGCTCAATCGGAGGGAGCCGAGCAGTATGCCAGCGACACCTATCAGCATGCGGTCCGCCTGATGAACCAGGCAGATCAATATGCCACCGAAAAGCACGGCGACAAGAAAACGTTTATTTCCGTGTCGAAGGAAGCCACACAGACGGCAGAAGACGCGCGCGAGATTGCGGTCAAGCGCATAGAAGCGGAGCGCATTGACGCCGAAGCCAGCGCCGCAGCGGCTCGCGAAGCCAGTGCCAAGGCTCAGACGATCAGCGCCCAGGCTGACACCGCGGACGCACTGCGCGCGCGTGACGAGGCCGAGCGCCAGAAACTGGCCGCCCAGGCATCCGCTCTGCAGGCGCAACAGAACGCCGCCGCCGACGCCGAGCGCAATCGCGCAGATGCCGAGCGCAATCGCGCCGACGCCGCAGCGGCCGCTGCCGCCTCCGAGCAAAAACTCCAGCAAGCGGAGCGGGAACGCGTGGAACTCCGCGCCCGCCTGCTGCAACAATTCAACGCCATCCTGGAGACTCGCGACACCGCTCGCGGGCTGGTGGTTAACATGTCGGACGTTCTGTTCGATACGGCAAAGCACACCCTGCGCCCGCTGGCGCGCGAGAAGCTGGCCAAGATCAGCGGCATCATGCTCGCCTATCCCGGGCTCAAGCTGGGAATCGAGGGCAACACCGATAGCGTTGGCGGAGACGTCTACAACCAAGGCCTTTCGGAGAGGCGTGCCGAGTCCGTCCAAAGCTACCTTGCCGAGCAAGGAGTTCCAGCATCCTCGATGACGGCGAAGGGCTTGGGCAAGACCCAGCCCGTCGCAACCAATAACACGGCCGAAGGCCGTCAACAGAATCGACGCGTGGAATTGATCGTGTCGGGTGAGGTGATCGGAACCACGATCAGCTCCGTTACACTGCCTGAAATTCGGTAATCGAAGCGCAACCACGCCTCGGTAATCGCACTGTAGAGCCGGTCTTTAGCGGACCGGCTCTACGTTTCTTTGCCCTCTAACAGGCTGCTGAAAAACTCACGCGAGCGGAACAAAACCAGGATTCCTCGGGTCTGAAGCCCCTCGGAATGACAAAAATAAAGGGCTGTTACGGCGCGGCTGAAGCCGCGCCCCTTCAAAACAAGCACCACCTGGAGTTTTTCCGCAGCCTCCTAAGCGGCTGATTTCGCGCCCGGGCCCGGGCCCAGGACCACGCGAAGGATTTTCCCAAGCGTATCCATTTCAAAGGGTTTCTGCAGAAAAAACGCGTTGGGGTCGAACATGCCGTGCCTCGAGGTGACGCCTCCCGGGTAGCCGGACATGAAGACAACTTTGATGCGCGGCCGAAGCGCCACGACCTGCTCCGCAACCTCCTGGCCGCTCATCTGTGGCATGACGACGTCGGTGAGCAGCAGATCGATGGGACCGTCATGCGTGCTGGCCACGCCGACGGCGTCTGAACTCTGGGTTGTTTCCAGGACCTTGTACCCTTGCTGCAGCAACATCTGCCGAATGAGTTCCCGCAGCTTCTCATCATCCTCGACCAGCAGGATCGTCTCGTTTCCGTGGTAGGGAGTCCGGGCCGCCTCCGGGCTGACCGGCGATTCGCTGGGTTGATCCGTGGCCGGCCAATAGATCTTGAACGTTGAGCCCAGTCCGAGTTCGCTATAGAAGGAAACCTCCCCGCCGTGCTGCTTGACAATGCCGTAAACCATGCTCAGGCCGAGCCCGGTACCCTCCCCCGAGGGTTTCGTCGTGAAAAAGGGCTCAAACAGGCGCCGTTTGGTCTCTGCCGTCATGCCGGTTCCCGTATCGGTGACCGTCAGCGATACGTACCGGCCCGGCTTCAGCTCCAAGAATCCTTTGACGTCCTGTTCCCCGAGTTCGACGTTCGACGTGCCAATCGTCACCACACCTCCTTTCGGCATAGCGTCTCGGGCATTCACCACCAGGTTCATGATGACCTGCTCGACCTGGTCGGGGTCGGCTTTCATACTCCAGAGTTCGGGAGTGAGGTTCTGCTTGACTTCAATGTCCTCGCGGATCAACCGCCCGAGCATCTTCTGGAGGTCAGTTAGCAGCTTGTCCAGATTGATCACGCGGGGACACATGACCTGCTTTCGGCCAAAAGCCAAAAGCTGGCGGGTCAGGGCCGCAGCTCGATTCCCGGCGTTGATGATTTCCTGTGCCTGATCCCGCGCGGGATCGCCGGCTTTCAGTCTGGACAGGATCATATGGGCGTAACCATTGATCACCATCAGAAGGTTGTTGAAGTCGTGGGCGACGCCGCCAGCCAAGCCGGGCGATTCCCTCCAGCCTCTGTGCCCGCCGGAACTTTTCTTCGAGGTGCTTGTATTCGGTGACATCCTGGACGGTGCCCAGGAGGCGCCCACGGCCAGCCTCATTCTCGAGCGGCTCGATGTATTGCCGCAGGAAGCGCTCGGTTCCGTCCGGGAGGATAATTCGATGGTCGATCTGCGAGCATCCTCCCCGAGCGGGCGCCTTTTGAATCGTCTCCCGAACCGACGCCTGGTCCTCTGGATGGACGAGGGAAAACCATGCTTCCATCGTGGTTCGGGACTCTTCAGGCTGCATCCCAAAAATCGCGCAAGCGTCTTCCGATAGCCGGATTTCTCCGCTTTCCAGATCTTGTTCCCAGCTACCGAGGTTGCACATCCTTTGCGCTCGCGTCAGACGGGCCTCACTGCTCCGCAGCCGGTCTTCCTGCCTTTTGCGTTCGGTCGTCTCGATCGCCAGGGTCAGAATGCGATCGGGACTGCCGGAAGGGCCGATCAGCGGAATCCAGGACGACGTGATGAAGATGGTCTCTGGTGGTGCGCCAGGATCGCGTTGGATCGTACGGGGACTATCGATCGTGTCGAAGGCCCGTCCGGTGGCGATGACGTTCTGGAGATTTGCCACCAGGGGGTCGGAGACTTCACCCCAGACGTCCGAGAAACGGCATCCCAGGATCTGCTTGCCGGGTGCGAGCGCTTGCAGCGCGGGGTTCACCAGTTCGTAGATGAAATCCGGCGCCCGCAAAACAGAAATTGCGACCGGAGACTTCTCGAATATTTCTCTCAGGATTTGCCGCTCAGCCTGGATTTCCCGAAGCAGCCCCTCGCGTTGCGCCTCGCTCTGCCGGCGTGCGGTGATGTCGCGAAGCCAGACCAATAGGCCTCCCGTGGTTGAGGGTGAGACGCGGATCTCGAACCACGTCTCCAAGGGCGGATACGCGCTTTCGAAAATGGTGGCAACCCGCTCCTTCATCACACCCCGGTACTGGCGCTCGACTTCGGTTCCGATCGTTTCGGGAAACACATCCCATTGGCTCTTGCGGAGCAGTTCCGTTTTCGGTTTTCCAAGGAGCCGCTCGCCGTCGCTGTTCAAATAGGTGAACCGGAACTCGGAGTCGTAAACGAGAAAGCCGTCGGTTGCGTTTTCCAGGATGCTCTCGGCATCGATGGACGGCGCTGGCCTGGCCTTAAGCCGCACCACTTCGTCCTCGAGGTCGGCAAGGCGGGCCCGGAGTTCCTCGACGTCATTTGGGAGTTTGTTTTCAGCATGGCCCAGTGTGCTCATATACGGTCACCTTTCAGCGCCCGCCCGAGGTCCCTCGTTGTGTCGTCAGAGAGGAAATCAGGCTGATGGAAACCCCGCGCTTGCCATCGCTTGCTGAGTTCCGAGCGTCTTAGCTACTGGTGTTGACACGAGGATTGCGGTTTATGCAGTTGGTTGCTGTTCCAGGAAGATTTGGTCAGGAACCTCCCTTTTCCGAATCATAATGCTCGTGAGCGATTTCGCAAGGCCGGAGCTGACGTTTGCGAACCAAAACCTGAGGATGCCGTGTCATTTTGGAACCACGCCTCGGTAACCGCACCGATGGCCGGCCGCTAGCGGGCGGGCTCTTCGTCTCTTGGCCCTCTATGAGCGTTATTGCACAGACGGCTTCGTCCTGACCCGCTAACGTAAGCGGGACGGCCTACGTTGGAGGCAACCCATGCTACCGAGGCCGGTTCAAAAGGAAATCGCGATGAGCCGCCAACGTTTCGCGCTACCGCATCTTTCGCCGATCTTGGTGCTCAGCGTGTTGGTGCTCTGCGTGCCGGTGACATGGGCGCAGAGAACACTACTGGCAAATCAGACTTCAATCCAACTTGCGAAATATGCTGTTCCTATTGCTGCTGTTCCAGACGCTCAAACGCATCTGCTTCCCTTCCATGACACAATGCGGTTGAGCTTCCCCCCAAACCTGGGTTCGACCGCACCGGGACTGGGATTCACCTCGCGCGGTAGCGGCTACGATCTCCTTCTTCCCAAGAACAAACCGGCGGAACTGGGCGCCAAGGCGAACTACTGGACCGCTCCCCCACGATGGCTCATGAATGTACCTGATAACATGCACCACGGGACGGTTGATACCCGCGACGCGCAGTACTATGGGCGGCGCGTCCCGGTGGTCGGCCAGACCATCCTGCGCGTCGCTCGGCAGGCTGATTCTCATCCGCGCGCCACTCGCGTACTGCGGCTGATTGTTAATCCACTGTTCTAAAATATCCGCGCTTGTACCAGAGGAACAGGAAAGGAGACGCATGACGAACTCCAAGCTCCAGGCAGCAATCGACGAACTGGAAAGGCTGTACGACACGGTCAAGGCATTCAAGGAGCGGAATGGTACGCTGCCCAATCCCGACAGCGATGCAGGACGCGCCGTATTTGCCTTGGAGTCGTTCGCCGGCGAGCTCAACAAACTGCATATCGGAAAACTGGTTTATGCCGACGCCTGAGATGACAAGCGATTCCTGGGCACGATTGCTCTCATTTACTGAGTTGCAAGAAAGGCGAAACCAATGAAGCCCCTATTCTGGATAGGACTCGTCGTGCTGATACTGGGCGTGCTGTCGTTCCTGGTTCCCATTCCTCACAAAGAGCGTCAAGGCTTCTCGGCCGGGGGCATCTCCATGGGAGTTGAAACCAAGCACAGTCAAACCGTCTCGCCGATCATCAGCGCCGTGATGATTCTAGGCGGCGCCAGCATGATGATCGCGGGCAAGAGCAGGAAATGATCTCCGCCAGTTCTGCGCCCGACGACGATTCACCCGGTTCTGGCCGTAGCCCATGCCCTGGTTATCGGAGGCAGGAAGGAGATCTCGACATGAAGATGCGTGGACTTATGCTTTTGTTGCTGGCAATGGCGGGCCTGACCGTCCTGCCACGGTTGGCCATGGCGCAAGCACCGGCGGATTCGGGCAACTCCTCCAGCGCGGCGGGTTTGCCGCCACCAGGCACGGCGCAACCGCAACTGGCTCTGGCATACACCCGTCCGACCGAGAAAACAAAGCTCCGCAACTACTTCTTCGATGCGTTCGGCCCATATCCCATCGTCGGGGCTGCAATCGCTGCTGGCATTAACCAGGCGGACGACGCCCCGCCCGAGTGGAAGCAAGGCGCTGAGGGTTACGGCAAGCGATTTGGGTCCAACTTCGGCATCGCGGCGGTAAGCACGACGACTCGCTATGCGCTCGCGCAGGCCTTCCGGGAGGACACGTTGTATTACCGCTGTGAGTGCAAAGGTGCGATTCCGCGGCTAAGCCATGCCGTGATTTCGACCTTTACCGCGCGCCGCGGCGACGATGGCCATCGCGTCTTTTCTTTTCCGGCGCTGGTCGCTCCGTATGCCGGCACCATGACTGCCGTCTATGCTTGGTATCCCGGCCGCTACGGCGCCAAGGATGCATTCCGCATGGGCAACTACAGCATCCTGGCATATATAGGCGGAAACATAGCCCTGGAATTTCTCCCTAGCGGACCGCACTCATTGCTTTCTCGCATGCACCTAAACAATCGGCACGGAGCGCCGCCTTCGGGCTCACAGCCCTGATCGGCCCCTGGTTGTTCCTGGCGCTATCGCGGCAAACCAAGCGAGGTGGTTGCAGGGTCGCTGTGCCAGATCTCAGTACCTGGCGCGTGGAGAACCGGGGAAACAAGCAGCTCGTTCGCCTCTGACAGACTGAGATCCCCGGCAACCGCACGGAAATTTGATCGGGTCTCGTATTGCTGCTTACTAATTGTCTTGAACAAAATCATACGCCCTGACAATTGAATATTAAGCAAAGCGGTCTTCCATTGTGAGGGTCCGACCTGTACGCGCCCAATTTCGATGGTGCCGCCAGTGTCGATGTGCCCCAAGACCCCATAGCCGAATTGCACACGGTCCACGAGCTGGCCCGAGAGCTTGGCCAGGCGCTGCTGTTGCGAATCGATGAGAACGGTTCCGGCAAGGCTATGCACCACCCGAGCTTCGTAGTTCGGAGGTTTGTAGCTGGGATCGGGACGGAATTTGAGCCTCACGAAATTTCCATCGAGGCCATCGTAGTCGTACAGAAAAGCGTTCGGCATCACCCGCATGAGGGTTTCCAGCTTCTGCTCGTCATCATCATACTGTTGCTTGAGCTTCGCCTGCTGGCTGGTATCGTGCAGCAGGCGGCCAATGCGCGCGTTATCCTGCTGCCGCTGGTCTGGGGTCAGCGGCATGCCGTCCAGTGCAACCACACGGTAGAGAGGGCCGTTCTTGGTCTCCACCTGCTCTTCCGTGCGGGATTGATTTCCCTCTCGCTTTTCGACCGTATACATCCATTTCCGCTGCAGCACGCGGTCCCTGAGCTCATTTGCTATAACGGCATTAATGAGTTCGCCCGCAGGCGCCGCGGAACTGTGATCTTGAGCCAGGGCGGCGGCGGAAACTACCCACACGACCGCAATTATGAGGCGGCGTAAATTCATCGGGCTGGCAGGATTGTCGATGCGCACGGTCGTCGCTCTATTGGGATGCTGCCTGGGTGTTGGATGCTGCCGCTTCAGGACTCGATTTCAGCAATGTAACGTTCTTGAGCACCTTATTCCATTTTTCGGGATTCTTCTTGGCGAAGACCGGAACATTCGCGGTGCTGTAGAAGTCTAATATGTTCTTCCGCAGCCCTGGCGTCATGTCGGCAAACTTATGGTCTGCCAGCTTGTCCAACAGCTTGGCATAGGCTTCGTCTGTCAGCGCGTACTCCCCGGCGACGGTCGGCTTGCCGGTATCAAAGTCCGTGTTATCCAGAGAGAGCTTTTCCGCCTTCAAGTCCCGGAGATAGATCCCATACTGGTCTACGGTGTTGTTGACGCTCTTCAAATATAAGGTCTCAGTCGCCGGGCTTGGCATCTGGAACTTCAATGCCTTGAATGGGCCCACCTTGGGCATGAGCCTGAACAGTACGGCGAGGATTCTGGCGCCCACACCCGGCTTCTGGTAGGTCTTTCCCCACTCGCGCTCGTAATCACTGCGCTTCAGGTTGTACAGGAACTTCCTCTTGCTAGCGGTCGGGTTCTCTTTGACCAGGTCATCTTTCTTGAGGACAAGCGCCACCCGCGTCATCTCCGGAATGATGCTGCTGATGGAGCGGCGAAAGCTGCCGATGGATAGATCAAGATTTAAGAAAACATCTTTAAGCTCAATGCCGTAGGTCTTGCGGAACGCTCGCTCCAGAAGCGGTTTCGACACCTGAAACCCGATGAAATCGTGGTACGAGTCCGAGGTGTAGCGCTGCTTGGCAACTTGGACGACATCAAAGCCGAACTCCGTCCGAATGTGGGCTTTTGGATTTTGCTCAAAGGAGACTTCGCGCCCATACTTCGCCCGCAGCTTGGGAAACTCCTGCGCGACCGCGGCGTTCACGAAAGGATGCCCTGTGATGTCCGCGGCGTAGTGCGACAGCGCGCCCAGCGCGAAGGCATACTCGTTGACATCGGCCGCTTCCGACAGCAGCGCCGCGACAAAATCGCCGCTGCGGACGTAGTGTGCCAGATCGCTGAAGAAGCGGTTGCCGAAGGGGTAATAGCCCATATCCTGGACCAGGCATCCGCCGTACGCATACCCGTGCGCCACCCGCAAGTCCTCGGCCGATGTGCCGGGATACTTCTGCAGCAGCAGAGGCTTGATCTGATCTGCCCAAAGCAGGTCGACGATTTGTTCATGCGTCAGCACCGAATAGCCGCTGCACACCTGACTTAGAGCACAGACAAGAAGTACCGACAATGCCAATCCAATACTGGCACGGCGAATCACTTTGTGAGCTTTTGTCATGGCGAAAGGAGCGTAGCAAGGGGAAAGAAAAAATGATGTTCACAAATGCTCACCGTGAACCCGGAGGGCCTGGCGCGCATCTGACTGCAGTGAGCGTTATTGCTCAGACGGCTTCTTTCCGACCCGCTAACGTAGGCAGTACCTCGTGCGTTGCGACCAGGATCGAATGCGGCGCAGGGGTAGAAGAAAGAGGCGGAATTGTGAAGAAAACTATCTTGTTCGTTGCGTTGCTGAGTTTTGCCAGCCTGGGCTGGGCGGAGAACCGCGACTCGGCGATTGATCGCCTGGACAATGCAGGCAAAGTGATGCACGAGATCATGGCCACACCGGACAACGGCATTCCGGAAGAGGTACTGGAACACGCACGGTGCGTGGCCGTGGTACCGCACATGATCAAGGGTGGCTTGGTGTTTGGTGCGGAGAACGGCCGCGGCGTGGCCACCTGCCGCACTTCCGATGGATGGAGCGCTCCGGCGTTCTTTGCCATCACCGGCGGCAGTTGGGGATTGCAGATCGGGCTCGAAGGCGTGGACCTGGTCATGATCATCCAGAATGAAAAAGGCATGCAGCGGTTGCTGGCCAGCAAATTCCAACTGGGAGCTGACGCCTCGGCGGCAGCGGGACCGGTAGGACGGCACGCTTCGGCCAATACCGATTGGAAGCTGGATGCGGAAATCCTGACCTACTCTCGTGCCAAGGGCGCTTTTGCCGGACTCACGTTGTCGGGTGCTTCGGTTCGCCGCGATGACGATTCCATGCGCGCCTTCTACAGACGTAAGGTCACGACCCGGAGCGCACTGACGGGTAAAGTAGCAGCGCCCCCGGAAGCGCAATCGTTCCTGAACGCGGTCCGCAACGCGAAGGCGCAGGCCGTTGCACAGAAGTAGTACCTGGATCTGCAATGCGCGTGGCACCCGAGCAGAATGTACAGGTCTCGGGTGCACACGATGCTGCGGGTCGCGGGACTAGCCGTTGTGGCAGTTGACTGATTGAGCGGAAACACCAGTCTAGGGCTAGGGCAACACAAACATGAGGCTGTAGCGAAGGCTCGCTAGGTCTTCGGGTTCGTTGGACAACTCCTTGGATGCACTCCCAGTGCGGAAAGTAGGCGAATATGCTTTGGACGATTATGGTGGTTCTCCTGATTTTGTGGCTGCTTGGTTTTGGCCTGCACGTAGGCGGGGGCCTGATCCACTTGCTGTTGGTTGTGGCGGTGATCGTCCTGGTCTACAACCTGGTGACCGGACGCCGAAGCGTCTGAAGCCAGGCGTGCGCGCGAAGCAGCCGTGCGGCGATAAACAAGTTGGTCGGGGCGCGCGGATTTGAACCGATGACCCCCTGCGCCCAAGGCAGGTGCGCTACCAGGCTGCGCTACGCCCCGACTGAACTGATTTGATTCTACCGTAAACTTCGGTCCTTGCCCTTTCCATCGCGCCCGCATCCGCCGAGCAGTTGGGTCTATAATCTGTCACCTGCAGGTGGATACGCGCTCATGGAACCGCCGCAATATGCGGTTGTGGCCTACGTAAGAAATGGGCTGGGAAAGTTCGTGGAGTCGCTTCGCCACGAGGTCGATCCCGCCTACGGTCATCTTCCGGCTCACATCACCGTTCTCCCCCCGCGCTGCCTGCAGGGCTCAGAAGGCGCCGCCCGCGCAACGCTGGAGCAGCTTTGCCGCGACCAGTCTCCCTTCCAGATCGTCCTCGGAGACGTAGAGAGCTTCGTCCCGCGGACGCCCGTAGTCTTCCTCCAGGTAGCTCATGCCGCCTACAAGATGCGCGAACTGCACGACCGGCTGAACACCGGTCCGCTGCTCTACGACGAGCCCTGGCCGTATATGCCGCACCTGACCATCATTAAAAGCGAAGCGCCGGAGCACGCGCAGGCGGTGCTGCCGGGCATCCGCCAGCGCTGGGCGGATTACCAGGGCGCGCGCCAGGTGTTCATCGCCGACCTCTGTTTCGTGCGCCAGACCCAGGGACCACACTGGGAGGATCTGGCGCTCATCCCCCTGGGCGGCAACCCACCGCCCAAAACCCCCTAAAGCCGAACAATCGAGCGGCCCTTTTGGTCGGGCCTCCGGTACATGTCCTCCCTTCATCTTGTTGCATCCGCCAGACAACGATACATAGAAGAGTGCGCCACCTGTCTGCGGTTCGCCGCTTGGGCCTACCGCAGCCGGCCGCGCGGTTGGCTGCAAGGGAGGCACCATGCACATCGGAGTTTATGGCGCGGGGTATTTGGGTACGGTAGTTTCCGCCTGCCTGGCGGATTTCGGCAACCCCGTCACCTGTTACGATGCCGACGGCAGCCGCATCTATGCCACCTCCCAGGGCAGCATCCCCTTCTACGAAAAGAATCTCAAAGACGTCATCAAGCGCAACATCCGCGCCGGCCGCCTGATCTACTCCAGCGACCTCGAAAGCTTCGCCGGCAAATGCGCGGTCATTTTCATGGCCGAGGATTCTTCCCGCTACCTGGAAGAGGTGGCGGTGAAGCTGGCGCAGGAGCTGAAAAACGACACCATCCTGGTGCTGGTGACGCCCGTCCCCGTGGGCACCGCCGCGCGCCTGGGGCCGCGCCTGAAGGCCGCGCCCAACAAAGTTACTATCGTCTCCCACCCGCTGTTCCTCACCGACGGCTGCGCCGTGGAAGACTTCAACTGGCCCGACCGCATCGTGGTCGGCACGCGCTCCACGCATGCCGTGCAGACGCTCAAGCAGATCTACCGTCCGCTGGCCATGCGCGGGGTGCCCATCATCGTGACCAACCACGAGACCGCCGAGTTGGTGCGCGAGGCCTCCACCGCGTTTCTGGCCACCAAGATCTCCTTCATCAATGAGGTCTCGGCGCTATGCGAGCGCGTCAGCGCCGATGCCGTCGACCTGGCCCTGGCCCTGGGGCTCGACAAGAAAATCGGACCACGCTGCTTGCAGCCCGGCGCCGGCTTCGGCGGACCCTTCGTGGAGAGCGACATGGACGCTCTGGCGCAACTGGCGGCCGGCAACGGAGTCTCGCTGCGCGTGCTCAGCGCCGCCCGCGAGGTCAACTTGGCGATGTGCGACCGCGTGGTGGCCAAGCTCTCGAACGTGCTGGAATCGGTTTCCGGCAAGGAGTTCGGCATCCTCGGCCTCTCCTTCAAGCCGCACACCAATTCCGTCGCCGGTTCCGCTTCCATCAACCTGGCGCGTTCGCTGATGGCCAAGGGAGCGAAAGTGCGCGCCTACGATCCCGTCGCCATCCCCGACGCCAAGCTGGAGATGGACAAAATGCCGGTGCGCTATTGCGAGTCCGCCTATCATGCCGCCGAAGGCTCGGACGCGCTGGTGGTCGGAACCGGCTGGCCGGAATTCCGCGCCCTGGATTTTGAGCGCATCAAGCGCCTGCTGCGCCGGCCGATTGTGATCGATACCAAGAACCTGCTCGACGGCGCCCGCATGCGCTCCATCGGCTTCCAGTACGTCGGCATGGGCCGCAACTAGCGTTGAATCATTAAATTGCGGCCCTCGTGCTGAGACGCGAAAAAGCCGCGAGACGATGCTCGCAAATTACTGATAACGTGTGCCTTAGGCTTACCCCAAGGTCCGAAAAGGCAGCCCCCTCCCCCCGGGTCACTGCGAGTTTTTGGAATCAATGTCTTCCGGCACATTCCCTGGGGAAAGTCTTGAACTCAAAAGACTTGGAGCCATAATCTTGAGCGCCAGGGAGGTAGGCCTGAAGCGAAGCCGCTTGCCGACGCGCCGGGTTGTGTATATATCTAATTGCTAATATAGTTGTACATACAATAACACGTAATCGCCGATTGCGTCAAGAGAATTATGGATTGAGATGCGCGCCCAACATCTGCTCGACTTTGGCCGATGTGGGCCTCTCGGTCCCCAAGATATTCTTACGCCCACTTCGTGGGCTGAACGGTTGAACGCAGCGTACCCACGGCTTACGCCGTGGGCTACGTTCTAACGCGCGCTCCGCGCGCTTCGAACTGGCAGTTGCAGAGGGTTAAGCGCCTGGGTTTGGGACAAGTGGGTAGCGAGGAGGACGCCTGCGATCTGCCGTGAAGCGAGCACGCGAAGCGTGCGACAGAACGTAGCCCACGGCGTGAGCCGTGGGTAGAGGTAACGCGGCGGGCAAGCCCGCGAAGCGGGCGTAAGAGCCACTCCCGACCCTCGGCATTGCTATAATCGCAGAGCCGCACACGGTGGGCGTAGTTCAGTGGTAGAACTCCGGACTGTGGCTCCGGCTGTCGTGGGTTCGAATCCCACCGCCCACCCCAAATTGCCTAAGCGGTCCTTCGCTGCGCTCAGGATTTCGGCTGCGGACTCCCGCTCGCCGCTGGCGCGTCGCGCTCACGCCATGGCGCTTCTCTGCCTCTTGCGGAAGCTCTGCCAGAGTCGCGAGGTCCAGGCTGAGTCCTCGTCCGGGCAGCCGCGTTGTGACCTCCTGGAGCAGCCAGCCGTTGCCGTCGGGATCGCTGAACGAGGTGAACGAGCGGTAGCTGCCAGGCTCGGGCGCAGGGCCGCTGACGCGGCCGTGCGTCGCGTGAGGGAACCGAGCCCCCGGTGCTCTTCGGAAGCGATCAACGACCGAGGAACTGCCGCGCAACCCCCACGAATAAGAGCGCGGCAGATTCCTCCCAAGGAAGGACCGGCTAGTTCCCGCCTGCCATTTGTCCTCCGGAACCCCGCGGCAGCAAACGCATGTGAACCGCAATGTTCAGGCGTTCCCCGACGAGGGCGTTGAAATTCTGTCTTGAGCCAACGTCCTCGCCGCCACTCGCGTGAGGCGCTTGGGGAAGGCTCGGAGATTGCATGAATGTTCCCGTGCACTTGGCGCCGCTATACGCTTCACTTGGGCTAGGCACTGTACAGTTTTCATCTTGAACCACGGGTGGCCAGTAGGTACTGACTACAGTCTTCACCATCTGCGGAAAGTCCTCGCGGAACACCTTCGTCGATGCCGAAGCCTCGATCTGGGCGTTCCCACCGGCGGCCGGGACGTCGAAAACCAACGTGGCTTGGCGTGCATCGCGGTGGATTATTGGAGGCCCATAGACGGGACCGTAATAGGCTTCACTCGGGGTCAGTTCGACGTTGCGGTCCACGCGAACTACGCTGAGCTCGCCCTTGCTTTGCAGCCGGCCGTCAGGCGTCCGGACGACAGTCCTAGAGTGGAAGCACACAATCGTGTGATTGGCCTGGTCCGCCAGCCAACGGCTCTTGCTGAAGTTCCCAGCTTCATCAATGGCAGGCGTCATGGAGACAGCGGGATAGATGTGCAAATCGACACGCGAGTTGGTGGGGTCGGCGTCGTCAAATGTCAATGCTCCGTCGACCCTGCCGACGCCGAGCGTGATGTTGATTTTCGTTTTCCCGTAATCGCTCGTCCCGTCGGTGACGAGTTGCGCATCGGAATGGCGGGCGTCCACATGCCAGGAGCCGGCCAGGGAAGGTTGCTTGGAACCACCTAGGGCGAGAACCCCCAGGGCGAGGACTACAGCAACTGCAAATACAGCCGTGGGCTTAAACATTTCTTCCTCCCTACTCAGATCTGTTTTCTCCAAAGAACTGCGAGTGGGAACACCCGCAGTTGTGGGTTGTTCGGCAAGTGCCGTGACATTAGCCGCATAGTTGCCTCGAGAATGGAGCTTCCGATGAAGCGCTCGACCCGCCACCCACTGCGGGTCCCTGGAAACGGGCTGCGATTCTAAGCCGTGCCTGTAGGCCTGTCAAGGAAGGATCGTTGGGCCGCAGGTAAAGCCTTGCGAACGACTTGGTTCTCGGTATTAAGGTGCGTAACGGGTGAAGACATAGTCGCGATCTTTCGCAGGCGTGTGGCAGGGGAAGCAGGTCTCGTGCAGCGCCTTGTCGCCCGGCTTTCCCCCCGTAAAGTCAGCGAACCCCCAGCCGCCCGTCGCGGCGTACTTCTTTGAGTCCTTGACCATGAACTGAACATTCACGGGGGACCCGACAACGAAAGATTGAGCGCCGGGGAATGGACCAGCCAGGACTTTGTTGTTGTCCTCCGACGGGACACGAGTCCAATGAATCGCGGCAATGATGGCGCCGTCTGGGAACGGGACCTTCCCTTCCTTAAAGGCCTTGATCGCTATATCGTTGCCGAGTTGAGCGCGCAACTGGTCGGCCTTGCCTGCTACCAGGAGGTGGTCCACGGCGATCAATTTCCAATCGCGGTATCCGGCGGGGATTTTGACGCCGTAGATCGGGGCGGCCTCTCCATCGGCGTGCCCCGCTGCGGGGGCCATGTAGGCGACAATGCCGGCCACCGCTGCAACTGCAAGCAGCAAGAAAGCGATCCGTTTCATAGTGTTCCTTCTGCTGGCCTCACATTCGCCCTCCGCAGTCACGCGTTCTAAGCGCTCCGCGTCAGCCGAAGGCGAAATGAAAGAGCCTCGACAACTTCATCTGTGGTCACAATGGCACTGGCGTAGTTTGGGATATTGATGTCGAGAGCGGCGTGCATCTCTTCACCCGAGTAATCCGCGGTCGCGTCTTTTACCATCGTGGCCTCGTAGCCAAGCTCAGCGGCATAACGAACAGTTGCCTCCACACACGTGTGTGCTATGAGCCCGATGACGATGAGCTGGTGAATGCCATGCTTTTTGAGCTGCAAATCCAAATCAGTATTAGCAAAGCCACTGGAACACCAATGCTCTTGGGCCACGATTTCGCCCGGTCGAGGTTCGAACTCGCGGCGGATCTCGCCACCCCAGGTGCCGTATTCGAAGATCTTATGCAGCCAGCCTGCTTTCTGGATAGGCGCAATGTACTTCCAGGTCTCGTAGTCGCCGGGACGGTAGCGATGATGCAGCGCATAGAAAACGCGAAGCTCCGCCTCCCGCACAGCATTCAGGACTTGTAACATATGAGGAACGCAATTATTTGCTTCTGCAACCGTCTTCAAGCGACCCCACAGTTTGCCTCCCTCGGAAATGAAATCGTTATAGGGATCGATCACCAGAAGTGCAGTGATCTCTTTGTCATATGTCACTTTTGCCATGCCGCCTCCAATCTACCGGTCGATACTGCTCATGCTGGCCTCTATAGCTAGGCGGCGACGAGCTGCTGCCCGCCATCAACGTCGTAGGTCGCGCCCGTGAGCGCCGTGTTGGTCATGATGTGGACGGCGAGCGCGGCAACGTCGGCCGGTCCCACAACGCGCCCGATGGGAAGCGTGGCGCGAAGCTGATTGCGGCGGTTTTCGAGTTCATCGCCGAGCAGCGATGCCGACAACGGAGTGTCGACGAAGCCGGGGGCGATGAGGTTGACTCGGACGGGCGCGAGCTCGAGCGCCAGGTTGGCGGTGAGGGCGGGGAGTGCGGCGGTGACTGTCGACGCGATCCCCAGGCCGATGCCTGGGCGGCGGGCGCCGGTGCCGCCCATGAACAGCAGCGTGCCTCCCGGTCTCACCTTGGGGGCGGCGTTGCGGGCGACCTGGAGTACCAGCAAGAGGTGTGCATGCAGAGCGCGGCGCGCCTGCGCGAAGTCCATGTCGAGAAGGCGCCCGTAGTATGGCCGGCCGGCTGTCACCATCACGTGGTCGATTGGGGCCGGCAGGTCACGGAAGAACCGCTCGAAGCCCGGGTAATCGGGCGCGACCAGGTGATAGCGGTCCGAAAGACGCGCGAAGAGCGGATCGAACATCCGCGATGATGAGGGAAGTCCGTGCAAGAGCAGAATCTTCGGCCCGTCCCTCGGACCGGCCTCTCTGTAAAAAACGGACAGTCCATCCACCTGTATCGTGCGGTAGGAAGTCGGGTGCTTCATGCTGTCATCCTTTCCATTGCAGAAATTGTTGCCAACTCACATTGTGAGCACGACGCGGAACTCTGCCTTGCCGCTCATCATGCGCGCGTAAGCTTCCTCGGCCTTTTCGAGCGGATAAGTTTCAATCATGGGGCGCACACCGGTCAGCTCGGCGAAGTTCAATGTGTCCTCGGAATCGGCCGGCGTTCCCGCGGCCCAGCCCTGGACTCTTCGGCTTCCACTGAAGAGCTGCACCGGCGAAGCCTCGATGGGATCGAAGGCCACACCTATAACCATGAGCGTGCCGTTCGGCCCCAGGCCGTCGATCAACTCGGACATGGCTTTTGAGCTCGGGGCCGTGGCCAGAATCGCCTTTGCCCCGCCCAGCTTTTGCAGTGCTTCGGCAGCGTTCGTGGACTTGCTGTCGATGTACACGTTCGCTCCGAGTTTTTTCGCGAGCGCCGTGGTCTCGGACCCACGCCCGATCGCCGCGACCTTATAGCCAAACTTGTTCGCAAATTGAATTCCGAGGTGACCCAACCCGCCGATACCCTGCACGGCGACAAGGTCACCGGGGAGCGCGCCACTGTGACGCAGCGCGTTGTACGTGGTAATTCCGGCGCAAAGCAGGGGGGCCGCTTCAACGTCACTTAGACTTTCCGGTATGGGCACCAGCGCCTCAACCGGAGCAACCATGTATTCCTGGTATCCGCCGTCGTAACTGATGCCTGGAATTTTCAGGTTTTGGCAATTGCGGAAGTCTCCGCGCCGGCATTCGCGACAGGTGTTGTCCTGGCCGCCATGCCAGCCGACGCCGACACGCTGACCCTTCTTCCACGCTGAAACGCCGTCGCCCACTGCATCGATGATGCCCGCCACTTCATGTCCGGGAACGCGCGGATACTGAATTCCCGGCCAACTGCCTTCTTTCGTGACCACGTCACTGTGGCAAACACCACAGGCCTGCACCTTGATGCGCACCTGCCCCGCGCCGGGCTCGGGAATCTCGCGCTCGACGATCTCGAAAGCTGCTCCGGGTTTAGAAATCTGCGCCGCCCTCATGGGTGCGAGTCTTGGTACTGCTGCTACTCTCATCGTTGCCATAAGTCCTCCTAGGACTCATCGAGTTATTGCCGAAACGCACTTCCTGATTTCGCGTCGACGGAACGTGTGATCGAAAAGCGCCGCTCCCAGTGTTTGACGCGCGACCGCGACCGCGTCTGAGCAAGAGTGTGTGCTCATTTTGGATGCCATTTTCCATAGGAGTTCCTCCTAATACCCGTCGACCTCGATCACCGCTTTGGCAAAGGCTTCCGGAGCTTCCTGAGGCAGATTGTGTCCGACGCCGCCGCCCGTGATGTTCCGGTGCGCATATTTGCCCGAAAATTTCCTGGCATAGGAACTGGGGTCTGGGTGTGGTGCGCCATTGGCATCACCTTCAAGGGTGATGGTGGGCACGGTGATGACCGGAGCCTGGGCAAGCCGCTTTTCCAGATCGTCATATTTCGGCTCGCCTTCCGCCAGGCCGAGCCGCCAGCGGTAATTATGGATGACGATCGCGACGTGATCCGGATTGTTGAAGGATGCCGCGCTGCGATCGAACGTGGCATCATCGAAGTTCCACTTCGGCGAAGCGAGCTGCCAAATCAGCTTCGCAAAGTCGTGCCGGTATTTGTCGTAGCCGGCGCGGCCGCGTTCCGTCGCAAAATAATATTGATACCACCATTGGAGCTCAGCCTTTGGCGGCAACGGCGCCTTGCCGGCTTCCTGGCTGCCGATCAGATAACCGCTCACCGAGACCAGCGCTTTGCATCGCTCAGGCCAAAGCGCCGCCATGATGTCAGCCGTCCGCCCTCCCCAATCGAAGCCGGCGACGATCGCCTTCTGGATCTTGAGCGCATCCATCAAAGCGATGACGTCGACAGCAATCACCGATTGCTGGCCATTGCGCAACGTGTCACTGGAAAGAAAGCGCGTCGTGCCATAGCCGCGCAGATACGGGACGATCACCCTGTAGCCCGCCGCTGCCAACAAAGGGGCGACGTCGACGAAGCTGTAAATATCGTAGGGCCAGCCGTGCAGAAGAATTACCGCCGGGCCATTGGCAGGGCCAGCTTCAGCGTAGCCAACGTTCAGCAGCCCGGCATCGATCTGCTTCAGTGAGCCGAATGATGTGCTCGTAGCGTTCGCTGCCGTATTGACCATGGCTGGCACAGTCCCACCCTGGTCCGCGAAGAGGGAACGCCGGGCGAGCAGCGTGGTTCCGGCGGAGACGCCGGCCATTGCCAGGAGACGACGGCGTGATATTCCGGTTGATTCCGTTCGTTTCATGGTTAATCTCCTTTCGTCGCCGGTTCATTGCCTCTGCCGCGGATCAGCCGAAGGTGAACGAAAACGCTTCCACGCCTGAATCGAGAAACTCGATCTCGAACTGTCGATCAACGATGGGATTCGACTGCCGGATCAACTGATACATCCGCGGCTCGGCAACCGTCCCGTTACCTTGGCCGTCTACGTCAACCCCGTGAGCGGCGCCATTTTGGCTTCAAAAAAGGGAACAATCCTACACCCGTTTTGCCGTCCTCCGCGAGCGGCTCACCCAGCTAACCCCGGGGTGCGGCACACGAGCCGGCGCCATAAGGAAAGCGGAACGCGGCGAAGTTGACGGCGGCGCGGGCAGCGTTTAGTCTGTGCGCCCTATCGAGGAGGGAAGCGCGTATGCCGCACTTTGTGTCGCTCATGCGTTACACACAGCAGGGAATCGCGAAAATCAAGGACAGTCCAACCCGGCTCGACGCCGCCAAGAAGGCCGCCGAGAAGGCAGGGGGAAAGATTCACGCCTGGTACTTGACCATGGGAAAGTATGACGCCTTGGTGATCTCTGAATTTCCTAATGATGAAGCTTGTGCGCAGTTCATGCTCTCAGTTGGCGCACTGGGGAATCTGACCACGCAAACGCTCAAGGCTTTCACCGAAGCTGAGTACCGCAAGATCATCGGCGGCCTTGCCTGACAAACTCCGCAACCGCGGCAGCGACACCCGAGAGCTACTCGGCACGCGCCGAGTAGCTCTCCAGCCGTGGGCGGCTCAGCGCACGTAGGGGCGATAGCCCCAAGCGCCCCGCGGATAGTATCCCCAGGTGCGAGGGTAGTAACCGTAGTTGCCGTACGGGTAAGAACCGTAATAGCCGTAATTGCGATACGGGGAGTAGCCGTAGTTATATGGGTAGTAGCCGCTCCAGGTTCGGTTCGGGGCGTAACCCCATCCGCCGCGGTAAACCGGATAGCCGCGATAAACCCTGTGGTTTTCCCAACCACGGTTAACGCCGCGATGTCCCCAATTCTGGGCCCAGGCGCCGCCACTGAGCCCCAGGATCAGAACCAATGCAAACCCTAACTTCCTCCAGTAATTCATGGTCCCCACCTTCGAACCCTCGGATGCGAGCGCCCGAGAGTTACTTAGCCGTTATTAATTCTTCCTAATATATTGAACACGGCGGGAAGGCAAAAGTTCCGGGAAATTGGCGCGGCAGAGGCCCGGGTGCTCCCGCGGTCCGGCTGGGTTGTTCCCAGGCGTAGCATGGGTTTTGCTTGTTCCAGAGTCCGGCGGGATTTGCCGGGAGTCTTGGGCTTGCGAGTCCGTCATACGGGTTGGAACATCTGTTTAGGTGAATGAGTCAACGACAGGAGGGGCGATGCACTATCACGATTCTGACGACCTGAAGCGCCTGGGCGAATTCAAGCAACTGGCGCCCAAGGAATTTTCTGCCTTCGTGGAGTTCGATAAGACTGTGGGGCGCGACGACGGCGCCATCCCGAGGAAGTATCGCGAGCTGATCGCGATCGCCGTGGCATGCACAACTCAATGCCCGTATTGCCTCGATGTGCACACCCGCAACGCCAAGCGCGCCGGCGCCACTCGCGAAGAAGTCACCGAAGCCGCCATGCTGGCAGCCGCGCTGCGAGCCGGCGCCGCGGTCACCCACGGTGCGCTGGCGGTGAAGTTGTTCGACCAGGCTCCAGCGCCGCAAACCGCCGGCGTCGAGGCTCGCAAGTAAGGAGTTGGTTAAGAGCAAAGGCGCGCGCTGGGCGCGGGTTTCGGCCGGGAGGCCGGGACTGGCACGGCCTCAATGAACGGTGTTGGGATGAAGGGGAGCGTCGCGACCCTCGCACGCGCTGGCCGCACCGCTCCCTCGTACTGCTCAGCGTGACATCGGAAGAAGATCCTTCGCACGCGCCTGCAACTCGCCCGGCATGACGGTCGTAAACAGCGCCGCGCTAGCGATCGAATTCCCTCCGAAAATGCTGCGGAACGAATTCCGAACCACCGAGGTCCGCGTCGCTGACGCCGAAGACGAAGAACTGATTGGGGCCGCTCTCGTCCTGCACGAAGTCATTGTCGTTGGCGACCCAGAGCGTATGGATCTTGCTGCCGTTGTATTCCAAGTCCGGACCAAACGCGAGCCCTTCGATTTTGGCCGGAATCTTGTCGGCGGTGATGCCATTGGCGGTCAACACTTTGACGATGTCTAGAAACAGAGCTTTGCTGACGGCGTTGGCCGCCGCATTGGTGCCGTCCATGCCGCGCACGTCGTGGGCGGTTTCCAGGTCGATCTTGAAAATCTGCTTTGTCTTGGCGCTATTGCCATTGCCCAGGCCGTTGCCGTCGCGTTCGTCCACTAGGAATTCATGCTCATTCAGCGCCAGGATCTCGCTCACGCGGTTGGCGGGAGCGCCGTTTTCCAGCGTGTAGTGCAGGCCGGAGAGGTCGGCGTAGGAACCGGCTCGCGAGCTGGTGAGCGTGCCGTTGGCGAGCAGGACGATTTGAGCGTTCGCCTGCCAGGCAGCAAGCAGGAGCGAGGCTAGAGCGAAGAAGATGATGCGCGCGTTTTTCACGACCAGTGGTTCTCCTTTCAGAAAGCGCGCAGCAGGGTTTCACGGGCAGATTAATGGGAGTTGAATTTCGCGACGTTTACAAAACTTTACGCAGGACTGATGCGCGCAGATCCAGTGCTGGCGCTGGTTTTGGCCGGGACAGGCGTTCCGGCCGGCACCGAGAAGATCCTGGAGATCTTCCGAGGGATCGATCTACTGCCCCTAGCCTTCCAAGACTGAGGCCAGATGAGTGATGTTCAGCAGATCCTTAACCTGGGGGTGCACCTTGATCAGCCTCAGCTCGCAGCCCGCGGATTTGGCGGACGTGTAGGTGGCTAGAACGGCGCCGAGGCCTGAGCTGTCGACGAAGTTCACGCCGCTCAAATCCGCCAGCACGCGCTTATGCTGCGCCGCCAGGCTCTTCACCTCCGACTTGAACAGGCTGGAGGTCTCTGCGGTTATGCGCCCGTGGCATACAAGAGTCGGGGTGCCGTCGCCCGATACGAGGTGCTCGATCGTCAAGGTGCGTTGTGGGGGCGGAACAGAATTGGCGGCCACGGGCCCTCCGGAGAGTTTGGAGTGAACAGTCTCCCAGCAATCCGGTGCTGGTTGAGTCCCGCATTATATCGCTGGGATTGTTACAGACTCGTGAATACGCTCGCCGTCGCCCGGGTCTGCTGGTTCGTCCGCGCTTTGAGCCTTATCACAAGCAATCGCCGGCACCGCCTCATCGTCCGCGTTCCCGCGGTTTAGTTGTGCGCTCCTTTCCATGGCCGGACTGGTACCGTTCACGGAATGCTATACGATACTCAGCAGGGTGGGCCCGACATGTTGTATCAACTCCAGAGACACGCGTTGCCAATCAAGGCGCATTTTCGAACCTGTCTTGTTCTTGCCTACGCGGTTCCCGCGCCAGTATTACGACCATTCCTTCCCGCAGGGCTGACTTTGGATACGTACGGCAACTTTGGTTTCTTGGCCATTGCCTTGGTTGAGACGCGAGATCTTCGACCTTCCTTTGTCCCGGCTCCACTTGGGATGAGTTTTTTTCTTTCTGGATATCGGATTTTCACGCGATATCAAACAATTGCAGGGCGGACTTTGCGGGGTTTACGAATACTCAGAAGCGACACAAACCGCTTCTCAATGCAGATGTTTGGAAATCTCCTCACCCACTACCATTACGAGCGCTCCCAATTCCGAGTGCGCTCGACTGACCAGAGGTACGAAGTCGAGGTAACCACGCCGGACGGTCGAGCGGATCTTCACGTTGAGGCGGACCTGTCCACGCAAACCGTTGCCCTTCCCCCCGGATCGCCGTTTGCCGATCTCAGAGAAGCGCGTAAATTCGCGGGGCCTCTCCCGTTCACTTTCGACTATGAAAAACAGACTCACTCCATAATTCTCGTCGAGGGGGTGCGGCAGCGATGGGACCCGCGTCCGGTATCGGTCATCGTCCGCCAAAACACGTTCCTGGAACAAGATCCATTTCGCGGCGCGGGAGCAATTCTGGCGAATGCATTCTATCTTGAGGATGTGCCGTACTCATGGCGGCCAGGAATACGCGAGAGACTTCAGTGACTGTCACCCGTGGCCAATACGCCGGAGTCCTCAGCATTCTTCGATACAACTGGCACTTGTATGCAGCGAGTCTCTGCGCGCTGGTCGGCATCGCTGCGCTGCGATGGTTCCGGCTCCTGCCGCGAGCGGGGGAAGCAGTTCTGATCGGCGCGGCCACTCTTACGGCGTTCTGGACTCTGAGCTCCGTGCTTGTGTCCTATTACGTTTATGACCACAGGGGGGTAACTCGCTGGAACTGGATTCCGCGAGTACTGTCGTTTCCACCGCAGCAGTGGCTCAACATCCACGCAGGGTTGGACGAGTCGACGCTCATTCTGACGCAGTTCTTTCCGAATACCCGATATGTGGTCGTCGATATCTATGATCCTCGGGAGATGACGGAGCCTTCCATCGCACGGGCGAGGCGGCTGCACCCATCCCCCGAGCCTGCGGTGGCGGGCAAACTGGATGCACTACCGTTACCCGATCGCGACTGCGATACATTGTTTTTGCTCTTTGCCGCACACGAAATCCGTCAATCGGCTCGCCGCACGGTATTGTTCCTGGAGTCCGCGCGTGTCTTGGCTAACCCGGGACAGTTGCTTCTGGTAGAGCACATACGCGATTGGAAGAATTTCGTTGCCTTCGGGCCTGGGTTTCTGCACTTTCATTCCAGAGACGAGTGGCTTCGGCTCGCCCATGACGCGGGCCTGACGGTTGAGCGTGAAGACCGCCTCACCCCGTTTGTCCGCTGGTTCCTGATGACCAAGGCCGGTGCATGAAGCTGAACCTAGTGGAAAAGCTGCTCGTCAACAATCCAGCGCGGGCACTCATGCAACGTCTCTATGAGGGGCCGTTACTACGGAAGTTGGGTGGTCGGCTTGACGGTGCGCGCGTACTCGATGTGGGATGCGGTCGGGGTGTTGGAGTGCAAATACTGCTGGAGCAGTTCGGCGCGAGTCAAGTCTACGGACTCGACCTCGACCCGCAGCAAGTTCGCCGCGCGCAACAGCGATTCGCAGGCAAATCTGAGGACCGCGTTGTTCTTGCAGTCGGGAGTGTCGATAAACTTCCGTTTCCGGATGAATACTTCGATGCTGTTTTCGACTTCGGAATGCTGCATCATGTGGTGGACTGGCAAGCCGGTGTGGCCGAAATTCAGCGTGTCCTCAGGCCCTCGGGGCTCTTCTTTTTTGAAGAAGTAACCCGCGCCGCTCTGAATCGATGGATCTATCGCACTTTTCTTGATCATCCCACTGAGAACAGATTTAGCGAAGCGGAGTTCATGGCTGAGTTGCTCGTTCATGGGATCAAGCCACTCGGCAGACTCCGTCGCATCCTGTCAAACGATATCTTCATTGGAATCGCGAAGCGCACATAACGTCGAACCCGTTCTTCCCGTCAATGCCGGCGCGCGCGCTCGGTGCGCAGTCGGTGGCGGTGTGGCCGCACTGGTCGCTGCCGGAGACCGGGGGGCTAATCTTCGACGGTATTGCCTTTATTAAGTTCGATGGCGGCCTAGTCGCAGGTCTTAGAACGCTGTCACCTGCATTGGTGATGTTCGTCATAGTTTCCCGTCGCTCGGAACAGTAACGTTGCTTTGGCGCATCCGCAGCGCACTCACAGGTTTCTGTGCAGGGTGCTGCTGGGACAAGCACTGCGCCGGCACATTTTGGGAGGGGGGAGGCCATGCCCACCATTCTCTGCATAGACGATGATGTGAACTTTCTCGAACTTGAAAAGAGCATTCTCGAGGCGAACGGATACGCGGTTCGTATTGCCCCGGACGGCCCAGCCGGAATTGCACTCGCTTCCGAGCACCCTGTCGATGTAGTTGTGGTCGCTTTCAAGATGCGGGGGATGAATGGCGGCCAAGTGGCAGAAGCGCTTTTGAAACATCAACCCGACCTGCCGATCGTGATTTGTACCGGCTTCCTCGAGGCGGTGCCGGAGGGGCTAAGGTGGTTCGCTGCTGCATGTGTGGAAAAGCGTGATGGTCCCGATGTCTTGCTTTCCGCGATTCAAGAAGTGGTGGCGCACAAGAAGGCACCGGGCCAGGCTGTTGCCGCCTAACGCCTCGCCAGTTTCGGACGAAAGTTACGTGAATGCCTGTTCACTACGACTACCGAGTTGCTGGCGTAGGTACAATCAGGACGAAATGAGGAAGACCACGATTTTCGCCCTTCCCGTGATGCTGCTGGTAGCCGTCTTTTCGCCCGCACAGAATATCGCCGAGAAACTGCTCTCGGATGTCGATAACGCATATAACCCGATTCCGAGTCCGGACGGGAAGCTTATTGCATATGTACGGGTGGGATGGGGGCGAGCCCGAGGAAGCGGTGGATTCGGTCGTTCCAACCTGCGATCCGAGGTCGCAGTGATGACGACCTCGGGCGACTTGCTCTCGCGAACTCCATTAGCAAATGCGTTCCTGTTCGGCTGGACGCCTGATGGAAACGACCTCATTTGTTATCGCGATTGGCACTTTCTGCTGGTCGGGGCTTATGGCGGCGTTTCACGACAAGCCGATGAGACAGGCGGCGACGGTGGATTCAGCCGTTCAGAAAGGGTTGCCTACCTCTCCAAGGCGGACACGTTCGTGTGGGTTGAGCATCAGCGTTCTCCCCGCACAATACTCCTGACCCAGAGCGGCCCTGTTGCCGAAAACTCGATGATGACGGGCAGTATCGTCGCCCCTTCTCCCGACGAGCGATTCATCGCCGTTGCCGGGAATGGTATGGACTTGTTGATTTATGACACCGCTGAAAAGAGGTGGGCGAATTTGGGCAAGGCCAACATTCACCCGAACACCGACTGGGATTACATCAAGCCAAGCTGGAACCCTTGGTTCGCGGACAGTGCGCGGCTGGCATTCTTTTCCGGGTCGTCCCTCGTTATAGCGTCACCGGATGGGCGGCACCGAACCGTGCTCCATGTGAGCAGCCCGGCTGGCCTCGCCGTGCCGTCACCTGACGGCAAACGGGTTGCGTATGTCACATTCACCCCGCGTCCGATGAAGGTTCGGCCTGATTTGAAATTCTGGGGCAGTACGATAATTTGGACGGTTCCCTTAGACGGCAAGGCAAAGCCACGACAGGTCACGTCCCGGAATGAGGACACAACTTCCGACCTGAACTGGGCTGGCAATGACAGGCTCGTATTCGACCGAATCTCCGACATGCCCTTTTATTCGCACGCGAGGCTTTGGATGGCGAGTGTCCCGAGGTAATTGGCGATAAATCGCTTTTACGGCACGAAACGACTCATCTCCTTTGGGTCGTCTCTCGTTCCCTTCTGCATCGCCCCATCCAGCCGCCGTATGCGTTCCTCTTCCGTTAGCTTGCGAGACCGCAGTACCGAAATTACGGAAAGCACCGCTGCGAGCACGCCAAACCCAGCAGCAAACACCCAGCCGGACGAAACTACGTATAACGCGCCCACACAACACATTGTACGGTCGATGTGGTGTTCGTGATGGGGATTGTTGTCGTGAAATTGGGTTACCACTAACCATTCGGCCCCAGTCGCCTCGTCCGTCTCGCGAATAGGGCCCCCGTCAATGAGGAGCGATGACGATCTGCACTTTTCAGTGTTCGATCTGATTGCCGTAGAAGTAGTAATCCGCGGTGTAGGCCACGCGGGTTTCTTCTCCGGCATGGGAGGCGTCGCATCCACCGGCGGGCGCCTTTCCGCCCTTGGTGTTGAGCCGCTGGATGTGGGTGACGTGGTTCATCAAGCCGGTGCCGGAGTGATCGACGGCAGTCAGCAGCAGCCACGGGATCGCGTCTTTGTCGGGAGAGTCGAGGCGCGCCGCCACTTTGCCCGTGACCGCGCTGGTGTCCTTCAATTCCCAGGTCGGGCCCGCGAAGTGACGGCCGATGGCCCGGCCGCTTTCGTCGGAGAGTTCAGCGGCAGGCGCTTTCAGCGTCCAGGAGTACTGGCTGCCGTCCTGCTTGCAGGTATAAATCTGGTCGCCCTGGCCGCGGGCGTACAGAATCAGCTTCGCCCCGTCGGGCGCGCGGAGCTCGGGTGGGACATTGCCGGGCGCGGTGCTCTGGCCGGCAACGGCGTTGGGCAACATAGCCAGCAGTAAAACACAGAGCGTCCTTTTAGCCGTCATGGTTTCTTCCTAATCGTCGTCGAAGCCGCAGGCGCCGCCGCCCATGCCGCACTGGCCACAGCCCGGCGCCGGTCCGGAAGCCAACTCCGCGCTGCCGCCATTGCCGTGGCCGGTGGCGGCGGCGAAGACGGACAACTGCTGCTCGAGCCGGGTGCTGTCGCATTTAGGACAGTGGGGCTTCTCCGAGCCGCGAACCAGGAATTCAAAACGCTTTCCGCAACCTCGGCAAAGATACTCAAAAATCGGCATGACCCTTCATCTCCCGTTCGCGGAACTCGTGTTCCCGATTCCGCGACCAAGAGGATTATAGACGGCCCCGAGCCTGGATGAACCACCGACCGCAGCCGAAATTGCGGCAACAGAGGACCACTTTATCCCTCGGAAGCATGTTTGAAGCCTCCGGGTTTTGATTCAGACTTGATTGTGCGAGCCGAGGTTTCCGTGCTGTACCGCGTATGGGCAGGTTTAATTGACTATCAGGTCGCGGTAGGTCGCGGGGAGGTCGCCCTGGAGGGACCCCCAGCATTAGTTCGGGCCTTCCCTCGGTGGTTCATGTGGAGTCCGTTGGTGGACATCGCACGGGCGTGCCCGGAGCGTCGGAGAGCCAGCGCTTGAGATGGGCCGGCAAAACATCCACCGTGGAGAACCGGATGTCCCTGGTCCGATTTTAGAACTTGCCCAGGCCCAAACGCATTCTTTAAGATTTCCGCCAACAAAGCCGCTGATTTCCGCGCCAAGGCGCGCCGGCGACATGTGGGGTGCAACATGCGTATCCGCTATTGGCTCACTCTCGCCGTTACCCTCTCGCTGATCTCACTTCCTGGCCGCGCCGACGAACAACACAGCCACTCGCATTTCGGTGACATGGGACAGGTTGGCACAGTTCACTTCCCAACTTCCTGTTCACCCACTGTACAACCGCAATTTGAGCGTGCTGTTGCCATGCTCCACTCGTTCTGGTACGAGGAGGCAGAGAAGGCTTTCCGCTCGATTGCAGCGGCAGACCCTAACTGCAGCATGGCTTCGTGGGGCGTGGCCATGAGCCTGTGGCCTCCACTTTGGCCAAGGACTCCTGAGGCCGAGACGCTCAAGCAGGGGCTCGCCGCCGTCGCCCAAGCACAAACGATCACTGGAAACACCGCGCGCGAGCGCGACTATATCGCTGCCATCGCTGCTTTCTACGAGAACTACGACAAAAGTGACCATCGCACGCGTGCTTTGGCGTATGAGAGAGCGATGGAGAAAGTGGCCCAGCGCTACGCCAACGATCGCGAAGCCTCCATCTTCTATTCTCTCGCGCTACTGGCTACCGCACCGCCCACGGACAAGACCTACGCCAATCAGAAAAAGGCAGGCGAGATTCTCGAGAAAATCTTCGCCGAGCAGCCCGATCATCCCGGCGTGGCGCATTACCTCATCCACAGCTACGACAATCCGGCGCTTGCCGCGCAGGGCCTGACCGCGGCACGCGGCTACGCCAGGATCGCGCCCAGCGTCCCGCATGCCCAGCACATGCCGTCGCACATTTTCATCCGGCTGGGACTGTGGCAGGAAGCCATCGCCTCCAATCTCGCCTCTGCCGGCGCCGCCCGCGATTATGAAATCAAGTCCCACATGGAAGGCGCCTGGGACCAGCGCCTGCACGGCATGGATTATCTTGTCTATTCGTATCTGCAGACCAGACAGGAAGGCGAAGCTCGTCGGGTGGTGGAGGAGGCTGCCGCGATCACCCAGGTCAAGCCGCCGGGTCTCATCGCCGAGTATGCGCTCGCCGCCATTCCTGCGCGCTTCACCATGGAGCGGCAGAACTGGGCCGGCGCAGCTGTCCTGAGTCCGCGTCCTACCGCTGGCCCGGCCGCGGCAGCCATCACCTGGTGGGCCCGCGCTTTGGCCGCTGCGCATCGCGGCGATGTGGCCGGGGCGCAGCAGGAGATCGCCCAAATTCAGCTCATGAAGAGCAAACTCGACGCCAGCCCCGACCCCGGCGCGAAGTATTGGGCAGGGCAGGTGGAAATCCAGCGCCAGGCCGCCGCCGCATGGCTGGCGCACGCCCAAGGACAAAATGACGAAGCCTTGCGGCTGATGCGCTCCGCCGTGGAAATGGAAGATGCGACGGACAAGAGTCCCGTTACACCGGGACCTGTGCTTCCCGCCCGCGAGCTTCTGGCAGACTTTCTTATGGAAATGAAACAGCCGGCGCTCGCGCTCACCGAGTTCCAGACTTCATTAAAGTCAGCCCCCAACCGCTTCCATGCGATTTACGGCGCGGCGCAAGCCGCCGAATCGGCAAACCAACCCCAGCTCGCTAAAAGCTACTACGCCAGGGTGGTCGAGATTTGCTCGCAGTGCCGCCCGGACGACCCCAGCTTGCGGCGCGCGCGGCAGTTCCTAGCTATGAAGTAGGGTAGATCCCCCTCCTGCAGCAGGCCAAGGCGGAGTACGCGAAGCTGCGGTGACATCACTCCGCTTGGCGGCTCGCTCCTAGTTGTTGAGAAACAAGCGGTACTCACAACTAATCTGGGAGATGGGACGATGAGGTTGCGCCGGGATTGCTTGTGAGTAAGCGATTTATGGACGGTCACTTTACCTGTTGTTCACAGCGGCGTTCTGCTTTGTCCAATGCGTAGCCACAACTTTTTTTCTCGTTTTCCCGCGGCGGACGTGGTCTGATAGCGGGCTGCTTTTGTCGTTCATCTATGGACGCCACCGTTTCCGTCGAGTTGGGAGCCGAGGACGCGCGCCTCGAGATCCCGTGGCAGGCCGGAGAGCTGCGCTACTTCGACCTGAAGCGGTATCCCGAGCTGCTGCTGGAGTTGCCGGAGTCGCAGAACCGGGAAATGGCCGAGTTTCTTGCGGCCATGAATTCGGGGCTCTCCATGCTGGAAACCGCGAAGTGCGACACCTGGCTCAGCGACCGCATGGAGGAGCAGGAGGCGCTCTATGCCGCCAGCTGGAAATTCGGCTCCTACGTTGACCTGATCTTTGCCGATCCCAAGGCGCGCCCGGGTTTTGCCGGCCACGAGAACTTTGCCAAGCGCAGCGCGGCGCTGTTGCGGCGGGTTCCGGACATCCCGGCAACCGCCGAGTTCATGGTGCGGCGCTGCCACTATGCTGCGGGCGCCGCCGGCGCGGAAGCGCGGCCTGGCGCCTCCGAGGCGATCGAGGGCTTCTATCTCACGTTCTATCTCTTCGGCTATGGTGACGATGAGGACGAAGCCCGCCAACGCTGGGGCATCGCGCTGAAGGTGGTGGAGAACGCCTTGCTGCAGCTTTCGGCAAAACATCGCCAGGGCAGCGACCAGACGGCAGCTCCGCCGCCCGAGACCATGCGCGCGCTGCAAGGCGCGGACTGACCTACTTAATGATCTGTTTGAGGATGAACCACACCGCTACCACGGTCAGCGCCCATAGCGCGGCGGTGGATGCCACCTGGCGAAACTCGCGCCTGCGAGAGAGTCGTTGCCAATAACTACGACGGTGACGGGAACCCTTCGTCCTGCGCTCAGCGTGCGGAGGTACGGGTGGGACGG
>CAVTEQ010000020.1:0-205999 GCA_963733935.1 uncultured Acidobacteriota bacterium
AGGTTTTATCAGGGCACGCTCCACGTTGTCCCACTCCTCCAGCCTGCTCAGCAAGCGGCCTTCGCTATCCAGTTTGCCCTTGAAAATAGCAATCGTATATTCCCCCGAATAGGAAGACCTGGTAAGCGCGTAGCACAAGCGCTCCTGCCTCAAGGCCGGTTTGGATTTTTTCTTCGGAGAGGCTTGCACCGCACGCCGAAACGATTCAACCCACTCCAGTACGGCATGATTGACCACAGGCGCGCGCGGCACTGCCAGGGCAGACAACAAAACCACTGCGGTGTGCTTGCATTTCCAGCGCATCGGGCAAGTACACGTCGGATCAATACGCAGCTTGCCATCCTTATCCGTATCAAAAAATATCTCCACCTGATAAGGGCGGGGGGCAGTGCCTTTTACCTGTGCGGAAATCCTGTCAAACTGAATGTCCAGATAGTTGATCGAGTTCAGGTAAGCCTTGGCTTTATTGAGCTCCTGCAAGCTGTACCAATGTTTTACATCGGCGAGGGTATATGACTGGGCAAGTGACATGATAAAAAATTAAACTTCAATCTGGGCTTCGTGATGGGTTGCTGATTTCAAAAAATAGTGGCAAATGCTCAAATCCGGGGAGTGCGCCATTATTCGTGCCGCGTGGCCGATTTCGCAAGGGAATTGGCAACTTTATTCAATAGTTTTACACCCGGGCAATTACAAATCCAGATCAGTCAAAGCACCGCATTCCTCGGTGTATTGATCCCTGATTTTTAATATTTCCGGCAACACCGCCTTGAATGGCTGAATCAATCCCGGATCGAAATGGGTGCCGGAATTTTCCTCAATCAGGTGAACTGCGTCCTCGGTTGACCAGGCTCTTTTATAAGGGCGCTCCGAGGTTAAGGCATCGAAAACATCGGCAAGGGTGACGATGCGCCCAACCAGCGGTATTTCCTCGCCCTTGAGTTGGCACGGATAGCCGCTGCCGTCCCATTTCTCGTGGTGGGTCAATGCGACGACTCGTGCGGTATGCAGCAAATCGTCATGATGGTCTCCGATAATTTCTGCACCTATTTCCGGGTGCTTGCGCATGATATTCCATTCGGCGTCGTTGAGTTTTCCAGGTTTGAGCAGCACGCTGTCGGGAATGCCGATCTTGCCGACATCATGCATCGGCGCAGCATTGAACAAAAGATCCACGGACTCCTTACCCATCCCGATTGCCTGAGCGATCAGACGCGAATAATGGCTCATGCGAATTACATGGTTTCCGGTTTCGTTATCCTTGAATTCTGAAGCACGTCCGAGGCGGCGAATGATTTGCTGCCGCGTCTTTTCCAGTTCCGCAGTGCGCAAGGCCACCATGCGCTCCAATTCGCGCGTTTGATCGTACAATGCCAGATGGGTCATGACCCGCGCCAGCACGATGGCCGGGCTGATCGGTTTGGTGATGTAGTCTACCGCACCCAGTTCCAGACCTTTCTTCTCGTCTGAAATTTCGCTCATTGCAGTCACGAAAATCACCGGAATGCCGCGCGTATCCGGGTTGCTCTTGAGCTTTTCGCACACCTCATATCCGCTGATACCGGGCATCATGATATCGAGCAGGATAAGATCGGGCGGCGTATCTGAAAAAGCAATTTTTAGCGCCCTGTCGCCATTGATGGCAATCCTGGTGCGGTAATGAGGGTTAAGCACCTCGGTAAGCAGATCAATGTTTTCCGGAGTGTCATCCACTACCAGAATCGTCTGCTGGGAAGGCTTGTCGTTCATGATTTTCCCTTCTGTTTCAGCATATCAGAGCACCATGTCCAAAGATTGCATCGTTTCCTTGAGTTTATCCAACGCACCCTCGAAATCGTATTGTGCAATCATTTTCTTGAGCTGTTTGGCAACGGAATGTTGACCCAGAATATTGAGTTTGTCGGTGACGGCATCCACCAAATTTCCGGCGCGGGAATCATCATCCGCCAATAGCGTGGCCAGCTCTCGAAGTTCGTCGGCAAGCAACACCATATTCACCTCCACGAAAGCGGAGGCGGTGACAGGAGTTTCAACACTGCCCATCTGGCCGGCTATCCGCACCAGCAGGCTTTGCAGTTCGCCCCCCATGGCAGTCAGCGCCTCATCCAGCATGACGGTTTCAGCATGCTTCAAAATGCTTTCGACTGTACTGGCACACTCAGCCATCCGAATCGCGCCGATATTTCCCGCCAGTCCTTTCACCGTATGCGCTTCACGGAGCGCGCCTTCGGCATCGCCGCTTTCGATGGCAAGTTTGATGCGTGCCATGACATCCGTCTGAGTTTCGTGGAACCTGCTGATCAGCTTGCGCAGTAATTTGACGTTGCCGCCCACGCGCCCCAAGGCTCTTTCGATATCCAGACCGGGAATGTCGGACACCGTGTCGTCTTGAATTGCCTTCGCAATCGTTGATTCAGCGGAAGACTTCTTCGGCTTGATCCAGCGCCATAGCACGGTGAATAACTGCCCGACATCGATCGGTTTGGCGATGTGATCATCCATGCCGCATTCAATGCACTTTTCCTTGTCCCCGGCCATGGCGTTTGCAGTCATGGCGAGGATGGGCAGAACAGAGTGGTTCTTGCTCTCACGAATTTTGCGGGTAGCCTCGAAGCCATCCATCACCGGCATCTGACAATCCATCAACACACCGTCGTAGTCGTTCTGTCCGACCTTTTCTACGGCTTCGGCGCCGTTATTGGCAACATCGACACGGATGCCTGCCGCACCAAGAATTTCCAGTGCAATTTCCTGATTGACGGCATTATCTTCCACCAGCAGAAGATAGGCACCGTTCATGGCTTTTTCCGCTTCGCGGTAACTTTCCTGGCGTTGCTGTTTGCGCGGTCGCTGCACGGACTCCTTGCCGAAGGCGTTAAGAATACTGTCGAGCAGCGTGGAGGGACTGAGCGGTTTGACCAGCAATCCGTCAATTTTTGTATTTCGTGCTTTTTGCAGCAACTCATCGCGGCTGAAAGCGGTCACCATGATGAAGGATGGAGTGTGCGCCAGATTATTGTCGGCACGAATTCGCTGAATGGTTTCGACGCCATCCATACCCGGCATCATCCAGTCCATCAATACCAAATCATAGGGTTTGAGACCAAGTTGCGCCCGTTCCAGCTCGCCGATGGCCTCTGCGCCGTTATTCACCGCAGTGGCATCGAATTTGAGCGAAAGCAGCATGGATACCAGAATTTCCCGTGCGCTGGAATTATCGTCCACCACCAAGATCCTCAGTCCGAGAACATCTTCGGTCTGGGTGAGCAGTTTTCGCTGTTCCGATTGCAAACCGAATCTGGCCGTGAAGTGGAAAGTACTGCCAACGCCGGGTTGGCTATCCACGCCGATTTCACCCTCCATTATTTCTACAAGGCGCTTGCTGATGGTCAGCCCCAGACCTGTGCCGCCGTATTTACGGGTGGTCGAGGCATCTGCCTGAGAAAAAGCGCTGAACAGTTTATTGCGTTGCTCCTCGCTCAATCCGACGCCGGTATCGCTGACATCAAAACGCATGAGCACACTGTCCGTTTCGTCGCTGACCTTGTGAACCCCTACCGTAATTTCACCCTTTTCCGTGAACTTGATGGCGTTGTTGACCAGATTGATCATCACCTGCCCCAGCCGTAGCGGATCGCCGATCAGCGCGGTGGGCACGTCCGTACCAATATTGAACAGCAACTCCAGTCCCTTGTCCTGCGCCTTGATGGCGGAGAGATCGGCCAGATGCTCCATCACATCTTCCAGATAGAAATTGGTGCGTTCGAACTGCATTTTGCCGGCTTCTATTTTGGAGAAATCAAGAATATCGTTGATGATGCCGAGCAGATTCTGGGCTGCGGAATCAACCTTCTCGATGTAGTTGCGCTGCTTGGGATTAAGCTCGGTTTGCAGCGCCAGATGCGACATGCCGATAATAGCGTTCATCGGAGTACGGATTTCATGACTCATATTTGCCAGGAACATGCTCTTGGCGTTAGTCGCCTCTTCGGCTTTGGCTTTGGCCGCCTCCAGCTCGCGACTGTTGGCCTCGATTGCGGCATTGGCCTGTTCCAGCGCGGCTTTTTGCGCAAGCAACTCATCGGTCTGGCTGAGCAACTCATCCTTCTGCGCCGTGAGCGCCTCTTCAGATTTTTTCAACACCTCCGACTGAAGCGCCATTTCTCTGCCCTGAAGCTGCGTTTCGGCGAGCAATTCGAGGGTGCGCAAGTTACGTTCAAGAATCTCGATATTCATCGCCAGCAGCGGCAAAGTTTCATCAAGCAATGCTTTCTGTCGGGGATCGAACTCGTTGAGAGTGGCAAGTTCGATGACCGCCAGCACCTCTCCACCATGTCCGATTACCGGCGTTATTTGCACAAAGCGCGGTGCAGCCTCGCCCAGGGCCGAGGTGATGCGCAGATAGCCTGTTGGCACATCGGAGATCAGGATCGTTCTTTTTTCCAGAACGCACTGTCCTACCAATCCCTCGCCAGCAGAAAAATCCGTGGGTAAGTCCTGACGCCCTTGAAATCCCCAGCTGCCAAGCAAACGGTATTTCTTCAAATTCCTGTCGAAAGCATAGAAAACTCCGACCTGTGCGCCTGTCAACGTCACCAGCTTGCTGATCAGGGTGCGTGCGAATTCCGCATAATCTTCTATCCCATGCACTGCATTGGAAATTCCCGCCGCCTCTGCCTTGACCCAGCGTAATATTTCCGTGGACTGAGCACCGTCCTGCAATACTTTGACGGAACGCGCAATGTCGCCGATCTCATTGCCATAGTCGATGTGCGGAACGGAGATATTCAGCTTCCCGTCGGCGAGTTCTTCGATGCTTACGCGCAGGCTATCCAGAGGCTTGCGGATCGAGGAACTGATGAGGGCAACAAACAGCATTCCCTCAACCAGACTGAAAATGAGCAGCGGGATGAACCATTGCTGGTTGCGTTCCGCAGTCATGGATGCATTTGACACCGACTGCCTGACGGCTTGCTCTTTATCCCATGAAATGACGGACAAGATGTCGGTGGATGCGTTGGCTACCTTGTTGAATTCATCGCTCAGCATGATGTGCAAAGCTTCTTCGTTTTCGTCGTCAATGCGGGAATCATTCTTTTCCAGCAAGGAAACGATGTGATCAACACTGCGCGAATACGCCTTGAACAAGGTGTCGAACTCATCCAAACGCCTGCGGCCTTCATCGCTGGATATGCGCTGACGTGCTTCGGCCAATTCCTTTTGCAGCATGGATTCGACTTCGATCAGATGTTTTCTGGAAGAGTGCCGTTGCTCCGCATTGGGCGCCAGCATTATCTGACGCAGGGTGCTTTCCATCTGAACCAGATTGATTTGAGCTTCTTTGAGGTGCGAAATCCCAAGCAAGTCAGCCTCGTAGAAATGCCGCACATCGCCGCTCAACGTACTCATACCGAAAAATCCCAGCAGGCCGACGACAAGCGTGATGGTGAACAGTGAGCCGAAACCCAGCAACAGCTTGGTGTTGAGCTTGCGCCGTTCCAGAAAAACCACCAAACCTTGCATGATGAAACTCCTTCAGTAACGTTTCTAATTACATCTTTCGATTTGCCAAGTCTGCGGCGGTGATCCATCGGTCAATAATAATCATGACGCGACATATATCTGATGCGTAATGAATAATTTTTGCGGGCAACGCAGCATGGCGACAATATTGGATTTTTAGAGGCTCACTGATAGAAATCATAGCACCAAAAATCGTTTAGCAAGCCTTTTGTTCTTTGCTGCATGACACTGACTTTGCCCATGAGAAAGCATTTCCTGACCGTGGTTTTATTTCAACGCAAGGAGAAGAAAAATGGTGAATAAACAAGTGGGGTATCCAGCTAATTACGGTAATGTTAAAATTATGCAATGGAATCAAAGATACTTCAAGCGCGATCAACGTCACCCGAGCCGGAGTCGATTACCCGCGCAACTACGCCGAGTTTTTAGCGTGGTTTCACGATGATGCGGCCTGCCTCGACTACCTTGACTGGATTCGTTGTAAGGGCGGATTTACTTGCCCATCGTGCCACGGCACCAAAGGATGGCGCATGAAGAACGGTAAATGGTGGTGCGATGCGTGCCGCAACCGCATATCCGCCACGGCGGGTACGATCTTTCACTGCACCAGAACGCCGATGACCGTTTGGTTTGCCGCCGCGTGGCATCTGACCTCCGCTAAAAACGGCGTATCCGCCAAAACGCTTCATCGGATCCTCGGGTTCGGCTCCTATCAAACTGCCTGGGCGATGCTGCACCGGTTCCGCTGCGCAATCAGTCATGCCGGGCATGATATGTTGTCCGGACACGTCGAGGTGGATGAAACTGTCTTTGGGGGTGTGCGGCACGGCAAGCGCGGGCGTGGCGCTGGAGGCAAGGTGCTTGTGGCTGTCGCCGTGGAATTGCTCTCCCCCAAAGGCTTTGGGCGCTGCCGCTTGCAAATCATTCCCAACGCCGATACCGAAACGCTCAAGACGTTTATTCAGAAGCATGTCAAACCAGGCTCGACCCTCTACACCGACGGGCTGAAATCCTACCCCGGTGCCGCCAAAGACGAATACATCCACCAGGGAACGTCCATCAAAGGCTCCGGCAAAGAGGCCAACGAGGTCTTGCCGGGCGTACATCGCGTTGCCGCGCTGGTTAAGCGCTGGCTGATGGGCACGCATCAAGGTTCTTTCGAGGAAGAACATCTACAGGCCTATCTGGACGAATTCGCGTTCCGGTTCAATCGGCGCAAGTCCACGCATCGGGGCATGCTCTTCTACAGGTTGATCGAACAGTGCGTTGCTATGCATCCTATGTCCTTCCGTGAGCTTGTTGCCAATCCCAAGCCCAGCGTTGATGGGCAGGAGTTCGCGGTGTCTGCAAAGCTTCGCCATAAAGCGCCAGCTTCGCTGGACATCGCCGTCCCAACTCATCCTTGGCGGACGGCGTTACCGTAATTAGCTGGATACCCCACATAAACAATGTAGTGCCGTACCCAAACCTGGGTAAAAGTAAAAGTGTTGTAACTTTTTATTCAGAATAAAAAAGCCAGCATATTTGCTGGCTTAACTATTTGATTTGACTGGTCGGGGCGAGAGGATTCGAACCTCCGACCACTTCACCCCCAGCGAAGTGCGCTACCAGGCTGCGCTACGCCCCGAAGCCGCACATTATAGCAGAGAAAATTACATGAAGAATAGTTTGCATCCTGTTCCTGAGAGGACTACAGTTTAACTGCGACGTACCGTTTGCAAAAACTTCTTGCCACCATGACTGTTCCGGCAACCACTGGCATGCCGCTTAAATTGAAGTGGGAAGCGAACCAGCACAGCTTGGCGCTGCATCCTGAAACAGGAGGGAAACTCAAAATGAACCCTAAGGAAGTCACTGAACCAACGCTGCATGAAGAGGATGATCAGGCGCGCCTGATCGAACGACCGGATGGATACTATTGGCAGAATAAATTCACTGAAAAGCTATATGGCCCTTTTGCCACCCTGATCGAGGCGATGGAAGACACGCAATATCAGGAGGACAGCGATTACGAGGAAGGTGCATCGCTGCATGAAGCGGAAGAGGAGATTGGCATAGCCGACTGGATTGATCCCGACACCGGTCAACTCGCTGAAGGTTCCCACCCCCATTTCAGCGACTAAATTTCCGAACCGCAGGCGTTGCTCACTACCAGCCTACTTGATTCCGCCCTGTCCGTCCCCAGATAGACATCATCGTTCAAAGCGAGGGCTGCCATGCAAAGCATCCGTCCACCAGCCGTTTCCGGCCTGTTCTATCCAGAAGATCCGGGCGTATTGACGCATGAAGTGCGCGCCATGCTCGCCACGGCAAACTCATCCGGGCTAAGTCCCAAGGCCTTGATTGTGCCGCATGCGGGCTATATCTATTCCGGAGCTATCGCCGCCAGCGCGTATGCTGCGCTGAAAAATATCGCGCCGCGCATCCGGCGTGTGGTACTGCTTGGCCCTACCCATCGTGTGCCGGTGCGCGGACTGGCACTGCCCGGCGCGGATGCTTTCGCCACGCCGCTCGGCACCGTACAGGTGGATTCGGCGGCGGAGCAAATCATCGCCCACCTGCCGCAAGTCGTGGTCAGCCCGCAAGCACATGCACAGGAGCATTCACTGGAAGTACAACTGCCATTTTTGCAGACTATGCTGACGGATTTCAAACTGCTGCCGCTGGCGGTCGGCATGGCCACTGCGGAAGAAGTCAACGAGGTACTGGAACTGCTGTGGGGCGGTGATGAAACCTTGATCGTAATCAGCTCCGACCTTTCCCACTATCTTCCCTACGACACGGCCAGGCGCGTGGATGGCGCCACCGTGCAAAGCGTCCTCGACCTGACGCAAGGAATTCTGCACGAGCAGGCGTGCGGCGCCACACCGATCAACGGTTTGCTCCTTAGCGCACGCCGCCATCATCTCGCATCTCACCTGCTCGACCTGCGTAATTCCGGCGACACAGCCGGGTCGCTCGATGGCGTGGTGGGGTATGCTGCCTTCGCATTTACCCCTTCCGATAAGCCAGAGGAGAAAAATCTTGGACGCTGAACGCGGAAAAACCCTTCTGTCAATTGCGCGCGCCGCAATTTCCCGCGCCCTTAACATGCCCGGAGCATTTGACAAAACCGCACCGTGGTTAGCCGAGCATGGCGCATGCTTCGTCACTCTCACCCAGCACGGCGAGTTGCGCGGCTGCATCGGTTCGCTGCAAGCGTACCGCCCCCTGCTCGATGACATCAAGAGCAATGCCGTGTCCGCCGCCCTGCGTGATCCGCGCTTTATGCCGCTGAGCGCTGAAGAACTCGACATCACCAAGGTCGAGGTTTCGCTGCTGTCGCCGCCCCAGGCGATGCATTTCCGTGACGAGGCAGATGCGCTGGCACAATTGCGCCCCAATGTGGACGGAGTGATTTTCCAGTACGGCCCGTATCGCAGCACTTTCCTGCCGCAGGTGTGGGAACAGTTACCGCAGCCGTGCGAGTTCATGGCGCACCTGAAATACAAAGCCGGGCTGCCCGCAGACTTCTGGTCGCCGGAGGTAATACTCTCGCGCTATACCGTCGAAAAATGGAAGGAGTGAACCATGGATGCAACCATACTGCCGGATGAACGCCATCCGGCCAAACACTGGCACAAGCTTGACGATGGACGCCTGCAATGCGACATCTGCCCGCGCGACTGCAAGCTGCGCGAAGGGCAGCGCGGTGCCTGCTTCGTGCGCGGCATGGCGGATGGTCAGATCGTGCTCACCACTTATGGCCGCTCGTCCGGCTTCTGCATCGACCCCATCGAGAAGAAACCGCTCAACCATTTCTATCCCGGTACCAGCGTGTTCTCCTTCGGCACCGCCGGCTGCAACCTGACCTGCAAATTCTGCCAGAACTGGGATATTTCCAAGTCGCGCGACATGGATCGCCTGATGGATCACGCCTCACCCAAGGCCATCGCGCAAGAAGCCAAGAGGCACGGCAGCAAGAGCGTGGCTTTCACCTACAACGATCCTGTGGTGTTCTTCGAATATGCGCTGGATACGGCGGACGCCTGCCACGAGCAGGGACTGAAAACCGTGGCCGTGACCGCCGGTTACATCCATGATGCGCCGAGGCGCGAGTTCTACGCCAAAATGGATGCCGCCAACATCGACCTCAAGGGCTTCACCGATGAATTCTACGTCAAGCTCACCAGCGCACATTTGCAGCCGGTGCTGGATACGCTGGCCTACGTCCACCACGACACGGATTGCTGGCTGGAGATCACCACCCTGCTCATCCCCGGCTACAACGATTCCGATACGGAGCTGACCGCGCTTTCCAAATGGGTGATGCAGGAATTGGGGCCGGATGTACCGCTGCACTTTTCCGCCTTCCATCCGGACTGGAAGATGGCGGACATATCGCCCACCCCGCCCGCCACTCTGGCCCGCGCCCGACGTATCGCACTGGATGCCGGGCTGCATCATGTCTATACCGGCAACGTGCATGACGTAGAGGGAGATACTACCTATTGCGCCTCGTGCCACACCCCGCTCATCGTGCGCGACTGGTATCAGATCAACGAATATCACCTGACGGAAAACGGAACCTGTCCACAGTGCAAAACCGCATTGGCGGGGCATTTCGGAAGATTTGAGAAACAGTTTGGAAGGCAACGCATCCCGATCGCTGTGTCAAGAAGATGAATGTAGCCGAAGACTGAGTACGCGGGCGGGCTAGTGGTTTTATCAGCTGTTCCATCAGGCACGAACCCCGGCGTTTGCACTGTAGCAGTTCACACCCCTCTCCCGGTGCCAGATTCAGTGCATCGCGAATCTGTTTGGAAATGGTGACCTGTCCCTTGCTGGCCAACGGAGTGCCATGAATCCCGGATTCCGTTGCATTGCATTCGGACTACGTTCGCTTCCCAGAGAAATCGAATAAATCTGCGTTTCCTTAGGCCTCGGCAACTGTTCTATAATCTATCGATGAATAACGACCGCCCATCTTTTCTGCCACGTCCGGATTCCATGTTGCTGCTGACGGCAACAAGTTTTGCGTTTGCAGTGATCGGCTTGGTCGGCTGTGCTCCGCTGCCCGCCAAGTCGCCATCGCCGCCTGAAGTTGTCAGGCCGGAGTTGCAACAGACCTTTTCCGCTGTCGCCGCCGACCCTGCTTTCGACCACGCCGCCTGTCCGGGCCGCGCATGGTGGAGCGGATTCAACGATAAAACTCTCGACGCCTTGGTGGACATGGCAATACACGGCAATCCTGCTCTGGCGACAGCGCAGGCGCGCATCGAGCAAGCGCGGCAAGCGGCGCATTTGGTGGAACTGGAATCCGGTATTCGTTTTAACAGTGACGCCTCGGTGGTGCGCGAACACTTTAGCTCGAACGGGCTATACCCGCCTCCCTTGGGCGGCGCCACCCTGAACGAGGGAGATATTTCCGTCGGCACTGCTTATACTCTCGACTGGTGGGGCAAGAACCGATCCCTGTTGCAATCTGCTGTGGGAGAAAGCCGGGCTGCCGAGGCGGAACACGGCGCAGCAGAATTGGCGCTGGCCGGTGAAGTAGCCGATACCTATTTCAACTGGCAGGACGTTTCCGCGCGAGTGAAGCTTGCCCGGATGGCGGTAGATAAGCGGCGCATGGCGTTGCAATTGACCGAGTCGCGACTGAAGCGCGGCCTTGATTCCGCGCTGCTTTCCAGTCAGATGGATGTATTACTGTCTCAGGAGCAAGATAATCTGAAGGATATGGAAACACAGTCTCGAATTCTGCGCGATCGCCTCGCCGCCCTGACCGGAAACGGCCCCGACTGGGGGGGCAAACTGGAGGAGCCGCTACAGTCTTCCGGCGGAGCTTTTCCGCTGCCGCAGAAATTGCCGCTGGACTGGCTGGCACAGCGGCCCGATTTGCTTGCGCTGAAGTGGCGCGTCGAAGCGGCGGCAAGCCGCATCGAAGGAGCTCAAGCGGATTTCTATCCAAATGTTGATTTGAACCTGTTGCTCGGATTACAAAGCCTTGATCTCGGCAGCTGGCTCATGGCGAAAAATTGGTACGGCGCCTTTGGCCCCGCCGTGCATATCCCCCTGTTCAACACCCGTACGCTACGCACCAATCTGGGAATAAGGGAAGCCGAATATGCCGAGGCCGTAGCGCAGTACAATCAGGCGCTGCTCATCGCAGCCAGCCAGGTGGCGGATGCGCTGGCGCGAGTGAGCTCGCTCGACGCGCGGGAACGAGTGCAGCAAACAGCCACCGCGAGTTCGGAACGCTCGCAGCATCTCCAGACGGAACGCTTCGAAAGCGGACTGAGCGACCGCCTGCCCGTTCTGGACGGGGAAATTGCCACCCTTGCGCAACATGCGCGAGAATCCAAACTGCAAGCCGACCGCAAGCGCGCCATGGCGACGCTGTTCACGGCGCTAGGCGGCGGATACGAATCGAGCCGGGAGTAATCAATGTCGGAACACCAACTAATAATTCTTCCAGGCGCAGCCGTGCGCTGCTCATCCTGACGCTGTGTTTTATTCTGATTGGCGCGGGTTATGGCATGTACTGGTGGATTCAAGGTCGTCACCATGAAAGCACCGACGATGCCTATGTTGCGGGTAACCTGATCCGCGTCACGCCGCGCATTGCCGGAACAGTGGTGGCGGTTTACGCCGAAGATACCGATCTGGTACAGCGCGGACAGCTTCTGGCGCGACTGGATGATGCCGACGCACGTGTCGCCTTGGCTGCCGCCGAAGCCCGCCTGGCCGGGACGGTGCGCGAGGTGAAGCAGATGTTCAGTGCCGTGGATCAGGGACGTGCCAATGTTGCCATCAAGGAAGAGAGCCTGCGCCAGGCCGAAGCCGATACGGTGCGGCGCGGAGGCGCAGCGGCAGCGGATGAGGCTGTTTCGCGCGAGGAGCGGGAACACACCGGATCGACGCTGAAGCGCGCCCAGTCCGAACTGCGGCTGGCCAACAGCCAGCTTGAAAGTGCACTGGCACAGGTGGCAAATACCAACATCGAACACCATCCCGCAGTGAAGCAGGCGGAAGCGCAAGTGCGCGAGGCGTTCCTTAATCTCAGCCGTTGCGAGGTTCGTGCGGCGGAGAGCGGCTATGTGGCAAAACGCGCAGTACAGGTTGGGCAGCAGGCACCGGCTGGCGCCACCCTGATGGTGGTCGTGCCGCTGCGCCAGGTATGGGTGGAAGCCAACTTCAAGGAAGATCAGCTGCAGCGCATGCGCATCGGACAAGCGGTAGCGCTGGAGTCTGATCTGTACGGCAGCGGCGTGACGCTGCACGGCAAGGTGGAGGGGCTGGCTGCCGGTACCGGCAGTGTGTTTTCCCTGCTGCCGCCGCAAAACGCGAGCGGCAACTGGATCAAGATCGTGCAGCGCCTGCCGGTGCGTATCGCGCTGGATTCCGCCGATCTGGCCAAGTATCCGCTGCGCCTCGGCCTGTCGATGAAAGCCGAGGTGGAAACCGCCGACACCTCCGGCGAATCACTGGCCAAGGTTTCCCCCAGCGGCGCGCTGTATGAGACGGCGGTGTACGGCGACGACGAGAAGAAAGCCGAACAGCGCATACGCGAGATCATCGCGGCCAACTTGGGGCAGGTGAAATTGAATCGCCGTGAAACCGGAAACCCTGCCGCCGCTGCACGGCTTCACCCTTGTCCTGCTGACGCTGGCGCTGGGGCTGGGCACTTTCATGCAAGTGCTCGATACCTCCATCGCCAATGTTTCGCTGCCCGCCATATCCGGCGATCTGGCGGTGAGTCCCAATCAGGGCACTTGGGTCATCACCTCGTTCGCCGTCAGCAACGCCATCGCGCTCGCGCTCACCGGCTGGCTGTCGCGCCGTTTCGGCCAAGTACGGCTGTTCGCCTTGTCCACGCTGCTGTTCACGCTTGCTTCCTGGCTGTGCGGACTGGCCCCCACCCTGCCGCTGCTGATCGCCGCACGAGTGCTGCAAGGGGCGGTGGCCGGGCCGATGATTCCGTTATCGCAAAGCCTGCTGCTGGCGAATTATCCCAGTGAGAAAAAAGGGCTGGCTCTGGCTCTGTGGTCCATTACCGTGATGGTGGCTCCGATCATGGGGCCGATCATGGGCGGCTGGATCACCGACAATATCAGCTGGCCATGGATTTTCTATATCAACATCCCGGTCGGCATCTTTTCTTCTTTTCTTACCTGGCGCCTGTTGCGCAAACGCGAATCGGAAATGGCCAAGCTTCCGGTGGACACGATTGGGCTGTTCCTGTTGGTAATCGGCATCGGTGCTTTGCAAATCCTGCTCGATAAGGGCAACGAGCTGGACTGGTTCGAGTCGAAACAAATTGTAGTGCTGGCGATTATTTCCGTGGTGTCACTGGCTTTCCTCATCGCCTGGGAATTGACCGAGGAACATCCCATCATCGATCTGCATCTGTTCCGCAACCGCAACTTCCTCATCGGGGTCGCTACCCTGAGCATCGGCTACCTGGTATTTTTTGGCAATGTGGTGATCCTGCCGCTGTGGCTGCAAACGCAGATGGGTTATACCGCGACCTGGGCGGGTATGGCGGCTGCGCCGGTGGGCATTCTGTCGATTTTCATCTCGCCGCTGGTGGGAAAGAACATGCACAAGCTCGACCTGCGAATCTGGGCCAGCGCCAGCTTCGCCGTGTTCGCCGGAGTCTCATACTGGAACAGCAGTTTTAATACCGACGTCACCTTCTGGCAGCTGGTGATCCCGCGCCTGATCATGGGTATCGGCGTGTCGGCCTTCTTCGTGCCGCTGATGTCACTCACCCTGTCCGACATCCCGCCCCATCTGCTTGCCAACGCTACCGGCATGTCCAATTTCATCCGCATCCTCGGAGGCAGCTTTGGTACTTCGCTCAGCATCACCCTGTGGGATCGCCGCGCCGCCTACCACCATGAAATGCTGGCCGAACACGTGACCGAGTTCTCTCCTGCCACCAACGATGCGCTGACTACTTTGGGCGGGCTGGAGCAGCCGCTGTCATCCGGCTATGCCATGCTGGAGCACAACATGCAGCAGCAAGCGGTGATGTTGGCGACCAACGAGATTTTCTGGCTTTCGTCGCTGATGTTCGCCGGACTCATGTTGCTGGTGTGGTTCGCACGGCCAAGACAGCCTGTGGCGAAAGGGGCTGGCGCGGGATGAGCCTGGTTGCCAACCGTAAAAGCGAGTTACACAGATGATTGAATGCGGTGTCGTACTCATTGGTTTTTAAGCACAATCAATTCGACTGGAAGTTTTAAAGGAATTATTTGAAAAATTACAGCAAGCCGCACCAGTCTCACAATATAGAGAACATACACATTGAATCAATAAGCTCACTGCTAACGGGTGCAATGGTGTGGGGTTTGATGTGGTATCCGTACCGGGTGCTCCAGTGGGAGGGGGTTTCCGGTGAATTGGCGACTTTGCTGACCTATGCCATCGCTCTCCTGTTTGGTTTACTGGCTACGGGGCCGGTGTGGCGTGAGTTGCGTAGCGCCGGGTGGTGGGGGATTGCCATCATGCTGAGTTCCGGCTGGACTAATTTCGGTTACGTGCTGGCCATTCTGGATGGCGAGGTGATGCGCGTGATGCTGCTGTTTTATCTTGCGCCCTTATGGACAGTACTTTTCGCGCGCTGGATGCTGGGTGAGAAATTAAATCATTACGGCTATGCCATCATCGCGTTATCGTTGGGCGGCGCATTCATCATGCTGTGGAATCCGCATCACGGATGGCCGTTGCCGCAAAACCGGGCCGAATGGATCGGCCTTTCGGCGGGAATGGGTTTTGCAATGTTGAATGTACTGGTGCGCCGCACGCAACACCTGAGCGTGAATTTCAAATCCGCCAGCGTCTGGCTCGGCACCGTGCTGCTTACCGGCCTGTCAATGCTTTATCACGGCAACCTTGTTGCGCAAGTGCAGAGCGTCAGCCTGAATGCATGGTGGCTGCTGGCGCTGATCGGGCTGGTGCTGTGCGCCACCAGTATCGTCGTGCAATACGGCTTGACGAATTTACCGGCCAATCAGGCTATCGTGCTGTTCCTTTCCGAACTGGTATTCGCCGCCGCGTCATCGTATTTTCTGGCTGGAGAAGCAATGGGGCTGCGGGAAATAAGCGGCGCAATATTGATCGTGTCGGCCAGCCTGCTTTCTGGGAAAATACATACCGACCCTCCATTGATTATTGCTAACGAGATCAAATCATGAAGACGCAACTCACCATCGGCACCCCGCTCAGCCCCTTCGCCACCAAAGTCATGCTGCTGGGCAGCGGCGAACTCGGCAAGGAGGTCATCATCGCGCTGCAACGCCTGGGCGTGGAAACCATCGCGGTGGATCGCTACGCGGATGCGCCGGGGCATCAGGTGGCACATCGCGCGCATGTCATCAACATGGCAGACGGCGCAGCATTGCGTGCGCTGATCGAACAGGAGCGCCCGCATCTCATCGTGCCGGAGATCGAAGCCATCGCCACCGACATGCTGGTGGAAATCGAGAAGGAAGGCCTGGCGCGGGTGATCCCCACCGCGCGCGCAGCCCAACTCACCATGAACCGCGAAGGCATCCGCCGCCTTGCTGCCGAGACGCTGGGCCTGCCGACTTCGCCGTATCAATTCGCCGACAGCCTGGAAGAATTGCGCGCCGCGACCAATGTCATCGGCTATCCCTGCATCGTCAAGCCGGTGATGTCTTCCTCCGGCAAGGGGCAATCGAAAGTGGACAGCGCGGCTGAAGTAGACGCGGCCTGGGACTACGCCGCTGCAGGCTCCCGCGTGAATCAGGGCACGGTGATCGTCGAGGGCTTCATCGCATTCGATTACGAAATCACCCAGCTCACCGTGCGCGCTGTAGGCGGCAATGGTGAAATCGAAACCCATTTCTGCGCCCCCATCGGCCATGTGCAGGTGCATGGCGACTACGTCGAGAGCTGGCAGCCGCAAGCCATGCCGGAAGCGGCGTTGCAGCGCGCCCGCGACATCGCCAAAAAAGTCACCGACGATCTCGGCGGTCTCGGCATCTTCGGTGTGGAATTGTTCGTGAAAGGCGATGAAGTGTGGTTCAGTGAAGTCAGCCCGCGCCCGCACGATACCGGCATGGTCACCCTATGCAGCCAGCGGCAGAATGAATTCGAACTGCATGCCCGCGCCATCCTCGGCCTGCCGGTCGATACCCGCCTGCGCGAGCCGGGTGCTTCCGCCGTAATCTACGGTCAGCTTGAGGAAAAAGGCATTGCCTTTGAAGGTGTGGACGAAGCCTTGCGCGTACCCCAGTCGGATATTCGTTTGTTCGGCAAACCCGGATCTTTCGTCCGTCGCCGCATGGGCGTAGCGCTTGCGAATGGCAAGGATACCGACGAGGCACGCATACGCGCCAAGCTGGCGGCGAGTAAAGTGAAGCCAGTCAAACCGTAGATGCAATAAAGGGTGGCGCGAGTTTCCGTGCCACCGGTAAGTGACTAAGTTTCCATTTTCAAAGGCAACTTCGCCGGTGGCAGCACCCGTAAAGGGTACGCCGTGGTTGTAAAGGAGCTAAAGCTCCAACAACCACGCAGACCGGCAGCCGATTACCTTTACTTGTCTTGCCAAGAAAGGTATTCCAAAGAAGGCGGCGCACAGGGGAAAGGAAAGTGAAGATCAAAAAAAGCCGTTTGCTCATATCTGCTAAGTGCCAAGAGCAGGCGTTTGTATTTTTTATCCAAAGGAGACATTCGTACCAGTCCGTACTATGATGAACGAGGCAAAAGGTGTGTTTGCCAATTTCAATATTCAAATTGTTGGTGTGCAAAAATTGCCAACTAAATGAAATGAATCAATCTGACAACTCTGATACAGAACGACAATTCCTAATTCTCTCTAGGAGCAAGATATGAGCTATGTCATCGGCGTCTTTGTAGTTCTGTTCATCGCCTACAAGATCGTTATTGGTCTCGGACGCAAGAATGCAAAAGACGTTTTGGTTGCCAACTACGGCCTCAACAGAGCGAAGCTCGACAAACTTAGCGACCCACAAATTACCAGCCTGACGTTCTCGCTAGACTCCTTCGCGCGAAGAGGGGAATTCGAGGCACTAAATGCGCTAGCGCAGCAGTACAAGTGACATGGCCGGTGTCGTAATGACGAATAGATGGCTTAGAGCCGCATGAAAACTCCACTGTCGAATACGAGCGCCGGAGAAAAAATAGTTGTCGCGATTATCGCGATAGTCGGTTTTTTATTCGCAGCTTATGTATTGGCATGGTTTGCACTAGCCACCTTTGCAAAAGTTGTTGTCATCTGCGTTGTGCCAGGTGCCATCTACCTTCCTGTGCGTTTACTTGTTGGCGCTTCTCTGTTGCCAACGCAATCAATCATCCCCGTCCAACTTGGCAGCAATAATTCACGCTTCGACTTCCTTTTAACTGCACTATTCATGGCACTCCTACAGGGCTACGCCGCTGTGCTTTTTGCCTTGTTTATCTTTGGGTGCGTCGTAACACCTATTGGGCTATTGGAGTCTTTTCTTTCAATAAAGCTCATGCCCTCATGGGTTCGTGAAATCATCTGGCCCATTATTGGTGCCGCCTTTACTGCTGGCGTTGCATGGGCAGCAATTCAAGACGTGAAGGCGGAGAGGTCGGGTCAATGAAATTTGAACGTCAAGCGTGCGGCTCTAACATTACAGTCAAGAGGGACTGCGCGAATCCCCCCTCGCGCAGCAAGCGTAGCCCGGATGCAATGCAATGAAATCCGGGGTTCATGGCACTCCATTGCCTATCGAATGATGGAACAACTTCTGCGCCCTGACGGGCGCTCCCGGATTCCACTGCGCTGCATCCGGGCTACGCGACTATCACCGCATTCTGCGCGAGCAGAGCTTGCAGACATCGCCTCATTCGAAGGATAATCCAACGTTGCGCCTCAACAGCTACATCGCCTATCAAATAGAAACTGCTCCGCTTTAATCAATCAGCCTTACCCGCAATTGCTCAACCATTCTCAATTACTTAGACCCTCATGCTGCCATCCATCGAACAACGTCTCGCTATCGAAATTTCTGCCAAGCCCGCCCAGGTCGCCGCCGCCGTCGCTCTGCTCGACGAGGGGGCGACTGTGCCGTTTATCTCGCGCTACCGCAAAGAGGTGACCGGCGGGCTGGACGATACGCAACTGCGGTTGCTGGAAGATCGCCTGCGCTACCTGCGCGAACTGGAAGAGCGGCGCACGGCGATCATTGCCTCGATCAATGAGCAGGGCAAGATGACGCCGGAGTTGCTGGACGCTATCAGCCATGCCGAAGACAAGACCCGTCTGGAAGACTTGTACTTGCCGTACAAACCGAAACGCCGCACCAAGTCGCAGATCGCGCTGGAAGCCGGGCTGTTGCCGCTGGCGGATGCGCTGCTGGCCGACCCCATGCTCAACCCCGAGGAAGAAGCGGCTAAATACCTGAAGCCTGCCTTCACCTCCGAGCAGGGCGACAACCCGGGCGTGCCGGATACCAAGGCGGCGCTGGATGGCGCACGCTAAATCCTGATGGATCGCTTTGCCGAAGATGCATCACTGCTGCAAGATCTGCGCGAATATCTGCAAACGCATGGCGTGGTCGAAGCCAAGGTCATCGAAGGCAAGGAGGAGGCTGCCGCGAAGTATGCCGATTATTTCGACTACGACGAACCGCTCAGTGCCATTCCCTCGCATCGCGCGCTGGCGCTGTTCCGTGGTCGCCGCGAGGAGTTGCTGAGCGTTGCGTTGCGGCTCGATAGCGAAGCTGAAAAACCCAAATGGGATGCGCCGCTCAATCCTTGTGAAGCCCGCATCGCCAAGCGCTTCGGCATCAGTCAACCAGAATCGTCCCGCCGACAAATGGCTGGCGGACACGGTGCGCTGGACCTGGCGCGTGAAAAGCTTTCTGCATCTGGAGACCGAACTGATGGGGAGCTTGCGCGAACGCGCCGAGACCGAGGCGATCAATGTTTTTGCGCGCAACCTGAAAGACCTGCTGCTGGCCGCCCCGGCCGGGCCGCGCGCTACCATGGGGCTCGACCCCGGCATGCGCACCGGCGTAAAGGTCGCCGTGGTGGATGCCACCGGCAAGGTGGTGGATACCGCCGTCATCTATCCGCATCAGCCCAAGAACGATTGGGATGGCTCGCTGCACACGCTGGCCCGGCTGGCCGAGAAGCACAAGGTGGCACTGATCTCGATCGGCAATGGCACGGCCTCGCGCGAGACGGACAAGCTGGCGCAAGAGCTGATCAAGCTGCGCCCGGAACTGAAGCTCACCAAGATCGTGGTTTCGGAAGCGGGCGCATCGGTGTATTCCGCCTCCGAATTCGCTTCGCGCGAATTGCCTGACATGGATGTGACATTGCGCGGTGCGGTATCCATCGCGCGCCGCCTGCAAGACCCGCTGGCGGAACTGGTAAAGATCGATCCGAAATCCATAGGCGTCGGGCAGTACCAGCACGATGTCGGGCAGTTCCAGTTGGCGCGCTCACTGGATGCCGTGGTCGAGGACTGCGTGAACGCGGTGGGCGTGGACGTGAATACCGCTTCCGCTCCGTTGCTGGCGCGGGTATCCGGCCTGTCCGGCAGCGTGGCGCAAAGCATCGTGTCTTACCGCGACACGCACGGCATGTTCGCCTCCCGTGCCGCATTGAAGGAGGTGCCGCGCCTGGGCGACAAGACCTTCGAACAGGCGGCAGGATTCCTGCGCGTCATGGGCGGCGACAACCCGCTCGATGCCTCGGCGGTGCACCCGGAATCTTATCCGTTGGTGAAGAAAATCCTCGCCGACATCAAGAAGGACATCAAGGAAGCTGATCGGCGACGGCAAGCTGCTGAAGTCGCTCAACCCCGACAAATACGCCGACGAGAAATTCGGCGTGCCCACCATCACGCGACATCCTGCTCGAACTGGAAAAGCCGGGGCGCGACCCGCGTCCCGAATTTACTACTGCCACTTTCAAGGAAGGCGTCGAGGAACTGAAAGACCTGCAAGCCGGACATGATCCTGGAAGGCGTGGTCACCAACGTCGCGGCGTTCGGCGCCTTCGTCGACATCGGCGTGCATCAGGATGGGCTGGTGCATATCTCGGCGCTGTCCAACACCTTCGTCAAAGACCCGCACACCGTGGTCAAGGCAGGTCAGGTGGTAAAGGTCAAGGTGCTGGAAGTGGATGAAAAGCGCAAGCGCATCGCGCTGACCATGCGGCTAACTGACAGCGCCGCCGAAAGCGGCAAGGGCAGAGCGCCGCGTGATCGTGAAACCGACGCCAAGCGCCTGACGCAACACAAACGACAGGAAGTGCGTCAACCAGAGCCAAGCGGCGCGATGGCGGCAGCATTTGCCAAGTTCAAGGGGTAAACGGAGGAAGCCCCTTCTGGAAGTGCCTAAAAATGGAGAATCGGAAACAAAATCACACCGGTGAAAAGTTCGCGTGAAGCGCCCCCCAGCCTGCCGTGCTCAGCAGAGCACCTTAGTGAATTATTTTAAAGTGATATAAAACAAAAAATAGGATCACGAAAAACACGTTCGCGAGCAGCATCATCGCAAGCATCCATAGTACCGTGCGAAACCAGCTGGCTTTCTTTTTCTTCTGATTTACAACCGGGGCTTTCTGATCTGCAACCGGATTTTCCAGACTTCCAAGCGGATCATGACTCTCTGCCTGCCCCTGTCCTTCAGCCATCAACATTCTCCATCAATTCAATGTTTCACAAAATTCAATGTTCACCAAAAAACGTCCCGCCAATCCATTCCTGGAGCGCGCATTGATGAAGGCTAATGTAATCTGCATATTTCACCCCGTCAAATTTCATCGCCCATCCGCCCGCATGTCCCGGTCAAATAAATAGCTACCTGATCATCTGTTAAGACACCCTTAACTCAAAAAATTGTTTAGGCTTGGGCCTTTCGGTAGAATGCACCCCTTTGCAAACGGATACGGAAATGGCCGGAAAATCCCAGAAAACCACAAGGCTTCGAGGCGGCGCTGGCTGAACTTGGAGCAGGTGGTCGCCGATATGGAGTCGGGCAAGCTGTCGCTGGAAGACTCGCTGGCCGCATACAAGCGCGGCGCCGAGCTGTTGCAGCATTGCCGTGGCCGCCTGGAAGATGCGCAGCAGCAGGTGCGTGTGCTGGAAGAGGGAACATTGAAGGCTTTTCAGATTACGGGTGACGCAAGTCAGCCGTGATGTCAGTGCTTAATTTTCAGGTCCTGGGCTGGCGCCCACCAGAATCGTTTCGAGGACGTGCTGCGCAACTTGTTGCCGTCGGCAGATGTTGCGCCGCAACGCCTGCACGCGGCCATGCGCTACAGCGTGCTGGATGGCGGCAAGCGCGTGCGCCCGTTGCTGGCTTTTGCCGCAGGCGAGTTGGCCGGGGCGGACGTCGCCCGCGTTAACCTCGCCGCCGCTGCGGTCGAGTTGATCCACGCCTATTCGCTGGTGCATGACGACATGCCGTGCATGGACGACGATGTGCTGCGCCGTGGCAAGCCGACCTGCCATGTCGAATACGACGAGGCCACCGCACTGCTGGTGGGCGATGCGCTGCAAAGCCTTGCCTTCCAGTTGCTGGCCGAACATCCGCTGAATGATGATCCGTCGCACGCAACTGCAAATGCTCAAGCTGCTTGCCACAGCTTCAGGTTCGCGCGGCATGGCGGGCGGACAGGCGATCGATCTGGACAGCGTGGGCAAGCAACTTAGCCTGCCGGAACTCGAATTCATGCATATCCACAAGACCGGCGCATTGATTCGTGCCGCCGTATTGCTCGGCGCGCACTGCGGCGAGCTGTTGGACGATGCGCAACTGAATCGGCTGGATCGATTCAGCAAATGTGTGGGACTGGCTTTTCAGGTGGTGGACGATGTGCTCGACAGCGAAGCGGACACCGCCACGCTGGGCAAGACCGCCGGCAAGGATGCCGACAACGACAAGCCCACTTATGTCACGTTGCTCGGCGTGCAGGCGGCGAAAAAAATGGCGGCAGAGTTGCATGGCGAAGCGCTGGATGCGCTGTGCCGGATTCGGCGAAGAAGCGCGCCGCTTGCGCGAGCTGGCGGACTTTATCGTGTTGAGAAAGTTTTGATGTATTCCTTACTCAAACCATCAACACCCCCGACGACTTGCGCCAGATGGAGCGCAAGCAATTGCCGCAATTGGCGGATGAGTTGCGCCAGTTCCTGATCGAGTCGGTGAGCAAGACCGGCGGCCATCTGTCATCCAATCTCGGCACGGTGGAACTGACCATCGCGCTGCACTATGTGTTCAACACGCCGCACGACAAGCTGGTGTGGGATGTGGGGCATCAGACTTACACGCACAAGATTCTCACCGGGCGGCGTGAAGCGATGAACAGGCTGCGCATGCCGGGCGGAATTTCCGGTTTTCCGAAGCGCGGCGAAAGCCCCTACGATGCCTTCGGCACGGGGCATTCCAGCACTTCAATCTCGGCGGCGCTGGGCATGGCGGTGGCGGCCAAGCTGGCCGGTTCGGACAGCCGTTCCGTGGCGATCATCGGCGATGGCGCGATGACCGGCGGCATGGCGTTCGAGGCGCTCAACAACGCCGGCGCGATGAATGCCAACCTGCTGGTGGTGCTCAACGACAACGACATGTCCATCTCGTCGCCGGTCGGCGCGCTGAATAATTATCTCGCCAAACTGATGTCAGGCGGCTTCTATACCGCGATGCGGCGCGGCAGCGAAAAAGTGCTGAAGGGCATGCCGCCGGTGCTGGAATTCGCCAAGCGCGCCGAGGAGCACGTCAAAGGCATGGTCATGCCGGGCACGCTGTTCGAGGAATTCGGTTTCAATTACATCGGCCCGATAGACGGACACGATCTCGATGTGCTGGTCGACCACGCTGAACAATATCCGCCACCTCGAAGGCCCGCAGTTCCTGCATGTGGTCACGCAGAAGGGCAAGGGCTATGCCCATGCGGAAGAAGATTGCGTGCTGTATCACGGCGTGGGCAAATTCGATCCGGTCAACGGCATCACCGCCAAAAGCGGCGGGCAAGCCGACCTATACGCAGGTGTTCGGCGACTGGTTGTGCGACATGGCGGCAGCAGGACGAGCGGCTGGTCGGCATCACGCCGGCGATGTGCGAAGGCTCGGGCATGGTCGAGTTCGCGCAAAAATTTCCCGAGCGTTATTTCGACGTGGGCATCGCCGAGCAGCATGCGCTGACTTTTGCCGCCGGACTGGCATGCGACGGCATGCAAGCCGGTGGTGGCGATCTACTCCACCTTTCTGCAGCGCGCCTATGACCAGTTGATCCACGACATCGCCATCCAGAATTTGCCGGTGATGCTGGCGATAGACCGGGGCGGGCTGGTCGGCGCGGACGGCGCGACGCACGCGGGCAGTTTCGATCTGAGCTTCCTGCGCTGCATTCCCAACATGACGGTGATGGCGCCTGCCGACGAGAACGAATGCCGCCAGATGCTGACTACCGCATTCCACCTCGATACGCCGAGCGCGGTGCGCTATCCGCGCGGCTGCGGACCGGGCGTGGCGACGGACAGAAAATTGCAGGCGCTGCCGATCGGCAAAGGCGAGATTCGCCGTGCGGGAAGCAAGGTCGCCATTCTCGCGTTCGGCTCCATGCTTGCCCCCGCTCTGGTGGCGGCGCAACAACTCGACGCCACCGTCGCCAACATGCGCTTCGTCAAGCCGCTGGATGAGGAACTGGTGCTGCAATTGGCACGCGAACATGCACTGCTGGTGACGGTGGAAGAAAATACCGTGCAGGGCGGCGCAGGCAGCGCGGTGGCGGAATGTCTGCAGCGACACGGCGTGACCGTGCCGCTGTTGCATCTTGGTTTGCCGGATGCATTTCTGGAACATGGCGACCCGGCGCAAATGCTGGCGGCTTGCGGCCTGGATGCCGCCGGCATTGCCGTTTCCATACTGCGCAAAATTCCAGAGTAAATAAATCGGGTATTGGTTATAATAACTTACTTCTCTCCCGCGCTATCGCGCGCCCCTCCCGCAAGCGGGAAAAAGGCTGAGGTAAGGATGTTTAAGAGAGGCGACCATGAATTCTCCTGTAGCGAAACCCATAGCCGATGTGCAGAATCAGGCCGACACGCGCCATCTGGCGATCAACAAGGTCGGCATCAAGGGCATCCGCCATCCCGTCGTCGTCAAGGACAAGAGCGTCGGCGTGCAGCACACCATCGCCACTTTCAACATGTACGTGTATCTGCCGCACGACTTCAAGGGCACGCACATGTCGCGTTTCGTCGAGATACTCAACCAGCACGGGCGCGAAATTTCGGTCGAATCGTTCGCAGAGCATCCTGCGCGAGATGGTGGAAAAACTGGAGGCGAAGTCCGGCTACATCGAGATGAGTTTCCCGTATTTCGTCAACAAGACCGCGCCGGTGTCCGACGTGCAGAGCCTGCTGGACTACGATGTCACCTTTATCGGCGAGATTAACGACGGGCAATACCGTTTCACCATGAAAGTGCTGGTTCCGGTCACCAGCCTGTGCCCATGCTCCAAGAAAATTTCCGAGCGCGGTGCGCACAACCAGCGCTCGCACGTCACCATCACCATGCGCACCACCCGCTCGGTATGGATAGAAGAAGTGGTGCGCTACGCGGAAGAACAGGCCTCCTGCGAACTGTACGGACTGCTCAAGCGCCCGGACGAAAAATTTGTCACCGAGCGCGCTTACGACAATCCCAAGTTCGTCGAGGACATGGTGCGCGATGTCGCGGCAGCGTTGAATGAAGACGAGCGCATCGAGGCCTATGTGGTGGAGTCGGAGAATTTTGAATCCATCCATAATCATTCGGCGTATGCGTTGATCGAGCGTGACAAAACGGTTTTGTAGGGGCACGATTCATCGCACCCTGTTTTTAACGTGAATGGGCGTGATGAATCGCGCCCCTACATTTTGCATGAAACCCGTCGCCATCTTCCGCCACGCACCCACCGAAGGCCCCGGCTACCTCGCCGAGTTTCTCGACGAGCGCGGCATTCCGTAGCAACTGATTTGCATAGACTCGGGCGAAGCCGTGCCGAGTGAGCCCAGTAAATTTTCCGGCTTGGTGTTCATGGGCGGACCGATGAGCGTGAACGATGACCTGCCGTGGATAGCGCCGGTGCTCGCCCTGATCCGCGATGCCGTGGCGCGGGATATTCCTGTGCTTGGCCACTGCCTCGGCGGACAGCTCATATCCAAAGCACTGGGCGGCTCGGTGACACGCAATCCGGTCAAGGAAATCGGCTGGGGTCAAACGACGGTATCCGGCAACGATGCGGCACATGCATGGTTCGGCGACACAGGCTCATTCGATGCATTCCACTGGCACGGCGAAACCTTCAGCCTGCCGCAAGGCGCGGTGCATTTGCTTTCCAGTGTGCATTGCGAGAATCAGGCTTATGCCATCGGCAAGCACCTGGCCCTGCAATGTCATGTGGAAATGACCGAACAGATGATCCGCGATTGGTGCGAGATCGGCGCGAAGGAAATCGCCGCCAACTCCGGCAGTCCCACCGTGCAATCCGCCTCTGCCATACAGACGCAGATGGCTGACAAGCTGCCGCGACTGCACGCAGTCGCGCGGCAACTGTATCAACGCTGGGTAGCGGGGTTGTAAGTTTCAGGGCGATGCACGGCAACGGCACTGCATTTCCGCCCACCCCCTCCGCCGTGTTAAAATGCGCGCCTTTCCCGTTTACCGTTAATTTAAAAGGCTTGCCATGTTCTCCAGCAAAAACACCATCGCCCATACCGACCCGGAATTGTGGGCCGCGATTCAGGATGAAAATCGCCGTCAGGAAGATCATATCGAACTGATCGCATCGGAAAACTACACCAGCCCGGCGGTGATGGAGGCGCAGGGCAGCAAGCTCACCAACAAGTATGCGGAAGGCTATCCCGGCAAGCGTTACTACGGCGGCTGCGAGTATGTGGACGTGGCGGAGCAACTTGCGATCGACCGCGCCAAGGCGCTGTTCGGCGCCGAATATGCCAACGTGCAGCCGCATTCGGGTTCGCAGGCCAATCAGGCGGTGTACGTGTCCGTGCTCAAGCCGGGCGATACGATTCTGGGCATGTCGCTGGCGCACGGCGGCCACCTGACCCACGGCGCATCGGTGAACATCAGCGGCAAGCTGTATCAACGCCATCCAGTACGGCCTGAACGACAAGGAAGAGATCGACTACGATCAGGTGCAAGCCTTGGCGCTGGAGCACAAGCCCAAAATGATCGTGGCCGGCGCTTCCGCCTATTCGCGCTGGTGATCGACTGGAAACGCTTCCGCGCATTGCCGACAGCGTCGGCGCATACCTGTTCGTGGACATGGCGCACTACGCGGGCCTGATTGCGGCGGGTGTTTATCCCAGCCCGGTCGGCATCGCGGATTTCGTCACCACCACTACGCACAAGACGCTGCGCGGCCCGCGCGGCGGGCTGATTCTGGCCAAGGCGGAGCATGAGAAGGCGCTGAATTCCGCGATTTTCCCCTGCCTGCAGGGCGGTCCGCTGATGCACGTGATCGCCGCCAAGGCGGTGGCATTCAAGGAAGCGCTGCCAGCAAGGAATTCAAGGCGTACCAGCAGCAGGTGGTGGACAATGCGCGCGTAATGACCAAGGTATTGCAGGAACGCGGCCTGCGCATCGTCTCCGGTCGCACCGACAGCCACGTATTTCTGGTCGACCTGCAACCCAAGAACCTCACCGGCAAGGATGCCGAAGCCGCGCTGGGCCGTGCCCACATCACGGTGAACAAGAACGCTATCCCGAACGATCCGCAGAAACCTTTCGTCACCAGCGGCATCCGCATCGGCAGCCCCGCTATGACCACGCGCGGCTTCAAGGAACTCGAAGCCGAAAAGCTCGCCAACCTGATCGCCGACGTGCTCGATGCGCCGAACGATGAAGCCGTGATCGCACGCGTGGTAGGCGAAGTGAAGAAACTGACTACTCAGTTTCCGGTTTATGGAGATTAGTTGCTAGACGTTAGTCGCTAGTTGGTTTTGTCGCCGCTACGCGGCGGTCTTTAACTAACGACTAGGCGCTAACGACTAACGACTGACTATTATGAAATGTCCATTCTGTAAACACTCCGACACCCAGGTGGTGGATACGCGCGAGAACGAGGAAGGCGACAGCATCCGCCGCCGCCGCCGTTGCCTGTCGTGCGAGAAGCGCTTCACCACCTTTGAGACGGTGGAGTTGCGCATGCCGCAGGTGGTCAAGCAGAACGGCATGCGCAGCGAATTTGATGAAGAAAAGCTGCGCACCAGTTTTTCCCGTGCTTTGCACAAACGCCCGGTATCTACCGAACTGGTGGATGTGGCGATTCACAATGTGACGCAGAAAGTATTTGCGCTCGGCGAACGCGAAATCGGTTCGCGCCAGATCGGCGAGATGGTGATGAAGGAATTACTGAAGCTGGACAAGGTGGCCTACATCCGCTTCGCTTCGGTGTACAAGAGTTTTCAGGACGTGGGCGATTTCACCGAGGCAGTTGAGGAAGTACGCAAGTCGCCCGCGCGCCGGAAACCGCAAGCAAAATAATTATGATCGCGGCACAGGACAGCGAATGGATGGCCCAGGCGCTGCGCTTGGCGGAACGTGGCCTTTACACCACCAGTCCCAATCCTCGAGTCGGTTGCGTACTGGTGCGCGAGGGCATTGTTGTTGGCGAAGGCTGGCACGAACGCGCCGGTGAACCTCATGCCGAAGTCCATGCCCTGCGTGCAGCCGGTGAGGCGGCGCGCGGAGCTACCGCTTACGTAACGCTGGAACCATGCAGCCATCACGGTCGCACTCCGCCCTGCGCCGATGCGCTGATAGAGGCAGGAGTTACGCGCGTGGTGGTAGCGGTGCAAGACCCTAATCCGCAGGTGTCAGGGCAGGGCATCGCCAAATTGCGCGCGGCAGGAATCGAAATCGAATGCGGCTTGATGGAAGCGGCGGCGCGCGAACTCAACATCGGATTTTTTACGCGCATGGCGCGCGGCATGCCATGGGTACGAAGCAAAATCGCAGCCAGCCTGGACGGGCGCACCGCGTTGGCGAACGGCGCGAGCAAATGGATTACCGGCGCGGCGGCGCGGCAGGACGTGCAACACTGGCGCGCACGCTCCTGCGCCGTGCTCACCGGCATCGGCACCGTGCTGGCGGATGACCCGCAACTCAATGTGCGCGAGCTGGCAACCACTCGCCAGCCATTGCGCGCAGTAGTGGATAATGGCCTGCGCATACCATTGAGCGCGAGTTTGCTGCAACAGCCTGGCGTGATAGTTTATACCGCGATACAGGATGCGCAAAAAATCGCCGCATTGGAACAAACCGGTGCGCACGTTGTTACGCTGCCGGACGAAAACGGCCAGGTGAATGCCGCAGCCGTGCTGCGCGACCTCGCCACTCGCGGCTGCAACGAAGTGCTGGTGGAAGCGGGCAGCAAGCTGAATGGCGGGTTGCTGAGAGCGGGATTAGTGGATGAGTTGGTGCTATACATAGCACCGCAGTTGCTGGGCGACATGGCGCGCGGCATCGCATGTCTGGGTGACCTGACCAGTCTGGATCAGCGCATCAATATGGAATGGCAGGATGTGCGCCACGTCGGCAAGGATTTGCGCATCGTGGCGCGGATGAAAAAAGGATAAATATGTTCAGCGGAATCATTGCAGATGTAGGAACCATCACCCGCGCGGAAGACCGCAACGGCGGCCTGCGCCTTTCTGTCGAGACGCGTGCGCTCGGCATGGACGACGTACAGCTTGGCGACAGCATTGCGGTGAATGGCGTTTGTCTCACCGTGGTTCAAATTGACAATAACACTTTCACCGTGGACGTATCGCGCGAGACATTGAGTTGCACCGTCGGGCTGGGAGCGCAAGGCGCGCACGTCAACCTGGAAAAGGCGTTGCGCCTGGCAGACAGGCTGGGCGGGCATCTGGTCAGCGGCCATGTGGATGGCGTGGGCGAGGTGCTTTCGTTTATCGACCTTGAAGAAAGCTGGACGCTTACCGTGAACGCGCCGCAGGCTCTGGCAAAATATATCGCAGTGAAAGGTTCCATCACCATCAATGGGGTAAGCCTCACTGTGAACGAGGTATCGGGTGCCGTGTTCAAGGTCAACCTGATCCCGCACACCTTGCTGGTGACCACGCTGAAAGAATTGCACACGGCGCAAAGGTAAATCTGGAGATTGATTTGATCGCGCGCTACGTGGAACGAATGATGCCGGCCGAGGGAGCCGTGATCCGACCGCCGGATGCCTTTAAGAGCTCGGGCGGGCAGTGCAGTGATGATAGAATCCGCAACCTTACTTTGAATGCCAGAATTCCAACATGACAGATATAGCACCGATACAACGAAATCATCGCCGAAATACGCGCCGGGCGGATGGTCGTGCTGGTGGACGAGGAAGACCGCGAAAACGAGGGCGATCTGGTGTTCGCCGCCGAATTCGTCACGCCGGAAGACATCAATTTCATGGCACGCCATGGGCGCGGGCTGATCTGCCTGACGCTGACCGAGGCGCATTGCCGCCAGCTCAACTGCCGCTGATGGTGCGCGACAACGGCTTGCCGCTGGCGACAAATTTCACGGTTTCCATCGAGGCGGCAACGGGGGTGACCACCGGCATTTCGGCGGCCGACCGTGCGCGCACGATCCAGGCAGCGGTCAGACAAGAATGCCAAGCCCGCCGACATCGTCCAGCCCGGCCACATCTTCCCGTTGCGCGCGCAGAACGGCGGCGTGCTGGTGCGTGCGGGCCATACCGAGGCGGGCTGCGATCTGGCGCAAATGGCCGGCCTGACGCCCGCGGCGGTGATCTGCGAGATCATCAAGGAAGACGGCGAGATGGCGCGACTGCCCGACCTGGTCGAATTCGCCAAGGAGCACGGTTTGAAGATCGGCACCATTGCCGACTCTGATCGAACACCGCAGCCATCACGAGAAGCTGGTCGAGCGCGTTGCCAGCCGCAAAGTGCAGACTGCATACGGCGAATTCGATCTGGTGACTTATGTGGACAAGACCACGCAACGCACCCATCTGGCACTGGCAAAGGGCAATATCCAGCCGCAGCAAGAAACGCTGGTGCGCGTGCATGAGCCGCTGTCGGTGATGGATTTTCTGGAGCAGGCGCATTATCCGCAGTCCACCAGCGTGCATGATGCATTGCAAAAAATCAGCGAGTGCCCAGCCGGCGTGCTGGTGATGATGCACCACAACGAAACTTCGCAGGACTTGCTGGCGCGCGCCGCCGCAACGCCAGAAACGCATCATGCCGCGCAATGGGACCCGCGCAGTTACGGCATCGGCGCGCAGATTTTGCGCGACCTCAACGTCGGCAAAATGTGCCTGATCGCCACCCCGCGCAAATTGCCCAGCATGACCGGATTCGGCTTGGAAGTGGTGGGTTACTGTCAATGCAAATCGCAAGGAATACAAAATGAAAGAAATCGAAAAGAACCTGAACGGCACAGGGCATGCGCATCGGCATCGTGCAGAGCCGCTTCAACGAAGTAGTCTGCGAAGGCCTGCTGTCGGCCTGCCGCGCGCAGCTTGCCCAGCAGGGCGTGAATGATGCACGATATCACACTGGCCACCGTACCGGGCGCGCTGGAGATTCCGCTGGTATTACAGCAGATGGCGATGAGCAGGAAGTTCGATGCGCTCATCGCGCTGGGTTAGCACCCATGCAGGTTCGAGTTCTGTTCTTTGGCGCTTTGCGCGACCTGGTTGGTCGTAGCGATGACGCTCTGACGCTGCCCGAGGGCGCGCGCCTGGCCGACCTGCTGACCCACTATGCGGCTGCAGTCCCGCGGTTGAAGGATTTCTTGCCCGTGATTGCTCTCTCGATCAACCAGGAATATGCCCCTCCCGGCGCGGCACTCCACGATCAGGACGAGGTTGCACTTCTGCCGCCGGTCAGCGGCGGCAATCAAGACCGCCCAACCGCGCACGTTGCACTCGTCCGCGACCGCATTGCGACTGAAACAGTGCTGGCGCAGATTAAGCAGCCGGAAGATGGTGCCGTTGTGGTTTTCGAAGGCATTGTGCGCGACCACACCCGCGGCCGCCGAACTCTTTATCTCGATTATCAAGCATACGAACTGATGGCGCGCCGCAAGCTGGACGAACTCGCCCAAGAATCCCTCGAACGCTTTCAGATTCGCGAAGTCGCTCTGGTGCACCGCCTGGGACGGCTCCAGCACACCGAGACCAGCGTGCTAATCGCCGTCGCCTCGGCCCACCGCGCCGCTGCCTTCGACGCCTGTCGCTGGCTCATCGACACTCTCAAAAAGACGGTGCCCATCTGGAAGAAGGAGTACTTTGAAGACGGCGCCGTCTGGGCGGATGGTGAGCCGTTTCCCGAGAATATTCCGACGGCTGGAAGAACGCTGAGCGCTCCGCCGGCATCCAAATGAGCAGTTCTCCTGTGAAGCGTGTGAACAGAATTCTGCTGGCATTGGCCTGCCTGGCGGCTGCCGCCTGGGCGCAAGTTGCAGTCCCGCCGCCGCGCCCCGGTCAGCCTGCCGAGAAGACTCCCACCTACCGAGTCAACGTCAAGCTGGTGAGTGTTTACGTCAGCGTCACGGACGATCGCGGCGCCCCGGTAGCAACTCTCACCAAGGAAAATTTCCAGGTGCGGGAAGATGGTGTTGAGCAGAAGCTGTCGGTCTTCGATCGCGAATCGGCTCTCCCGCTTTCAATCGTTCTGGCCATTGATGCCAGCCTGAGCACCCGCAAGGACCTCAAGCAGGAGCTGGATGCGGCGCGGGCGTTCGCCCACTCGGTGCTAAGGCCGAAGGATGCCGTGGCGCTTTTTCAGTTCAGCGAGATTGTGGAGGAGTTGGTGCCCTTCACCTCTGATCTGCGGCGCGTCGACCAGGGCATTGGGCGCGTGCACGTGGGCTCAGCTACCGCTCTCTTTGACGCCATTTTTCTGGGTTCCCAGGCGTTGATGCGGCGGCAGGGAAGAAAGGTGCTGGTGGTGATCACCGACGGCGGCGACACCATGAGCCGGGTGGACTATCGGGAAGCTTTGCGCGAGGCGCAGCAGGCCGACGCATTGGTATACAGCATCATCATGGTGCCGATTGAGGCCAGCGCCGGACGCAATACCGGAGGCGAACATGCGCTGATCCAAATGTCGGAAGATACGGGCGCCAAGCATTACTACGCCGATACCCCGCAGGGGATCGACCACGCCTTCCGCCGCATCAGCGATGAACTGCGCACCCAGTACGTGCTCGGCTATTATCCTCGCCAGCGGCTGAGCGACTCCGATTTCCGGCGCGTCCAGGTGAAGGTCACTCCTCCTGTGGATAGCGACCTGGCATTGCCGCTGCACGCTCGTCATCGCACCGGCTACTACACCGGCAAGACGGAGTGACGCGCGATCAGCGTGTACAATGTCGGGATGCCGTTTCAATCCCCTTCTATGCTGCCGATGCACAAAAAGCCCAAGAATCCGCCCGCGGACGATACCTTCCAGGAAGCCGCGTATCTCAAGACGCTAGGTGAAAAGCAAACGCCGGTGATCGTCAAGCTGCTGGACGGCGATATTGTGAAGGGCTGGATCGAGTACTACGACCAGAACATGATTCGCCTGACGCGCGAGGGCGCGCCCAACCTGTTTATCTTCAAGCACCAGATCCTGTACATCGGCGAGGACAGCGGCACGCGCAAGCCGCGGCGCGAGCCGTGAGCGCCGAGCGAGCCACCGAGTTCGTCGCCGCCGCCGAGGCCATCGCTCGCGAAGCCGGCGAGCTGCTGATGGGCTACTTCGCGCGCCACGTCACGATTGAGTACAAGGGCGACGCGGACGTCGTGACCGCGGCCGACCGCGCCTCCGAGGCCCTCATCATGGACCGCCTGCAGGCGCGCTTCCCCCGCCACGACGTTCTGGGCGAGGAGGGCGCGAGCCGCGAGACCGGCAGCGACTACAAGTGGTATGTCGATCCGCTGGACGGCACCACCAACTTCGCGCATGGCTTTCCCGTGTTCTGCGTCTCGATGGGGCTGGAGTACAAAGGGCAGTTGACCGCGGGCGTGGTGTACGATCCCACGCGCGGCGAGATGTTCTCGGCGGAGAAGGGAAGCGGCGCCTACTTGAACCAGCACCGCATCCAGGTTTCAAAAATCTCCCGGCTCGCCGAATCCCTGCTGGCCACCGGCTTTCCCAGCCACAAGCGCCACAAGAATCCCAACATCCACTTCTATCACCAGATCACGCTGCGAACGCATGGGGTACGCCGCGCCGGCTCGGCCGCGCTCGATCTGGCCTCGGTTGCCAGCGGACGCTATGAGGGCTTCTGGGAGTTCAATCTCAATCCCTGGGACCTTGCCGCCGGCGTGGTGTTGGTGGAAGAAGCCGGCGGCGAGGTGACTGGCTTCCATGGCCAGCCGTTCCGCCTCGCCGACCGGGACGTGCTCGCCAGCAACGGGCTTATTCATGCCGACCTGTTGCGCGAATTCAAAGAGATCTTTGCAGGACGCGGCCTGGAAGCACTGCCGAATCCGCGTGAGTATGCGTAGCGCCGGCGTCCCGCCGGCTGTACAGGCGGGCATCCTGCCCGCCTGCGCGTGAGCAAGATGCTCACGGGGACAGCCGCCAAGATGGCGGCGCTACGGCTTTTGAGAATCAAGATTACGATCTCCACCATCTGATGAAAATCATGCGGCACCGAATGCGCATCGGCGTTGTCTTTTTACTGGCGGCCATGGCCGCGGCTCAGGTCGCCCTCTCTCAGGGCACCGCTGGCCACGTTGACGCCGTCTATCAGCGCGAAGTGGAGAAGTTTCGCGCCGAAGAGATCAAAGACCTCAAGTCCAACTGGCTGGTACTCGCCGGGCTGTTCTGGCTCAAGCCGGGCGCCAACTCATTCGGCACTGCGTCATCGAATGCGATCGTGCTGCCCGCGGGTACGGCTCCCGCGCAGGCAGGCGTCTTCGAGCTTAATGGTGAGGAGGTCACGCTGAAGATGGAGCCCGGCTCGGCAGCAACCATCGACGATAAACCCGTGATGACCGCTAAGCTCCAGCCCGATACATCAGGAAAGCCGACAGTAGTCGCGCTGGGCCGGTTGCGCATGCACGTCATCAAGCGCGGCGAGCGGGTTGGCATTCGCCTCAAAGATCTTCAGAATCCGGCACTGCGCAACTTCAGCTCACTGCACTTTTATCCCATCGATACGTCGTATCGGGTGACGGCAACCTGGGCTGCCGTCGGACGGCAAGCGCACTGTCGATGTGCCCAACGTGCTCGGCGACGTGTCGCACGAAACCGTCCCTGGCGAAGTGCAGTTCAGCTTGAATGGGCAAACGTTGAAGCTCACGGCGCTCGGCGGCGATGCTGCCAAGGGACTTGTTTTTCGTCTTCAGCGACACCACCAGCAAGACCGACACTTATCCCGCAGGACGTTTCCTGGAAGCCGACGCGGTGCAGGACGGCAAGGTCGTGCTCGATTTCAACAAAGCCTACAACCCGCCTTGCGCGGTGACGCCGTACGCGACTTGCCCGCTCGCGCCGAAAGAGAACCGGCTGGCAGTGGCCGTCCCGGCGGGCGAGAAATTCGACCACAGCAAACCGCACTGATTTGTGGGATCTGTCATCCCGAGCGCAGCGAATCCTGGCTCGGCTGGAACGGCCACTCGCGCCGCCCCCACGCGCGCACAGAGAACACCAGCAGTCCTGCCACAAGGATCGCCACCGCATAGCGCAGTTCCTTCAGGAAGTTTTGCCGCGACACCAGAATGAAAATAAATCCCGCAATCGCCACCAGCGCCGGCAGAGGGTAGAGCCACATGCGGAAGGGCCGCGGCGCTTCGGGACGTTGCGCGCGCAGGATCACCAGGCCGATCGCCTGCACCAGGAACTGGATCACGATGCGGATGACCACCAGCGCGGCGATCACGTCTACCAGGCGCAGCAGGCAGAAGCATGCCGCCACCGCGCCCAGCGCCACCAGCGATACCTGCGGAAAGCGGCCAACAGGATGCACCCGCCCAAAGGCGCGAAAATAATTGCCGTCGAGCGCCGCCGCGTAGGGCACGCGCGAATATCCCAACAGCAGCGAAAATACAGAGGCAAACGCCGTCCACATTACCAGCAGAGTCACCGCAGATCCCGCCCAGTTCCCGTACACGCGCTGCATCATCAAGGACACCACGTAGTAGCGAGTCTCGCTTTTGCCCGCCGCGGCCAGCTCGCGCCACGGCACAACGCCGAGGATGCTGATGTTCATCACCAGGTAGATCGCCGCGACAGCGAGGATCGAATAGACCAGTGCGCGCGGAATAGTGCGCGCCGGGTCTTTGACCTCATCCCCGAGAAAGCAGACGTTGTAGTACCCCCAGTAGTCGTAGGTGGCGATCAGCAGCGCCGATCCCAGGCCGAGCGAAGAATCCATAGTCGAGACGAAAAGCGCCAGCGGGAAAGTCGAAGGCGCGAGCGCGGTCGAAGTGCGACAGGCCGGCGACGATTACCCACGCCACCGTTCCCAGCACTCCCAGCCAGAGCAGTTTCGAGAGCCGTCCCACTACAGTGATTCGGCGATAAAGCAGCAGCACCGCAACGGCGCATGCGCCGATGGCCACGAAAGTTGCTCGGTTGACGCAGCACGCGCGCTTCAAGCGGCTCCGAGCCCCGGCAAGCGGCATCGCAAGCGTGGTCGCCAGATAAGTCTTCTCCAGCGAAGGCAGCAAATAGCTCGCGTACTGTGCCAGTCCGATGCAGCCGGAAGCGATGGAGAGCGGCGCGCTGAAGGAAAGCTGCCAGACGAACAGAAACGACATCAGGCGCCCCAGGCGCGCCGGGCCGTAGATTTCTTTCAAGTAGCGGTACGAGCCACCCGAGCCCGGCATGGCGGCGCCCAGTTCCGCCCACACCATGCCATCGCACAGCGCTAGCGCCGCGCCCAGGATCCATCCCAGCATGGCTTGCGGACCGCCGGCAACGCTGATGATCAGGGGAATGGTGATGAACGGCCCCACGCCGATCATGTCGATCATGTTCAGCGCGGTGGCCGAGCCCAGGCCTACACCGCGGACCAGCGTCGAGCCGCTGTCCGCAGGCAAAGACCCGCTAGGGCTTGCCATGGCCGGCGCTCAGCAGGTTCACATACAGGCGGATCGCTCCGGGGACTCCATTGGGAAGCTGGCGAAAGAAGGCGTAGCCGGTATAGATGTAGGTGCCGCGGCCGTAGCGGGCGCGCAGCAGACCGCCTTCGCGCGCCGGTTCGCCCGGATCAGCCGAGGAGAGCAACGGCCGGTAATGGTCGTCCCACTTGTCCATGAAGTAGAGGCCGCGTTCCTGTACCCAGCCGTCGAAATCTTTTTCGGTGATCGCGTTAGGAGAGCGGAAGAGACGATCATACGGTTCAAGCAGCGTGACCGGCGCCTCTTCCACGCTGACGCGGTCGTGGCTCAGCTCGGCGGGGTAGGGCGTGTAATGACCGGCGTTGAACTCCTCGGGATTGGTGTTGTACTGCACCACGAGCGTGCCGCCACGGTCCACGTACTCGAGCAGCCGGCGGTTGTTCTGGCGCACATCGGCGCGAGTGTCGTAGGCGCGGATACCGAGGATGATGGTGTCGAAGCGCTGCAAGCTGCCGTTGGCCATCTGGTCGGGCGAGATCATCTCCACGTTAAGGCCGAGTTCGCGCAGCACCGTGGGGATCTCGTCGCCTGCGCCCATCACGTAGCCGATCTTCAGACCATCCGGCACGTTCACCACTACCATGCTCAACTGCTCGATCGCCGGCTGATAGTAGTAAAAGGCGCCGAGGTCCTCGCCCGTCACCACGGTGAAGCCTTCGGTGTACTGCCGGCCCGCCGCCTCGAGCACGGCGCGGATGCGGAGCTTTCCCGAACGATAAGCGCCGCCGGGCGGGCTCAGCTTGAAACTTAGTTTGTGTTCCTGTCCGCTGCGCTCGAAGCGCACCGGCGCTGACTCGGGCGAGACGGTCCACCCCTGCGGCGCGCGCAGGATTACGCTGGCATCGCCGGCAACGTAGCCGCGGACCGCAACCGTCACCCTGGTGGACGAAGTCGCGTCGGCAGGCACCACGCGCGTGCGCGGTGCGATCGCCACGGAAAATGCCGGCACCACCGCCAGCGCGGGACTGTTCTCCGCCGGGGCCGCGCGCGCAACCGCGCGCACCGTACCATGATGTCCGGCGAAAGCGAACGCGGCATGTGCCTCGACCGGCGGCGGGGGGAAGGGAAGCGTGGCATAGCGAGGATCGTTGACCTCGTAGATGGTGTCCGTCTCCGGATCATTACGATGCCAGTAAGGACTGCTCAGTTCCGCGTCCGGCGCCACTTTCACCGTGAAGGTTGCCGAGGCGCTGTCGCCTGGTTTCAGGCGGGTCGGGCGAATCCATACCGGCGGCGCGCTCCATCCTTTGGGGAGGTCGAGCGCGATCTGCTGGACCAGCACCGGCTCGTCGCCCGAGTTGTGCACTTCGGCCAGCAGGCGCGCGGTCTGGCCCGGCACCAGCATTCCATTGCCCGCCGGAGTGGTGGAGACGCGCAGCTCAAGACCCAATGCAAGCTCCGCGGCGCGTTGGAACTGCTGCCGCTTGGTGCGCAGATTCACCAGCAACTCGGACTTTGCCGCCGGCGAGAGCTCGGAGTGCTCGATCTGGTCGATCAGCTCGGCTACCTGCTCCTCGCCCGCCAGAAGCGGCGCCGCCAGGCTGGATGAAGGCCCGGGGATCAGGTGCGTGGCCTCGTCCACGCGCTCCTTGATCGCGCCCAACGCCGGGCGCAGAAAAGGGACTTTAGACTCTTCATCACCGATGCGCTCCGCCAAGCCGGGCAGGGTGGTATCGATGCCGTCGAAGAAATCGTGCTCATGCTCGGCGGTGTCTTTGGTTGGTTGGAGCGCGTGCCGGCCCGCGTGAGAGGGTGGTGGCAGCTCCGAATCTATCAGCTTGTAATAGGAGACATGCGGCCGCGAGGAGAGCCGCCATTCGCCCGCGCCCTGTGAGAGCTGGCGCCGCAATCCCTGCATGGCGTACTGCATGAAGCTCATCTTCAGCACCGGTGAGTAGGCGCCGGTGTCGAGCGCCAGGGTGTAATCACTGCTGCCGCCGCGGATGTAGAGCTTCTTCGCCTGCCAGGGCTCGAGACCTTCGCTGATCTGTTCAGGAAAGCGTCCGGGATCAGCGGCGGCCCGGAAAGCTTCGTGGGTCAGGATGCCGCTGGCCTGATGATTGCCGTGTCCGTCGCGGTCCGAGCCCTGGAAGCGGGAGACGATCACATCCGGACGAAATGTGCGGATCACCCGCACCATGTCGGCCAGCGCGATGTCATGCCCGTGCCATTTGTCGAAGGTCTCATCGGCGGTCTTGGAATAGCCAAAATCGGCAACGCGAGTGAAGCGCTGCTCGACACCGTAATACTGATCGGCAGCCAGCAATTCCAGCGTGCGCAGCACTCCCAGTTCGTCGAACAGGTTGCTGCCCATGCGGTTCTGTCCGCCTTCGCCGCGGGTCAAGGTGAGCTGCACGGCGGTCACGCCTTCCCCGCGCGCTTCCAGCACCAGCATGCCGCCGTCTTCGTCATCGGGGTGGGCGACGGTGTGCATCAGCCGCGCCGTGGTATGCAGCTTGATGAGCAGTTGCTCGAGCTCGGCTGTTCCCCGCAGCGGAGGCGGGGCCGCGGCGAGACGGGGCGCAGTGCTGGATGTGACTAGTAGGAGGACGAGCAACAGCGTCCAGGCGGTAAAGTGCTTGAGCATCGGCGGATGTGAGGAACCTTGTTGCAAGCGGCTGCCACTGTTTTAGTGGATGGGCGCGATGGTTGCAACCGCACCTGCAAAGCTGCCAGGAACCCGACGGCAATGAGAGAGCATGTCTTTTGACGGTAGCGCTCGTAGTTAGAGATTTTCTGAGGCGTCCAGTAGTGGTCAGCAAGCAGAGTAGTGCGGTAAAACCTGCGACATGAAGGGCTACAGCTTTTCGGGGGCATGCGGTGCTCCCTATGTTAAGAGTTGCGGGTACGCGAACTTTAGCATCGAACGAGGCGAGAGCAAGGGATACGGGTGTTCTGTTCCAAAATGGAAAGAGTTAAAAGAGGGAGGGATCTCGAGGAAAAACCACTTGACACGTGGGTGTACAATTGGTCCGTTAACTGGACCATTGGTCTGGTGATTGGACCACTCCCACGTTGAGCGCCACTGCCAAACCGGAATTCGAAGCCATCCGCCGCAACAAGGTCTATGAGGAAGTGGCGCGGCGGCTGGAGCAGCACATCGCTGAGCACATGAAGCCTGGCGACATGCTGCCGCCAGAGCGCGAACTGGCAGAGACTTTCGGCGTGAGCCGCAGTTCGATCCGCGATGCCATCCGCCGCCTCGAGTTGGTGGGTATGGTGGAGCCCAGGCAGGGGTCGGGCACGGTCGTGCGCGAGGTTTCCGCCGACGCGCTGATTATGCCTCTGGCCACGGCGCTGTCACAAAAGCGCAAGCTGGTGGTGGAACTGCTGGATGTGCGCAAGATGCTGGAGCCGGCGCTGGCGGCGCGGGCCGCAACTCATGCCTCGCCCGCCGACCTCGCCGAGATGGAAGACATTCTGCACCGTCAGGATGAGAAGCTGAAGCGTGGCGACCCGGCCATCGAGGAAGACAACGAGTTCCACTACACCATCGCGCTGGCTTCGGACAACAGCGTCGTGCTGAAAGTGCTGGATGTGCTCATGGACCTGCTGCGCGAGACGCGCGAACGTTCCTTGCAAGTGGAGGGACGCCCGCAGAAATCCATGGCCGGCCATCGGCGGATTTTCTCGGCCATCAAGCGCCACGATGCGGTCGCGGCGGAGATGGCTATGCGCCGGCACATCGAAGAAGTTTCCGAGATCGTACTCAACAAGTCTTGAAACTATTTTTTTCGCCGCGGATTAACGCGGAGAGACGCGGATGAGAGCAAAGACCACGGGGTTTGTCGGAGCAGCCGGAGGGCGGAAGGTTTCATTCGCTGTCCTCATCGATCTGCGTGCAGCCGGCTTGTCCTCAGCCTGATCCGCGTTTATCCGCGTGTATCGGCGGCGAATGAATTAACGACGGAGGTTTTGCATGGGCAGGTTATTCGCGGTTGAGATCATCTATCGGGGAATTTTCCAGAAGACCCTGGCCAAGAACATCAGTCGCGGCATTGTGCTGGCGGCCCACCAGGAAGGCAAACCCGGCATCTCGTTCGGCCGCTACAGCGACAGCCCGGAGCGCAATGGCATTCCCGCCAAGAGCTTCGCGATCGTGGGCAGCGACCAGGAGACGCTGGAACAGGGCATGGCCAAGTACGAGCCCCAGGAAGTGGACATCACCATCTCGGTGGACGACACGCTGTGCAAAGGGGTGGAGTCGTGGGCGTGGTATGGCCTGCAGCCCGTCAACCAGAAGATCAAGCCGGGGGGGACGCTGATCGTCACCTCCCGCGAAGCTCCGGACGCGGTCGTCTCCATGGCGCACCGCAAGGAGCATCCCGTACGAGCTGTGCATCGTGAAGGCCACGCCCAGCTTCTCCGGGCTGTGGGTCTACAAGGACGACCACACCGACGTGCGCATCCTGGGCACCATCGCCCGCGTTCTTCCCGAGCTGTTCACGCTTGATTCGCTGAAGAAAATTATCAACGACGAATGGCACGATGCGGTGAAGGTCAGCTCGGCCGAGCGCGCCTACGAACGCTTCTCGAGCACCACGGTTCGTCCCACGCAAGGCAATCCCGAGACGCCCTACAGGTTCGACCTGCCCAAGTGGCATGAGATGGGCGAGGGTGTGGCCATTCCTTGCATCGCGACGGGCAAGCAGATCGAGGACCCCGGCACCCACGTCATGGGCGGCTACCGTCCTGATCGCAATCCCACCTTCAAGAAGTTCAGCACGCGGACGATGCGGCCCGTGGTGAACTTCGACACCTGCATCAAGTGCACATTGTGCTGGTTGCAGTGTCCGGACACCTGCTTCGACGTTACTCCCGACGGGCTCTACGACGCCAACATGCAGGCCTGCTGCGGCTGCGGCGTCTGCGAGGCCGTCTGCCCGGTGCCCAACTGCGTCACCATGATCAACGAGACGGAATTCCGCGACAACTCCAGTCAGTGGGAGGCGTGGAGGAAGGACAAGCCCGGATACAACACCTGGTTGCAGGAAAAGATCGCGGCGCGGCCGGAACGCTCGCACGGCTTCCGTTACCGCGGGCAGTACAAAGAGCAAGTTTTCGAGATGCTGGAGATCGCGAAGGAAGGCTAGAGACCTTGTAGGCCCAACCACGTGAGCCTCGGCTCAGGAGGAAAGCGGTTTATGGCACAGATGGTAGAAACGCTGGAAAAGCACCACCAGACGGAAGAAACCGCCCTGATCACAGGCAGCGAAGCGATCGCCGTGGCCTGCAAGCTGGCGGATGTGGACGTGATCACGGCCTATCCCATTCGTCCTTACGACACCGTCATGCAGTACGTTGCCAAGCTGGTGTCGCACGGCGAGATGGATTGCGAGTACATCGTGGCGGAGGGGGAACATTCACAGTTCGAGATCGTCAAGCACGCTTCCGCCGTGGGCGCGCGCGTGTTCGTGGGCTCCAGCGGTGTCGGCTGGATGTACGCCATGGAGGCGCTCACGGTCACGCCCGCGCTGCGCATTCCCATGATCGCCATGGTGGGCAACCGCGCCTTGGACGATCCCGGCGCCTTCGGCACGGAGCACAACGACGCTCTGGCGGTGCGCGATCTGGGCTGGATGCTGGTGTGGGTGGACAATGCCCAGGAAGCGCTCGACACCGCGCTCATCGCCTATCGCGTGGCCGAAGACCGCAGGATCTTCTTGCCCTGCGGCATCAGTTGCGACGGCGCTTTCCTTACCCACTCGCAGGCGCTGGTCAAGATTCCGTCGCAGGAGAAGGTGAACGAATTCCTGCCGCGCTACAACCGCGCCGACCTGCTGCTGCATCCCGATAACCCCATCACCGTCGCCCCGCAGGCGAACGAGGATTGGGTGATGGAGATCCGCCGCCAGAACTATGCGGCCATGGAGCGGACGACGGCGGTGATCAAGGAAGCCTACGCCGACTTCGAGCGCATCTTCGGGCGCTCCTACGGCAATCCGTTCATCGAGGAGTACATGACCGAAGATGCCGATATCGTGCTCATGGGCATGGGCACGCTTTCCATCCCCATGAAGGTGGCGATCCGCCAGATGCGCAAGGAAGGGAAGAAAGTCGGGTTCGTGCGCCTGCGTTGGTTCCGTCCCTTCCCGGCGGAGGAGCTGGCCAAGTCGCTCAGCCGCTTCAAGGCAGTGGGCGTGGTGGACCGCGACTATTCGTTCGGCTCGCCCTACATGAGCGGTGTAGTGGCCACCGAAGTACGCACCGCCCTGTACTCCGCGCCGGGTCCTAAGCTGCCGGTGCTGGATTTCATCTGCGGCCTGGGTGGCCGCGAGGTGACCCTGCCCGACATCACCCGCATGACCGAATCGGTGTACGCGGCTGCGGCGGGCAAGACGCAACCTTTGACGCAGTGGATTGGGCTGCGCGAGTAAACGTAGCGCCGCCGTCTCGGCGGCGAGGGCGAGACGCCCTCGCGACAGCCGGCCGGAGGCCGGCGCTACATAGGCAACGATTTCAACTGGCGTGAACGACTCCGCCAGAAAGGACAAGGAAACAATGGCAACTTACGTAAACATCGAGCCTACACAGACTCTCGATCCGTTTAAGAGCGTTAAGAAGATACCCCTCGAGGAATTCTTTACCTCCGGGCACCGTACCTGCCAGGGCTGCGAATCGGCTTTGGTGATGAAGATGATGGTAAAGGCCGCCGGCCCGCGCACCATCGTGCTGGGGAGCACCGGCTGCATGTACGTGGCGAACACCACCTACTACAGCACTTCATGGTCGGTGCCGTGGATGCACACCCAACTTGGCAGCAGCGGTTCGGCGGCGCTGGGCGCGGCCGCCGGCCTGAAGGCGCTCATGCGCAAGGGCAAGATGAAGGATGAGCCCATCAACGTGATCGCCTTCTGCGGCGATGGCGGCGGGGCGGACATGGGCATTGGCGGTATCTCCGCCACCCTCACCCATCCCGACTACAACTGCCTGATCCTGATGTACGACAACGAGTCCTACGCCAACACCGACATTCAGCTTTCGGGTAGCACCCCGTGGGGCGCGAACACCACGTTCAGCACGCCCGGGCCGGTCAAGCGCATCATGCATCACCGCTGGAAGAAGAACATGGCGGCGATGATGGCCGCCGGCCACCCGACTTGTCGCTACGTCGCGACTATCTGCATGTCCTATGGTCTGCACGGCATGAACTCCATTCGCAAGGCGTTGACCATCGGCGGTCCGACGTTCATCCATTCGCTCGATCCCTGCCCTAAAGGTTGGGACTACGATCCCATTCAGTCGCACGAGCTGGGCGAGCTGGCGGTGAACACCGGCATATGGCCGCTGTACGAGGTGGAAGACAGCGTCCTGAAGCTCACTGGGCGCACGCAGCAGATCGCTGATAAGCGCATTCCCCGGCAGCCGGTACGCGATTACCTGCTCCGCCAGGGACGCTTCGCCCACTTCACCGACGACGACATCGATTACTTCCAGAGCAAGGTGGACGAAATGTGGAACAAGTGGCTGATCCCCGGGGTCATACCGTTTCCATAGGGAGATCGAAGCTGATAACCCGCCCGCGTAAGAAGCGCGGGCGGTCTTTTTATTCTGTGGTATGTTTCACACCCCGACCCGGGCTGGACATAAGAAGGAACGGCATTTTGCTTTTCATCTTCTAGTCAGTTGGGAGACACCCGGGAGGTGTGCTTATGGCCGATTACGCAGCGCCGGCTGGCGCCATCCATCCTTCGCGGATTCCGAACCGCTGGGTGCAGTTGATTGCCGGGGTAATCGCGATGATGGCCATCGCGAACCTGCAGTATGCCTGGACCCTTTTCACCACTCCCATCAGGGATCACCTGCACGCATCGCTCTCGCTGGTGCAGTTGACTTTCACCATCTTCATCTTGCTCGAGACCTGGCTGGTTCCGTTTGAAGGAGCCCTGATTGATCGCGTCGGCCCACGCTTGATGCTGGGCATCGGCGGGGTTATGGTCGGGTTGGGCTGGTTAGGCGCCGGCAATGCCGAGTCGCTTCGCAGTCTGTACGTCTGGTACGGCTTGGCAGGGGTGGGCGCCGGATTCATCTATGGCGGGACCATCGGCAACGCCCTGAAGTGGTTTCCCGACCATCGCGGGCTCTGCGTCGGGCTTACGGCTGGAGCCTACGGCATCGGCACCGCTATCAGTGTGTCGCCTATCGCCAACATGATCAAGGCTTCCGGCTACCAGCACACGTTCATCGTCTTCGGCATCATCCAGGGGGCGATTGTGGTGCTCGCCGCGCTCTTCCTGGCCAAACCTCCGGTCGGCTGGACTCCGCCTGGCTGGAAGGAGAAGGAAGCGCAGGTAAAAGCCCGCGTGCACAGCTCCAGTGTGAACATGACACCGGTGCAGATGGTGAAGACCGGCTCCTTCTGGATGATCTATTTCATGATGACGCTGGTCGCCTTCGGTGGCCTGGTGGTGACCGCTCAACTCAAGCCCATGGCCAAGTCGTACCACGTCGACAATATCATCCTGTTGGGGGGCATGACCGCGCTGGTTCTGGCCATCGAGATAGACCGCATCTTAAATGGACTAACGCGTCCCTTCTGGGGATGGGTCTCGGACCACATCGGCCGCGAGAACACCATGTTCATTGCTTTTAGCGCGGAAGCGCTGGCGGTGTTTGCGCTGCTGCAACTGATCAGCCGCCCCCTCTGGTTCATCGTTCTCTCCGGGCTATGCTTCTTCGCCTGGGGCGAGATCTTCTCGCTGTTCCCTTCGATTACGGGAGATTTGTTTGGGCAAAAGTGGGCGACCACCAATTATGGGATCGTTTACACCGCCAAGGGAACCGCATCGTTCTTCGCCGGCTTCGGCGCCGCCTGGCTGTTTCAGAAGACGGGATCGTGGACGCGGGTCTTCTGGATCATGATCTGCTGCGACCTGATCGCGGCCTTCCTGGCCCTGCTGTGGCTCAAGCCGGTGGCCAAGCGCACCATCGCGCAGGCGGAAGCCACGCTAGGTGAGCCAGTTACCGCGCGCAGACCAGTACGTGGAGTGGCGTAGTAGTTGCCGCGAAATAGCGGGTGCCCCACCCTTGGCCTCTTTTGCCAAGGGTGGGGTTGTGACTCCTGTTCCAGAACATCTCCGCTTAAACCACCTTGATCTGCTGGCGCAGTCCTCCCGTGAAGAGGTTCTTCGGGATCATGGCGTGGACACCGCGCGTGATGTCGACCACCTGCGTCACCCGGAAGCTGGTGGCGATGCTGCACAGGGCATAAGCGTCGAGCTTGCTGAGATCAGCGCGCTGGGCCAGGAAGTCAATGGCATTGCGCGCTGCCACTGTCATGGCCACGTTCAAGTCCTTATCCATAGCCAGGGTGATCCAGTGAGTCGGAGTTTCCGCCACGGGCCAGGCGAAATTCTTCTGCTTGTGCAGAATCACCTGGATGCGCAGCTCCTGCATGCGTGTCTCCAGCGCCGTCAGGCTGATCTCGCCATCGCCCTGCACGGCGTGGGAGTCGCCGGTGTAGATCAGCGCTCCCGGCTTCCACACCGGGATGAACATGGTAGAGCCCTCAGCCATTTCGCTCAGATCGGTATTGCCGGCGTGAGGGCCGGGTGGGACGGAGTTGGTGACTCCAGGACTCAAAGGCGGGAAGAAGCCATCGGGCGGGGCCAGGCCCAGCGTCCCCTGGAAGGGTTTGAGGGGGATATGGATGTCCCGCTTAAACTCCGTAGTCATTGTGGGAAGATCGAGCTTCACATATTTGACCTGTCCTTCGGGAAAATCCTTCGCCAGCAAGCCGGTTCCCAGCGACCCCGGGTTATTGAAGACCGCCGCCCAGTCGAAGGGACGAATGCGCTTGTAGCGGACCTCCAGCACGTCGCCGGGTTCGGCGCCGTTGACATAGACAGGTCCGATGATCGAGTGCGGCCCTCTTCCGGGGTTGCTCACGCGCAACTTCGCCAGAGTCTCGATGGACACCCCCGGCTGCATCTGGTTCAAAAAGTGCGACCACGTGTTGGGGTAGCTGATGGTATCGCCGGAATCGACCTTGAGAATAGGCTCCAGCGTGGTGTCGTAGACGCCCAAGCGCACAGTCTTATCGTTGCACTCCACCACGTGGACGCGGCCTTCGTCCTCTTTCTTCGTGCCGCCTGCGGGACCGGCGGCGCTTCCTAATGAATCCGCAGCATGCGCCAGCTTGGTGAACCAAGGCCCGATGGCCGCCAGGGCGCCCATGAAGCTGCTGGCGCGCAGCAGCCGGCGGCGCGAAATGCCGCGGGTGGTCAGATAGCCGTCGAGCTGCTCCTGGTTCATCTCATCCATGTGCAAAAGACGGTCAGCGGCGTGCTTAGTGAAGGCAGCATCTTTGATGTCTTCGCGGAGCACGCCTGTGCCCTGCTCATCTCCGCATCCGAACAGGTTGCCGCAATAGTGATGGTGTTGTTGAGGTTGGCTCTCCTGATCCTGATGATCGACATCGTGTGGCATCGTCTCCTCCTCAATCAAGAAAACAGACTGATTTTCAGACAGCAAAATGCCTCCCCGCAGTATGCGTGCGGATTATACTCTCCCGGGTTTCTGTTATATTTCGAGGCTCTGGGGGTTACGCCATGCCTCGCATTGTCCGCTGCGGCCTTATTCAGGCGCGCAACGTTCTTGGTCCGGAGCACTCGCTGGCCGAGATCAAAGAAGCCATGATCGCCAAGCACGTCGCTCTGATCGAGCAGGCGGCCAAGCAGGGAACTCAGGTGCTCTGCCTGCAGGAGCTTTTCTACGGACCGTACTTCTGCGCCGTGCAGGAACCGCGCTGGTATGAGTTGGCCGAGCCTGTCCCCGATGGGCCGAGCGTGCGTCGGATGCAGGAGCTCGCCGCCAAGTATCAGATGGTGATCGTCGCGCCGGTGTACGAAGAAACCATGCCCGGCTTCTACTTCAACACCGCGGCGGTGATTGACGCCGACGGCCGATATCTCGGCAAATATCGCAAGCATCACATCCCGCACTGCCATCCCGGCTTCTGGGAAAAGTTTTATTTCACCCCCGGCGACCTCGGCTATCCAGTGTTTGAGACCAAGTACGCTCGGGTCGGCGTCTACATCTGCTACGATCGCCACTTTCCCGAAGGCGCGCGCGCCCTGGGCCTGAACGGCGCGGAGATTGTCTTTAATCCTTCGGCCACCGTGGCTGGGCTCTCGGAATATCTGTGGGAGCTGGAGCAGCCGGCGCACGCTGTCGCCAACCAGTACTTTGTCGGCGCCATCAACCGCGTGGGCGAAGAGAAGCCGTGGAGCATCGGCGAGTTCTACGGCAAGAGCTACTTCTGCAATCCGCGCGGCAAGATCGTCGCCCAGGCCAGCCGCGACAAGGACGAAGTGCTGGTCGCCGAGCTCGACCTCGACCTGATCGCGGAAGTTCGCAAAGTGTGGCAGTTCTTCCGCGACCGCCGTCCGGAAACCTACGGCATCCTCAGCGCCCAGAGCGCGCCCAGCGGCCGGGCTGCGGCCGCAGATTGAGGCTCATCATGACTAAAGAAGAAGTCATCCGCAAATACAAGCAGTATTTGTTCCCCTCGGTCAGCACTTATTACTCCGAGCCTCTGGTCACCGACCACGCCAGCATGCAGTACCTGTGGGACCTCGAAGGCAAGAAGTACCTCGACTTTTTCGGCGGAATTGTGACCATCTCGGTGGGGCACGCCAACCCGCGCATCACGTCGAAGGTCAAGGCGCAGGTCGATAAGCTGCAGCATGCTTCGACGGTGTTTCCGAACGAGGGCATCGTAGCCCTGGCGGAGAAGATCGCGCGCCTGACTCCTGGGGAAATCAGCCAGAGCTACTTCACCAACAGCGGCACTGAAGCCAACGAGATGGCCATCCAACTCGCGCGGGCGCATACCGGTAATTTCGAGATCATCGCCCTGCGCCACGGATACAGTGGCCGCTCCCAGCTCGCGCAGTCGCTTACCGGACAGAACACCTGGCGGCAGTCGCTGCCCGCAGGCTTCGGCGTGGTGCACGCGATGAATCCGTACTGTTATCGCTGTCCGCTGGGGAAGACTTATCCCGATTGCGGCGTGGCCTGCGCGAATGACGTGGAAGCCGTGATCCAGACTTCGACCTCGGGGCGCATCGCCGGCTTCATCGCCGAGCCGATCCAGGGCGTAGGCGGCTTCATCACGCCGCCGCCGGAGTACTTCAAGATCGTCTTTAAGACTGTCAAACAGTATGGCGGCGACTTTATCGCCGATGAAGTCCAGACCGGCTGGGGACGCACCGGCCGCAAGTGGTTCGGCATCGAGCAGTGGGAAGTCACGCCCGATATCATCACCGCCGCCAAGGGCCTGGCCAACGGCGCACCCGTCGGCGGGACCTTTACGCGTCCCGAGATCGCCGCCAGCTTTCGCGGGCTGCAGATTTCTACTTTCGGCGGCAATCCAGTTACCTCCGTCGCGGCCAAGGCCACGCTCGACGTGATTGAAGAAGACAATCTCGTCGAGAATTCGCACGTCGTGGGCGGCTACTTCCGCCAGGGCCTGGAAGGGCTCAAAGAGAAATATCAGGTGATCGGTGACGTGCGCGGCATGGGCCTGATGCAGGGTATCGAGCTGGTGAAAGACCGCGCCACCAAAGAGCCAGCGCCGCAGGAAACCGCGCAGCTCATGGAAGAGGCGCGCCGCGAGGGCTTGCTGATCGGCAAAGGCGGACTGTGGGGCAACGTGATCCGCATGTCACCGCCCATGAATATTTCGAAAGCCGACGTGGACGAGGCTATTCGCTTGCTCGATCGCTCCCTGGCTGCCGTGGAGGAGAAGCGCCACGCCGCTGTGGGTGCGCGGTAGCAGCGCCACCCTCTAGATTTGTCATCCCGAGCGAAGGGCGAGGGAGCACTGCGACCGAGCACGAGTCGAGGGACCTTGCGTTTGGGTAAGCGTCACCTTGCTGCTCTCGCTGTCCTGAACTGCGGCACGATCTCCCGCTCGTAGACTTCCACCGTCTGCTCTTCTTCGCCGCACATGAGATAAATATTGAACTGCGTCACGCCCACCGACGCCAGCTTGCGCAGCTTCTCGCGATGAGCCTCTACTGGACCAACGACACAGAAGCGGTCTACGACTTCGTCAGAGACGAACTCCGCATTGTCGCTGCCTACCTCGCAGTGGTGCAGGTAATCGTAGCCGGCGCGATTGCGCACGTACGAAGTAAGCGCCGGCGGAAGTTCTTCCGGCTTATATTTTGAGAGCAGATCGACCACGTGGTTGGAGACCAGGGCAGGGAACCAGCGCACGTGCTCGCGCGCAGTATTGACATCGTCGGAGACCCACACCGGCGCCGCTGCCATGACCTCGATTGACTTCGAATCGCGGCCGGCCTCGCGTGCTCCATCTTTCACGTGTCCCATGCACCACTCGATCAAATCGGGGTCGGCAAATTGCAGGATGATGCCGTCGGCTACCCGCCCCGCCATGTTCAGGACTTTCGGTCCGTAGCCCGCGACCCACACTGGCGGCGACTGCTTCGACCAGGTGATACGCGTCGGCTGGCCGTCATATTCAATCTCGCGCCCGGCCGTCAGATCGCGGAAAGTCTGGATCGACTGTTCGAGCTCTTTCGGCGTGACCGGCTTCTTGCCCAGCACGCGGCGTGAGCTGTCACCGCGTCCGATGCCCAGATCCATGCGCCCGCCGGAAATCAGATTTAGCGTGGCGAACAGGCTGGCGGTAACCGTGATGTCGCGCACCGCCGGGTTGGTGACGCACGGCCCGATGCGCATGCGGCTGGTATTGGCCGCCATCAGCGTCATCAACGGATAGGGTTCCATCCACAGCACGTGGGAGTCGAAAACCCAGACGTATTCGAAGCCGGCCTGTTCCGCCTGGCGCGTCAGGCGAAGGATGCGTTCCACGGTCATGTCCGGCTTGAAGGTGATGCCAAATTTCATGTGGCCCCCACCCGCGGGAAAAGTGGCGGAAATATAGCATAGAATGCACCGGCATCCTGATTAGCGGAGGAGGAACACGGATGGCGTTCGACATCGTCATCGCCAGCGGCACGGTTGTGACGGCCACGGACACGTTTCAAGCCGACGTGGCCATAGAGGCAGGGAAGATCGTGGCCATCGGGCGCAGCCTGCCGCGCGAGAACGCCGGCCGCGTGATCGAAGCCGGCGGCAGGTACGTTTTCCCTGGCGGCATCGACGTGCATACGCACCTCGACATGCCTTTCGGCGGAACCACCAGTGCCGATGACTTCGAGACCGGCACCCGCGCCGCCTTGTTCGGTGGAACGACCACGCTGATCGACTTTGCCATCCAGTACAAGGGCCAGTCGCTGCGCACCGCTTTCGACACCTGGATGCAGAAGGCCGCCTCGAAAGCCACGAGCGATTACGCCTTCCACTGCATCATCACCGACCTGCCGGACGCACAACTGGCCGAAATGCCGGCGCTGGTGCGCGACGGCGTCAGCAGTTTCAAGCTGTTCATGGCCTATCCCGGCGTGTTCATGCTTGACGATGCCTCGATCTTCAAGGCCTTCCGCAGCGCGGCCAAAACCGGCGCCATGGTCTGCATGCACGCCGAGAACGGCGGCGCCATCGACGTGATCGTCAAGCAGGCGCTGGCCGAGGGCAAGACCGCGCCCAAGTATCACGCGCTCACCCGTCCCACTACGGCGGAGGCCGAGGCCACGGCGCGCGCCATCGCGCTGGCGGAGATGGCCGGCGCGCCCGTGTACATCGTCCACCTCAGTTGCAATGACGCGCTGGAGAAAGTGCGCGAAGCCCGCGACCGCGGCCTGCCCGTGTATGCGGAGACCTGCCCTCAATATCTTTATCTCTCGATCGAGAACTTCGACGTGCCCGGCTTCGAGGGCGCGAAGTACGTCTTTACTCCACCGCTGCGCGAGAAGTGGCATCAGGAAAAGCTGTGGCAGGGGCTGAAGAGGGACCACCTTCAAGTGGTCTCCACCGACCATTGCCCGTTCTGCTACAAGGAGCAGAAAGAAATGGGCATCGGCGACTTCACCAAAATTCCTAACGGCGGACCGGGCATCGAGCACCGCATGAGCCTGGTGTACTCGGGCGGCGTGGCGCAGGGGCGCTTCAGCGTGAACCGTTTCGTCGAGCTGGTTGCCACCACGCCGGCCAAACTGTTCGGGCTCTACCCGCGCAAGGGGACAATCGCCGTCGGCAGCGACGCCGATCTCGTAATCTTCGATCCCAAGCGCCAGCACACCATCAGCGCCAAGACTCACCACATGCGCGTGGACTACTCGATGTTCGAGGGAATCAAGGTCACGGGAATGCCCGACGTAGTGCTTGTCGCGCGGGCGCGTGGTGGTGGAAGGCGAAAAGTTTCTTGGCCGCGCCGGCCAGGGCGAATTCCTCAAGCGCGCGACATACGTAGGGCTGTGATGCGAGTCGGAGCGTGCCCCCACGCTTCGCGGTTTCCGAAGGATTTCTTGACATCCCCACCCTTGGCAAAAGCGGCCAAGGGTGGGGCACCCGCTCCGGGTGGGGAACCTCGGTCGCTCAACTCCGGCTTACTTCGCCATCGAATAGGTGCCGGTGCACGCCCAATCAGAGGAACCGTCGGCATTGTTTTTTCCGGAGCAGGTCCCGGAACCCTTGATGCCCTTGTCCTTTCCCGTGCCGCTGTGGATCGTCCACTTGTTGGAGGCAGGTTTCGTGATGTCGGTTGGGGCCGTCGTTTCGTAGGTGTAGTAAACCTTGTCTCCGCTGTCCATCGTAACGTTGAAGTTACCATGCCCTTTCATGGACGCCTTCCACGTCTCATCGAATTCCGTATACTCGCCGGTTTTTTCGGCGAAGCCGCTGCCGCTTGCGGTCGCGCTGCAGGTTCCCTGGATGAGCGAATAGGTGTGGTCCGGCATGTCGCCCACGTTTAACTTGTGCTCCGTCGCCGGTTTCGAGCAGTGCCACTTGGTGTCAACCTTCCCCTGTGCCATAGCCACGGATGCCAACAACATCAGGGAACACACCACGAACAAGAGTTTGCGCATTCTTTCTCTCCCTTTCGAGTTGCAATTGAAATGCAGCGGGGACTATAGGCCAATGGATGAAAGATTGGCAAGCGCCGGCAAGCGATCTGGACTTAGCTGTTTTGCGGGGAGCCCGTGCTGTTGAACATAATTCGCCAGAACTTCCATTTGCCATCGCCTTGCTTTTTAAAAATCCAAAGATTCTTCAAGCTTACCTGTTCAACCCCGCCGCCGGACTTGGATGTTCGTGTACCGGTGACGGTCGCGCGAGCAAATCCCCAGTCCCCCGCCGTCTCGACCTCGTCGTAATCCAGGGTGTATTTCAGTTCGAACGTTGCGTGGTAATCGTGGGCTAGGCGGCTGATCTCCTCTTTGCCGACGAGGGGAAGACGATCTGGAGGCATGATGATCACATCGGGCGCCATCGTTGCGGCAGCTCTGTCCGGATCGCCGGCGTTGGTTGCGTCGAAATACTCCTGCCCCAGCTTCTTGATCGCCTCCACGTCGGCATCGTTTGTTGGATTGGTGTCCATAAGACCTCCGCTCAGCCGGTGGCATTACTCGGGAGACTCGGGATTGTAAATGGCAGTAAGGCCAAGGCTGCCCGCGAGGCTATAAACTGTTGCCATGACGCCGCAGCCTGCGGGGCCCATTCGCCGTATGAAGACCTACACTGGGGCGACCGGCTACGTGTATCAGTACTACTTCGTGGGCAGGCGCGCAGCGTCGCCGCCCGATCAGGGGGACATCGAGTTTATCTTCGACGTTACCGCGGACCGCAAGACCACCTTTTCCATCAGCGTATTCCTCAAGGCCGAAGCGCTTGCGGCCTGGTTCGCCGAGCACGGCCGCCAGCTCACCGAGACGGAACAGTATGCCGCAGCCAAGATGCGTCTGTTGCGCGGATTTGACGAGATCGACGGGATGCGCGACCACGGCCGGCGGCTGGTGATTGACGGTGAAATCATCGAAGAGCTGCTGGCACCGCTAGGGCTGGAGTAACGCCCACCGCTGGCAGGTTCTTGAGATTGCGGATGGGAGTGCTCGGTTTTCCGCCCGACGGATCTGCCCCCTGGCAAAATTCTCCCGCCGCTCGCGAACCAGCAAAGTAAATCTTTCCCGCTGGCGGAAATTCCTGCTTGATTGTTCCCTGGCGTCCGCTGTTAAGTACTTTGTTATCAGTAGAGTTAGCTCTGGTACGGTGTGTGCATTAGGGGAGAACAGACGAAGTGGCGCGCAACAGGGGCACTCTTGAGAATTAACTTCGGCCAGAGGTTTTCTTGAGTGCCCCTTTTGCTTTGGTCCTTCAGGTAGCCCTTCCCAGAGCAATTTCCAGCAATAAATTCACAATCTCAAACTAAGACGACTTTCTCGCGCACATCGAGTCCGGCGCGCCTAAGCAAGGCAGCCACCGTGCTCTCACCCAGGCGGCTGGCGTCATACTCGACCCGCACCGCCTGCTTCCCATCGAAGCTGACCTTGCGGATTCCATACACCTCGCGCACCTGATAGAGGGCTTGCATTTCAAGCGTGCCGGGCGGGCGGCCCAGGTGGAAGACTACATCGAGCGTGGTCATGGTCTTTCCTCGGAACCGATCTTTCAAGTAACAATCTAATATAGCGGTGCATGTAGGGTTCGATTATTTGCACTAATTAAGAAACACTAATCGGGTGATCGGCTCATCGGGTAATCGGGTGATTTGGAAACCGCCAGAGGTCAGTTTTCTTAAATGACCCGATGACCCGATGTTCCGATGACCCGATTGATTGCTGCGAGAGGCAATGAGCGCGCACGCTGAGGATTCGGTAAAGGTAAAGGACCCGGTCTGCGGAATGATGGTGGACCCGGCGACGGCGCGCGGTGGCTCTTTCGAGCACGCTGGCCACACCTACTATTTTTGCAATTCACGCTGCGCGGAACGCTTCCGCGCCGAGCCGGCGAAATATCTCAGTCCTGAGTACAAGCCCGCCGGCATGCAGGGCATGATCGCGATTGGCGGGATAAAGACCGCGCCTGCCGCGCTGCCCGTTCCGCCAGCCCCGCCGTCTGCGTCGAAAGCAGCCCCGTCCGCCGTCCGCTACATCTGTCCCATGGATCCGGAAGTAAGCGAGGGCAAACCCGGCGCGTGCCCGATCTGCGGCATGGCGCTTGAACCCGATGTCCCGCTCGCACCGCAGACGCGGACCGAATACACCTGCCCCATGCATCCGGAGATCGTGCGTGCGCAGCCGGGAGCATGTCCAATCTGCGGCATGGCGCTCGAGCCGCGCACTGTAACACCCGAGCCTGAGCGCGATCCCGAGCTGGCGAGCATGACGCGCCGCTTCTGGATCGGCCTGGCGCTCACAGTGCCGCTGCTCGCGATATCGATGGGCGGCATGTTCCTGCACTTCATCCCGGCGAACGCGTCGGCATGGATTCAGTTCGCGCTGGCGACGCCGGTGGTCGTTTGGGGCGCGTGGCCGTTTTTCGTACGCGGATGGAACTCGCTGCGCACTCGCCATCTGAACATGTTTACGCTGATCGGGCTCGGCATCTTTGTGGCCTTCGCTTACAGCGTGGTGGTGACACTCGCGCCATCCATCTTTCCGCCGTCGTTCCGCGGGCAGGGCGGCAGGCCCGATGTTTATTACGAAGCCGCCGCCTCGATCACCGTGCTGGTGCTGCTGGGACAAGTCCTCGAACTGCGGGCGCGCAGCCGCACCGGTGCGGCCATCCGCGCGCTGCTCGATCTCGCGCCGAAGCTGGCGCGGCGTCTTGAGCCCGACAGCTCGGAGCGCGATGTCCCGCTCGAGCAGGTTCACCCCGGAGATCGACTGCGGGTGCGTCCTGGCGAAAAGATTCCCGTGGACGGCCTGGTGCTCGAAGGCACGAGCGCCGTCGACGAATCCATGGTCACCGGCGAGTCCGTGCCGGTGGAGAAGACCGCAGGCAGCAAGCTGATTGGCGGCACCGTCAACGGGACGGGCGCCATGATCATGCGCGCCGAGCGCGTGGGCAGCGAAACCTTGCTGGCGCAGATCGTCAAGCTGGTGGCTGAGGCGCAACGCAGCCGCGCGCCCATCCAGCGCCTGGCCGATAAAGTCTCGGGATACTTCGTGCCCGCTGTAATAAGCATCGCCGTGCTGACGTTCATCGCCTGGGCGTTAATCGGTCCGGAGCCGCGCATGGCGCACGCGCTGGTGAACGCGGTGGCGGTGCTGATCATCGCCTGCCCGTGCGCGCTGGGACTGGCGACGCCGATGGCCATCATGGTAGGAACAGGTCGCGGCGCGCATGCTGGCGTGCTGGTGCGTAACGCCGAAGCGCTGGAGACCATGGAGAAGGTCGACACACTGGTGGTGGACAAGACCGGCACGCTGACAGAAGGGAAGCCGCGGCTGCTCTCTGTCGTGGCGCTTGCCGGACTGAGCGAGCAGGAACTGCTGCGGCTAGTCGCAAGTCTGGAGCGCGCAAGCGAGCATCCGCTGGCCACGGCGCTCACGGCGGGCGCGAACGAGCGCGGCGTGGCGCTGGCTGACGTCAGCGATTTCCGCTCGCTGACCGGCCGAGGTGTGGTCGGCAAAGTCGAGGGCAGGGAAGTGGCGGTTGGGAACCCGGGGCTGTTCGAGGAATTGAAGATTGCAAACGGCGAGCTTACAAGCCGCGCGGATAACCTTCGCCGCCACGGCCAGACCGTCGCGCTGGTTGCGGTTGATGGCAAGGCCGCAGGCTTGCTTGGCATTGCCGATCCCATCAAGCCGACGAGCGTTGAGGCAATCCGCGAACTGCGATCGCAGGGCATCCGCATCGTCATGCTCACCGGCGATAACCGCACCACGGCGGAAGCCGTCGCGCGGCAGCTTGGCATAGACGAGTTCGAAGCCGAGGTCTTGCCGGCAAAAAAAGTTGAAGTCGTGAAGCGGCTGCAGGCCGAGGGCCGCATCGTGGCCATGGCCGGAGACGGCATCAACGACGCGCCGGCGCTCGCTCAGGCCCACGTTGGCATCGCCATGGGTACCGGCACCGACATTGCCATGGAGAGCGGCGGGATCACGCTGCTCCAGGGCGACCTGCGTGGCGTGGTGCGCGCCCGCAAGCTCAGCCAGGCGGTGATGCGCAACATCCGTCAGAACCTGTTCTTCGCTTTCGTCTATAACTCGCTGGGTGTGCCGATAGCCGCGGGCGTGCTATATCCAATTTTTGGCGTGCTGCTGAGCCCAATCATCGCCGCCGCGGCCATGAGCTTGAGCTCGGTGTCGGTGATTTCGAATTCGCTGAGGTTGCGCGGGACGAGGCTGTAGAGTCGCCGGCTTTCGGTCGTCGGCCCTCGGCCGTACAGACTTTGCCGACGACCGAGGACCAACGACCGTTCAGAGCTTATTCAGGTACTCCACTACGTCCGGCCGCGTCCAATCCACCGGCCCGATGAACTTGCGCTGCACCACGCCGTTGCGGTCGATGATGTAGGTTTCGGGAAACTTGAATGTCCCGTAGAGCTCGTTCGACTTCTGCTGCGGGTCGCGCACCGTGAGCAGATCGACGTTGTTCTTCTTGAGGAAGGTGTGGTAGCTGCGCTCGTCTTCGTCGACGCTGACCGCCAACACCACCACGCGGTCTTTGAGGTTCGCCTGTAGCTTCACCAGCGAGGGCATCTCCTCGACGCAGGGCGGGCACCACGTCGCCCAGAAGTTGAGCACCACGATCTTACCGCGCAGATCGCGGAGCACGACCTTGCGGTCGGCGTCCTGCACCGTGAAGTCGGGCGCTGGATTGCCCACCAGGCCGGGATGCGAGCCGCGGTTGCAGCCCGCGAGCAATGTCAGGAACAGAGCAATCAGGAGCGGGATTCTGCGCATCAGCACCTATAATAGAAGGTTTTCGGCATGACTATGCAGCCTTCACCGTCAGACTTGGCGCGGTCGGAAGTGTCGGTCATCGTCCCGGCGCGCAACGAGGAGGCTTGCCTTGCCGCGTGTCTGGAGTCGCTGGCCGGGCAGCAGAACGTCTCGTTCGAAATCATCGTGGTGGACGACGGCTCGACCGACCGCACCGCTGCCATTGCGCGCTCGTTTGCCGGCGTCAAGCTGATTGAGGCGAGACCACTGCCCGAAGGGTGGAGCGGCAAGTCGAATGCTGTGTACAACGGAGCGCAGCAGGCGCGTGGCGAGTGGCTGCTGTTCACCGATGCCGATACCGTCCACTTGCCAGGATCGCTTTCGCGCGCGCTCGCCGAGGCGAAGAGTTGTGGCGCGGAAATGCTCTCGTATTCTCCGGCGCAGGAGCTGCACGGATTCCTCGAGCGCGCGGTGATGCCGGTCATCTTTGCCGAGCTGGCGGCGACGTATAGGCCGCGGGAAGTCAGCGACCCGAGCTCTCCCGCTGCGGCCGCCAATGGTCAGTATGTGCTCGTCACACGTGAGGCCTACGATGCCGTCGGCGGACACGCAGCCATCGCCAAGTGTCTCCTCGAAGATGTAGAGCTGGCGCGGGCGGTCAAGCGCTCGGGTCGTAAACTCCGCTTCCGCTTCGGCGGCGATGCGGTGCGCACGCGCATGTATCGCAGCTTCCCGCAACTCGTGGAAGGCTGGACGAAGAACCTGGCGCTTCTGTTCAGGTCTCCAGTACGACTGGCGCTGACGCGTTCGCTGGAGTTTCTTGGTGATTGTCATCGGCTTGGCGTTCGCTGTGCTAAGCAGAAGCGATACGCGGATGGCCGTGATAGCAGCGATCGCAGCTGCACTGATCTATCTCAACTTCTTGCGACGCATCCGAAAAGCGCATGCTGGCGCAGTTTCCAGCGCGCTGGCCGTCTTCGGGCTGCCGATTTTCTCGTATCTTTTGCTGCGTTCGAAACTCTATTACAAGTGGCATCGGAGCGTGACATGGAAAGGACGGCAGTACTCCCACCCCAGCAAACCAAAACCGGGTTTGCCGGGGACCCCGGACTCGACCGCAGCCTTGAACCCGCAGAACGAGCGGCGGACGAGCGCGCGTCCCGCAGGGGAACGATGGTCTATCTGACGCGGCGGGCGGAGTTTTCCGCCTCGCACTACTATCACAATCCGGAGTTCACGCCCGAGGAGAACCAGCGCATCTTCGGCAAGTGCAACAACCCGCACGGCCACGGGCACAACTACACGCTAGAGGTCACGGTGCGCGGCGAAGTCGACCCGCGCTCCGGCTTCGTCATGGATCTGGCCGAGCTGAAAGAGGTCCTCAACCGCGAAGTGCTCGATGCGATGGACCATCGTTTCCTCAACCAGGAAGTGCCGGAATTTCGCCACCGAATTCCCACCACGGAGAACCTGGCCATCGCCATCTGGCAGCGCCTCGCGCCCAAGCTGAAGGCGGCGGCGCTGCACCGCGTGCGCGTCTACGAGACGCCCGACCTCTTCGTGGACTTTTACGGTGAGCCATGAAGGCGCACCTGACACGCCGGTATTTGTTCTCGGCTTCGCACCGTCTGCACAGCGCGGAGATGTCGGAAGAAGAAAACCGGCGCGTGTACGGCAAGTGCAACAACCCGTATGGACACGGCCACAACTACGCTCTTGAAGTGACGGTGGCGGGGCAGGTCGACGCGCAAACCGGCATGGTTTGCGACCTGGCGCAGCTCGACGGCTTCGTCGCACGCGAAGTTCTGGAGCGCTTCGGGCACGAGAACCTGAATTACCTGGAAGCCTTCCAGCGCGTGGTGCCGACAACAGAGAATTTGTGCGTGGAGATCTACGGCGTGATCGAGCGCGGCTTTCGCGCCGCTGCAGCTCGAGAAAGTGCGCCTGGAAGAGACGATGATGAATTCATTCGAATATTGCGGGCCTCAGGAACAAAGGGAGTAGGGGCCGAAGGGAGCAACGTGAAAAAAGAATTGGAACCGGTCAGCCTTACCAGCGCAAGTTTTGAAGAACTGTTGCGCGAGATGATCGTGCGCCTGGGCGAGGACCCCGGCCGCGACGGCCTGGTGCGCACGCCGGAGCGCATGCAGCGCTCGCTGGAGTACCTGACCAAGGGCTATCGCGAGGATCCCGAGAAGCTGCTGACGGGCGCGCTTTTCAACGTCGATTACGACGAGATGGTGATCGTCAAGGACATCGAAATGTTCAGCCTGTGCGAGCACCATCTGCTGCCGTTCTTCGGCAAGGTGCATGTGGCCTATATCCCTAAGGGCAAGGTGATCGGGCTGAGCAAGCTGCCGCGGCTGATCGACGTCTTCGCCCGCCGCCTGCAGGTGCAGGAGCGGCTGACCACGCAGATCGCCGAAACCATCCAGCGCGCGATCGAGCCCCTGGGCGTGGGCGTGGTGATCGAGGCGCGGCACCTCTGCATGATGATGCGCGGTGTCGAGAAGCAGCATTCCGCCGCGGTCACGTCGTCGATGATCGGCGCGTTCCGCGAGAAAGAGACGCGCGATGAGTTCCTGGCGCTGATTCGCGGGAAGGGAATGAACGGGAGCTGAGCCAACCGATAGGTGAATCTCTCGGCTGGCCCAACCATCTAACCTTCCCGAGGTGCACGATGCGAATTGCTGTCACGACTCCAACCGGACATATAGGGCACGCGTTGGCCGACCGGCTCTTGACCCAAGGCGTGGAATTGACTGTTCTAGCCCGGCATCCAGAAAAGGCATCGGATTTGGCGACGCGCGGCGCGCGTGTGGTTCGAGGCGACCAAACTGACGTGGGCTCCGTCGAGTCGGCGCTCAACGGGGCGAATGCTCTCTTCTGGCTTGCGCCGGTGGATCTGGCGGCGACGAACGTTCGCGCGCATTATAACCGGCTTGCAGATGTGGCTGCGCGGGGGATCGGCCGCTATCCCGACGTGCGCGTCGTCCATCTATCCAGCGTGGGCGCAGAGTTGCCGGATGGTACTGGCCCTATCAAGGGTCTGCACGATGCTGAAGCCAAGCTGAATGCAGCCACCGCGAATATCACCCACCTGCGCGCCAACTACTTCATGGAAAACGTGCTCGCATCCTTGCCTACTATCGTGGCGCAGGGGTCCATTTTCTCTACCATCCCAGGAAACGTCACGCAGCCTCAGGTGGCGACGCGAGACATTGCCGCCGTTGCCGCGGAGCTTCTCCTGAACGGGGACCGCGGGCGGCACGTGGTAGACGTCTTCGGGCCCGAAGACATCAGTTTCAACCAGGTTGCTCAGACCTTATCGGAAGTGTTGGCCGTGCCGGTGGCCCACGTGCAAGTGCCGCGCGAACCATTGCGTGCCGGACTGCTTGCGGCAGGCGTTTCCGCCGACCTAGCGGATCAGCTTCTGGAACTGTACGACGCGATCGCTCAGGGACGGCTCCACGGCGTTGCTGAGTCCGGCAGGCAAGGGAAAACGAGCTTCGCCGAGTTTGCCCGTCAAGTCGTCGTCCGCGCTTACAGCCATCACACAGCCAAAGCTGGGTGAAGTTGCCGGCCGGTCGCGCGGTCACCTATGTCTGCCCGCTCTCAGCGCACGAAAAACTTAGATCCTCTGCGGGGCAAGGTCGCCGTAGTTACCGGCGCCAGCCGCGGCATTGGGCTGGCCATTGCTCAGGCGCTGGCCGATGCGGGATGCCGGCTCGCCCTGGCAGCGCGCTTCCGCCAGGGTCGCGCCCTCCGCGAAGCTGAAAAGGTCGGGTTTGCGCAAGCGTGCGACGTCAGCGACGAGCGCTCCGTCAGCGAATTCTTGGCTGCGGTCAAAAAGCGATTCCGCCGCATAGACATTCTGGTCAATAATGCCGGCATCGGCGGTCCCAGCCGAAACGTTGCCGAACTCGCACCGAAGGACTGGCGCGCGGTGATCGATATCAACCTCACGGGCTTGTTCCTGACGACCCGCGCCGCCCTGCCCCTCATGAAACGCGGCGCGAGCATCGTGAACAATCTCTCGGTCTCGGCCAAGGACGTGTTTCCGGGCATGGCGGCTTATAACGCGTCGAAGCACGGCGCGGCGGGATTCACCAACACGTTGCGCGAGGAGTTGCGGGGGAAGGGAATTCGCGTGATCGGGCTCTACCCGGGGGCTACCGATACCGCGATCTGGGAGCAGTTCTGGCCCAAGGCGCCGCGCCGGCGCATGATGCGGCCGGAGACGATCGCGCGTGCAGTGGTCTTTGCGCTCAGCCTGCCTCCGGAGGCCACGGTCGAGGAGCTGGTGATCGCGCCCACCGCCGGCCCGCTGTGAGTACCGTTACCGGCGTAATTGACTGACCCGTCTAGTTACCTCTCTTGCGGGTTCACCTGTATTAGAATGCGCTTAAATATGCGCCGCAGTGACGAACCCCACTATAGTTTCAAGCCCCGGCAGCGCACCACGCAGATCATCTTTGGCGAGCGCCAAAACCTGCGGGCGGTGCTGATTTCCATTCGCAACTTCGAGCACAAGTACGGCAACCTGCAGGCCGAGACCGAAGTGCTGCACCGCATGATCGACGTGCGCACCGCCGAGCTGCACCACATCAATCCTGAGTTCGACGAACAGCTCCGGCAGGCGCGCGACGCCGATGCCAGCGCGGAACAATTGACCCGGCTGGCCCTAGCCGCGCCGGAAGATGATTGGCTGCTGCTGCGGACCATCGCCGAACATCCGCACGCGCCGGCGCCGGTGCTGGCGCGGCTGGCGTCGCATCCCTATGACGCCGTGCGCGAGAACGTCGCCCGCCATGCCCATTCCGATGCCGCAACCCTGGAAAAGCTGGCATCGGATCCGCAGGGCGAGCTGTGGTTGCTGGTGTCGTGTAACGAAGCTGCACCGTTCGAACTACGGGAGCGACTGCGGACACGCTTCCACGGGACGGATGCCGCGCGCGCAGAAAAATGAAAGGGTTGCGGGTTGTCAGTTTTCAGTTGTCACTGCCACGCTCTGCCATAGCGCGGGGCGCGCCGCGGGAAAAGCTTAATGAGCACCACTCCCGTAAGAAATCCTCCAACGTGTGCCCAGAAAGCGACGCCGCCGCTGGCCTGGCTGGCGGGCGTGATCGCGGTTGAAGCGCCGCTCAGGAACTGCAGCACGAACCAATATCCCAGGATGAGCCAGGCCGGCAGCCAGGTGAAGAAGACAAAGATGAACGTCAAGACGCGGGCGGAAGGGAAGAGCACAAAATAGGCTCCCATCACCCCGGCGATGGCGCCGCTGGCGCCGACGCTGGGCACGCTCGAGCCCAGGTTGAACAGGATGTGCACTACCGCCGCTCCCAGCCCGCTGAGCAGGTAGAAGATCAGGTAGCGGAAATGGCCGAGCGAGTCCTCCACGTTGTCTCCGAAGATCCACAGCCACCACATGTTGAAGATGATGTGCAGCCAGCCGCCGTGCATGAACATTGAGGTCAGGATCGGCAGTACGCCGAGCGCAAAAGCCCCGGCATGCACGGCCCCGGTGATGTGCACCGGCACCATGCCAAAAGTAAAGAACAAAGCGTTGAGGTTGCGCGGGCCTAGCTGCAACTCGTAGAGGAACACCAGGGTGTTGAGTGCAATAATGAAGTAGGTGATCCACGGCGTGGAGTAGCGCGGTGCATCATCGCGGATGGGAATCATTCAGCTTGCTCGGCCCAGCATTTCCAGAGTTGACCCGGCCAAGGAAACACCACACCATAGCAGATGTGGCGACTAGCGGTGTACTGATCGTCGATAAACCCGCGGGCATGACCTCGCACGACGTGGTGGCACGCGTGCGACGGCTCACGAACGAGCGCTCCGTCGGGCACCTTGGCACGCTCGACCCCATGGCCACCGGAGTGCTGCCCCTGCTCCTGGGACGCATGACTCGTCTCGCCCAGTTCTACCTGGCGGCGGAGAAAAGCTATGAAGGCGAGATTCGCTTTGGCTTTGCGACCAACACCTACGACGCAGAAGGCGAGCCCACGGGGACGCCACAGCCGGTCGGGCTGTCCCTAGAGCAAGTGCGAGCGGCCGCGGCGGGCTTCCGCGGCAGTATCCAGCAGATGCCGCCCCCGTTTTCCGCCAAGAAGGTGGGAGGCGTGCCCGCCTACAAGCTGGCGCGGAAGAAGCAGGAAGTTGAGCTGAAGCCCGTCCAGGTGGAGATCAGGGAATTCGAGATTCTTAATCTGGATGGCGACCGGGCTGCGTTTCGGGCGCGGGTGGCCTCAGGGACTTATCTGAGATCCGTCGCGCACGACCTGGGACAGCTTTTGGGCGTCGGCGCTCACCTGGCAAGCTTGCGGCGGACTCGGGTAGCCGAATTCGGCCTGGAGGAAGCACGAACGCTCGAGCAACTGGAGCAGGCACAGGACGTCGCGAGCCTCTGCGTTCACCCACGGCTGATTCTGCCGACATTTCCTTCCGTCACCGCGCCGGAGGAGAGCCTGGCGCGCATCCGCAACGGCATGGCCGTCAACCTGCCGGAGATGTCCCGCGCACCGCTGGTGAAGGTCTTCGCCGGGCAGGCGGAGCTGGTTTGCATCGCGTCCAGAGTGGCAGGGACGCTGTTCCATCCCAAGGTGGTGCTGATATCGGGAGATCGGAAGTAATCCTTATACGACGGTCTTTGGGGGAAGAAACTCGATCTTGATAGTCCCGGCTGGAATGGACTTGAAGTCGAAGTCAGCCGTTACCAGCGTGGCCCGCCGTGGCGGAGCAGAATGGGCCAGCGTAAGGGCCCCAGCAAAAGCATCGGCATAGGGAACCTTAAAGTCACACTTGAAGATTGCGGCAGCCTCGGCGTGAGCGGTATCAACCGGCACGATGGTGATAGGCAGCACCGCCAAGCTGCCAGCAATGGTTCGCGCCCGCATCATGCCGACCCGTTTGTAGAGGGCACCCACGATCTCGCCCCAGTTGACGGCGCTCAGCAGCAATTCGGCCTCGCCCTTGGCAGCTTGTCTGAACAGGTCGCGAACCCGTTTATGTCCCGGTTCTTTGTCGGTATAGCGAAGAATGGCGCTGGCATCCAGCACCCAGGTCGTCATCGCTCTTCATCATCCCGGTGCATCTGTTCGCGCAGGTCGCCGAGACCCTTGGTGGAACCGCACAGGCTGTCGATGAACTCTTCGGTGATAGGCCGCAAAACCAGGGAGAAGCCGTCGCGCTGGATAGAGAACTTGGTGCCAGGCACCAGCTTCATGTCCTCGCGCAAGTCGGCAGGGACGATCACCTGGCCCTTGGTGCTCATGGTGGTATATTCTGCCTTCATGTAGGATATACTATTGAAACGTAGGTCGATAGTCAATGGGGCTTACATGCTAGTTTGGTAACGTCCGATAACGGATATTATGTTAACCACGCTGCAAGGCCCGTAAAACCGGCCCAACTCTGTGCCTCGGTGTCTCCGTGGTGGATTTCAGGCTGCCGCAGTCAGGAGGTTCTCCAGCTCTTCCCTGAACCGCCGCAGAGTCTCCAGCCGCTCGGGCGTGGCCTCGACCGTCTCTGATTTATGCTGGAAGACCTGGCGTCCGCCACTTTCCACCAGCACGCCGATGGATTCGCCCATGCGCCAGCCGGGTGTAGTGATGAGTTTCAATCCTTCAGGCGTGGATTCCAGCAGCGCGATGCAGTTGTCGCGCAGGACGCCGATGGCGCGCGGAAAGCGGTCGAAGTGCTGGATGTCAAAGCCGGCGAGGTAGAGACGTTGGAGCTGCTGGGCAGGATCCATACGGATTGATTCATTGATCCATTGACTCATTGATCCATTGGACGACGCGCAAGCAATGAATCAATGGATCAATGAATCAATGGCTCAATCCCGTTACATCTTATAGCGTCCCAGATCCTCGTCGTTCAGCCCTTCCAGCCACTTGCGCAGTTCTTCGCTGGAGACGCGGTCGGAGACGGCGGTGGCCTGCTTGGAGGACTTCAGGACTTCGTCCTCGACGAAGATGGGGCAGTCGAGGCGCAGGGCGATCGCCAAGGCGTCCGAGGGACGCGAATCCACGCTGATGATGTGCCCGTCGCGCTCCAGCCAGATGACGGCGTAGAAGGTGTCTTCGCGCAGCTCGTTCACCACCACTTTGTGCACGCGGGTATCGAGGCCGGTGAGCAGGTTCTTGATGAGGTCGTGGGTCATGGGCCGGGGGGTCGAGACCTTTTCGATCTCTAGGGCGATGGCGTTGGCCTCGTAGATGCCGACCCAGATGGGCAGGACGGCATCACCGTTCACGTCCTTCAGGATGACGATGGGCATATTGGTGACCGGGTCCATCATCAGCCCCCGGATCTTCATCTCGACTTCCGACATGGTCTCCCCTTATTACACCGCCTTGTGCGGCCTAGCCTACCATTTCACCTAACAAACTGTTAGGAAAGCTTGCCGTGACGTGCACTCGAACGTAACTACCCGGCTCTGGCACAGTGTTACCGTCGGTGACGGTAAAGTTCAGCGGCCGGTTCTGCGAAGTGCGACCGATGAGCTGCCCACGCGTCTCGTTCTTCCCCTCAACCATTACTTCAAGTGTTTGTCCCACGTGCCGCACGCTTCGGCGCTTCTGTATCTCTTTTTGATGCTCCTGCAGCACCGCAAGGCGGCGGGATTTTTCTTCGTCGGGAATGCTGTCGGGCATGGTCTGCGCCGGCGTGTTGGGACGAGGCGAATACTTGAAAGCAAACGTGCCGTCGTACCCGACTTGTTCCAGCAGTCCCAGCGTTTCTTCGAAGTCGGCCTCGGTTTCACCCGGGAAGCCGACAATGATGTCGGTTGTGATGGAGATCTCTCGCCGCGCTGATTTGATCCAAGAGATGCGCTGGAGGTAATCCTCGCGGGTGTACTCGCGCTGCATGGCCGTGAGCACGCGCGTCGAGCCGCTCTGCACCGGCAGGTGCACGTGATCGCAGAGCGCCGGAACCGAGTCGATGGCATCGACGATATCGCGGGTGAAGTCGATAGGATGTGAAGTGGTAAAGCGCACGCGCTTCAGGCCCGCGACTTCTCCCACCGCAGCCAGCAGTTCCGAAAAAGTCTTTTTGCCCATCGGGTCGCGATACGAATTGACGTTCTGGCCGAGAAGCTGAACTTCGGTATAGCCGGAATCGGCCATCTGGCGGGCTTCGGCGAGGACGCTATCCGACGTACGGCTGCGCTCGCGACCGCGCGTATAAGGAACCACGCAGAAAGCGCAGAACTTGTCACAGCCTTCGGTGATGGTGATGTAGCCGCGATGAGGGTTGCTGCGCGCGGTGAATTCGGTCTCGAAAGTTTCGGTGGTCTGGCGATCGTCGAGCCCGGTGGCGCGCTTCCCTTCCCCGAGTTGCACCAGCATCTGCGGCAAATTGCGATACGACGCTGAACCACACACCAGCGAAACGTGCGGCGCGCGCTCGAAAATCTTCTCACCCTCCTGCTGCGCCACACATCCCAGCACGCCGAACTTCTTGCCCTGGCGCTCGAGCTTGCGAAAGTCGGCGAGGCGGTGAAAGACCTTCTGCTCCGCCTTGTCGCGGATGGAGCAGGTGTTGTAAAGGACCAGTCCGGCTTCCTCGACGCTCTCGACCTGGCGGTATCCCTGCGAGATGAGCGTGCCCACGACTTTCTCCGAGTCGTGAACATTCATTTGGCAGCCGAAAGTCTCAAGATAGAAAGTCTTCTCGCTCGCCATCCCAGCCCAGTATAGCGCAGGGCGGCAGAAGGGCGGCGGAGTTGCGGGTCCGCTGATTGCCCACACCTACGCCTTTTCCGAGACTTCCTGGGAGACGATCTCCTGCGGCGGGTCGCCGCCGGCCATGCCCTGGGCGAGGATGAGACGCCGCGCTTCCACGCGCATGCTGGGGAAGCGCGCGCCAAAGACGCCGGAGCCGAGAATGCAGGCCATGCCGCCGATGGAGACGGCCAACGGCGCGCCCAGATGGTCGGCAACCACGCCTGCGCCCAGCGCTCCGATCGGCGCCATGCCCATGAACATCATGGAGTACACCGACATCACGCGGCCGCGCAGCCGGTCCGGCACCATGGACTGGATCAGCGTGTTGGACGAGGCCATCTGCACCATCATCGAGTAGCCCGCCGGCACCAGCAGCGCCACTGACAGCCAGAAGGTCCTGGAAATCCCGAAGAGGATAAGCGCGGCGCCAAAACCAGCCGAGGAGAACGTTATCCAGTTGCTCAGACCTTTCAGTCCGCGTTTGAATGCCAGGGTGAGCGCGCCGATGAGTGCGCCCACACCGGTGGCGCCCATCAGGATGCCGAGGCCATTGGCGCCGCGATGCAGGATGCGGTCGGCGAAGATCGGCATCAGCACCGCATAGGGCATGCCCACCAGGCTTACCAGCCCGAGCAGCAGCAGCAGCGCGCGGATGGGCCGCGTCTGGCGCACATACTGGAAGCCTTCAATAATGTTCTCGACCGGCGACCCCGAGGCTGGTTTCGCTTGCCACGTGACGCGCATCAGCAGCAGGCCTATGATCACGGCAATGTAGCTAACGGCGTTGCTAAAGAAGCACCAGCCTTCACCGATCGAGGCCACGAGCAATCCCGCGATGGCCGGACCCACAACCCGCGCGCCGTTGAACATGGAAGAATTCAGCGCGATGGCATTGATGAGATCTTCCTTGCCGACCATGTCCACGATGAAGGACTGCCGCGCGGGAATATCGAAAGCATTTACCACCCCGAGCAACGCCGCCAGCACCATCACGTGCCAAACCTGGACCAGCTTGGTGAGGGTGAGTCCGGCAAGAACAAAGGCCAGAAGCATGGAGACCGTCTGCGTGGCGATCACGACACGGTGGCGGTTCTTGCGGTCGGCAACAATGCCGCCTATCGGCGCCATCAGAAAGACCGGTATCTGCCCCGCGAATCCGACGGCTCCCAACAGGAACGACGAGCCGGTGAGGCGGTAAACCAGCCAGGATTGCGCCACGTTCTGCATCCAGGTGCCGATGAGTGAGATCAGTTGCCCGCCGAAAAAGAGCTGGAAGTTGCGGTGACGCAGCGAGCGCAAGCCGTGTCGGACGCGGGGGGGTGGGGCAGTTGAGTTTTCCGAGTCACTGCGGGAAGCTTCGGTCATTGCGCCAACTGCTCCCGGGTGTGTTTCAACACCCGTGCTGAGTGACGCACGGCTTCGATTTCCCTTTCGCTCAGATTCAAGCGCAATACCCATTCGATGCCGCTGCGGCAGACCACGGTGGGCAGGCTGAGGCAGACGTCGGCAATGTCGTAATAATCCGACACCAGGCTGGAGACGGAGAGCACGGTGCGCTGGTCGCGCACAATGGCCTCCACGATCCGCATAAGCCCCGCAGCCACGGCATAAAAGGTTGCGCCCTTGCGGGCGATGATGTGCTGGGCCGCGTCGCGGGTCTGGCGGAAGATTTCGTCCATGGCGGCTTCGTCATGGGGAATGCTCTGGGCGGCGCAGAAATCCGGCAGGCGCATGCCGGCGATGTTGGCCAGCGACCACACCGGCACTTCGCTCTCGCCGTGTTCGCCGATGATGTAAGCGTGCACGCTGCGCGAATCTACTTTAAAGTGGCGGCTGAGCAACTGGCGGAAGCGCGCCGTGTCCAGGATGGTCCCCGAGCCGATCACCCGCTGCCACGGGTAGCCCGAGAACTTCAGGGAAAGGTAGGTGAGCACGTCCACAGGGTTCGTGGCGATGACCAGGATGCCGCTGGGATTGTGGCGAGCCACCTCCGGGACCACAGACGCGAAAACGGCGGCATTGCGCTTGAGCAGGGCGATGCGCGTCTCCCCCGGCTTCTGGTTCACGCCGGCGGCGATCACACTAACGAGGGCGGCGCCGCAATCGCTATAGTCTCCCGCCCACACGCGCGTGGGATGGGCGAAGGGGACGGTGTGCTGCAGGTCCATCGCCTCACCCTCAGCTTTGGCTCGGTTGGCGTCGATGAGCACGATCTCGGCGGCGAGGCCGCTCAACAGCAGAGCATAGGCGAAGGTCGAGCCTACGTTGCCGGTGCCCACGATGGCAATGCGGATGGCCTGGGGCTGGGGGTCGCTCATGGCGCTGTCCACCACGGTATCACAGGCTTTGGTTGGACAAAAAAGCGGGTGGACCCGGTCATTTTATGCCGAGCTAGCCGCCGTTGCGATGCCCTACTGCTGCCATTACAATTAGCGCCCTCAGCCGGAAGGCGCACGGGTGGGGATGCCACGTCAACGCGGGCGCTCCAGCACTGCCTCAGAATTCAGGCGCGTTACGGCGCTTAAAGACGTACAATCGGTTTCCTTTTCCGGGTCTTGCGCGTTTCAGGACATGTGCCCGCGATGCAAGTAGGATGAACGACAACTACATTCTCGAAGCCAGGAACCTGGTAAAGGAGTTCAAGGGCTTTGTCGCCGTCAATGACGTGAGCCTGAAGGTGCGCCAAGGAACAATTCATGGCTTGATTGGTCCTAACGGCGCGGGCAAGACCACGGTCTTCAATATGTTGACCAAGTTCCTGCCTCCTACGCGCGGCACCATTCACTTCAAGGGCAAGGACGTCACCGCGGAGAGGCCGGCGGAAGTGGCGCGGCGCGGCCTGGTGCGCTCCTTCCAGATCTCCTCCGTGTTTCCCCACCTGACGGTTCTGGAGAATGTGCGCATCGGGCTGCAGCGCCGGCTGCGCGGCCCATCCTTCGAGTTCTGGCGCAGCGAGAGCACTCTGGAATCGCTGAATCAACGTGCCCTGCAGCTGCTGACGGAGGTAGGACTGGAAGCGTATTCCGAGGTAGTGGCGGTGGAACTGCCCTACGGGCGCAAGCGGGCACTGGAGATCGCCACCACGCTGGCCATGGAGCCCGAGCTGTTGCTGCTGGACGAGCCCACGCAGGGCATGGGCCACGAGGACGTCGATCGGGTGAAGGACCTGATACGCCGGGTAGCCGCCGACCGCACCGTGCTGATGGTGGAGCACAACATGAGCGTGGTCTCCGACCTGTGCCACGTCATCACGGTCTTGCAGCGCGGGTCGGTGCTGGCCGAAGGCAGCTACGCCGAAGTCTCGGAGAATCCCGAAGTGCTGGAAGCTTACATGGGAGTGGAAATTGGATAGCGGCGGCGCGACCGAGTATCTGCGGGTCACCAATGTGCACGCCTTCTACGGCGAGTCGCACATCCTGCACGGCATGGACTTCCGCGTGAACCGCGGGGAGGTGGTGACGCTGCTGGGACGCAACGGCGCCGGGCGAACCACGAGCCTGAAAGCAATCCTCGGCCTGGTAAGCCGGCGCAGCGGTTCCATCATGGTCAACGGCCGTGAGACAGTGCACTGGCCGCCACACCGCGTCGCCCGCCTCGGCGTGGGTTATTGCCCGGAGGAGCGTGGTATCTTCTCCAGCCTGAGCGCGGAGGAGAATCTGCTGCTCCCGCCGCGGATGACCAGCGAGGGGATGAGCGTGGAAGAGATCTACTCCATGTTTCCCAATCTGAAGGAGCGCCGCAAGAGCCAAGGGACGCGGCTTTCCGGAGGCGAGCAGCAGATGCTGGCCATGGCGCGCATCCTACGCACCGGCGCCCGCCTGCTGTTGCTGGACGAAATTTCCGAAGGCCTGGCGCCGGTGATTGTCAAGAAGCTGGCCCTGGTGATTCGCCAGCTCAAAGAGAAGGGTTTTACCATCGTGCTGGTGGAGCAGAATTTCCGCTTCGCTGCGCCGCTGGCGGATCGGATGTATGTGGTGGAGCATGGCCGCATCGCGGTGGAAGTCGAGCGCCACGAGGTCGCGGAGAAGCAAGCGTTGCTGGAAGAACTGCTGGGTGTTTAGGGCCTTTATGACACGGGACTCCATCGGCGGAGCCCGCACAGCGTAATCAAAAGGAGGGAGACTCAATGAGAAGCAAACTGTACGGCGTGCTGGCCGTGGTCGTGCTGTTGTGGGCGGCTACCGGAGCGTGGGCGCAGGCGAAAGGCAAGATTTCCGGCGGCGTGGTCAAGATTGGCGTGCTGGATGACATGTCTGGTCTGTACTCCGACATCGGCGGACAAGGGGACGCAGTAGCTGCGCAGATGGCCGTCGACCAGATGGGCGGCAAAGTTCTGGGCGCGCCCATCCAGGTGGTTTCCGCCGATCACCAGAACAAACCTGATGTAGGGGCGACCAAAGCGCGGGAGTGGTATGACGGCGGCGTCAATGTAATCGTAGGCATGGTGAACTCCGGCGTCACGCTTGCGGTCAGCAAGGTGGCCAACGAAAAGCACCGGTTGGTTATCGATTCCGGCGCCGGTTCGACCCGGCTTACTAATGAAGACTGTAATCCCTACACCATTCATTACGAGTACGACACCTATTCCACGGGCACGACTACGGCAAAGCCGATCGTGGCGCAGGGCGGCAAGACATGGTTCTTCCTGACCGCGGACTACGCCTTCGGCAAATCGCTGCAAGCCGACACCAGCAAATTCGTGGAAGCCGCCGGCGGTAAGGTTCTCGGCTCGGTTCTGCACCCGCTCAACGCTTCCGACTTCTCGTCTTTCCTGTTGCAGGCGCAGGCCTCGGGAGCGCAGGTGATTGGGCTGGCCAATGCCGGCGGCGACACCATCAATTCGGTGAAAGCCGCTTCTGAATTTGGCATCACCAAGAAGCAGAAGCTGGCGGCGCTTTTGATCTTCATCACCGATGTTCATTCTTTGGGCCTGAAAGCGGCGCAGGGTTTGTATGCCGCCACCGGCTTTTACTGGGACCAGAACGACGACACCCGCAAATGGAGCAAGGCCTACGCGGCAAAGATGGGCGGCAAGATGCCGACCATGGTCCAGGCCGGAACCTACTCCTCCACCCTGCAATATCTGAAAGCCATCCAGGCAGCGGGAACGGACGATCCCGACGCCGTGGTAAAGAAGCTGAAAGAAATGACCCTGAACGATGCCACGGTGAAGGGCGGAAAGGTTCGCGCTGATGGCCGCATGGTGCACGACTTCTACCTCTACCAGGTGAAGACACCGAGCGAGTCCAAAGGGCCGTGGGACTATTACAAGCTGGTCAGCACGATTCCCGGTGACCAGGCGTTTCAACCGCTGGCACTGTCGCGCTGCCCGTTGATCAAGAAGTAGGAAGACGCATGACCGAAATCTTCGGAGTGCCGATAGCGGCATTGTTTGGACAGCTCGTGCTGGGCCTGGTGAATGGCTGTTTTTACGCCATGCTCAGCCTGGGGCTGGCCATCATCTTCGGCATGCTGAACATCATCAACTTTGCCCACGGCGCCTTCTACATGATGGGCGCCGTGTTTACCTGGTTCCTGCTTTCTACCTGGAACATAAGCTGGTGGTGGGCACTATTGCTGGCGCCGCTGGCGGTGGCGATTTTCGGGATTGTGGTGGAGCGCGTCTTCCTGAAGCGGCTCTACAAGGTCGACCCTTTGTACGGGCTGCTGCTGACCTTCGGCCTGGCGCTAGTGATCGAAGGGCTCTTCCGCTACAAGTACGGGGTGTCGGGCCTTCCCTACGGCATTCCGGAAGTTTTCCAGGGGGCATTGAACCTGGGATTCATGTTCCTGCCCAAGTATCGGGCGATCGTCGTGCTGGCGACGCTGATCGTCTGCTTCACCACCTGGTTTGTCATCGAGCGCACGCAATTGGGAGCCTACCTGCGCGCGGGAACCGAAAATCCCCCGCTGGTGCAAGCCTTCGGCATTAACGTTCCGGTGATGATCACGCTGACTTATGCCATCGGCGTCGGCCTGGCCGGTCTGGCGGGGGTGCTGGCCGCGCCCACGCTGCAGGTCAGTCCGCTGATGGGATCGAACCTGATCATCGTGGTGTTTGCCGTGGTAGTAATCGGCGGCATGGGATCGATCCTGGGCTCGATCCTCACCGGGCTGGGGCTGGGCTTGATCGAGGGTCTGACGAAGGTCTTCTACTCGCAAGCCTCCAACACCGTGGTGTTCATGATCATGGCGCTGGTGCTGCTGGTCCGGCCGGCGGGGCTGTTCGGCAGGGAGAAATGAGCAACGCGCGACTTCGCCTGTTGGGCTACGCCTTGCTGCTGGCCATGGGCCTGCTCGCGCCTTTGGTCATCTATCCCGTATTCCTGATGTACGCGCTGTGCTTCGCCCTGTTTGCCTGCGCCTTCAACCTGCTGCTCGGCTACACGGGGCTGCTCTCCTTCGGACACGCCGCCTTCTTCGGCACCGCTGCCTACATCACCGGCTACGCCGCCAAAGTGCTGGGAATCTCCACCGGTCTTGCCATCGTGGCCGGGACGGCAGCGGCGGTGCTGCTGGGCATCATCTTCGGCGGCCTCTCCATCCGGCGGCAGGGGATTTATTTCGCCATGATCACTTTGGCGCTGGCCCAGTTGATGTTTTTCGTCTATCTACAGGCACCCTTCACCGGCGGGGAAGACGGTCTGCAGGCCATTCCCCGCGGCAAGTTGCTGTGGGTGATCAACCTGGAGAAGGACCTCAATCTCTACTACGTGGTGTTCGCCATCTTTCTGTTCGGCTTTCTGCTGATCTATCGCACTATTCACTCGCCGTTTGGGCAGGTGCTGAAAGCCATCCGCGAGAACGAGCCGCGCGCCACCTCGCTGGGATATGACGTCAACAAATACAAGCTGATGGCCTTCGTTCTGTCCGCAGGGCTGGCCGGCTTGGCCGGCGCCACCAACGCCATCGTGTTCACCTCCGTTACCCTGACCGACGTCGACTGGCACACTTCCGGCGACGTGGTCCTGATGACGCTCCTGGGCGGCATGGGCTCCATCTTCGGACCGGTGGTGGGAGCGTTCTCCATCGTGACACTCGAAAGCAAGCTCTCTGACAAAGTGGGCTCGCTGGTGACGGTGATCATCGGCGCCATCTTCGTCATCTGCGTGCTGCTGTTCCGCCGCGGAATCGTGGGCGAGATTCAGGGACTTTACCGGCGGGTGGTGGGTAACAGAGCGTAAAGGTACCTGACATATATTTCATCTTGGTAGACGGTCACGATGGATCTGGGTTTATCCTCGCGCAGAAGAAAGTTTTCATTTGATAATTCGGGAGCACTTAAATGTTAAAAGGACGCAAAGCCATCGTTACCGGATCAACCAGCGGCATCGGGCTGGGAGTCGCGCGAGCACTTGCCTGTCAGGGTTGCGCCATCATGATGAACGGTTTCGGCGATGCCGCCGAGATTGAGGCCCTGCGCGCCGGGATGGAAAAAGACTTTGGCGTGCAGGCTGTATTTAACGGCGCCGATCTCTCCAAGGCTGCTGGCTGCGAGCAACTGGTCGCCGACGCGGAGAAGCGTCTCGGGGGAGTGGACATCCTGGTGAACAACGCCGGCATTCAGTTCGTCTCGCCCATCGAAAACTTCCCTCCCGACCGCTGGGACGCCATCATCGCCGTTAACCTTTCCTCGGCGTTTCACACCATTCGCGTGGCCTTGCCGGGAATGCGCCGGCGTGGCTGGGGGCGGCTGATCAACACCGCCTCGACGCACGGGCTGGTCGCCTCGATCAACAAGGTGGCCTACGTTGCCGCCAAGCACGGCATCGTCGGACTGACCAAAGTGGTGGCGCTCGAGACCGCCAAGTCGGGGATTACCTGCAACGCCATCTGTCCCGGCTGGGTCAAGACGCCGCTGGTCGCAAAGCAGATCGAGGCGCGCGCTAAGAACGAAGGGATCCCAATCGCCCAGGCCGAACACGACCTGCTGGCGGAGAAGCAGCCGACTGAGCGCTTCACTACCGTGGAGCAAATCGGCGCGCTGGCGGTGTTCCTGTGCAGTGAGGGCGCGGCGAACATGACGGGAGCGGCCATCCCGGTTGACGGCTGCTGGACTGCGCAGTGATCACCAGACGCCTTTATCGCTTCCCGTCAGCCTGAACGCCAGGGCTGCGGCCGATGCCAGTGGCGGCAGAAGGCTGAGCCGTAAGGTCGCCGTTAGCTCGCCGCGCGATGCCGTACGCATTACCTGCGCGGTATAGAGCTTTGCGCCGTGTGGCAGGATGGGCACGCGCAGGAATTTTCTCTTGGCGTAGATCGTGTCTCCCCCGAAGCGCGCGGCTGATAACACTGACGCCGGCAGCTCCAGCGGCCTCCCGCGATAGCGCTCGACCCAGTCCGAAACCACTCGCAGGAACGTCGCCACTCCCGGCCAAATGCCCGCCTGCTCGGACGCGAGCTGCAATTCGGCATAGTCGAGCGCGCCGGCGTCGAGGAGAGCGGCCGTGTCCAAAATGTCGCACACGCGAAAATAGAAGTGGCGATACATGCGCTGCAGTGTGGCTTCGATGATTCGTTCCTCGGGCGCCGGCACCAGGAAGGTGTAGCCGCCGACTTGGCGCGGAACACGGCGGTTGATGAAGCGGCGCGCCAGCTCGGTGTGCTCCCCGGTCTGCCCCAGCCGGCGGGCGTGGACTTCCACGGACTCCCGCAGATCGGGCACGCGGAAGTTCCATTTATTGGCCAGGCGGTCGCCCCAACTGCGCACCTCGATCTGCGCTCGGAATCTTTCCGTCATCACGGTCACGACCTGCTGCTCGTCGGCGGTGGTGAAGAGGTCAAGATCGTTACCCAGGTCCGGCCAGTGGTCGAGCGACTTCATCACCGTCACCGGGCAGCCGGCAGCCTCAAGTTCGCGGCAGATGGCGCTGAGTATGGGAAGCGCACGGCGGATGCGCTCCTGCTCATCAGTTATGGCTGCGATCGCCCACTGGCTGAGCTCCGAATCGCCGCTCTCCGAGACGATCCGCTCCAGGGCGCGGATCACGACGTGATGCGCATCGGCGAGGGCGACGAATTCTGCGCGCGCGTCGGGATCGAGCCCGCCCACGTAGCCGATCGCCGCAGCATTGGGGCCAGACTTCAACGTCAGCAAACAAAAAACGTGCAGAGCCTTTTTGTGGTCGATCCCAGGCATTATGTTGGGTCCGCCGAAAAGCTGTGAAGCCAACTTCTAAGATGAGAATGGCTGCGAATGGGATGGCAGGACACATTTGTAATTTGTAATTGGTAGTTTGAAATTTCGAGGAAGCGGGTTTGACAATTACAAATTACCAATTAGAAATTGCCAATCCTCTATAATCTTCCGCTGCCTTCCGGAGAGAGCTTGTCCTACACCGACCTGCGAGACTGGATTTCCGCCCTCGACCGCGCCGGGGAACTAAAACACGTGCGCGCCGAAGTGGACCCGATCCTGGAGATCACCGAGATTACCGACCGGGTCTCGAAGTCCGCCGGCGGGGGGCCGGCGCTGCTGTTCGAGAACGTCAAGGGACATCGCGGCTGGCAGGTGTTGATCAACCAGTATGGTTCGGCGCGCCGCATGCGCCTGGCGCTGGGAGTGGAATCGTTGGACGAGATCGCGGCCCGCATCCACCAGTTCCTGGACGTGAAATCACCTGAAGGCCTGTTGGAAAAGATCAAGATGCTGCCCATGTTGGCCGAGATGGGCAAATTCTTCCCCAAGACCGTGGGCAGCGGGCCGTGCAAGGAGGTCATCCGCCGCGACAACTTCGACCTGCTGCACATGCCCGTGCTCCAATGCTGGCCCAAGGATGCCGGCCGATTTATTACTCTGCCCTGCGTGATCACGCGCGATCCCCGCAGCGGCAAGCGTAACGTCGGGATGTACCGCATGCAGGTCTACGACGCGCGCACTGCCGGGATGCACTGGCAGCGGCAGAAGGTCGGCGCTGAGCACTATCGCGACGCCATGCGCGCCGCCGTCGGCAATCCTGATGTGGGGCGGCCGCCCTCGGCCGGGGTCCCCAGCAAACCCGATTTTGGTTTGCTGGGGTGGTCGGCCGCCGCCGTTGACTTTATGGCCCGCAGCGGTGGCGGCGCCGTCGAAGCTGCCAGGCGAACGTCCGAAAGGAAAGCTGGAAGTTGCCGTTGCCATCGGTACCGAGCCTGCGCTGACGTTCGCATCCGTTGTCCCGGCGCCGCCCGATGTCGAAGAATTCATGATCGCCGGCTTCCTGCGCCAGAAGCCGGTGGAGCTAGTGAAGTGCGAAACGGTCGATCTGGAAGTTCCGGCCACGGCGGAGATCATGCTGGAGGGCTACGTCAACCTCGACGAGCTTCGCACGGAAGGGCCTTTTGGTGATCACACGGGCTTTTATTCGCTGGAAGACCTGTATCCCGTCTTCCACGTCACCTGCGTAACCCACCGCAAGAACCCGATCTATGCCACCACCATCGTGGGCAAGCCGCCCATGGAAGACGCCTGGATCGGCAAGGCCATCGAGCGCATCTTCCTGCCGCTGATGCGGGTGACGCTGCCCGAGATCGTCGACGTGAATCTGCCGGTCGAAGCTGTCTTTCACAACCTGATGATCGTGTCGATCCGCAAGTCGTATCCGGGGCACGCGCGCAAGGTGATGAATGGCATCTGGGCCATGGGGCAGGCGATGTTCACCAAGTGCATCGTCGTGGTGGACGAAGATTGCGACGTGCAGAACGTGCGCGAGGTGGTGCTGCGGGTGGCCAACCACATCGATCCCGAGCGCGACATCCAGTTCACCCTCGGCCCGGTGGATTCGCTCGACCATTCCTCCCGGCTGCCCAATTTCGGCTCGAAGATGGGCATCGACGCCACGCGCAAATGGCCGACCGAGGGCTTCACCCGCCCGTGGCCCGAGGAGATCCGGATGGACGAGACCACCAAGCGGCGCGTGGACGCGATCTGGAAGCAACTAGGAATCGATTGAGGTTTGCGCCATCAGACCGCCGAGGTTTCCACCACGGAGACACAGAGCAACCAAAGAAGCCCTGCGTCTCCGCGAGGGCGGCTCTACTTGGGAAGTGTGTAAGTGCCGGTGCAGGTCCAGTTCGTGGAGCCGTCCGCACTTCCCGTTCCCTTGCAGGTGCCGCTAGCCTTGATGCCTTTGAATTTTCCCGTTCCGCCGGTGGCCTGCCACTTGTCGGACCCCGACTGCATCTTGCCGTCCTTGATGGTGACGGTGGTCTGTAAGGTGTAGTTGATCTTGTCTCCGTTGGCCATGGTCTCCACGAAAATGCCGTGGCCCTTGGAGCTGTTGCCGGTAACTTCGGCGAACTCCGTCCCGGTACCCTCTTTCTCTTTCACGCCTCCGATTTCCCCCTTGGTGGAGGTGCACTTGATCTGGTCAATCGCGTAGGCATGGTTGGGCTGATCTCCGGTCTCGATGCTATTGGCCATGGCCGGTTTTCCGCACGCCCATCCGTTTGCCACCTTGCCCTGCGCCAGGGCCACTGTGGCGCACAGGCACACCAGGCCCAGCACCAATACTGGCTTTCGCATAACTTTCCTCCCTGTTGAGAAGCTGACAGCGGGCCACTATACGCCTGCCACCAGGCCGCGACTAGACTTTTCTCCAGCAACAAAGGGCTGCCGAGGCGGCCTTGGACTGTCATCCCCTGAGGGGCCTACTTGTTATCTGTGATTGCGACCGGCTTGGCACTCGCAACCTTGGCGGCGCCACCCTTGCCTTTCAGTTCTATTACGATCACGTCGAAAGGCTTGTCGGTTTGGTCTTCCGGCAAGTGAGTTTGGGCGGGGACGTAGCGTGTGTCGCCTGCCTTAACCTTCTCGTCAACGGTCTTTCCGCCGGGGATAGTGAAATGAATTGTGCCGTCGGTGAGGAACACGGCCACACTGTTGGGATGACTGTGCATCACTGATTTCTCATGCGCGCCATAGTGGACCCTCAGTATGCGTACCTGCTCGTTCTCGCTGACCACCGTGTAATGCTTCGGATCAACCTTGGCCGCATCCTGGGCCGAGAGGATTGGGGCGAGGAACAGGCACACCGCCACCGCAAACAACGCTAGTCGTACTCGCATGTTGCTCTCCACATGTTTTGCAGGATTTGCTGAAAAGCGGCGCAACCTTACTCCGCAGGCAGGCCAATGTCAATCGGTGGGAGTACACGGATAAACACGCGTGAATGCTGCAAACTTCTGGTTCCGGCGCGAGGGTTCGTGTACACTTCGGCGGCCCAAAACTCCAACAATTCGAAGGCTGGTCTAAACTTACATGAGGAAGGAAATCATGAACGGAAAGTTGTGGAGAGTTGTTGCTATGTTGTGCGCGGTGGCGATGTTCGCCGCAGCGGCGGCGCCCGCACGCGCGCAGATGTCCGAGATGAAAGAAAAACCGCCGATGTACTCGTACGTCGGCTTCTGGAACATCCCCCGCGGGCAGTGGGCGGAGATGGCAAAGGGAGAAGCGGCTGACAAGGAGATCCTGGATAAGGCCATTGCCAACGGGACAATTGTGGGATATGGCCACGACATTAATCTGGTTCACCAGCCTGACCAGCAAACCCACGACGAGTGGTGGTCAGCCATGTCCATGGCCGGGATACTCAATGTGCTGGAGCAGTTCTACAAGTCTAGCAGTAACACTTCTCCGGTGCTGGCTAATGCCACCAAACACTGGGACGGGCTTTACGTCAGTCGGCATTACAACTGGCATCATGGGTCTTGGAAGGACGCGTACACGCACGGGTCGTACTACAAATTAAAGGCGGATGCGCCGAACGACGCGGTGGAGACGCTCAGCAAGGGCCTGCTCGTGCCATTTTTTGAGAAACTGCTCGCCGACGGCACGATTCACGAGTACGAAGTCGACACCGAAGCCATCCACACCGAAGCGCCGGGCGCGTTCTGGATTTTTTACCTCGCGGCGAACGCGGAAGCCCTGGATAAGGTCAACGCGGCGCTGCGGGAGCGGCTGAAGGAGAACCCGCTGAGTGGTCCGGCATTCGGTTCCATGGTTGACTACACTGCGCACCGTGATTATCTGGTTCGCACCAACGCCACGTACAAATAGTTCCCCGCATTCGGTCCGCGAGCGGCCCCAGTTTCGTGGCGCCGCTCGCGGGCTGTCACGATCAGTCGCCAGGATGTGCGCCGTCTTCCGCCACGCCCACCTGCCGCAACTCGGCCCGCACCCGCGGCAGCCTGTCGGGATAATTCTTCTGCAGGTAGGCGATGAGTTGTTCGCGCACCAGGCAGCGCAAGTCGTAGTTCTTGCTTGAGTCAACGGAACTCACCAGGCAGCGCAGCTCCATGGAGCGGTCGGTGGTGTTCGTCACCTGGAGAACGCAGACCTTGCCGTCCCATAAATCAGATCTCTTGGCGATGCGCTGCAGCTCCTGCCGAACCTCGTCCACGGGCAGTGTGTAATCGACGTAGAGGAAGACCGTTCCCATGATGTCGGCGCTGCGGCGGGTCCAGTTCTGAAAGGGCTTTTCGATGAAGTAAGTCAGGGGCACGATCATGCGCCGCTGGTCCCAGATGCGCACCACCACGAACGTAGTGGTGATTTCCTCGATGCGCCCCCATTCGCCTTCCACGATGACCACGTCGTCCAGCCGTATAGGTTGCGTAATCGCGATCTGGATGCCGGCGATCAATCCTGAAATGGTCGACCGAGCGGCCAGGCCTCCGACGATGCCGATCAGCCCCGCCGAAGCGGCCATGGTTTCGCCGAAGTGCCGCACCGGCTCGAAGGTCATGAGCATGAAGGCGACGGTCAGGACAACGATCACCACCACCATCACGCGCTGCAGCACCGAGATCTGCGTGAACATGCGGCGGGCGGATTCGTTGTCCGACAACGTTAGGTCGTAGCGTTTGGCAGCGACGTCGCGGAGGACGTTCAGCAAGTCGATCAGCAGCCAGCCGATGCAGGCGATGATGGCCAGCCCTAGCACGTGGCTGATGATGCTGATGAATTCTTTCGGGATCGACGAGGCGCGCACCACCGACATCGCCGCCAGCAGCGGCAGCAGCAGCCGCGTGGGTCGCACGCTGTGTTTCAGCGCCGAATCGTCGATGGCGCCCGGCCTGCGGCGCGCGATCCGGAAGCTGACGAAGTAGAAGAGATGGTGCAGCAGCAGCGCCACCGCTACTGCCACCAGGCTGGCGATCAGGTAGCCCACCCACGCGTCCGGAATGAAGCCAAACTTGGGTAGTATCACGACTGCGATGGAGTGGCTCAGCCAACTTGCAGTGAATATCATTCGTTCACCATGAAGGACCTGGGCTGCCGGCGCCTCGGCCCTCGCGCCGCTGATTGGATGCCTTGCCGATTATGCCTGACGGTACGCGAGGCTGGCTTATCCGCGTGCATTTCTTTCCACGTTGTGTCAGCTATTCCACGGCGACGGCAACTAACCCCCATATTCTTCCTGAACTTCACTATGTTTTTTCAGCTACTTAGCGAAACTTTGCCGCTGGCACACGGGTTGCTGAATAAAGCAGCCGAAAGAGGTCTCCCATGGAAGAAGAAAAAGTTCCGCAAGCGGTATCGCATTCCGAACCCCATTCGCCGTTCGGCGCGTGGGGCATTGTGCTGGTAGTGCTGGTGTGCGTGGCGGTCTTGAGCCTCGGCGTCGTCATGCATGAACGCGGAGTGGCCAAGCAGCTTGCCAGCCAGAATGCGGCCATGAACACAGCGCTAGATCAGACGCGCAGCCAATTGCAGGACGTTACCACCAAGCTGGCGCAACTGAGCCAGGAGCAGCAGGCGGCGGAAGCGGCCCGGGCCGCGCAGCGGACCGCCAGCCAGCATCACGGGACGGACGCGGTTGCTCGCCGCAAAGTTGATGACCCGCGATGGAAGCAGGTGCAGAGCCAGCTCGCGGAACATCAGAAGGCCATCGAAGCCGCGCAATCGGATCTGGCCAGCACCAAGACCGAGCTCTCGGGGTCCATCGCCCGCACTCACGAAGAACTGGTAGCCCTGGCCCGCAAGGGTGAGCGCAACTACTACGAGTTCGACCTCAACCGCTCGAAGCAGTTCACGCGCGAAGGCCCCATCAGCGTGAGCTTGCGCAAGGCCAACGGTAAGCATGCTTATGCAGACTTGGAGTTATTGGTGGATGATGCTCAGCTCACGAAGAAGCACGTCAATCAGTTTGAGCCGGTATCGTTCTATACATCGCAGAGCAAGCAGCCGGTGGAATTGGTGATCAACCAAGTAGGCAAGGACCACATCCACGGCTACATCAGCACCGCGAAATACAAGGCCAGCGACTTGCCGGCCCTGAGTGGCCTGGCCGATCACGACGATTCCGGAGCGACCGCAGCGGCTGCTGGTTCCTCCCCCACCTCGCCGCAGTTGCGCCCTCGCACGCAGCGCTAGCTTCTTGCCAGTGGGCGGCCGTAGCCGCCCACTAGAGTACCCAGTACCAAGTACCCAGTACCAAGTCGAGTCGTCCTGCGTGCTCGACTCTTTGAGACCGCTTGGTACTGGGTACTGGGTACTTGGTACTTCACCGGCCCACACGCTGCAGCGCGCTGTGCGCTTTGTCGAACTCGCCGGCGAGGGCGATTGCGGCGCGATATTCGCCCGCGGCAGATTGCAGGTCTCCCTGCTTTTCCAGGATTTGCCCCAGCAGATAGTGCGCCAGGTAGGCGGGCGCGGCTTCAGGTTGAGGGGCGCCGGCGAGGTATTTCTGCAGCAAGGTGATGGCCCCGGGAAAATTCCTGCCGGCCTGGAACAGCAGCATGGCGGCCTCATAGGGCACGGTGCCGGCGGCATCTCGCGAGACAGCCTGGTTGACGGTATCTTCCATCTGGTCGAGGCGTCCGCGGCTGCGGTAGAACCCGGCCAGATCGAGCCAGCGGCTGCCGGCGTGCGGGCTAGCGGTGACAGCGGCGCGATACTCCTGCTCCGCCGTTTCGAATTGCTTGGCGCGCTCGGCGAGCCGTGCCTTCACCCAATGGGATGCACCGGCATCCAGCGAGCTCAGCGCCTCGGCTTGCGCCAAAGCTTTGTCCTTGCCGCCGCCAAGAAACGCCGGAGCTTCCATGTAGAACTCGGCCAGGTCGGTGCGCGCCGCTGAATTGGAGCTGTTGAGCTGCACGGCGTGCTCAAAGGCCCCGCGGATCTTCGGAACCATGCGCACGGCGGTCACGAAGCTGGAGTGCGCGGCCTTCTCGCCCACGGCGCGAGCCAGCCAGAGTTGATAATCACTGCTGGCGGGCTGGAGTGTGGCGGCGCGCTCGGCGGCGGCAGCCGCGTCATCCCAGCGTCCCATGTAGAAATAAGTGCGAGTGAGCAGGTTATAGGCCTGGGCGTCTGGCGCGGCGTGCACCTGATCCTTGAGAACGCGGAGGGCGTCGTCAACCCTACCTGCGGAAAGCAACTCGGCGGGAGAGGCAGGATCCGCGGCGGCGGCGATCCCCGCCAGCAATGTAAATAGCCCAAGGAAAACAGGGAGCCCGCGACCCATGATCAGTGCTGCACCACCCGCACGGCCAGGTTGTCGGCCAGAGGATGACCATCCAGGGAGTTGACTGCGACCCAGGTGTTGTCGGAAAGGCCGCTGATGATCTCGGTACGCGTGGCGTTCGAAAGCCCCGTACTGACCAAACGGCGCTTCAATTCTCCGTTAACGACTTCATAGGCGTACTGCTGGCCGTTTTCCTGACGGATGGCTTCGCGAGGCACGGTCAAGACATGGTCGTGCTGGGCGGTGGTAACGATGACGTTGACATTGATGTTGGGCAGCAACCGCAGATCGCCGTTATCGACGGTGCATGCAATCTCTCCGACATTGCGGGTACCGAGTTGGAAAACAGTGCTGGGAACGCGGGTGATGGTTCCCTGCCAAATGCGGCCGGGCAGCGCGTCCCAGGTGACCGTGACTTTCTGTCCGGAGGCCAGGCGGCCAATCTCCGGCTCATCGACGTAGCCTACCACCTGCACGCTGCGCAGGTCGGCCACTTGCACCAGCAGGTCGCCGGGATTTACATACGAGCCCACCCGCACGGGCAGCGAGTACACGATGCCGCTGCGCGGAGCGCGCACGCTGGAGCCACGCAGAGTGTCCTCGGCGGCTCGATAGGCGGCCCGGGCTTCCTCCTGCTCGGCTTTGACCTTGGCGATCTCCGGGTGCGAGTAACGGTCGGTCTCTTTCTGCTCCAGGAAGCTGACCGTGGCCTGAGCGAGCTTGAGGCGGGTGCGCGCCTCCTCGACCTCGGCGGGCGATGCGGCGCCTTGCTGCTGCAGTTGTTGCAAGGTCTCCAGGTTGCGCTTGGCCGCGTCCCGCTCGGAGCGGGCCTTTACCAGCTCGGACTGGGTAATGAGAACCTCTTCATGGCTGCCGCCGGTCTGGATGGAGTGCAAGTCGGCCTGTGCGGCCTTCAGACTGGCCAGGCCTTTGGCCGCCCGCGCACGGGCCTCGCTGTCATCAAGCTGCAGAAGCAACTGCCCGGCCTGAACGTGATCGCCTTGATGCGCCAGCACGCGGCGCACGGTTGCGGCCGCGGGAGCGTGCGCCTCGAAATCTTCCACCGGCCGCACCTTACCGTTGGTGGCGATGGCATTCGAGATGGTTTCCCGCAGCACATGGTCCGCCCGCACGGGGACCTCATTCCCGCGCAGGGAAGCGAACGCCGCCAGGAGGATGACCGCTACCGCCGTCCCCGCCAGGATCAACATCAACCGCTTGCTATGCATGGAGTCCAAAATGCCCTGCCTTCGTGAACGACTACGACTCCAATAACCAGTATAGTCCGCGCTCTCCACAAATGTTACCTCGGCGCACACAAATCGGCTGCCCGGAAGACGGGTTGGCAACCTCGGTTCCTGGATCGGTGTAGTCAGTGATTAGATGCGCCGAGGTGTTGGAATGGCCTATCTTCATCAAAGATTTGGCAGCAGAAAACCGCTGTGGGTTCGCGCGCAACCTGGCTCCGATTTGAGCTGTCCTATGGGTCATGCACATCCGGACAACCAAGGAGACCCTGGTGCGTACCGTGGCCGACGTACAAAACAATCACACGCTGGTCATGGCGGCAGGGCTTTCCTACTACTTTGTGATGGCGTTGTTCCCCACGCTGATAGTGGCGGCCACGGTGCTGGCGTACCTGCCGGGCGACTTATTTGATCGAATTCTGAGGGCCGCAGCCCTTGTGGTCCCGCACGAGGGCATGGGGCTGGTGTGGGCAATCGTCAGCGATGTAATCACACCGAGGAAGGGTGCGCTGCTCTCCGTGGGGCTTCTGGGCGGCGTGTGGACGGTGTCGAGCGGGTTCGCAGCCCTGATCGAGGCGTTGGACGTTGCCTATGATGTGCCCGAGACTCGCTCATGGTGGGAGCAGCGCGTCCTGGCGATGGGCATGGCGGTCGTGGTGGGGCTGCTGACGGTGGTGGCGCTGGCGGTAATCCTGGTTGGACCGCGCTTCGGCGATTGGCTCATCGGTAGGGGAGTAGGACTGCAATTCGGCATCGCGTGGCCGGCTATCCGCTGGACCGTGGCCATCGCATTCACCGTGCTGGCGGTCGAGCTCATGTATTTCCTCCTGCCCAACGTCAAGCAGAGCTTCAAACAATCGCTGCCCGGCGCATTCGTTGCCGTGGGCGCATGGATGGCCCTGTCGTTTGGCCTGGGGATTTACTTCCGGCACTTCGCCCACTTCAACAAGACCTACGGTACGCTGGGCGCTGGGATTGCGCTGATGGTGTGGCTCTATTGGTCGGGATTCGCCATCTTGCTCGGCGGTGAGATCAATTCCGAAGCTATCCAGGTGACCCACCAGGGCAAGCTGGTCCTGAAGAAGCCGCCTCCGCACAAAGTGTTCCCCAAAGAGCCGCCCAAGGATGTGGACGAGATTGCAGCAGCGTAGCGCGTGGGGTGTTTGCCGGAGCAGCGAAGCGCGATCGTTCGCACCTGATCTCGTGGGTACTCTAGAATGACCGCATGCCGAAGAAGCCCTCCTACACTCCGGAGCATGCGCGCTCCGGGCTGAACGCGCGCCTGCCTGAAATCGAGACCTGGCCCAACCAGTTCCCGGGATACGAGATCGTGATTGACGCGCCCGAATTTACCGCCGTGTGCCCTAAGACGGGGCTGCCCGATTTCGGCGTGCTCACGCTGCGCTACATGCCGGACCGCCACTGTCTGGAATTGAAGTCGTACAAGGAATACCTGCTCGGCTATCGCGAGCTCGGAATTTTCCAGGAAAACATAGTGAACCGTGTGCTGGAGGACGTGGTGCGGGCAGCGCGTCCGGTGTGGGCGCTGGTGCGGGGCGATTTCCGGCCGCGCGGCGGGATCGGCACGGTCGTGGAAGCGCGGTGGCCGCGTCCGGACACGAAAGATCCCGCCCTTCCCTTCCCCCGGAATGGCCCGTCAACGAGGAAAGAAAAATGAACGACCTGCTGCGCTTCGTGCTCCAACATATCGATGACGAGTGGGACCGCTTGCTGCACGAGTTCGTGCAGCTCACGCCCGAGGCCCTGGCCTGGCAGCCGGACCCGAACGTGCACTCCGCCGGCTGGCACGTGCGGCACATCATCGAGTGGCGCTACGCTCTGGTGCACGTGCTGATCGGCCGCCAGCCGAACGAAGAACAACTCTATTGCCTGGGGTGGGAAACCGATCCCGTAGTGAAGAAGCTGGTGGTCAATCCAGGCGTGTGGTATGAGCCCAGGTTCACCGTCACCGAGAATGTCCAGTTTGCCGATCGGGTGCGAAGCCTCACCAACTCGGAGATTGCTTCGCTCCCGCCGGCGCGTTTCTCCGAGGAAATAGATTTTCCCTGGAAGGCAAAGAGCCGGGTGCTGGACGAGATCGCCGAAGAACTGCGCCACTCGGCGCTGCACCGCGGGCATGTGCAGGAGCTGAAGAAGCTTTACGCGCGAAGGAACAAGGCTTAGCCGCAGAGACACAGAGACACAGAGATTGATCAAATCTCTTTTGTTCTCCGTGTCTCTGTGTCTCTGTGGCGGATTCTGACCATGCTATAGTCGCCCGACCCGATGGCGCGCAAAACCTATCCTCTAGCCGCGCTGGCGCTGCTGACGGCGATCAACTTCGTCAACTACATCGACCGCTCGGTGCTGTTCGCGGTGCAGCCGCTGGTGCAGGCGGAGTTCAAGTTCAGCGACACGCAATACGGCCTGCTGACGACATTTTTCTTCGTTTTCTATATGGCGGTGGCGCCCTTCATTGGCATGGCCGCCGACCGCTACTCGCGCCGCTGGATCCTCTTCACCGGCGTTTTTCTGTGGAGCGGCGCCACGCTGCTGACCGCCGTCGCGCACGACTACCACACGCTGCTGATCCGGCACACCGTGGTGGCGATCGGCGAATCGAGCTACGCCACCATCGCCCCGGCGCTGCTCGCCGACCTGTTCCCGGAAGAGCGCCGCGGACGCATGCTTTCCATCTTCTATCTGGCAATTCCGGTGGGCACGGCGATGGGATACATCCTCGGCGGCTCGCTCGGCCACCGCTACGGATGGCGCGCGCCCTTCTACGTGGCAGCGGCGCCGGGGTTCCTGTTAGCGCTCGTCTTCCTGCTATTGCCTGAGCCGGAGCGCGGATCGAGCGACCACCTCACGGCCACGCCCGATCGCGCCACGCTACGCGGGCTGGCGCACAACGGCGCCTTCTGGACCGCCACGCTTGGCATGGCCATGATGACCTTCGCCCTGGGTGGAATTTCCGTCTTCCTGCCGAAGTTCTTGTCGCAGTACCGGGGCATGTCGCTGGATCACGCAAATCTGCTGCTGGGCCTGAGCATCGGCGCTAACGGCATCGTGGCCACACTGTTTGGCGGATGGCTGGGCGATCGTCTGCTGCGCAAGACCGACTCTGCGTACTACCTGGTGTCCGGCGCGGGCATGGCACTGGGTATTCCGGCGATGATCGTGGCGCTCTATGTCGCCGGACGTCCCATGATGCCGGGCATCGTGGCCGCGGAATTTTTGCTGCTGGTGAGCACGGGGCCACTGAATGCCGCGGTGGTGAATTCGGTGAGCGCGACCGTTCGCTCCAGCGCCATCGGCGTGAACCTGATCGTGATCCACATGCTGGGCGACGCCTTTTCGCCGCCGCTGATGGGCTATATTTCGGACCGCAGCTCGCTGCCCTCGGCGTTCATTGCCGCCGTCGTGGCCACGGCGCTTTCCGCCGCAGTGCTGTTCTACGGCATGCGCTATGCTCCGCGGCTCCACGCTGTGGGGGCCGAATCCTGATGCATATTTTCTGGTGGTTGCTCGGCGTGGCGCTGGCCGCGGTGTGGCTGGATCGCGTGCAGGACGCCGCCCGTGGCATGAAACACGTCGCTGACATCACCCGCCCGGAGTGGGACCGACGGCCCGCGCTCATGGCGCGCGTGAGCATCGTGGTGCCGGCTCGCGATGAGCAGGAACACGTCGGCGCGGCGCTCGCCTCGTTTGCCGCGCAGGATTACGAGAATCTTGAAATCATCGCGGTGGACGACCGCTCGGGCGACGCTACCGGCGAAATCATGGATCGCGCGGCAAGCGACGCAATTGCGGGTCGCCCCCAGTTGCGCTTCGAGGTGATCCACATCCGCGAGCTACCCGCCGGCTGGCTGGGCAAAACCCATGCCATGTGGTCCGCAGCGCAACGAGCCACCGGAGACTGGCTTTTGTTTACCGACGCGGATGTGAAACTGCGCGCCGATGCGCTGCGCCGGGCTCTCGCCTATGCGCAGGAAGTTAAGGCCGACCACCTGGTGCTGTTCCCCACCCACGCCCTCAAGACGCCAGGCGAGAGCATGGTGATTGCGAACTTTCACATGCTCTTTCTCTTTGGCCATCGGCCATGGAAGGTCTCCGACCCCAAGGCCAGAGACTCGATGGGTCTGGGAGCGTTCAACCTGGTGCGTCGCCAGGCATACGAAGAGATCGGGACGTTCCGCGCCCTGCGCCTGGCGATCGTGGATGACGTCAAACTGGGCGACTTGATCAAATCGACCGGGTTCAAGCAGGACAATGTGCTAGGTCCCGGACTGCTGGAGTTGCACTGGGGACGCGGCGCGCTGGGCATCGTGCGCAATCTGACCAAGAACTTGTTTGCGGTCCTCGATTATCGCTGGACGCGCGCTCTAGGCGCGTGCCTCTTGCTGGTGGTCCTCAACCTTTTTCCGTTTCTGGGTGTGTGGCTCGCGCCCGGGTGGGCGAAGGCGGGGTTCGCGATCGCCATCGTCTCCATCGGGGCGCTCTATATCGGCTTGTACGGCATTGCGCGCATCTCTCCCGCCTATGCCTTGCTGCATCCGGTGAACAGCTTGATCATGATCTACGCCTTGGCGCGGTCGGTGGCGGCGACGCTCTGGCACGGTGGCGTGATCTGGCGCGGAACCAAGTATTCGTTGGAGGAACTGCGACGAGGCAGCAGCGAGTAAGGAGTGGGAAGTAGGGAGCAGGACGCAGGAGGCAGGAAGCAGAAGCCGAGGACGAAGTTCCTGTCCTCCAGCCCCTGCTTCCTGCGCGCGATTTCACGACATTCGGAACACCACGCTAGGCGGTCCTGACTGCCTTGGCGGCTTGTCCAGTGGTTGTGGCTTGTCCGGTTAGAGAGGATGCGATCTTGGTTCCTACCGGAGATCCGAGTCCGGTACAAGCATCCCACCCGGTGCGGGCGGTATAGGCAGCGTTGTTCCCGGAGGTGATGTCACGGAAGCCTCCGGCGGCCGCCGCTTTTGCATACAGCAATGGGTTGAGGAAGCCCACAGGACTGCCCAGTTTCTGGTTGATGCGGGCGATCAATCCGGCCCATAGCGGCGCCACGGCGCTGGTGCCGCCGATCACGTCCGCTTGGCCGTCAACCCGGGTCACATAACCAGTGGTGGGGTCGGCATCGCCGGAAACATCCGGCACGCCTCTCCCGGCGTTGTGCTTCGGGTTAGCCAACGTCGGAACTCCAGCCGCAGACTGGTAGGACGGCAGGCCGAAGGCATCGCTGATGCCGCCACCGGTTGCGCCCTCATTGGCTGCGAGTTCGTTCCAGACCACTTCGCTGGTTATGTTCGTGCCCGTGGCCATCAATTTGGTGCCGCCGCACGCCAGCGCGTGCGGGCTGGATGCCGGGAAGTCCACATGATTGAGGTTATCCTGCACGCCGTCGGTCGAACCATCGTCTCCGGCAGCGCAGCAGATGGTGACGCCCATCGCGGCGGCGGACTGGAATGCCTCGTCGAAGGCGGTAATCGCCTGCTGCGTCCAGGACGATTCCGGTCCACCCCAACTGATGGACACCACCGATGGCTTGTTCTGTTTGTCATGAATGGCGGTGGTCACGGCGTCCAGAAATCCCGCGTCCGTATTGGGAGCAAAATAAACGACGATCTTTGCTCCCGGCGCGATTGCCCCCGCCACCTCAATATCGAGCATGACCTCGCCGTCAGGTCCGTTGGCATCGCCGGTGGCGTGATTCTTGCCATGATCCACCGATACCGCTGAGACCTTCGGCGCCGGGCTGACCTTGAGCTCCTGGAAATAAGCCGTGAGATCACTCGTGCGATATCCGCCCCCGAGTTCGATCAAAGCGATGCATTCGCCCGCTCCGGTGCCGGCGGGGAAATCGTAGAGGCTGGCCAACTGAACCGGCGTGAACGACCCACCCGTCGCGTGAGCCTGCATGCCGGGTTGCGGCTTGCGGCGGCGAAAGTGCGGTTTGGCTTGCGGACGGTTGTCGAGTCCGAAGACTCCCTCGATGACGTTGGCCAGATCGGCGGGGATGTGCACTTGACCGGTACGGCCGCGGTAGGTCCCATTCGGGTGCTCGTACTGCATCAGGCGAACCTGAAAGGCATTGCTGAATGCCTCGACCGTTCCGGACAATACGACGGTTCGCCGGGCCGGACTCGTTTCCACGACGCTCAATCCATACTCTTTGGCAAACGCCTCAATCTTCGAGATGTCCGCGGGGTCGGCGCCATGCATGGTTTCGAATTTTTCTCGTGTCAGGATCGCGCGCTGTTGCGGAGCCTGGTTGTATGTTTCCATGCTCAGTGCCGGCGTTGTGCCGGTCCGCGATTTGAGCCGAAGCGTTACTTCCAGGCGTTCATTGGAATTGGCGGGACCGACTTCCCTGGCGTTCATCATGGGACTGCGGTCACTATTTGGCAGGGGGATGTGGTTCTTTGGGGAAGGCATTGCATCCTTTCTGCCCGGGGGAACGGGCATAGGCCAGATTGGCCAAATGGACTGTTTTCGGTTAATGGTTGCTGGTGGAGCCCGAAGATTCTCTGCCAGGAGGCCCCGAGGACCGTCGTTCCACGAGAGTACATCCAATCGTGGGCCATGCAAAGGTTTCTTGCGTTTGTTCCGAAATTGGAACAAGGCTAATGTGAATTTTTGAAGAAACTATTCCGGTTCCGGCGCGACCTCGGGAACGGTTTGTGTGCCGCCGCGTGGGTATTTGGCTTTTGGAGTCTTGTCTTTGTGGGTGGGGCGCTGGCCCGGACTGAACTTGCCGCGCTTGGCAACGTCATAGGCTTTGGGGGCGGCCGGCAGCTTGGCGGCTTCTCCTTTGAGCTGGCGCGAATCGCGCACAATGACCTCGGGATGGCCCTGGTAGAGGCGTATCTGCCCCTGGATGTCTACTTCCCTGCCGGCGAGCCAGCGCACGTCGCCCACCTGGCGCAGGTCCTTGGCGAAGATTACCGCGGAGAAACCACACTCGCGGCCCTCCCCGCAAAATTGCAGCAAGTGGGTGCCGCCCGGCGTAGCCGAGACGCTGAGTATCTTCCCGTGAACGCAGGCCGTCTCACCGACGTGCCTGGCGGCTTCCTCCATGGGAAGGCAGGCGGCCGAGGAATAGACGGCGAGGGTAACCAACCAAAGCAGGCGCATGGGCCGGAGAGTATAGGAGCGCGGAGACGGTGATGGTAGAGGTCCTTCGTCTCAGGGACAAAAGGCATTGCTTTACTTCGTGATCTCCATCCGCAGGGCGTCGTTGAAGCGGTTGAAGTAGTTGAACATGCCAATGGCGGCGGCGAGTTCGATGATCTGGCCGTCGTCATAGTGGCGACGGAGTTCGGCCCAGAGTTCGTCGTCCACCGAGTGCGCGTCGCGCGTCATGTGCTCGGCCAGGCGCAGCGCCGCCTTTTCCGCCGCGGTGAAATCGGAGCGCTGTTCGAAATCGACCAGGTTCTGGAGTTGGTCTTCACTCCAGCCCTCTCGCCTGGCCCAGGCGGTGTGCGACGCCAGTCAATAATCGCAGCCGTTGATCTGAGAGGTGCGAACAATGACGAGTTCTTTGAGCTTGAGTGGGACAGTGCCGGTGTTGAGAACGGCGCGCCAGTGTGCGACGAGGGTACGCAGGATCTCCGGCCGGTGGGCCACCGTGCGGAACATGTTGGGAACCTTGCCGCGCTCGCGTTCGACCTGGTCGAAGATCTCGCCGGTGGCGGCGTCAACCTGAGATTTTTCGAGGCGGGGAATGCGCATGGAAAAAGCCGTCCGGGTCCGGCGAGCGTCGCCGCCAACAGCACGCAGCGCTCGCCGGTCGAGTCTATTTAAACGCGGCCACTGCCGCGGCCTCGTCGTCCTTGACGTCGAAGACGGTGTAGAGCTTGGTGATCTGCAGCAGGTCGTGGACCTTTTTGGTCAGGTTGAGGAGCTTGAGGTCGCCGCCCTGGTTGCGCACGGTGGTGAAGGCGCTCACCAGTTCGCCGATGCCCGAGCTGTCAATATAGGTAACGTCGCCCAGGTTGAGCAGGATCTTGCGCTGACCTTTGGTGACCAGGTCGCGCACCATGTCGCGCAACAGCACGCTGCCTTCTCCCAGAGTAATGCGCCCGCTCAGGTCGACGATGGTGATGCCATTCACCTGCCGGGTACTGGATTTCATGCTCACTTTGAAGCCTCCTTATGATGAGCGGCCGAGCCGCTGACATTCTTGACCAGCGTGACTTCCGTCCCCGGTGCGAGCAGCCGTACGCGGACCTCATCCATAAAGGACCGCATGAGGAAAATACCCCGACCCGACTGCTTGAGAAGGTTTTCCGGTGTGGTTGGATCGGGCACCTGGCTGAGGTGCAGACCCTTGCCCTGGTCGGTAATGGTGATCACCAGGGCCTGGCCGGTGTTCTCAAAGGCAATGGTCACCTTCTTCTTGGGGTCATAGGCGTTACCGTGGAGCACGGCGTTGACGGCCGCTTCCCGCACCGCCATGGAAATTCTCAGACAGTTGTCTTCATCAAAGCCCGCCTTGGCGGCAAGAAGCTGCGCCGTTTCCTCGGCCATGTTCACGCTCTGCAGCGACGAATCGAGGGTATAAGAGACCCTATTGGCGGTCATCTTCAAGTTATTTATACCAGCATGGGCGCGGAAGAGACTGCCAGTCCGCCCCTAGGATGCGACAGTTTGAATGCCGCACTGGGAAATGTCAACTGCGAGTTGTTGCGGGACAGGCGCTGGATTCAGCCTGCCGTCTCCGGTATTCTGCGAGACCATGGCGTCGATCGCGCTTTCGGAATTGCTGGGGGCCCCGGTGTTCGACCCGGAAGGGCGTTCGCAGGGCCGGGTGCGCGAGGTGGCGGTGTGCCCGCAGGCCGATCCCGCGCGGGTCTGCGGGCTGATCGTCAAGACCCGCGAAGGCGACCGGCTGCTGCCGCCGGAGCGGCTGATGGAAATCTCGAGCAAGGCCGTGCGCAGCAGCGTCCTCGCGAAAGACTGGGCGCCTTTCCTCAGCTCCGAAGGCATGCTGCTGTTGGGACGCGACCTGCTCGACCAGCAGATCATCGACGTGCACGGACGCAAGGTGGTGCGGGTAAACGACGTCGACTTCCACCAGGAGCAAACCAATCATCACACCGTGCTCAAGGTCGGCGAAGTAGACGTGGGCGCGCGGGGGGCGGTGCGCCGTCTGCTGAAGGGCATTGTGCCCGCCGTGGCGCTGCATGCGCTTACTCAGAAGCTCGCGCCGCGCGTCATCCCCTGGGAATTCGTGGACTTGATCGAAACCGACCCGGCGCGGCGGGTCAAGCTGAAGATCGAGCACGCGCGGCTGTCCAGGTTGCATCCCGCGGATATCGCCGACATCGTGGAAGACCTGGCCCCGGCCGAGCGCGAAGCTGTCTTCGAGACCCTGGACGAGGGCGTGGCCGCCGACGCGCTGGCGGAGGTCGATCCCAAGCTGCAGGTCTCCATCGTCGAATCGCTCGATTCCGACCGCGCTGCCGACATCGTCGAAGAGATGCAACCGGATGCGGCCGCCGACCTGCTTGCCGACCTGCCCAAAGAGCGCTCAGACGAGATTCTCGAAGAGATGGAGCCCGAAGCCAGCGAGGAAATTTCCGAGCTGCTGGAGTTCCGGGAAGACACCGCCGCCGGGCGCATGACCACCGATTACCTGGCGCTTCCGCCCACCGCCACCGTGAACGACGCCATCGAAGCACTGCGTAAGTTCGAAGGCGGCATCGAGAGCGTAAGCACCATCTTCCTCGTGGACCAGGATAACAGGCTGGTGGGTGCGGTCCCGCTGGCCAGCCTGGTGCTTTCGTCCGCCGACACGCACTTGGCAACCCTGGCCCCTGGGCCGCCCATTTCCTGTCTTGCCGGCGCCAGGGAAAAAGAAGTGGCGGAACTCTTCGACAAATACAACCTGCTGATGCTGCCGGTGGTGGACGGCGAGGGCCGGCTGACCGGCGTCATTACCGCCGACGACATCATCAGCCTGTTGCGGAGCAAGCTGTAGGCCCGGTGATCGCCCGTTGTGACTTGCGTACTTTTCGCTGATTACTTTCTTTCCCCGATGTGGTATCGAGCGATTGGCGCGGCTCCGCGCTGTCCGGGTTATAATTCGCCCATGGAATGCACTGCACTCGCGGCCATGCGCCAGGAAGCTACGGTTCTCTTTAAGGAGCTCGCCCTGCGCCGGCGCCGCGCCCGCGAATACGCAGTCGTGAAATCCGGCCAGCCCCGGATCGCCTCCGCCCAGGTGCAGCGCGGCGATTTCGAAGCCTACCTGCTACGTCGCCTGGCAAAAAGTTCCGCGCGCATCGAAGCCCACGTCCTGACGCACAACTGCCAGCTCTAGAAATCCGCCATGGGATCTGCAGATCCGCTCTTCGCCGATTCACCGTGAAGGCTGTTACACCACCACTCCCATCCGCAAGGGCACGCGCATCGTCGAGTACACCGGCGAGCGCATCACCATCGCGGAAGCCGACCGCCGCTACGACGGCCACGAGATCACCTACCTGTTCGGCCTCTCGGACGGCAAACACATCATCGACGGCAACGGCATCGCCGCCCTGATCAACCATTCCTGCGACGGCAACTGCGAAACCGACGAGATCCGCGGGCGGGTGTGGATCATCGCCGCGCGCAACATCCGCGCCGGGGAAGAGCTCACTTACGATTACAGCCTCTATGATGGCGATGGCGACTCGCCTTGCCTCTGCCGCGCCCGCAATTGCCGCGGCAGTCTCTATTCCGAAGAGGAGCTTGCCAAGCGCAAGAAGTCGCGCAAGAAAAAGCGCAGAAAAAAGTAGAGCTTGCCGATAGCGGATTACCCCGCTTTCCGAGTGTTCAACCCGGGCACGACCGCAGTAGTTTACTTTGTAGCCATCCCCTCCCCCTCCCCCCACCCCTAACAGAATCATCAACTTGCGACATACCCTTCCCCGGGGACCATGATAAGAAAGGAGTTAAAGGCAAAATCTTGAGCCGCAATAACTTAGCTATTTGTGAACAACATTGATGCAATCATAACAAGTGGAATACGTTTTGTCAAGAGAAAATCCAGCGGCGGTGACAAAGTACTGCTGTCCCAGACAAGCGCAGCTTGCCGGGGATAAGTTTTCTGATTTCCAGTTTCAATCAGGGGGTTGTGCTGCACACTTGGACCACACTTCCCAGACGAGCAAAAGACGCTCGTCTGGGGCACCCGGCATCGCCACAGCGAGTAAAGCAATTCCGATTTGTTCTGCCACCTTCATTCGTTCAGCTAGATAAAGCTGAAAAGGCGATTGCTGCTGCCGTAACTTTGACGAATCAACTTTTCTACGATTACTTTTTGGTCGTCAATTCGGTGCCACTCAATGGCGATTTCTTCGAGCGTTCGACCGTAAGCCAAAACATTCCTAACACCATCTTCAACGGTGAAGAAACCACCAGCTTCCTTCGGCGGACGAGCAAACATGTGAGTGTTGTCCGCCATGGAAGTTCCCGGCTTATAGTAAGAAACATTCGCAAGGGGAGCAGTGTCGTTGGGTGGTGGGACACCTTGTTTCGATCTACGCGAGTCAGACCATTGTTTGTTGAGAACAAGCAGCTCTTGCATCAGATCGTTCGGGAAAAACGCAATCTCAATGCCTGCTTCGACGAGGGAAGAGTGCCCATATACCGACTCATCCTTGTCAGCCATACCAGACACGACTCGTGCGACCTTGCTGTCGATCAGGCGTTCAGTGCAGGGCTTCTTCGGCGGCTTGCGTGTGGAGCAAGGCTCTAGCGTTGTATAGATAGTCGCTCCCTGTACATCCGCTTCGTTCAATTTCTTCAGGGCACAATACTCACCGTGATCCCCGTCGCCTGATTCGCCGCGATAACCCGTGGCTAGAATTTTGCCGTCCTTGACAATGACCACGCCCACATACGGGTGTGGCTCGCCATCGTCCTCAGCGATACTCTTTCGAGCTTCAGCGATTGCCATCTCACAGAATTGTCGATCCAACGCAGTTTGAATGAGTTCCGATCCTGATTTCGTTAGAGAAATATCTGCAAGGAATTCGTCAGGTATCGCCATGCTCTTCAACTTTGTGAGATGCCCACTGGCGATAGCGATCTTTAACATAGAGGCTTGCAGCGTGTTCGCGATAGCCGTAGCCCCTAGGTTGTCGTCAATAGTGTGACCACCACGGAAAAAATTCAAAAAGTCAGCGTAGTTGTTGATCGGTGCCTGAGTAATCTGGGGATAGACGTACCCCTGCGGCAGCTTCTTGTGGATAAGCATCGTGATTCTTATCGCTCCAGCAGTTGAACCTTGCTACCGACCACGGGCTGAGTTTCCTCCATATTTCCCCACGAGTCCAGCCGGACATCGAGCGATGAGCCGTCCGATCCGCTGAGGGTCACGATCCCGGTCGAACGGTCGATGTTGGTGACCGTGTGAACTGGAAGGACTCTGGAAAACACGTCGGGATTGGTCTGGATAATCATGCGCAGATGTTAACAGACCGCAGATGCCGGGTGCCCCAGACAAGCGGCAGCTTGTCTGGGAATGGAAATCATATCCCGCGACGGCGCTCTTCCGGCGAGTCCATTCTGGCGCGACCATCGCATCGACTGCAACAACTCCGAGTTCTCCATAGGCGTAGTGCCGGAAGCTGCTCCACCGCCACCGCTCGGTTCTACCACCTCTCAAACAATCGAATCCGCAATGTAATCCTTCCAATGCCAAGCCCAACGTCGCCGGCTATCGGGCGAACAACTTACCGGTCTTGCCATTCCCAGGTTAGCGCCGAAAAGCGCGGCGCGAACCTGGGGCACCCGGCTTTAGCCGTGGCGCGTCAAGTGAGACCCTTATAAAATACACGTAGAGGATTTGCGTGTGGAACCAATCAGATCTACAAAGACCGCGCGTTTACGCCGCTTGAAGATGTATCGGGAGGATCTGGACGAGTTTGTCGCGTTCTTTCAGAATGCCTGCACGAATGTAACTATTTCGGACGGAAAAAATCGATATGAATCGTTGGACGAGATGAAGCACTATGCAGGTCCCACGATAAGAGATTTTGATATTCGGGGCGAGAAGCCAGGCCTCCATTTCTTGTTAAACCGCACGGAGCATGCGCCGAACTCGTCAACGCCAGCGGTATTCAACGAACTGAGGACGGAGGAGATCACAGACGAAGCCGATGCTTTGTTCTTCAGGGTTAGAGAGTTCTTGATCGATCGCCAACAACCAAGCGTTCGCAAGCCGATGATTGCCGTAGCAATTGCTTGTCTCGGCGGTGTGCTGTGGTCTGCACTTCACAATTCATACGTAAACGCGCAGCAGGAGCGGGTCGTTGGCTCGCCATTGGGCCTGATGATCTCAATGATCATGCTGGTGGTCGCTATCTTGGGAAGCTTTGGTTTTGTTAATCGTCTGAGCTTGGAGACGAGGGCCCACTCAAGTTCCTTTTGGAAACGGAATCGGGAAGCATTCGCCACGCACGCGATCACTTCAGCCATTTCGGGCATTGTCGGTTACATTCTTGGGCACTTTCTGAAATAGGGCGCCGGCGTTTACTCACAGCCCTTGGGCACCGGGCTGATGGGCTCAGGCTTGGAAAGTGAAGGGGCACGGCTTTCCAGCCGTGCCGCTAGCGTCCACATACGACCGGCCTTCAGGCCCTGGGGTGGATTTTCTCAGCGGCTAAAGCCGAGATTTTATCTGGCCTTTACGGCACGCCTGAAAGGCGTGCCCCTTCACCCGAATCTATCAACTCTGGTCTCGGTAGCGCGCCAAGAATCAGGCCGTCGCGCGCCGCGGGAAGGCGCCCACCGCCGCCTGTTCGCTGGGATAGCAATCGAAGACGGTGATCAGCTTGGTGATCTGGAGTTGGTCACGCACGCGCTGGGTCAGGTTGGCGAGCTTGATTTCGCCGCCGGCATTGCGGGCCGACGTGTAAAGCCCGACCAGCGTCCCCAGGCCGCCGCTATCGATGTAGTTGACCGCGCCCAGGTCCATGACGATCTGCTGATTGCGCTCCAGCAGGCTCTTGACTACTTCGCGAAGATCGGCGGCCTCTTCGCCGAAGACGATGCGTCCGCTGCAACTGACCACCGTCACGCTGCCCGCCTCGTGGGTCGAGATCTTGAGGGCCATAACCGCCTCCCGGGGCGCTGCCGCCACGTAATTTTGCAGCAAGCCTAGCGCCCTTGCCCGCGCTTTGCAAGCCTCATACGCGCGCGCTGGCCACGTTTTTCGACTGCCTCCCGGCTCCGCCTAGGTCACGTATAATCGATCTTCCCATGAGCTACCAGGTTCTGGCGCGCAAGTACCGGCCGCAACGTTTCGCCGACGTGATCGGGCAGGAGCACGTGACGCGCACGCTGCAGAACGCCATCGCGCAGCAGCGAGTGGCCCACGGATACATCTTCAGCGGCCATCGCGGAATCGGCAAAACCACCATCGCGCGAATTCTGGCCATGGCGTTGAACTGCCGCTCCAAGGACCATCCTGTCGCGGAGCCATGCGGGGTCTGCGACTCGTGCGTGGAGGTGCGCGAGGGCCGCGCCGTGGACGTGATCGAGATCGACGCCGCCACCAACCGCGGCATCGACGAGATTCGCGAGCTGCGCGAGGCTGCGCGCTACCGTCCGGCGCGCGATCGCTACAAGATCTGGATCCTCGACGAAGCCCACCAGATCACCGACGCCGCCTTCAATGCCCTGCTCAAGACTTTGGAAGAACCGCCCGGGCACGTCATCTTCATGATGGCGACCACCCAGCCCGAGGACATCCCGCAGACCATCCGCTCGCGCTGCCAGAACTTCAGCTTTCATGCTGTGCGCTTCGACGATATCGTCGGGCAATTGCGTTCGATCGCCGAGCAGGAGAACATCCAGGCCGACGACAGCGCGCTGGCCATGCTGGCCGAAGCCGGCGACGGCTCCATGCGGGACGCGCTCTCCATCATGGACCAGGCCATCGCCTGCTGCGGCACTACGCTCACCGCCGAGCTGGTGCGCGGGCTGGTGGGCGCTGTCCCGTCGGAGGCCTTGGAAGAGATGCTGGAGGCGGTGGCGGAGAACTCAAGCGAGCGCGTGCTGCGGCTGGCCGATAAGTTGGTCACCGAAGGACAGAACCCTGCCCACCTGGCGCGGCAACTGGTTCGCTTTCTCCGCAATGCCGTGGTCGCCAAAGTCGGGGGCGCCGATTCGCCGCTGCTGCAGATTTCGGCCGATGAGCGCGCGCGCGTCGCCCGCCTGGCCGAAAGGTTCAGCGAAGAAGATCTGACGCGCTTTCTGCAGATTCTGCTGCGTACCCACAGCGAGCTCAGCTACAAACAGGAACAGCGCTTCCACCTTGAACTGGGCTTGCTGAAGCTGGTACACGCGCAACGGCTCTTGCCCATCGAGGAACTGCTCAGCCAGGAGGCCGCCACGGCGGGCCGCGCAGCAACTCCCATCGCGCCGCCGTCACGAGCGCCGGCTGTCCCCTCGCGCCCGGCAGCAAGCGCTCCGCCGCGCGTCGCGGAGACCTCGCGTCCCTCGCCCTTCGAGCAAGACCGCGCTCGCAAAGGCGGCGGGCCAAAAGCCGAGATGTCGGCCGAATCAGCGAGCGCCGTCGCGGTGAGCGAGGCGCCGATTCCGGTCGCGGCTGGCGACCTCGCCGCCCGAGTGCTGCAGGAACTCGAAGGCAAGCACGGAATGCTGGCGCATCACCTGGAAGAGGCGGAGTGGAAGGTGGAAGAAGCCGGAGTCGTGGTCCGCACGGCGGCCTCGGCCAAGATGCTCGAGATGTTGCTCGTGCCCGACGCGCGCAAGGCGATCAACAGCGCTGCTTCCGCCGCGCTGGGGCGAGCAGTGAAAGTACAGGTCGTCGGCGGAGCCGCCAACGGCAACAGCCCAGTGACGCCCATCTCCCCGCGACCGGGGCGCTCGCGCGCATCGGAAGATCCGGTCGTCCGCCGCATGCAGGAAAAGTTCGGCGCCGAAATCCGCACCGTCATCGACCACAAGGAAAAACAGCGATAACCTGGAAGCCATCTAGCCATCTCATAAATGGCGCGGCGCGCAAACACGTTTATTAACATGGAAGCGCATTACGGGCCTCTGGCTTTCGAACAGGTCACGTAACCCCCTGTTATTGTGGTCCCCGCCGTCTCGTGTTCACCGATAATCCGCTCTGGATTGAGGATGCAGGCGCGAGGGTTAACGCAAGCGGCACGGGTGACGAACAGCTATTACCGCTCTCCAAGATATTGGCAACGTTCGTGAACTGGTTCGACTTGACGATATTCCCCGCCGTGCGGAACCAAACACCAGCGCACGCTTCGTTGATCTCATTGCCATTGATCTTGTTGCCGGTGCTGCCAAAAGTGTTGTTGAAACAGGTGTCGATCAATACCGCAGCCACCGTGCTGCCGTTAATGTAGTTACCCTGGACCAGGTTGTTGTTACTGCAGACAAGGATGCCGGCGTTCTCAAATCGATTGTCTGGATTCGGATCTGTGAGATCTATACCGCCGGAGCTATCAAACACGTTGTTCGCGGTGATTTTGCCGTTGTCGGCGTCGCCGTTGACGACGATGTCATCGCTGCTGACGGCGATGCCGGTTCCGCCGTGGCCCACGGTGTTCCCTGAAATCACCACGGCATGACTGGCGTCCGCCGAGATACCCGTGGAGAAATCATTTCCGCCCAGGCTAATCGAGTTGCTGGTCGCTGACCCGGTAGCCGCGACGATCTGAATCCCGGCGTTGACCCCGAGCGCCGCGCTTGAAAGTGTATTCCACGTGATGGTGGCCTTCAGGCCGAAGTCGTCGGCGGCGATGCCGACGGTTCCAAAAGAGCGCAGGCTGTTGTTTTGGATCGTCACAGCGAGAGGCACGGGCGAGGCAAGAGTGCCGCCGCTCTCCGCCATAATCCCGAAAGCCCTGTCGTCGCAACCGGTCGGGGCTATGATTTGATTTCGCGTTGCCACATACTGGACAGTCCCCTTAGCGGCCCGGTAATAGATCCCGGCCAAAATGATCTCACTCCCGCATGGGTACGTGATTCCATTGCCGCTGCCATCCACCGTGAGATTACTGATGTTCACAGGGCCCGTCGTAGCGTTCACCAATATCTGCGCAGCGACCGGACGGCCGGTGACAAGGAACGGCGAGAGCCTGGTCGTGTTCGCTGTTAAGCCTCCGGAAGGTGGGATGATGACCGCGGCGTCACTGTTCCCATCCTGGATTCCCTGAATCGTGAGCGGCTTGCTGATCACGACTTGCTCTGGATACGTGCCCGGGCAAACTTTGATCGTTCCTCCCGACGAAACGGCGGCCACCGCGAGCGTGATCGTCGCCACGCCGGTTTTGCTCTGGCAATTTCCAACTTGCACGTTGGCCGCCAACAGACTCTGCCCCCATAGACCAGCCAACACAAACATGGTCAAACGTACTGCTTTTGCTCCTGCGTGGAACTTCATATTCATTTCGTTCTCCTTTATGCTAAATTTGGAGGCCGAATTTCTTGGGAAACGGCGAGGAACGGACCTGGGCCTGGTGTCTTGGAAGGAGCGGCTCTTGCGCGCGCCCTGTGCTTTTTGGGGGAAAGCAGGAGCACGCTACGCTTCATCGATACGCGAGTCAAGCGAAATCCAAGCTGGACGGGCGTTTTGCCGGGATGCCTGGATGTTCCCTCGCGCTCGCTGAGCTGGGAACCGAGGGCGTCTGGCGAAGGCGTGTGGCGGATAGTAGTTATTGTAATATTACTATCTCACAAGTAACCGCTTGTCAGGGGCGCCTGAAATCCCGGAACCTTTTCCCGCCCGCCCTCGTATCTCCCATCATCTGACCAAGCCTGAGGTGTCTCGATGCAGCCCAGAGTCTTCCTGCCCACCTTGCTGTTCGCCTGCCTGGCTGTTCCCTGCTCTGCCGCCGACTGGCAGAAGGTGTTCACCATCACCGGCAAGCCCACGCTCCGCGTCGAGACCAACGACGCCTCTGTACACATCACCGGCTCTGACACGCACGAGGTCCAGGTACGCGTATCGGCCACCGGCTATCGCATTGGCGACGAAGTACGCGTCTCCGAGCGGCAGACCGGCAACCGCGTGGAAATCGAGGTGCGGGTCCCGCGCAAAATGGGGATCGGAGTTTTCTCGGTGGAAATCGACGTGGCGCTGCCCCGCGAGAGTGATCTCGACATCCACACCGGCGACGGCAGGATCGAGGTGCAGGACGTGAAAGGCGATGCCCGTCTGGCTACCAATGACGGTCGGATCCGCGTTTATCGGGCGGACGGCTCGCTGAACGCCTCGACCAGCGACGGCTCCATCGAGGCCGATGGCCGCTTCGACGCGCTCGACCTCCATACTAATGACGGCCACGTGCGAGTGAGCGCGCAAGCGGGATCGAAGATCAGCGGCAACGGCTGGAGCGTGCGCACCAAGGACGGCCGGGTGGACGTTTTCCTGCCCGACAAGTTTCCCGCCGATCTCGACGCCGAGACTCACGACGGTCACGTGACCGTGGACATGCCAATTGAAGTCGCGGGCCAGCTCGGCCGATCGCGGGTGCGGGGAAAGCTGAATGGCGGTGGATCTGCCGCTCCGCGTCCGCACCGGCGACGGCTCGATCCACGTCGGACGCAGTTGAGCGGGTTTTCCTGCGAGCCTGCATCCTGATATCCTCGCTAGTGGGAGGATCCATGCCCGGCTTCGATCCACGCCAGTTGCAGGAAATGATGTCCATGGCCAAGCGCCAGTATGAAGAGCTGCAGCGCAAGATGCAGGAGACCACGGTGGAAGCCACCGCGGGCGGCGGCAGCGTCAGCGTGAAGATGAACGGCCAGAAGCAGGTGCTGAACATCAAGATCGATCCCGAGGTGGTCAAGTCCGGCGATCTGGAGATGCTGCAGGACTTGGTGATGGCGGCGGTCAACGCCGCGGCCCACAAGGTGGATGAGGCCATGCAGTCCACGGTCGGAGGCATGCTGGGCGGGATGGGGCTGGTGTAATTGGTAATTTGTAATTGGTAATTTGTAATTGTTCGCCCTTGCGAACTGCTCTGCTCCGGCAAGCAGCTTCGCAAATTACCAAATTACCAAATTACGAATTTCACCATGCCCGACTTTGCCCTGCCCCTCTCTCGCCTGATCGATGAACTCAAGAAGCTGCCGGGCGTGGGCTCGAAGAGTGCACAGCGGCTGGCGTTCCACATCCTGCGGGCCAGCGAAGACGACGCCTCGGGACTGGCGGCCGCTATCCGCGACGTAAAAGAGAAGCTGCACCTCTGCTCGCGGTGCAACAACATCACCGACGTCGATCCCTGTCTCTATTGCGCGAGCCCGACGCGCAACCAGCGTCTGGTATGCGTGGTCGAAGAGCCGACGAACATAACCGCCATCGAGAAGACGCATCACTTCAACGGTGTCTACCACGTGCTGCACGGCGCCGTTTCGCCCCTGCACGGTGTGGGACCGGAGCACCTGCGCACCGCGAACTTGCTGCGGCGCATTCAGGCGGACGAAGTGGACGAAGTTATCCTAGCCACCAATCCCACGGTAGAAGGCGAAGCCACCGCGACCTGGCTCGCCAAAGCCATGAAGCCCTCAGGGGTCAAGGTGACGCGCATCGCCATGGGCCTGCCCGTCGGCAGCGACATCGAATACGCCGACGAGGTCACCATGATGAAGGCGATGGAGGGGCGGAGGGAGATGTAGGATCGGCGATCCGAAGACGTCAGACTGCTGCGCGTCCAAATTACTTCATGACCGGAAATGACTCGGATCGCCAGGAGAGTCCCGGCGATCCGATCGCTCCCGTGGGCGTGCTACTGTCCTCCACCCGGCCGGCCGACGTCCCGATCTGCCTTGTCGGCTTCGTTCTGCACGTCCTGCAACTGTGCTTGAGCGTCTTGGTCGGGCTCGGGCGTGGGTACGTCCGGGGCCGCCGAGGTGGCGGTGTCCGGTGCGGCCGGTAGCCCATTCTTGCCTTGGTTGTCCGCCAGGTGCTTCAGCCCGTTGTCGAGCTGCTCGCGGAAGTGGTTATGCATCTCCTGCAAATCGGCGACATCTACCTGCGCGTTCGCGCCGGACAGGCAGTCGCCCCGCTTGCTGCTTTGCACGCTCACGCCCACTTTGTTATCGACTACGTTGTCGCCGGTGCGCAGGATGATATCCCCGGGGGTCAGGGCGCATTCCTGGCCATCGTCGGTCACGACATCCAGATTGCTGGCGACGATGAAGACCCGCTGTTTAGGGTCGAGCGCGGGCGGCGCCAAGTTGGCGTCCTGCGCTCCGGGGCGCGGGGGCGAGGCTGCCGCTTCCCGCTCCGCCGCGAGCTGTTGCCTTACTTCCTCCGCGATGAGCTGCTTTACCTCAGGCGAAAGTTGTGCCGCGCCTGGCGCCGGTGGCGGCGGCGCTGCTTCTGCGACCAACGCGTTCTGCTGCGCCTCATAGGCCAGTCTCAGGTTCTCGGCCAAGATGAAATCCGTCAGCCACAGACCGGCGCTGGCGTAGGCCGGATACGGGGTGAAGTAGTACCCGTAGGCGGCATACCAGGGATCACCGAACCATCCCCAGCGGTAATAGACCGGCGTTGCCCATGGGTTGTAAGCCCACCCGTAATACGCCGGCCGGTAATAGTACGCGGGGGCGTACCAGTAGTAGGGGCGTCCACCCCAATAATTCGTCCGATAAACCACCGCGTAGGGGCGCCCACCCCAGTAGTAGGTGCGCATCCGGTACTCGCGCCCCCAGCGATCCCGCCTGTACGGGCGTTCGACCCACCCTCGATGCGCTCCCACGCTCACCACGCGGCGGCCATCGTGCTCGCGCACGACCACCCGTCCCCCGTTTGGTCCCCGGTAGATCGTGGTTCCGCGAGGAGTTCTAATCGTCTCAACTCGGCCGCCCGGACGGTACGTGACGGTATGACCTTTGATGACCTGGGACGGAGGCCGCGGAGAGGCTGTCCGTGTTGACGCGCCCCAGCCAGTCCTGGTGGTGGTCGGAGTTCCCCGACCTGTTGTCGTACCAGTGGGGGTGCCGCGGCCGGTCGTGCCGGTGGCCGGAGTCCCACGGCCTCTTGTCTCGCCAGTGCGTGCGTCCCGGCCGGTCGTGCCGGTGGTCGGAGTTCCACGGCCGGTTGTCGTGCCAGTGCGCGCATCCCGGCCGGTCGTGCCCGCGGTCGGAGTTCCACGGCCGGTTGTCGTGCCAGTGCGCGCGTCCCGGCCGGTCGTGCCGGTGGTGGGAGTTCCACGGCCGGTTGTCGTACCAGTGCGCGCATCCCGGCCGGTGGGGCCGGTGGCCGGAGTACCACGGCCTCTTGTCTCGCCAGTGCGTGCGTCCCGGCCAGTCGTGCCAGGGGTTGGAGCTCCACGGCCTGTCGAGGTGTCGCGAGTTCCCCGGCCCGATGTTGTTGTCGCCGGGCGTTGCTCTGTGCGAGGCGAGGGAGCCCGGTTTGCCGGAGCCGCCGCTGGACGTTGGGGCGGCGGTGGGTTCGTCTTCTTTTCGTTCTTCTCTTGCGCCCACAACGCCATCGGCACTGCCAGCAGAATAATGACCAAATACTTTCTGAGAGCTCTTCTTGTTGCCCTATTGAAGTTCATCGCAACCTCCTGGTCGCTTGCCCCGAACTGCCGCCGAAGTGGCGCCCCACTTACATAAACGCGAAATTTCCACAAAGGTTTCTGTATTGGGTCCGCACCGAGGTTCATGTCTGGCCCAGCACCGTCCGACCTCGCAGTTCAAACGATACACCTACCAACAAGCCCGCTCTTAGCCTTCCTACTTGTCACTTCCTAGTCTACTTTCTTCCATCACCCCAGGCTGTGACTCAACTCACTGAGGTACATGTACCCTTCGACATAAGCTAAATCGTTTTGGGGCTGCTCTGCTCGTCGAGGGCGGGAGCCTGTGAGGATGCCATGGCGCTCATAAATTCCAAGACGGGGAAGTTGATCCGCGACTACACGGTCAGCGAACTGCAACAGGCCGCCAAGCTGATGCGCGGCTACGACCTGGTGGTTCTGGCAGCGGCCGCGTCCGGGCACGCCGGCGGGACGCTTTCAATCATGGACATCACGGCGGCACTGTATCTTAAAGTCGCCAACCACGATCCCAAAAACGCGAACTGGGAAGATCGCGACCGCATCATCTGGTCGGCGGGACACAAGGCGCCGGCGCTCTATCTTGGGCTGGCCTTTGCCGGATATCACAAGCCCGAGGACGTGGTTACCTTGCGCAAGCTGGGCTCGCCCTACCAGGGGCATCCGCACTGGCTGAAGGTGCCTGGGGTGGAGGTGTCGAGCGGCTCGCTGGGTCAGGGACTGAGCGTGGCCGTAGGCACGGCGCTGGCGGGCAAGCTGGAAGGCAAGTCGCACAAGGTGTTCTGCATCATGGGCGACGGCGAGCAGCAGGAAGGCTCGATCTGGGAAGCCGCCATGGAAGCCGCTCACTACAAGCTCGACAACCTGATTGGCATCGTGGACAAGAACGGCCTGCAGATCGACGGCAAAGTCAGCGACGTGATGAACATCGAGCCGTTGGCGGAGAAATATCGCGCCTTCGGCTGGGAGGTGCTGAGCTGCAATGGTCACGACATGCAGCAGGTCGTCGACACGCTCGAAAAAGCGCGCACCGTCACCGGCAAACCGACGGTCATTCTGGCTGAGACGGTCAAAGGCAAGGGCGTCAGCTTCATGGAGAACATAGCCGGCTGGCACGGCAAAGTGCCTTCAGTAGAAGAAATGATCAAGGGCCTGCAGGAGCTTGGTCTCGACGAGCAGATTCCCTACGCGCACCTGCTGGAAAAAGCCAAGCAATTTCAGGCAGACGTGGACCGCACGCTCGAAGCCAAGCTGCCCAAGTTCAGCCGCAACTACTGGTGGAACAGCGACTCCAGAATGAAAGCCGCGATGAAGCCCACGCGCATGGGCTTCGGGCAATCGCTGGCCGAGAACGGCGACGACAAGCGCGTGGTCTGCCTCGGCCTCGACATCTCCGGCTCCATCACTATCAGCGAGTTCTATGCCAAGAATCCTGAGCGCAAGGACCGCTGGATCAGCATGGGCATTGCCGAGCAATCCGCCACGGCGGCCGCGGCTGGGCTGGCGCGGGAAGGCAAGCTGCCGGTCTTCGGGACCTATGGCACGTTCGCTGCGTCGCGAAATCTCGACCAGTTGCGGGTCTCGGTCTGTTACGGCGACTTCAACGTCCTGGTCGCGGGGGCGCACGGCGGTGTTTCCGTCGGACCTGACGGCGCCACCCACCAGGCACTGGAAGATCTTTTCAATGTCCTCGGCCTGCCCAACATGCAAGTGGTCGTTCCGTGCGATTCAGTCGAGACCAGGAAAGCTACTACGCACCTGCTGCTCAAGCGGCCGGGGCCGAAGTTTATCCGCTTCGCGCGCGAAGCCACGCCTATCGTTACCACCGAAGACACGCCGTTCATCTTTGGCAAGGCCAACGTAATCCGTCTGCGCCATGAGACGGAAGACTTTATCGACGCCTTTGAAACCGTGCTTGCCGAGGAGTACGCCAACGAGCACGAGGACCTGAGCATCATCGCCTGCGGGCCCATGGTGCCGGAGGCAATGCGCGCCGCCTACATCCTGAAGCAGGAGTTCGGATACGAGACCCGCGTGGTCAACATGCACACGCTCAAGCCCATCGACACGACTGCAATCTTGCGCGCAGGCAAGGAAACAGGCGCCATCGTCACTGCGGAAGAGCACCAGATCGGCGCCCTGGCTTGGCGCGTGAGCGGCATCCTAACGGAGAGCCCGGAGCTGTACGGCGTGCCGGTGATCACCGGCGCCATCGGGGTAAAGGACCGCTTCGGCGAATCCGGATATCCATGGGAGCTGATCAAGGAATTCGAGGTCAGCGCCGAACACATCGCGCAGAAGGCTGCTGAGCTGATGGCCGTCAAGCAGGGCGCGCTGGTGGAAGAGCCGGTCGCATTGAGTCATTGATCCATTGGGCCACATTGGGCCATTGAGCGGCTCGATGAAGCGGACCAACAGCTCAAACTTCTACTCTCGCAGCCGCGCCAGCAAATCCTGGGGATGGATGGGCTTGGCCAGAATCTCAAACTCATGGCCCTGGGAACGGGCATGCTCGAGCAGGTCGGCGGTGGCGGCCTGTCCCGAGAAGAGCAGGATCTTGCACGTGGGCAGGAACTTGCGGATGTTGATGGCCGCCTCTATACCATTCATGTCCGGCATGATAACGTCGCTGATCACCAGCTCGGGTTGGACGGCGCGGGCGCGCTCCACCGCGGCGGTGCCGGTGTAGACGGCTGCGGCATCGTAACCGTTTTGGCTGAGGATAATGGCCAGGGTATCGGCGATAACGCGCTCGTCGTCCACGACGAGCACTTTCGGCTTTCTGGTCATGCTCCGACCGGCTCCATCGTGATTTCCGCGGGAGTGTGGACCGTCATAACGAGCAGCGGACATTATAAGAAAGCTAGACCTTTCCGTCGTTCAGCCGAAGGACAAACCAGCGATTCAGATGCGGCTTCGCAGCAGACGGCTGCTTCGCCGACCGGCGACCAACGAAAGATAAGTCCCAAAAGTTGGTTCGTTCGCCGTAACCTTTTTCTTCTGCCGACCGTTTACTCTACCGTGGGGGCGTTCTTTTTGCCAAGCGCGCCGGCAACATCGTGATGATGGCTGCGAAGAAGGAAGTGGACGAGCGACTGCTGGTGGAGGCTGCACAGGCCGATCCGGCGCGCTTCGCCGAGCTTTACGAAATCCACTTCACACGCGTGTACGCGTTCATCGTCCGCCGTGTGCGCTTGCGGCAGGACGCCGAGGATCTTACGGCGGAGGTCTTTCGCCAGGCACTGCAGAACCTGCCGCGGTTCGAATGGCGCGGCGTTCCCTTCTCCGCCTGGTTGTTACGCATCGCCGCCAACGCCATCGCCGACCGCTGGCAGCGCGTGGCTCGCGAGCAGGGCGAACCGCCTCCGGAGCCGCCGGACGAGGCGGCTGCAAAAGACATCGAGCGGCGGGCATTGCTCTATCAACTGGTGGACGCATTACCAGCGGATCAGCGGCAGGTCGTGGTCGCTCGCTTCGTCGAGCAGAAGAGCATTCGCGCCATCGCGCAGGAATTGAGCCGCAGTGAAGGCGCGGTGAAACAGCTCCAGTTTCGCGCGCTGCAGAGCTTGCGCGACGCGCGTCCATCCCACGAAGAAGCCGGGTGTGACGGCAGGAAGGAGGGACCATGCCTAAGCGATCGCTGGCCGAGCAACTGGAGCAGGCGGTGCAAGCCATGCTGGAACGCCCGGGCGATGCGCCTTCCGCCGGCGACGTGGAGTTGCGCGAGCTGGTCGAGATCGCCGCTGAGCTGCGCGACCTGCCCCGTCCAGAGTTCAAGCAATACTTGAAGGATGACTTACAAAGGAGAGCACAAATGACAACGACTGTCGTAACTCCGATGCGCGAGGGCTTCGGCTCGCTGACGCCGTACCTGGTGGTGAAAGGCGCGGCGGAGGTGCTGGAGTTCGCCCGCCAGGCGTTTGGAGCGCAGGAGATGCTGCGGGTGAAGCGTCCTGATGGCAGCATCATGCACGCCGAGTTTCGCGTGGGTGATTCGATGCTGGAAATCGGCGAGGCCAGCGAGCAGTTTTCCCCGCTGCCGGCGGCCATCCACCTCAAAGTCGAGGACACGGATGCGGTTTACGCGAAGGCCGTCGCGGCCGGTGGCGTCTCGCTCTACCCTCCCACGGACCACGAATACGGCGAACGCGGCGCCAGCGTGAAGGACCCCGGCGGCAACCACTGGTACATCGCTGCGCCGCTCGGCGAAACGCATTTTCTGCCCGATCAGCGCAGCGTCACGCCCTATCTGCACGTCGCGGGTGCGGCCGGTTGCATCGACTTTCTGAAGCAGGCCTTCGGGGCGCAGGAGGTCGCGCGTGACCAAACGCCGGATGGAATCGTGCACCACGCCAAAATGCGGCTCGGCGATTCCGTGCTGGAAATGGGCGAGGCCCACGGACAGTATCCGGCAATGCCCGCCAATCTTCACTTGTACGTCGCAGATACCGATGCGACCTACAAGCAGGCATTGTCAGCCGGCGCGACCTCGATGCGCGAGCCGGTGGACGAGCCCTACGGCGACCGCTGCGGCGGGGTGCGCGATCCGTTCGGGAATGTGTGGTGGATCGCCACTCACATCCGCGATGTTGCCACCTGAGGACTGCGGCTCGAAGACGGCAAAACCGCCGGTGCCTTCGGACTTCGCCCGATACATGGCCATGTCGGCATCGTGCAGCAGTTCTTCGCCGTGCTCGTAGATGACATCTCCGCCGGCGATTCCGATGCTTGCGGTAACGTGCACGATGTGGGGTTCGAGCGCGCCTCCGGCCTGAGGTTCGGCAACATAGAAGGGTTGGCGGAGCTGATCCAGGATCCGCTGCGCCACACAGGCCGCATGCTCGGCGTGCTCGACCTGGTCGAGCAGCACGGTGAACTCGTCGCCTCCCAGGCGCGCCACCAGGTCGCCGGGGCGGACTGCCGCTTCCAGCCTGCGGGCCACGGCCGCCAGCAGTTGATCGCCGGCGGCATGGCCGAAACTGTCGTTCACCGGCTTGAAATGGTTGAGATCGATGAACAACATGGTGAAACGATTCTCGGGACGGCGTTTTTGGCGGGCCAGCGTTCGCTCCAACTCCTGGATGAAGAAAGCGCGGTTGGGCAAGCCGGTTAAAGGATCGTGCAGGGCCTGGCGCGTGAGCTTCTGCTCGAGAGCCAGGCGCGTGTCCATCTCCTCGCGCAGTTCCTGGTTCAACTCCGATAGCCAGCGGGCGTCGGCGCGCAGCGGCCGCATCAGCAGCAACCACACCGCCGGAGAAATGATGAGGGTAAGCAGGCCGGCGTCCGTGAATGCCTCTAGGGTCCTGTTCACTCCGCTTGGAAATATCTTAGGCAGGAGAAACATCACCGAAGCTTCGGCGATGAAGACGATGGCCAGCAGCGCAATCAAGAAATGCAGCGGCGTTCGGTTGTAGGTGGCGCACGCATCCTTCCGCATCAGGATGGCGGCAATTCTGTCCCTGGCTCCTGCTCGTTTGCTCATCGATTGTTGCAGCACCTGCCCTACCCACACGCCCGGCGCAGCCTAATTATCGGCAGACCAACAGTTCTTCATGAGCTGGCGGAAAGGTTCGCGGTTTCTCGTAGGCCTGATGAGGGAAACCAGCGAGTCAATCGGTGTGCACCATTAATGGTGCTATTTTCAAAGCGATGGCCTTCTATGCAGAGATCAAAGGGCCAAAGCTTCCTCTCCGCGCGCCAGGCTCCAGGCCGCAAAACAGGGAGGCGCACCCAGGCCAGAGCTACGGTTACCGTTGGCTGGCGATCCTGGTGATGGGTTTTGTCCTGCCTGGAAACGCGACGGCAGCGTCCGGACCGGGGAAGGGGCTTCGCCGCCTTCTCGGCCCATTCCGCTCCCATCCTGTTTTGCAGACCACGGTCGGGCCCTGCCGCATCGGCGCTGCGGATTGCGGCCGGCCGTTAGCGGCGGCCCGCCTGAGGACCGTCAAGTTTGAGCCCGCGCCCGTCGCCGCAGATCCCGATCCCAACCGCATGGTGACGATGCAGTTGCGCACCCTGCGTCGAGGACCGTTCTGCCATCACTGGCTTGAGCTTGAAAGTTCTCATGGGACGGTGACCATGGGATACGGGCCGGCCACGGTACCGCTGATCGACGCCGGCGAAATCGGAGTGCGCGACCAATACGGCAACTACCGATGATCACCGGTATGCACCCTGTCCCTATGCTCGGGCTGCCGCCCGTGAACTATCACTATGCCAAGGCGATAGGCCGGGGCCGCCCGGTGGGAAAGCCCGTCCACTTGACCGTCGCGCAGGCGGACGCCGTGGTCCAGAAGGAGCTGCATCACAAATTCGTCATCCCCTACATCCCGATCTTCCACGATTGTCGGACATATGTCTGTAGCGTTGCGGCCAAGCGCCCAGGGGAAGTCGTCGCTCCCCTGCTATCTTCTCTTCAAGGGTTATTGGTAGCCGCCTTCGCTTTTCCAGATCAGATTTGATAAGAATGGCTGGCGCGAACGGCATCAGGAGAATCGCATGAGTACACCGAATCGGCTTTCCCAGGGCTCGCGGCGAAGCTTTCTTGCAAGTGTCGGCCATTGCCTCGGCGGCGATGGCGTTGCGAATTGCCTCGGAGCCCACGTTGGCTGCGGCGCAACGAATGGAAAAAGTCTTCCCCCCGGGAGCGGTGGTCATCGACTCCAACGAAAATCCATTGGGACCATGCGAGGTCGCGAGGAAAGCCGTCGTTGACATTGCGCCTCAAGGCGGGCGCTACTCGGATTGGATGACCCACGATTTGACCAGGCACTTTGCCGAGTCCCAAGGGCTGAAGCCGGACTACCTGCGGGTCTATCCCGGGTCGAGCGAGCCTTTGCACTTTTCGGTGCTCGCGTTCACGTCGCCGTCGAAGAGCTACGTCACCGCCGATCCCGGCTATGAAGCCGGCATATTCGCCGCAAAAGTCTCCGGCGCACGTGTGGTAAAGGTGTCGCTAACCAAAACCTATGCTCACGACGTTGCGGCCATGGTCGCGGCTGCACCCGACGCGGGACTCTTCTACGTTTGCACGCCCAACAATCCGACCGGCACGCTCACACCACACTCGCAGATCGAGAGACTGGTGGATGAAAAACCAAAGGGTTCGGTCGTGCTCGTCGACGAGGCCTATATCCACTTCTCGGACGCGACCAGTGCGATTGATCTGGTGAAGGCCGACAAAGAAGTCATCGTATTGCGCACCTTCTCCAAGATATACGGCCTGGCTGGGCTTCGCTGCGGAGTTGCGATCGCGCGGCCGGACCTGCTGGCAAAGCTCAATGCGCTGGCCGGCTGGAGCCCCATGCCGATTACGGCTGTAGCGGCGGCAATGGCTTCGCTGAAAGAGCCACGGCTTTGCGGCGAGCGCAAGGCCATCAACGCGACCATTCGGCAGCGCACCTTCGACTGGCTCGACCGCAATGGCTACTCCTATGTGCCTTCGAGCTCGAACTGCTTCATGGTGGACACCAAGCGCCCCGCCAAGGAAGTAATCGACGCTCTGGCTGCAAGAAACGTCTTCATCGGGCGCATCTGGCCGGTTTGGCCAACCTACACGCGGATCACCGTCGGGACGCAGGACGAGATGGAAGCGTTCCAGGCGGCGTTTCACGATGTAATGACCAACGCTAAGAAGATCGGGTTTGCGGCGCCGCTGCGCAAGCCTGCTGCGACCATGGACGGATGCTGGCCGGCAGTTTCATCGTAACTGGTAAGCGGACGATTGGTTCATGCGCCTGGATGACCGCTCACATTCTTGGGCGTGCCACCTAAAGGGGGAGAGGGGCTGGATGTCAAGCAAGCACCGCCCTCCATCCGGCGAGGGAGAAAAATGCCTGTTGACATCCCCTTTTAAAGAACTCGGCTTGAGTGGGCCACCCGCGAAGAGCGATGTGACCCCGCCCTCATCAGGAGAGTTAATCCTTAACCTTGACGATGGTGGCAGCCCCCTTCATCAGGGACGAGCTCTCGAACTGATACCCCCGCTGGCACACCAAAGAGATGGTGGTGTCCTTGGTGGGAGTCGCGCTAGCAACCCAAGTCTGGGTGACCTTCGCCAGAACAGTCCCGTTCGAAGAAGTATCCAAGACCTCGGGGGGATTGGTTACCCCCAGGAACGAATCGGTGCCCCCGCCGGTGAAGAAGCAGGTGGCGCCACTGTTCGGCAAATAGGACTCACCATCCACGCGAGCGGTGAGCACATAGGAACCCTTCGGGACAGCCTGCGAAGCCATGACAACGGCGGGGCCGGGGTCACAAGAAAAGCTGGGCCCACAGCCCGGATTGGCGGGGCTTACAGCCGGAATGGTCTGATAACCGCTGCTCGCCATGAAGTACCCGGTGGTGGTAGCGAACAGCAGGGCGCTCAGGCAGAGTACGACTGGAACAAGAGCCTTTTTGTACATCTCAATTCTCCTTTCTCTTTACTACGGAGATCAATTGGTTAAGCTATTGGTTTGTGCCTTTACCACGGAGATGGGCCGAGGAACCCTACCCTTCGAGGAGTAATCCATAAGCTTGCCGCGATGGGTGTACACGGCAAAACAACAAACAGTCACCTTATCTGCCACTCGCACAATCGCGTGCCCATGTTACTGCCATGTAAATGGCAGGTAACAGTTCAGCAAATTCACTTGAGCTGTTTGCGCCAGGTTCGCGCCGTGCTGGTTCTGGAGACGCTGGGATGCGCCGGATCGAACAACGCCCGTATAGTTACCGTAGAGGTAACTCGTCAAGAAATCTTTGGTAACCAATTCCAAGTTGCCCGGTGCCTCTGAGCCTGCCCTGAGCGCAGCTAAAGGGTTATTCCTTCGCCCAGGTTAGCGCCCAACATCGGGGCGCGAACGTGGGGCACCGGGCTGGGGCTTGGGCTTGCTTTTGCCCTTGAGGTTGAGCGCCACGGCAGCGCGGATGAGGTCCTTCAAGGCCGCCTCGTCGATATTGTCGCCTTCGTGGATGTCGATGGCGCGCCGGACGTTCCCCTCGAGGCTGGAGTTGAATAGACCCGAAGGGTCCTTCAACGCAGCGCCCTTGGCAAAGGTCATCTTGACGACGTTCTTGTACGTCTCTCCCGTGCAGACGATGCCGCCGTGGGAGAAGACGGGAGTCCCCGGCGATTTCGGCTTGGCCCACTTCCACTCTTCGACGATCTCCGGGTCTGCCTGGTGCACGATTGCGCGCACTTTCGCGAGCGTCTTCCCGCGCCAGTCCCCAAGTTGCTTGATCTTCTGGTCGATGAATGCCGAGGCAGATTCCATCGAAAGCGAGGGACCTCAAAGGAAATGGCGGGGACGACGAGACTCGAACTCGCGACCTCTGCCGTGACAGGGCAGCGTTCTAACCAACTGAACTACGTCCCCGCGATGCGGGTTGCCATTGGGTTCAGTATATCAGGCATGGCGGTGAGACCGGCCACGCTCAGTTCTGCGGCCGAAACGCGATTAACGGCAACTGCCTGACCATCCGGCGGCGATCGTTCTCGCCGCCGTGGTATGGCCAGCCGAGCAGCCAACTGAATCCGGCGCGGACGATGGGAGCGATGAAGCGGTTTCGCTGCTCGTATCGCTCGATTACCCTCATCGCTTCCTCTTCACCCAGAAACCGATGAGAGGCCCGAAAATGCCGCGATCCCACGTCCACCTCTTCGCCTGGCCTCGCTTCAATATTGCGCAGCCAGTCAGACTCGGCGAAGCCACTTACCACCACTACCTCAGGTCCTTGATCGCGGTACTCGACAACCTCCAGGAGAGCCTGGCGCGGCAAGCCCGTGCGGCGACCGGTGTGCGTCAGCATCAGCAGGCGCTTGCCCAGCAGCCAGCCTAGTCCCCAGCGGTAGAGGCGCACGGGTGCGCGAAACAGATACCACAAGATTCCTTTTCTCTTGATCACCACCATGCCGCACCGCAGGGTCCAAAGCTCCTCTGATTATTTTGATGCATGTCAGATGGGCGGGCGATGCAGCAGAGTTCGGCCGATGAGCGAACGGGAGCGGGTCCCGAGGTTAGCGAGCAACCTCTAGGACGATTTTGGTGGGCGGTGCAGGACTCGAACCTGCGGCCTCCTCCTTGTAAGGGAGGCGCTCTAACCAACTGAGCTAACCGCCCACGGCGCGTGCAAAGGCAGTATAACCTCCTGCGCGCGGCAGCGTTACGGATTCGCCGGCGCTAACCAGCCGCTGTGCATGGGAGGCTAAAATTCGCGCTGTGGAGGCATCTTTTTTGCGGCCAGTGGAGATCAAATGTGTGGGTTGGACTTGCCCTGCAGCTTTTCCTTCCGGCCACCTCACCTGCGAGGAGGGACTCTGGTGAAAGCCATCCTGTTCGTTGACGACCATGAGGTTCTGGCTCGCCTGAGCTGCGAAATCCTGGAAATGCACGGCTACCGGGCCGTCTCGGCGTATAGCGCGGAGGACGCACTGCAGAAGTTCGAGCGCGAAGACTTCGACATCCTGGTGACCGACTTCCGCATGGAAGGCATGGACGGACTGGAGCTGGCGCGAGAGGTGCACGCTCGCCGGCCGGAGACGCCAGTCATCATCGTCACCGGTTACGGCCCGGTCGACGGCGGCAAAGACATCGTTGCCTGCCTGCAAAAAGAAGACCTCTTCCCTGCCCTGCTGGAAAAAATCAAATACTTCCTCGACCATCCCGCCACGGCCGCGCACGATAAGAAAGAAATCGTGGCGTAACGAAGCAGTGCCCGGTACTCAGTACTCGGTACGCGACGCTGTACACTGGCGGCGTGCGGCGGCTGATCATCAATGCTGACGACTTCGGGCTGACCGCCGGGGTGAACCGCGCCATCGTGGAAGCGCACCAGCGGGGAGTAGTTACGTCGGCCACCATGATGGCCAACGCCGGCGCCGTGGACGATGCGGTCGCATGCGCACTCCAAAGCAAGCTGAGCATCGGCTGCCACGTCGTACTGATCGATGGCGCGCCCCTTTTGCCACCGCAGGATGTTTCGAGCCTGGTGGTTGCGGATGGGACGGGCGCGCGCTTTCACGATAGCTGGTTGGGGTTCGCGGCGCGAGCGCTTCGCGGGCGCTTCGATGGCAACCAGATCGCGGCCGAGGTCGAGGCGCAAATCCGCAAGATCCAGGAGCGCGGCCTGCCCGTCACGCATGTGGACTCGCACAAGCACGTGCATTTGCTCCCGCGCGTGCTTGCGCCCATGCTGCGCGCGGCGCAAGCATGCGGGGTGCGCGCGGTGCGCAACCCGTTCGCGCCCATCAAGCCGCTGGCCCTGGCGCACCTGCTGCGGCGTCCGCGGCTGTGGACCAGGTACTCGGAGGTGAAACTGCTGCGAGGCTTCAGCTCGGACTTCCGCAAGACGGTTCTAGCGGCGGGAATGGCCACGACCGACGGCACCTTCGGCATCGTGACGACAGGCGCGCTCGACCAGCAGTTGTTCGCCGCCATCGTGGGATCGCTGCCCGAGGGAACGTGGGAGCTGGTTTGCCATCCTGGGTATTGCGATCAGGATCTTGCGCGCGGTGCGGACGCGCCTGCGGGAATCACGCGAGCAAGAACTGAAGGTACTCACTTCGGAGGGCAGCGCGGCACATGATCGAGGCAGCGGGAGTGGAGCTGATCTCGTATGCGGATTTGCAATCGGGTGATCGGGTGATCGGGTCATCGGGTCATTGAATTCTGCATCTCATGGTCATGGGAGGAAGACTGCCATGCAAGAGCAGACGCGGCGCGATTGGTTGTGGAAGGGCGGGATCGCATCGGCAGCGCTGATCGTCCCAGCCATAACCGGCTTTGCCCTTCCGGAAAAGGCCGGCGAGAAGGAAGAAGTTGAAGTTTCGCCCACCGAGGACTTGATGCGGGAGCACGGGCTGCTAAACCGCGTGCTGCTGATTTACGAAGAATCAGCGCGGCGGCTGGGCGGGAAGGGCGATCTCGATCCCAAGCTGCTGGCGGACGCGGCGGGAATCATCAAGAACTTTATCGAGAACTATCACGAGAAGCTGGAAGAAGACTATCTCTTCCCGCGCTTTGAGAAAGCGGGCAAGCTGACCGACCTGGTCGCGGTCCTGCGGCAGCAGCATCAGGCGGGCCGGCAGGTGACGTCGCAGATCCAGCAGTTGGCGGCGGCGAAGAGCGCTGCCGACCGGCAGAAGCTGACCACGGCGATCGCGGCGTTCATCCGCATGTATCGGCCGCACGAGGCCCGCGAGGATACGGTGCTCTTCCCTGCCCTCCACCAGATCGTCTCCGCGCACGAGTTCGACGCGCTGGGCGATGACTTCGAGAAAAAAGAGCACGAGCTCTTCGGCAAGGAGGGATTCGAGGGCATGGTGGTCAAGGTCGGCGAATTGGAGAAGCAGTTGGGGATCTTCGATCTGGCGAAGTTCACGCCGAGGTGATGGTTGGCTGTTTGTGAGTCGAAATCTCCGAACGCCCGTCTAATCCTTTAATCAACGCATGAAAATCGGGATCACATGTTATCCCACCTACGGCGGCAGCGGGGTGGTGGCAACCGAGCTGGGGATGGAGTTGGCGGACCGCGGCCACGAGGTCCACTTCATCACTTACAAGCAGCCCATCCGGCTGGATACCGAACGCGCCAACATCCACTTCCACGAGGTGGATGTTTCCAACTATCCGCTGTTCGAGTATCCGCCCTACGACTTGGCGCTGGCCACGCGCATGGCCGAGGTGGCTGAGATCTACAGCCTCGACCTGTTGCACGTGCACTATGCCATTCCGCATTCGGTGAGCGCGCTGCTGGCGCGGCAGATGCTGGCGGCCAACGGCGGGCGGCGGCTGCCGTTCGTCACCACGCTGCACGGAACTGACATTACGCTGGTGGGCACCGACCGTTCCTATCTGCCGATCACGCGCTTCTCTATTGAGCAGAGCGACGGCGTCACCGCGATATCGAATTACCTGCGCGACCGCACCTTGCAAGTGTTCGACATCAAGCGGCCCATACAGGTGATCTACAACTTCGTCAATTGTGATCTCTACCGGCGCGATCCCGAGGTGGAGAAGCACCGGGCAGAATACGCGCAGGCGGATGAGCGCATCCTGGTGCACCTCTCGAACTTCCGTCCGGTGAAGCGCATTTCCGACGTGGTGGAGATCTTCGACCGCGTGCAGCGGGAGGTTCCGGCGCGGCTGATGATGATCGGCGACGGTCCCGAACGGTCGAGCGCGGAGTGGATGGTGCGGCGCAAAGGCATCCAGGAGCGGGTGCACTTCCTGGGGAAACAGGATCGGGTGCATGAGAAGCTATCGATTGCCGACCTGATGCTCTTGCCCAGTGAGCTGGAATCGTTCGGGCTGGCGGCGCTGGAGGCGATGGCCAGCGAAGTGCCGTCGGTGGCGACGCGCGTCGGGGGCGTGCCCGAGGTGATCGACGACGGCAAGACCGGCCTGCTGGCCGATGTGGGCGACATCGAGACTATGTCGCGGCGGGCCATCGAGTTGCTCTCCGATGAAGGCAAGCTGCGGCAGATGGGCAAGCGCGCGCGCATCGCGGCGCAGACGCGCTTCTGTTCCACGAAAATTATTCCTGAATACGAGCAGTTCTACCGCTGCGTGCTGGAGCGGGCTTCGTAAGCGAGGCGTCGCAATGGCCTCGCTGGCATCGACGGAAACCAGGACCGGCACGCGCAACACCACGAGCGTGCCTTTTCCGTCAGCGCTGGAGATGGTCATGGTAGCAGCGTCGCCGTAGAGCACCTTCAGGCGCTCGGCTACGTTGGACATGCCGATGCCGCTGCCGGGCTCGACCAGAGTCCCTTCGCCCGCCAGCGGCATGCCAACACCGTTGTCCTCCACCTCCACCACCAGGAATCCCTCTAACAAGCGGCTGCGCAGGGTGATGCTGCCGCCCTCGATGCGGGGTGCGAGGCCGTGCTTGATGGAGTTCTCCACCAACGGCTGCAGCACCATGGTGGGCACCACCATGTCGAGAGTGACGGGATCGAGGTCTTTCACCACGCGCAATTTGTCGCGCCCGAAGCGCACCACTTCGATATCGAGATAATCGTCGATGAACTCCACCTCATCGCGCAGGTGGACGAAGGCATCGCCCTTGCGCTGCAACCGGCGCAGAATGCTGGCCAGCTTCACGATCAGTACCCGCGCCATGTCGGGATCGAAGCGCACCAGTGAGGCGATGGAGTTCAAAGTGTTAAACAGGAAATGAGGGTTGATCTGGCTCTGCAGGGCCTCCATGCGTGCTTGCAGCAGCAGGCGCTCCTGCACCTGCAGCTTCATCTCGATGCGGGTGTTGTTCCAGATCTTGAGCGGAATGGCGACGCAGGCGACGGTGGTCGCGTACTGGGCGAGCAGCGTGGTCCAGGTAGGACCCGGAATCGAGAAGAAGTGGCGCGGCAGCAGCCGTCCCAACTGCATGCGCGCCAGTTGCGTGGCCAGAATGTAGAGGAAAAACAGGCTCTGCCAGTCCATGCGCGGGACGCGGCAGGTTGCGGCGAACCCAGCGATACAGGCTCAGATCCATGAACGGGGTGAAGGCCCAGATGTCTTCCTTGTTGGGAGCGGCATCGCGCAGCATGCCCCCCGCGAAGCCGACGAGCATGTCGAAAGGGAGCGCAGCCAGTTCGCCGTTGTAGAGCGCGGCCAGCCCGAGCAGGGCGCCGCCGGTGGCGCCGGCCACGCGTCCGCCGATTACCCCCAGCAGGATGGCGGCTTCCACGGAGAGGTCAGCCGCCTGGAAGTTGCGCACCGCCACGCGCACGAGCACGCCCAAGGCGAACGGCGTAGCGATGAAGAGCGTCAGATGTACCTTCTGTTGCAGCGTCCGCTCTTCCTGAAACAGCAGCTCCTTGAAGTAGCGGGAGCGCACCACGGCGCTGCTGACCGCGGCGGCCACGCCCAGTTTCACCAGCAGGGTTACGAGGATGAAACGCGAGTCCACGCGCAGGAAAGGTTAGCACGGGCCGGAGGCATTCCTTGGCCACGGATTTCCACGGATCGTCACGAATCCGTATCTTGGAAGCCGGCGCTTTGAGGGCTGTTCTTGACTTCACGCGGCGTACGTGTTACACGTATGGCACGTGGCTCCCTTATGAACTCGCGAAATCAGGCAAAGCAGAACGTGACGATCAGTCTCAGTCGGGATGTGCTCAAGAAAGCCAGGATTCTCGCCGCCCGCCGGGAGACGTCGATCAGCGGTTTGCTGGCGCAGGAGATCGAACTCCTGGTCGGGGAGGAGGAAGCATACGAACGGGCGGAACGACAAGCCAGGGCACTCCTCGAGAAGGGTTTTCACATGGGCGGCGTGATTCGAGCGGGCCGAGACGAGTTGCATGAGCGATAGGACCTTTGTCGATACGAATGTCCTGATCTACGCTCACGATGTCGATGCCACCTCAAAACACGAGACTGCAAACAGTGTTCTCCGCGAACTTTGGGAGGAACGCAGCGGCGTTCTTAGCCCGCAAGTGCTGCAGGAATTCTACGTAAACGTCACTCGCAAGATTTTGCACCCCATCCCCAAGAAGTCAGCCCGTCTGGTGGTGAGCAGCTACGCCGTCTGGTGCATCGACACCACCCATGCCGACATCTCCACGGCCTTTCGCATCGAGGATGAATACCGAATCGGATTCTGGGATGCCCTGGTGGTCGCGTCGGCTCTCAAGAGTGGGGCTAATCGAATTCTGTCTGAAGATCTGAATGCCGGACAGACGATTGCGGGCATCCGTATTGAAAACCCATTCGTGAGCGCTCAATAGCGCTAGCGCGGCATGTAATAATCAGGATGTGAGCAGTGCTTACAAATTGCGCAAGGTGGCGGAAGCCGATTTCCCGACCCGGTGGGGACATTTTCGGATCATGGGGTTCGAAGGGCAGGTGCAGGACGGGACGGACCGTCGCCTGGAAACCGCGGTCGGGCTGGTGATGGGAGATATACTCACCGAGCCGCCGCTGGTGCGCATCCACTCGCAGTGCCTGACCGGAGACGTTTTCGGGTCGCTGCGCTGCGATTGCCAGCAACAGCTCGAGATGTCGTTCAAGATGATTGCCGAAGCCGGGCGCGGCGTGCTGGTCTACGAGCAGCAGGAAGGGCGCGGCATCGGGTTGATGGCGAAGCTGGAAGCCTACGAACTGCAGGACAAGGGCCTCGATACCGTGGAAGCCAACGAGATCCTGGGTTTCAAGGCCGACCATCGCGAGTTCGCTCTGCCGGCGGAAGTGCTGAAGTCGTTAGGCCTGCGGCAGGTGCGCTTGTTGTCGAACAATCCCGAAAAAGTGCAGGCGCTCGAGAGCGCGGGGGTGAAGGTGGTCGAGCGCGTGCCGTGCGTAGTTGAGGCCCAGTCCCACTCCGAGGCCTACCTGAAGACCAAGCAGCAAAAGATGGGACACATCTTTGGATAGCACTCAGCAGTCAGCACTCAGCAGTCAGCATCCCAACAAGAGATCTTAGGACTCATTCCTAGAATCAGCGGGCGTCGCTGACGGTCCAGCCTTCTTCCTGCTGCCGATCCGCGATCCACTGCTGGAGCTTGTCGACGAGGTTGGAGTCGATGTGCGTGAAGCGGATGCCGGCTTTGCCGCGCACGTCCGCCCAGGCGATGCGGCCTGTAGCCTCGACCGGGAGGCCTTCTGGCATGGCGAAGCGGATCTCGAGGTCGCCGCTGCACTTCAGGGGGTTGGCAATACCACTTACTGCGAGTCCACCAACCGCAAGGTTAACGCTGCGCACCATAAGCTCTTCGCCCCACTTAGTACGAACCGAGACCGGCACATCCAGCGCGGCGCGGAAGTAGTTCTGCTGGTCGCGGCCGAGCGCACCCAGAGGATTCGAGCTACGGCGTTCCGCGTCGATCTTGTATTGCTTGAGCTTGCGGCTGAGGGTGCGGCGAGAGATGCCAAGCTGTTCCGCCGCCTGTCCCTGGTGGCCTCCGGTCCCCCCCAGCACCTTGACGATGGTCTGGCGCTCGATCTCGGCCAGGTCGGCGGTGGGGACTTCGTCCTCGATGCGCGGGGCGCCGCCGATCTCCGGCGGCAGGTCGGCGGCGCGCACTTCGGCGTCGTCCGCCAGGGTGGCCGCCTGCAAGACCACATTCTTAAGTTCGCGCACGTTGCCCGGCCAGGAATAGGCGAGCAACGCACGCAAGGCATCGTCCGAAAAGAGCATTTCGGGCTTGTGTTGTTTGAGCAGATGCTCCGCCAGGCCCACGATATCTTCCGGCCGGCTGCGTAAGGGCGGCACTTTGAGCTGGAACTGTCCCAGGCGATGATAAAGATCACTGCGGAAACGGCCGGCGCGGACCTGCTCTTCCAGGTCGCGGTTGGTGGCGGCGACGATGCGCACATCCACGGAGATCTTCTTGCTGCCGCCCAGCCGGTAGTAGGGCACGCCATCGAGCACGCGCAACAGCTTCACTTGCACCTTGGGCTCGAGTTCGCCGATTTCATCCAGGAACAGGGTGCCGTGGTCGGCCAGCTCAAACAAGCCCTGCTTGGGAGTATCGGCGCCGCTGAACGCGCCCTTCTCGTAGCCGAACAGCTCGCTCTCCACCAGGTTCTCGGGAAGCGCGGCGCAGTTGAGGTCTACCCAGGGCTTGGCGCAGCGCAGCGAATGATGATGGATGGCGCGGGCAATAAATTCCTTGCCGCTGCCCGTCTCGCCGACGATGAGCACGGCGGCGCTGCTGCGGGCCACGCGCTCGACCATCTGCATGAGCTTGTGCATGGCCTCGCTGCATACCACGGCCTCAAATCCCTGGACGTGGTAGCGCGAAGTTTCGGTAGCGATGGAGTCCGACATTCCCGTAACAGCGGTCCGCAGACGGATCTTGCCCGGGCGGAACGGTGCCCTAAAGGGTTTATCGGCTATCTGATTACCGGTGTCAACCGCGGGAGCAAACTAAGGTAATCGCCGTTGGGCAGCGACCGTTAGTAACCTCGCGCATGGGAGGGTGGGAGTCGCGAAGCATTCGAGAAACGATCGACCGGGCCGGAGCAGGCCTTTGCAGGCCTGCGTCCAACCAGGTCATTACCGTGTGGGCGTGAACTCCTGAACAACCTGCGCCTTCTCGCGGGCACCGGCAGGCAGAGTCGCGAACTGCAGGTTGGTGATGGCAGCAACCGCCGGGAATCGGAAATAACGCCGGTAGGAGACGTAAGTTCCGATCATCACCGGCAGCACGACCAGCGGCGTCCGCCATCCGACGTAGGCCGTGGCCGTCGCTGCGATGGCCGCGATGCCAGCACTCAGGACGAAGTAAGAGAAGGTTAGCTCCAGCATCTCCCGCCATACCCGCCCCAGTTTGAGATTTTCGGTCAGCGAGATCACGCCGGCGATCGGCAAGGTGTCCGCTACCAGGAAGGCGGCGCCCGCCAGGGCAATGAGCAGCGATTTTGCCGTCAGGCTGGGGATCATCGCGGCGCGGCTGAACACAAACTGAGCTGCGGCGGCCGCCAGCACCAGCGTGGCGACATTGAATGCCGACTGTACTGGCTTGATGCGCCTGCCGATGGCGGGCAGGCCCTGCACGAAGGCGGAGACCGCTGCCATCACCACTGTTTCGGAGAAGCTGAGTTCCGCCAGTGCAATGAGGATGAAGGGAAGATTCACCGACAGGTTCCCGGTTGTGCCCGGCAGCTTGACTTTAAGCCGGGAGGCAATTGCGGCGACGATGAGGAATGACAGGAAGCGCACCGGATCCTTCGATTCCCACCGCATCAGCCCGCTCGCCAGGGCCAGCGCTCCTGCTGTCACGATCGCGGCGATGAAGAGCTTGGTATTTGCAGTCATGTTTTTCATTGGTATCTCCTTTCGCTCTTCAAGGGTTATTTACCGCGGACCGCGCTGCTGGAAGTGCGCCGGTCCCCAGGATCGCTGTCGCTCATTCCGTAGCATGGTCTTGGTCTTGGAAATGACAGTGGAAGCGCCCCACAGGACACTGCAGCCGCCGTTGTCATCGCCGCTGCCGGTGGAAGTAGTAGAGCCCCAGAGGACGGAGCTGCCCCACAGCACCGAGGTGCCGCCGACAAACTCGTTGCTGCTCCACACCACGCTCGCGCCCCAGAGGACGCTGGTGCCCCACAGGACCGACTTGGAGGTCCCGCTGACCGTGGTCTGCACCAGGCTGATGGTCTTCGTCTTCGAGTCATAGACAGCGGTAGGAGAAAGGGCCGAGCCGGTGCCTTTATCGGTGTTCTTCAGCGCTGCGGCAACGTCCAGATCACCCGCGCCGTAGGTGAAGATGTCTCCCTCTTCGTTGTAAACATTGCCCAGAGCGTCCTCGACGGTGCTGTGGAGGGGGAAGTTCTTGAAGGCCGACTTCATCAGCCGGGCCTTGACCAGGTCGGGCGTGAGCGTTGAGTCTTTCTGGATCATCAGAGCAGCGGCGCCGGCGACCATCGGGGCTGCCATGCTGGTGCCGCTCAGGGTGAAGTACATCGGGTTGCCATACCGCGCGCTGCATACCGTGTCGTTCCAGTTGCAGGGATACACGTCAAGGGTTGGGTAGCTTTTCACCAGGGTGGTGCTGGGCGCCAGCAGGGAGACGATCATGTTGCCCGAGGCCACGATGTCAGGCTTGACGATATGATCGATCAGCGAGGGACCCTTGGAGCTGTAGCTGGCAATGGAGTCGTTGGCGGGATTGGGATCATCGGCGTCAATCGCGCCCACGGTGATTACGTAGGGATCGTTGCCCGGAGCGGTGATGGTGCCGTAGCCCTGGGTTCCCATGGAGTTGTCGCGGCCATAGTTGCCCGCCGCCACCACCACCACGATGCCGGCGTTCCAGGCTTTCTCCACCGCCTTGCATAGCGGGTCCTGGGTATAGCTCTCGAAAACCGGACGCCCCAGAGACAGGTTCAACACCCGGATGTTGTACTTGCTCTTCAGCGCGATGGCCTGATTGATGGCGGCGATGACGGTGCTGTCGCTGCCCACGCCGTTCTTATCGAGCACCCGCAGGTTGATGAGGTTGGCATTCGGCGCCAAGCCCACATAGTCATACAGGTAATTATCCGAACTCTGGCCGTTGCCCAGTGCCAGCCCGGCAACGTGGGTTCCGTGTCCGTAGGCGTCGGCAGTGCTGGAATCGCCGGGTATGAAGCTTTGGCTGTAAACCACTCGCGAGCTGCTCGACCACGAATTGGAGCTCAGGTCGGGGTGAGCGTAGATGCCGCTGTCCACGATGGCGATGCCCACAGCCGAACCGTCGTAGCCGTAGCCCGCCGCAATGTCGGCGTTGATGGCTTGCATGGACGGATCCCAGTTCGTGCTCCCCGTCAGCTTCACCTTGTTGTCCAGCGAGACATAGGAAACGTCCGGATCGCTGGCCAGATCGGGAACCTTCGAGAGCGGTACCGTGTAGGCTTCGGACTGGATGACCGGCAGGTGCTGCTTGGAAGAACCGCCGCGGTTGGTTACCCGGCTGATGTGTTGCTGCTGTGGCGCAACACCGTACTGGGTGATGACGTCAACGACGGTTGAAGGGTCACTTGTGTTCACCATCGTCTGCAGCGTCGGGCTAAGCTTGGAATTGTTGTTCGCGCTGCTACACAAGGCGAGCGGCGCCGCCAAGAGCATCAGGGACATCACCAGCAGGGCAGCCGTCCGCCAGCAGCCCACGCCGTACTTTGTGCTCTTTTGCTCAGGAGGGGGCTCATTGCCCTCTCGTTTGTCGTTATTGCCCGCGCCCCAGCCGGCGCTGTTGATCAAGGGCGGATAGCATCGAAACTCGTTCTGCTTTCTCATGTCAGGTCTCACTCCGGGTTTAAGAGCCACCCTGTAGAAAGCAGGACAGTGGCCAACCCACCAAAACAGCTAACTCACAGCAATATCAGCAGAACCGCCGCCCCAGGCGCTGCGCGGTCGGAGACAATCTGGCGCATCCGGCCGGCGCATGCGCCAACTTGTCGCCGAGAGCCCGAGCGGGTGAACGCGTTTTTGCTGGTGGGATCTGACTGCCGGGGGCGAGGAAGCGGCGGCTCAATGGGAGACCGTCGATCAGCGCACGGCGCGCACACTCCGCCGACCCTCGGCTCCCTGACCGTCCAGCCACTTCTGTAACGTGTACAAACGGCTACGTAAGGCGGATTGTTAATCCCGGGCCCGCCGGCATTGGGACAAAATGTCTGAGGCGCCCGTCTGTTGCGACAGATTGTCGCCTCTTCTGCACAGACGCGCGAAAGCGAGAATGCGTAAGCCACTCAAAATGTTACGTGATGCTCTCGTTGGCTGGATCTCGCGATTGGCCGACCGCTTGCCGATAAAGGTTGAGGGCAATCCGTCCATGCCGAAGCGCGCCATAGCGTTCATTTTCCTGACGGCAAGTCTGGGCGCCGCCGTGCTCGTCGGCGGAGCGCTGCACTGGCACTCGCAGGACGGGTTGCGCTTCTTCTGTTACTTGCTGGTGGCGTTGTTGGCCTCCGGCTTGAAGGTACAGCTACCGGGCATCGACGGTACGATGTCGGTGAACTTCCTGTTCATCCTGATCGGTATCCTGGAACTGTCTGTCCCAGAGACCTTGGTGATTGGCTGCGCCTCCGGCCTGGTGCAGTGCTTATGGAACACGCGGATTGCGCCCGCGCCGATTAAGGTGATTTTCAACGTCTTTAGCATGATGGCGCCGGCCATCGCGCTGTCAGCCTTCGTCTATCACGGGTTGGCGCCGGCGCTGCACAACAGTGTGCCGCTGCTGCTCATTGCTGCCGCTTGCACCTATTTCCTCACCAACACCATCCCGGTGGCCGTCGTGATCTCCCTCACCGAGGGCAAACCGATGCGCAAGACCTGGGCTGAATGCTACTTCTGGTCGTTCCCGTACTACCTGGTGGGAGCGGGCATCGCCGGCCTGGTGAGCGCTCTGAACCGCTGGGTGGGCTGGCAGACCTCGCTCCTGGTGCTGCCCATCATGTACTGGATCTACCGCTCCTATCGTCTGTATCTGGGGCGGCTGGACGACGAGAAGCGGCACGTGGAAGAGATGGCCGGCCTGCACTTGCGCACCATCGAAGCCCTGGCCCTGGCCATCGAAGCTAAAGACCACACTACGCATGACCATCTGCAACGGGTGCGAGTGTATGCCATCGAAATCGCCAAGGACCTGGAACTGAATCATGATGAAATCGAGGCTCTGCGCGCTGCCGCGCTGCTGCACGACATCGGCAAGCTGGCCGTGCCCGAGCACATCATCAACAAGCCCGGCCGCCTGACCCCGGAAGAATTCGAAAAGATGAAGATCCACCCGGTGGTGGGCTCGGAGATTCTCAAGCACGTCGGGTTCCCGTACCCCGTAGTGCCCATCGTGCGCTCGCACCACGAGAAGTGGAATGGCAGCGGATACCCCGACGGGCTGAAGGGAATGGAGATCCCAATCGGCGCGCGCATCCTCGCCGCCGTGGATTGTCTGGACGCGCTGGCTTCCGACCGGCAGTATCGCCGCGCCTTGCCGCTCGATGAGGCCATGGCACACGTGGCGCGTGCCGCCGGCACGGAGTTCGATCCGCGGGTCGTCGATGTGCTGAAGCGCCGTTACATCGAGCTGGAGCGTTTGGCGCAGAGCACCTCCGCCGAACCCATGCAGCCCCGGCTTTCCACGGACGTCAAGATCGAGCGTGGCCTCGAGCCCTCCGCCGGTTTCGAACAAACCGCCCCGGCGGCCTCGGTGGGGGATTCCGAAAGCTTCCTCACCTCGATCGCGGCGGCGCGCCAGGAAGCCCAAACCCTGTTCGAACTCAGCCACGATCTGGGCAACTCCCTTAGCCTGGACGAAACCTTGTCCGTGCTGTCGGTGCGGCTGAAAAAGCTGGTGCCCTACGATTCGGTCGCCATCTACATGTGCCGGGGAGACAATCTGGTGCCGCAGTACGTGAGCGGCGACAACTTCCGCCTCTTCTCTGCCCTGGAAATCCCCATGGGCCAGGGTTTGTCGGGCTGGGTGGCGCAGAACCATAAACCCATCGTCAACGGCAATCCGTCGGTCGAACCCGGTTATCTCAACGACGACACCAAGTTCAGCACGCTGCGCTCAGCCCTGGCGGTGCCGCTCGAAGGAGTGAGCGGAGTGGTAGGTGTGCTGGCGCTGTACAAGGCAGAGCGCGACTTCTTCACCACAGACCATTTGCGAGTGCTGCTGGCCATCGCTTCCAAGGTGGGCATCTGCATTGAGAACGCCCTGAAATACCAGCAGGCGGAAAGCTCCGCCACCACCGACTTTCTCACGGGGCTGCCCAATGCACGCTCCCTGTTTCTGCACCTGGACCGCGAACTGGCCCGTTGCAAGCGCACCAACACACCGCTGGCGGTGATGGTCTGCGATCTGGACGGCTTCAAGCAGATCAACGACCGCTTCGGGCACCTGGAAGGCAACAAGGTGCTGCGCCTGTTTGCCGACTTCACCAAGGCAGTGTGCCGCGAATATGACTATGTGGCCCGCATGGGCGGCGACGAGTTCGTGATCGTTGCCCCTGGAATGACCGCGAGAGCAGCGGAAGAAAAGGGCGCTCACCTGCTCTCCCTGGCCCGGGAAGCCGGACGCCAGGTGTGCGGCCACGACTTCCTCTCGCTCAGCATCGGCTGCGCGTTTTATCCCGAGGCTGGCTCCGACGCCGATCAGTTGCTCACCGAAGCCGACCGCAGAATGTACATCCTCAAACAGGCGCATCACGAAAATGCCGCGCGGGTGGCGAGCTCTTCCGCTCCATCCGCCGCGGTGAATTAAGGAGTAAAGGCAGTGGTGCGCAAGGTCATCTGGCACGTCGCAGCCATGGCGGCCGTAGTGCTCGTGGGTGGGTTGCTCTCGGCCACGCTGGTGCGTCTCGCACCCGGCTTCGACGTAGACGAGCAGCAACTGGACGCGCGCTTGAGCGTCCGAGAGCGTCGAGGCCCTGCGCCAGGCCCGCGCCGGCGACCGCAACATCATCCGCTTCTATTTTCATTACCTGGGACGCGCCCTGCGCGGCGATCTGGGCCAGAGCCGCACGCTCAATCGCCCTGTGCGCGAGCTGCTCGCCGAGCGTTTGCCGGTGACCGCGCGGCTCGCCGGAGCTGGATTACTGGTGGGCTGGATGTGCGCTGTTCTGCTGGCCGTCGGCGCCACCATGGCACGCCGGGCGGCCTGCGATCTCGCCGCTACCCTGCTGGGCGGGATTTTTCTCTCTTTGCCAGCGGCGGTGCTGGCCTTGCTCTTCGTCTTCCTCAGTGCGCCGGCCTTCCTGGTGATCGCGTTGGCGGTTTTTCCGAAGGTCTTCTCTTACACGCGCAATCTGCTGGCAAAGAGCTACGGCCTGCCGCACCTGGTGACCGCCTACGCCAAGGGATTGAGTCCCTTGCGGATTCTGCTCTGGCATGTGCTGCCGGTAGCGGGCACGCAGTTGCTGGCGGTGGCAGGGATCTCCGTCAGCATCGCGCTGGGCGCGGCGATTCCGGTCGAAGCGCTCTGCGGCGTTCCCGGTATTGGCCAGCTTGCCTGGCAAGCGGCGCTGGGACGTGATTTGCCCTTGCTGGTGAATCTGACCGTGCTGGTCACCGTAATCACCCTGGCCGCGAACTGGGGATCGGAGCTGGCGGGACAGAGCTTCAGGGCTGCCGAAGCATGAGACGCGTGCGCCAAGTCGCGTGGATATTGCTGGCGCTGGTGGTGCTGGCATCGCTGGGTGCATCACTCTGGGCGCCCGCCGATTACGCCATGCAATTCCGCGAGATGCCTAACTCTCCGCCTTCGCACCAGCACTTGCTGGGAACCGACGAGCTCGGGCGTGACCGCTTCTCGCGCGTCCTCTATGGCACGCGGGTGTCGCTGCTGATGGCGCCCGCTGCCGCTCTGCTCGCCACCCTGCTGGCAACGCTGGTGGGCGGAGTCGCCGGCTACCTGGGCGGATGGTGGGAGCGCGCCGCCATGGCTATGACCGACTTGTTCCTTGCCATGCCGTGGCTGTTCCTGCTGCTGGTAGTACGGGCCATGCTGCCGCTGAACGTCTCACCCATGACCTCGGTGGCGGTCACCTTTCTACTGCTGGGCATTCTGGGCTGGGCGGCTTCGGCGCGCGTGCTCTGCGCCGGCGCCCGCGGTTTGCGCAATTCCGACTTCGTATTGCAGGCCCGCGCCTCCGGAGTGCGCGGACCGCGATTGCTGCTCATCCAAGTGCTGCCCAACCTGAAGCCGGTGCTGGCGGCGCAGTTCTGGATTTCCATTCCCGTATTCATCATCAGCGAGGCCAATCTCGGCATCCTGGGACTGGGTGTGGCGGAGCCGCTTCCATCCTGGGGGAGCCTGCTGCGCGAAATGGAAAGCTTTACCAGCTTCGGCTTCGAAGCCTGGAAGCTGGTGCCGCTGGTGCTGCTGGTGCTGGTGGTCAGCGGCTTCCAGATCGTGCTCTCTCGCGACGAGGTGTACGCATGAGAGCTCTGCTAACGGGCTTCTCCACGCGACGTCGAGTCAGGTGAAGGGGCACGCCTTCAGGCGTGCCGTAACAGACAGCAAGAGAGTCCGGCTTTAGCCGCTGAAAAAGCAATGCTCCAGGGCCTAAAGGCCAGCGATATTTTGACCCCATGTGGCACGGCTAAAGCCGTGCCCCTTCACCTGCCTCGTCGCAGCGGCGCTCGAATGGCTGCCGGCCTGGCGTTATTCCTGCTTCTTTCCCTCTCCGCTTTTGCCCAGAGCGGCGGCGAATTGCGGTTCTATGTGCACAATGAACCGAAGACCTTCGATCCGATCCTGGTGGAGGACGAAGCTTCGGTGAGCATCAGCTATCTGACGGGTGGGGTGCTGGTGCGGGTCAACCGCCGGACGCAGCAGGCCGAGCCCGAGCTGGCAACCTCCTGGACGACCTCACGCGACGGCCGCAGCATCACCTTCAACCTGCGCGAGCACGTCTATTATTCCGACGGCTCGCCCTTCTCCGCCGAGGATGTGGCCTACACCATGCAGCGGCTGATGGATCCGGCGCTGCACTCGCCCATCGGCGACTCCTTCCGCTCCGGCTCAGGCGCGGTGCGCACCGAGGTGCATTCACCCGCGCGTATAACCATCACTTTTCCCGCGCCGGTTGCCGGCCTGGACAAGCTCTTCGATCAGGTGCCGATTGTTTCGTCGCGCTCGGCCAAGAAAGAGCGCGCGGCCCTCGGGCCGTTCTATGTCGCCGACTACAAGCCCGATGCCTATGTGCTCTTGAAGCGCAATCCCAACTACTGGCGGCGCGATGCGGCCGGACGCCAACTGCCCTACATCGATTCCGTGCGCATGGGCATCCAGCCCAACCGTGATATCGAAATGATGAGCTTCCGCCGCGGCGAAATCGACCTGATCAACTGGCTGGATAGCGAGTACTTCGACCGCCTAGCGTCGCAGTCGCCGTCGCTGGTGCACGACGCCGGGCCCGGTCTCGATTCCGAGCAGATGTGGTTCAATCAGGTAGCGAACGCGCCCATTCCTGCCTACAAGCGGGCATGGTTTCGCTCCACCAATTTCCGCCGCGCCATCTCCGCAGCCATCAACCGCGCTGACCTCAGCCGCGTAGTGTTCAACGGACACGCGGTGGCGGCGGCAGGGCCAATCTCGCCGGCAAACAAGTTCTGGTTCAACGCCAAGCTGCATGCTCAGGCCTACGATGTGAGCGGCGCCCTGCGGCTGCTCCAGCAGGATGGCTTCCGCATGGAAGGCACTTCCCTGCGCGACCACGAAGGACACCCGGTTGAGTTCTCCATCATCACCAACGCCGGCAACAAGCCGCGCGAGCGCATGGCCACCATGATCCAGCAGGATCTGGGCAAAATCGGAATCACCGTGCACGTGGTGACGCTCGACTTTGCTTCGCTGATCGAGCGCATTACCGAGTCCTACAACTACGAGGCGGCGCTGCTGGGCACTGCCAACACCGATCTCGATCCCAACGCGGTGATGAACATGTGGCTGAGCTCGGCCGAGAACCACCAGTGGAACCCGCGGCAGAAATCGCCGGAAACCGCCTGGGAAGCCGAAATCGACCGCCTGATGAAAGAGCAAGCCGCCAGCCTCGATCCGGCAAAGCGCAAAGCCTGTTTCGACCGCGTGCAGGAGATTGCGGTCGAGCAGCAACCCTTCATCTACCTGGTCAACAAGAACGCGCTTTCCGCCGTAGCCGCCACGGTAGCCAATGCCAGCCCGGTAGCGCTGCGGCCGCAGACCTATTGGAATATCGAGACACTCACCCTCCGCCCCCAGATTGCGAGCCGGCATTGATCGTACGTGAACAACCGTTCCTTTCCCTGTGCCTCACCGCCGGTTACCGCAATAAGCCACCGGTCCTGCGCAATGCGTTTCTGCAGATGCGGCAGGGCGAGGTGCTGGGACTCATCGGACAAAGCGGGTCGGGAAAGAGCACGCTGGCGCTGGCGATCCTGCGGCTGCTGGCGTTGAAAGGCGGCCGGGCCGAGGGCAGCATCTATCTCGAGGGCCAGGACCTCATGAAGCTGAAGGAGCGCGAGCTGCGCGAGCTGCGCGGCAAGCACATCGGCCTGGTGCTGCAAAGCCCGCTTTCCTCATTGAATCCGGCCTTGAGTATCGGCACACAGCTACGGGAAGCCTGGAAGGCGCACGGCGAGGGATCGTCCACCGAGTGCCGGGCCAGCATCGTGGCGGCGCTCAGCAACGTGAGCCTGCCCACGGATGACGAGTTTCTGCGCCGCCATCCTTCGCAACTGAGCGTAGGACAGGCGCAGCGCGTGCTCATCGCCATGGCGGTGATGCATCGCCCGGCACTGCTGATCGCCGACGAGCCCACCAGCGCGCTCGACGTCATCACCCAAGCCGAAATCCTGAGCCTGTTCGGGCGTCTGAACCGCGAACTGGGCACAGCCATTCTCTACATTTCGCACGACCTGCTCTCGGTGGCCTCCATCTGCCACCGCATCGCCATCCTGCACGCGGGTGATATTGTGGAGTGCGGCGCCACGGAGCAGATCCTGCAGTCGCCCCAACACCCCTACACTCAGAAGCTGATCGCGGCCCTGCCGCAGCCACCCTCGACCGCCAAGACCAAGCCAAGCCTGAAGCCGGAGCACATTGCGACAGCTGAAGTGGCAGGACGGCGGTAGACCTGCAAGGAAGACCACGCGGAACCCATATCAAAAAAACCCTACCCTGGCCGTCGGCCAGGATAGGGCAATCAGGAGGGTCACTCGCTTACTGCGGCCCAGTCACCCAACTGAGGCGTTGGGTGGTCGCTTAGTTACTACGTGGCGTGAGTAGTTGTCGATAGCTCAAACTTTCCACGTCTTTGAACATAGGCGTCCCCGGCGGCAGGCCATATGGACTTTGGAAGTCCAGGTCGAAGACGAAATTTCGGGTTGGAACTCCATATACAGCCGTACAGCACTTGTAAAACCCAGTGTTGTAGGTGGAGTAGTAGAGGCTTGCCATGGAGCCCTTGTAATTCTCTGTGACTCCGCCCCAGTTTTCCATCAAGTGCAGGAAGTTGTGGATGCCTCCGTCGGTGCCAACGTCATCATTACCAGCTGCTGCAGGCCAAGCCGTCGGGTTGCTGAAAGTCATGTTCTTCCCCGCCGAAATTGCTACACGGTAGTAAGTGCTGGTGGCAGTCCGGTTCCCCAAGGAAGAAGGCGACATGTTGCCGGCCGTACCCATCATGCTGAACCGGTCGTCCCAGCTGTTTGAGAGTAGGGTAACTGTGTCGGCGATCACGGCCGCGGCCGCCATCCCTGCTGCATCCGTCGGGGTAGCACCCCAGGTCGTGTCGGCAGCATTCGAGTTGTAATTACCCTGGAGGTACACGGGATTCTCCGACGCCACGGTGAATCCGCCATTGTAGGTTACGCCGTTATAGACAATTGGATTTGGATTCAGCGGCAGATTGCCGAGCGAGCCATCCACCAGTTTCAAAACGTGGCGCGCCCCGCTCACCCAGTTCTTGCGTCCAGTGGTGCCGCAAGATTGGATCCGATTCGTGGTGCCGGCCGCTACGGTGCCGTAGGGATTGGGCGTCGCTGAAGCGTTAATTACGGCATTCAGGTTTGCACTGGCGTTGGCTACCGTACCCCAGAAGCCTAAGCCCAGGTTTTTCGCGCCCCAGTTGTCGAGTATCCCGTTTTCATTGTCGTCCTCGGGAAAATAAGTCTGGCCGGTGATCTTTGTCTCCAGCACGCCGTCGGGCACGCCCGGAACACTGGAGGCGTTAACCGTGTCTTCAAGACCTGAGTCCCCGCTCTTGGTGCTCGCAGGGTGCGAAGAAGTAACGTTGGGATTGACCAGCATCCCCCGCCGATCCGAGAAATACAGGACGTAGCCGTTTTGCGCGGAAGAATTCACACTGGTACCGCTGGCGCCGATCGCCCCCGAGAGCCATCGCTTCAGGTTGCCCACATCGATTTCGACGGCGTTCATCACTCCGTTGGTCGTGCACGTATTGTCCGCCGCCCCATAGACGGTGGACCAGTCTATGTCCCGAGGCTCGCCCTCGCGAGGATCATAGAAGTTGATGGGATACCAGTTGAATTGAGTAACGCTCTGGGTTGCGGGCGCTGACGACGTGCCAAACTGCCATTGCGTAGCCGGGGCCCCGCTGTCCCTCAGAAGCGGCGGCACAGAGGCCCACTGTGTGCACTTGGCGGGGGTACCCGACTGGGCGACACAGACCGGGGCGGTCCCGGCGCCTATAGCTGTTAAGCTAGAGGCCGCAGAAGGAAGCGCCAAACCAGCTTGAAAGCCGTTTGGAGTTACCCGGTCTGCCGGCTGTTGCAGCAGCAGAATGGCGTTCGGATTGACTGGGTTCGTTCCAGGGGCAGTAGGTGCTGTCACGCCGCGCGCAAATCCCAGATTGAGCCATTCCTGGGTCACAGCGACCCATGCGCCCGCGTTGTTCAGGTACTCTACGCGCAAATAGCCATCAACCAGGTTCCAGGCCGCGGTTCCCGGCGTTACCGCGGCCGCGCTCGTGGCCGGAACCACGCCGTTCACAGCGTAATACGGAGCTGAAGGCGCCGTGCCCGCCGCCGGGCATCCTGCAGGAACGCCGTTCTTTGGTAGCGGACTGGCTGGAGGGCAAATGGCCAATGTCGGAGCGGCGCTGGCGCTGCTGCCCGCAGTAATCGGCGCCCCTGGCCCTCCATTGGGTCCCTTGGGCTGGAGACCCTGCAGCGTGGGGCTGGTGTTGTTGGCATTGCCATACCACGCTGCGGGGGCGTAAGGCCATTCGGGCGTATCAGCGCCGTTGCTGCCCGCGGTGCTGGAAGCAAGGACACTGCTGGCCGAAGGGAGTGCATTAGTGCCTGCCGCGAAGTACAACTGATAGGTTCCGGCTGGGTATGACGCGGGATAGTTACCCGCCGTCATTGCAATCCCAAAGGCATTGGTGGCGGTAGCACCCGTTGCCGTGGCCTGCGCAGTTGTGATGTTCGCCAACCGGATGTTATTCGCATCCCCACTTCCGCCCGGCAAGTTGGCGGGATCATCGTCCAGCAGGACGCGAATCTGTGCCATGTTGTATTCGCGCGATGAACCTAGGACTGAAGTCGACGACTCGCCACTGGGTGGCCGACGAACAATTTCATAGGGGAAGTTGGTCCCATTCACGAATGGCAGCGCTAGTTTCCGGGCGCCTGTCCCGGCAGGCGTGCTGGCCCCAGTGACATAATAGTTTCCGTTGATGACCTGATAGTTGGTAGTAGTTTGAGAAAAGCCGTTCCAATAGGAACTTATGCTCGCCGCTGGCTGCGCTGTGCTGCTCCCGCCCCCTGTCACGCTGCCGTCGCCGTAGCTGGTGCCCACCGCCGCCATGGTGAAGCAATTGGTGGTCGGAGTGCTGCAAGCATTGGCGTTGCTGGAGGTCGGAACCAAGACCGTGCCGTTGTGGCTGGCTATGGTTGTATTTGTATTGGGTAACTGGTTGCGCACAATGTTGCCGAATGCCGCTACCTTAGCCTGAAAGGTCAAGGTGCTGCCCGTACCAACGAATGGGTAGAAGTCCCCGTTGGCATGCACTTGGCCGGCAAAAGTCATATTGGAACCAGGGAAGATGGAGCAATCGGCGTCGCAAAACATTCCGAACTGGAAGACGGGAATCATCGCCAACTGGGCGCCCCGCATCATGGTGACTTCCTGTCCGCCAAACATCGATGCTGTCACTGTCATGTTCAGGGGGATGACTTGTGCGTATAAGCCCTGGTTCGGCCCGCCAAGGATGGGTCCCCAATTCGCTATGCCTTGCAGATTTGAGGGGCAAGTCTGCGTGGTTCCCGGCACCACCGAATACTGCTTCCAGGTGACTCCCAGCATCGACGGCCCATTAGTGTTAGGCAGACCCACGCCGCAGATTTGGGCGGCACTGGGTACTTGCACGTTTTGCAGCAACGCGCTCAGGTTGGAGTACATTTGCTCGATGCCACCCTCGGCGGCATGATAGGCCAAATTATTCTGCAGATCGGCTCCGCCTACCTTGCCCTCGGTGTTGACCATCATCATCAGCCCAACCGCCATCGCCGAAAGCATCGCCATCATGAGCAATGCTGCAATTAGCGTGAATCCTTCGGTGTGTCGTCTGGCCCTCTTCATACTGTATCCCCCCGTGCGCCCCTTGCGGATCTCCATTTAAGTTCCCTTGCCGTTTCTCGCGGCTAATTGGGATAGTTGTTGGTATATGTCAGATTCCGCGCGCTGACCGATGTCTGCAAAGACAGGCCTTGATAGCCGTTGCCTACGGCACTCGTCATGGTGCTGGTCATTGCCATGTTCAGAATGTTGATCTTGGTGATCTGGTTGGGAAGCAGTCCACTCGAGGCGCCGCTACAACCATCTGTACCAGCGCCAGGATTGGAACAGCCTATCGCCGCCGCAGTGGTCGTGCTGTTGAAAAGGTCATAGCTGAACTTCAGGTAAGCCAGGTTTTCCGCCACCGCCATCGGAGAGTGCCCGCTGACCTGCCGCATCAGGCGCGGCGGAGAGGTCGTGTTGTCGATGTAATAGGTGACTACCAAAAGACGGCACGCCGCCGTTCCTCCGCAGGGCGCAGGGGAAAATGCTCCTGTAGCGCTGTTCTGTATGCCGTTCAAGAGATGGCCGGCTGCAGTCTGATTCATGTTCAGCGCATCGCCGTTGGCGAATGGCACCTTGTATGTGGTATTGCCGTTCGCATCCGTACCGGTGGTAACCGCGCCCGTGACCTCGACAACTACGGTAGTACCACCCAATGTCAGCATGACCAGGTCGCCGGTAGTTAGCCCCACCGCCGCATCGTTCACCGCTTGCGGCGTGGCCACGCCGCTCGGTAAACATCCATCCGTCGTCCATGTCAGGGGTGCCGCCGGCGTGGGCTGCGAAAAGGTCACTTTGTGCGCAGTAGTAACTGAAGGGACGTAGCAATTCAGGTAAAAGCTGGAATCGGTGTAGATCACGGTAATCACATCGGTAGGTCCCTGAGCCGCGAGAAGTGTCGGCCCCAGGTTGTAACCGGTAATCAAACCGTAAAGATATGGGGTGCCGCTTTGAATGGGATAAGTACCAGCGACGCCGTTGAGGTAGCAGGCTGATTGATCGCAACCATATTTCGGCGTGGCGCCCGAGGGCAGCGCAATCGCCGTGCCCGGGCTGAGTCCCGCCCCAGCGAGGCTCAGGTCTTTCGTCAGCATGTTGGAGGCGGCGCGAAAATCCTGCTGTAGTTGCGCCCGTTGCGAGACCGTCCAGGTCGCGCCGAGACCCTGGACATAGATTTGTACTGCTGCACCCAGGACAATCAGGCCTAGCGCCATGGCGATTAGCATCTCCACCAGGCTGAATCCGCCTTGGCTCTGTATTGAAACCTTGCTTATGGCTCGGGTCACTGGTACTCCGAAAGGTACGAACTCAGGACGTAGCTTCGCGGCAGCGCCGCTTGGGTTGCCGTGTATTGCACGGTGATGGTGATACTGCGAAGTGTGGTATCCACGTTGGTCAGCGCAATCGTGCGCTGATAGCCGTTCAAGGGGATCAACCGATCGTCCGCCGTCCCATAGCTTCCATCCGGACCCGGCTGACGCAAGGTTTGCGTACCCGCGGCAGCATCGTCCGCGGTCCCATAGATTCCATCCGCTCCCGCGTTGTAGATGGGCTGCGCCCCAGCGAGGAAGATGCCGCAAGTGCCACCACCGCTGATGGGGCAGTTAATGGAACCTACATTCTGGATTTGGTCCCAGTTAAGCTGCGCCGTATTGCGCGCGGTCACAATGCTCTCGTAGGCTTCGTTGGCCAGTTGTTTGGCAATCATGTCTTGCTGCGTGGTTTGCGTAGCACCCATGGCCAGGCCGAACACACCCAACATGCTCACCAATCCTACGGTCACGAGCATGATCGAAACCATTACTTCAAGCAGCGAGAATCCGCGCTGCGCATGCTTTCGCCTTCGAGAATCTTCTCTGCGCCTCATCATTGTCGAGTCCATTGATACCCGCCGCCGCTTTTGGGGTACAGCCTCCAGCCACGAATATGGCCCGTGGCGCCCCACAGGGTGATCGCCCGCGAACTCAATAGGTTTCCAGATTGCGCGATGTAGACCACGCCGCCTTCCCAACTCCCCGAGCATTGACCAGCCCCATTCTGAGCATTCTGTGCCGAGCCGTCGGGGCAGAAGTAAACGGTCTTTACTCCCGAAGTGTAGCCATTGGCGGCGTAACCCAGATCGATTGCCTGGAGCCCTGAGTTGTAGTAACTATCCGGCGCCGTCGCAGTCGCGTTAGGGAGCCCGGTTTGCGCTAAGAACGACACATCCGCTGGCAATTGATATGTCACCGTACTTTGCTCGCCGGTAAAGGCGGTTCCGCCGGCCGGCAACACCGGGGCCACTATGATCGTGTTCGGTACGGCTGAGTTGGAGAACGTCACCGAATATGAGGTGCGTTGCGTCACCGCGTTGTCGCGCGCCTGCCGCATGACCGCCATCGTGGTGTTATAGGCGTTGATCACGCGCTGTGCGGGCAGCAACCAGGTGATCGTGAGGAATGCCATCCCAGTCACGACCATACTGATGGCCAGAACTATGGCGACTTCCAGCATAGTGAAACCACTCGCTCGGGCTCGCCCTACGTTTTTTTTCAGTGTTGTCGAGGTCATTCGATGGAGCCAGCAATCTCAGTTTTCGGTACCCGCTTGCCGGGAGTCTGTGGAGCCGCAGAAAACACCTTCGGACCGCAGATTCCGGCAGGACTTCTCCACATCGTGTTGCGCCTCTTACGAATCGTAGTATGAAAGAGCAGCGCTTTGCCCGTTACGAGAGGCTGGGACAGAGCCATGACCGGGGGTAACTGGCCCATTTCGGGCGACGGTAACTGCCTTGCAGGCCCGCGCGGGTTACCAGCGTAACTGCCCGGTCTTGTCCCGCCTCCGAGGGAAACCACTCGTGGAGAATGCAGCTCTGCTTCTGAGCAAGCTGAGTTAAGATCACTATCAGCCGTGATCGCCATCACGGCGCGGCGTGGGATGGTGGTAGAACATAACGGAATATGAAGGTTGAGGAGCGGTTGAAATCCAGCTTTGGCTACGGCTTGGTCCTGCTGCGCGCAGCGGTGGAAGGTGCGCGCTCCGTCAAGCAAGGGACGGTTGAGCAGCCTCGTTTGGTGCTGCTGCGCTCGGCCCGCGCCTCTCTGGCGTCGGGCGTGGCGGCAGCGTCCCTGGGCCTGGCAGCCGGCTACCTCCTGAGCCGGCGGAGAACCCAGAAGCTGGCAAGCTTCGGAGTCATGGGTGCAGTGGTCGGGTTCGCCGGGGGAATGGCTTGGGGCACACGTCGCATGACGGGGGGAATGGCGCGCGGCGCCATCCGGAAGCTGGGTGCCACGCGCGACGCCCATTGGCTCGCCAAACATCCCGTCGATTACGCTTAGCCAGCCTCCCAACCGTTGCAGCCACATGACCGCGGTGATAACCTTGAGGCGCTTTGCGGGCGTGAGCAAGACGAGCGAAGCGAGGCCAAGCGGGAGCCCGCCGGCGAAATCCCGAGCGCAGCGAGGGACCTGGTGAGTGAGCGGGAGTAGTTCAGCGGTAGAACGCCAGCTTCCCAAGTTGAGCCGGTTGGCGGGCGTCTGAGCCCGCCGGCGAAATCCCGAGCGCAGCGAGGGACCTGGTGAGTGAGCGGGAGTAGTTCAGCGGTAGAACGCCAGCTTCCCAAGCTGGATGTCACGGGTTCGATCCCCGTCTCCCGCTCCAAGCTTTTCCGAATCCAAGAAAAAAGCCCCCGGGATCTCTCCCGGGGGCGGCGTTGATTTCTACTCCAATCGATTAGTAGTGGTCATGGTCGTGGTGGTGCTCGCGGGTCGCCTCGTCAGCATTCACCAATCCCGCTCCCGTGTAGCGATTGGGCGTTATGCGGTGTTCGACATGGAAAACGTCGGTGGCAGTGCTGGCATCGTCCAACGTTACCGTCACCACCCCGCCGGCGACGCGATCAGCGTCGAACGGGAACTGGAACGGCAGGATCGGCGGGAAGATGAAATTGGCGAAGGTAAGTTCGTCGCCGGCGGCGAACGTGCCGGGCTTGAAGGTTAACGTCAGGGTGGTCAGGTCGGCGCTGCGGGTGGCGGTCACGTCGGTGGGGAGCAGCCCCTTAGCGGTGCCGACGTGGAAGCCGGTAGTCGCACTCGCCGGATTGGACCAATGCAGGTTAGGTGTTGTGAGGTTAATCGATACGCTGCTCACCGTGTGCTTTGTGTGGCCCACGGCAAGGCGCCAATAGTTCGTCTGGCGGGCGAATTCGCCATTGGCAAAGGCCAGCACTGGGCCGGCTTCAGCCGCCGCCAAAGCGCGGTTCCGCGAGAGCGGAACAGGAGTGGCGGTATCCTGCAGCCGGTCGTAGACGTCCCTCGGCCAAATGTGGCCCGGTCCGCCCGCGGACTGAATCACCAGCGCGCCAACAGAGGCGGCATCGGGCGCCGCGGCGCTGGTCCCGAAGAAGTTCGGAAATCCGTTGCCGTCCGTGTCGCTTCCGAAGAACGTCGTATCCACGCCATCGATAGCGGTGATCTGCGGTACCACCCGGATCTCGGGCTCACGCAGCCGGTTGCCCGCATCGTCGAAAAGGATGGTAACCGGTCCTGGCGAGCTGAAGTCCTCGGGGAAGTTGGTGATGGGGTAATACATCGCAGCCACACTCTGCCCATGCCGCGCGGAGTTGTGACCCGCAACCGTGGGTGCATTCTGGTGCAGGCTCTCGCCTTGGCCATTTTCGTCAATGTACTTGATTCGACACGCCGGGCCATCGTTCATCTTGGCGATGACGATCTGGTAGCTCCCGGGATTGACCTGCCACAGTTGAATCGCCGCGTCCTCGGCAACGTTGTCGTCGGTGCTGTAGAAAACGTTCGGGCTGGTGATGGGATTCTCGAAGGTGCCGTCCGCATCGAAGATGTAGACGATGTAGTTCGTCTTCACCTTCCCCAGGAAGAACGGCTCATCCCATTGGAAGTCGCCAATGTCCCCAAAGTAAGAAATGTAGCTTTGGGAGAGGGCCACACTATCTCTGCCACCCTCAACGTCGAATGGGTGGGAGACCGTGAAGCGGGGAGCATTAAAGTTGTGTAAGCTCACCGGTGTGGGCAAACCGTTGGCGGTGTTGAAGGCCACCAGGGCATCCAGGTCGAGGTTGGACTTCCCTTCCGCCACCAGCTTCTGCGCCTTCTTGAAGGAGACCGAGTCGTAATACGCTTCGTAACCTTCCAGGCCGTTGTTGCCCGCGGAGGAGAAGTAGGCAGCTCCTTCCCTTACCACCTCGTCCACGGTCTGCGTCAGCAGCCCATCGGAATAGAAGGGCTCGTCAAAGTAGTAGACGTCATCCACTTCGACATCGGCATGGAATACGCGGCGCAGGTTGAGCATGTTGTTGGAGAAATCAACCTCGCCAATGAAAGCGGTGGCGAATCCCAACTGTGCGCCGGGGGCGATATCGTGCACTAACTGCAGCATGGCGCGGCCTTCGTCGGTGCCGTCGGGCGAGTCCTCAAGCACCACTACACCGCTCGGCAGGTCGCCGCTGGCCACGTCCTGGGCAGCAGTGGTGCTGCAATTGGCGCCGCAGGTATCGTAGCTGTCGGACATGGCGCCCAGCTTGGTGCCGCTGCCGTCGATGCCGCGCGCCTGGGCCAGATCCGCCTTCTCCACCGCTACGGCCTGGCTCTGCACGGAGCCGGCATTAGCGACGGGGCGCTGCACGGCAAGGATGCTCTTCACCCCAGACACCGCGGCGGCACTACGCGCCAAACCCAGAGGCAGGTAACCCTCGAGCAGGCTGGCGTCCATCAGGCTGATGGCCTGCAACTGGAAGCCGCTGGCGGTCAGCATGGGAAGCACCTGCTGTGAAGTGACGCCAGGCGCCAGACGTATGTGGACGAGAACCGTGTCTGGGGAGGCGCTCAAATGCATCTTCATTACTTGGGGAAGCTTGGGGCTGCCGAATTCATACAGTTGGACCATCTGCTCCAGGCCACGCCCGAGTGTGGCGGATTGGGCTAGCGCTGGCACTGTGGCAGCAAAGGTCAAGAGCAATAGCGCGACACAGAACAGGCACTTTCTTACCTGGGGTACCGGCATAATCAAGATCTCCTTGAAGTTGCAAAATTGCACTGCGCGGCCGACATCACAATGCTTTTAGGGCCTGGGTAGTAGCGGCGAGTCCGCAACGCTACCGGTCGAGGTAGCTTCTCCGAAACGGAAGTTTGCAGATTCACCTGAGTCCCCGGGGGGAACAGGAAACAGGAAGGTGAAGCGGAACAACTCCTCGCGCCGATTGAGTTGTGTCCTAACCTGCGAAGCAACCGCTTCGCTTTGCTGGCGAAGTGTACTCCCGCGCCCACGGTTGTCAAGGCCGAAGTTTGCAAACAAAGTCGTAACCCGGCGGGCTAAAACCCGCTCCCAGTGCCGGATTCGGAGGATGAGTAGTAGAGAGGCGGTGCGGCTTGTAAGAACAAGGAAAAGGGCCGTCGCAAGGACGGCCCTGAAATGCCTCGCAGTTGGGTTCAACTACTTCTTATGGTCATCATCCCCGTCCGGCAACTGCAGTGTCCAGGCGCTGCGCCCATGCGTGGCGGCATAGAGCTGGCGCTCATGGGAGACGATCGTCAGGTGAGGTACTTCGACCATCGGCAGGCCCTTTCCTGCGACCTTCCACGTCGATGATCCTTTGGCCAGTCGCATCACGCCAAAGTCAGAAGCGGCGTAGAGGTCGCCGGTGACGTGGTCGTACACCAGGCTGGTGATGGGGAAATCGGGCAAGTTGGAGCTCAAGTCCGTCCAGGTGGCGGTGGTCCCGTTCCACGTCACCTCGAACACGTGCCCTGGCTGCGTGGGAGTCGTCACGTTATAGCCCGAGTAGGAAATCCATCCATGGTTCGGATTCGCGGGATCGATGTAGATACCGGTTGGGAAGCGGCCTACGGACGCTCCTCCAGACTTGTTATCGATCCGCGTCCACACGACAGAGCTCGCTGGGTCGTTCGCGTTGGAGGAAATAAACACACGCGAAGCACCGGTCGCAGCCCAGAGTGTACCCGTGTCGTGACGGTTCGTCGAACGCGTGATCACGGCCACGGCGCCGCCACGGCGGTCCGAACCATACACCGGCGGCCCATATGTGCCGGAGTCGGTGAGGTCAGTCTGGCCGGGCGGCCCGATGGTGACAAAGTCACCGCAGGCCGGGTTCGCCGCCGAGGTTGTGAACTCGGGGCAGTTCGCTTCCAGGAAAGCTTGCGAACCGGCCCAGTCCTGTGTTCGCCAGATGCTGAATGAGCCCTGGAAGATCGTGCCTCCGCGGGCTGGGTTCGGGTCAGCGGTCACCGGCGGATAGAAATACGACCCTTCCGGGCTGGACTGGATAACGCCGGTCGCAATTACCCACTTGGTCGGATCACCATCCTGAAAGTTCACGTCGTTCGCCTGTCCGGTGAAGGTGTTGAAGCGAAGGGCGTCGTTCGAGGCATTGAACCCCGACTGACCGCCGTCGCCGTAAATTTCCTGCGGCCAGAAATCGACGGAGTTGTGAGATTGGAAGGTACCATTGTCCTGCGTTCCGCCCTGGATCTTGCCGTCGTGCTGGTTGCTGACCGAGAGGCTTTGGAACTGCAAGGTGGTAAGACCCTTGTTCATGTGCTTCAGCTCGCGCGGCACACGCCAGAGCAGGCTGACGCAAAACGCCTGGCCGGACGCGCTCAATCCACGGGTGGCGCACTTAGAGGTGATGTCCCGGAATTGCCCATCCGAGCGCACGACGCCGCCGTCGGAGCCTTCCCAGAACAGGTAGGGGTTATTCGGGTGTACGACGATCGCGTGCTGGTCGGGGTGGATGCCGTGGGCGCGAGGAGTATGAGCGTCCTGGGTAAGGTCGCTCCACGTGGTCCCGCCGTCGGTCGACAACAGCACGCCGCGGGCGTTGGATGGACCGTTGTCCTGTCCATAGTCGAACGAGCCCATCAAGTACACGGTATTGGGATATCCGGCTGGTGTGAAAACAACGTTGTCGTACCAGCACTGCCCTTCGCAGTAGTTGTCCACCAGGGCTCCGCCCATGGAAGCGAACGTTGCCGCGGTGTCGGCATTGTCACTGCGCCAGAAATTCGCGTGGTGGCCCGTGCCGCCGCCCTGCCCCTCACCGACGTACATCCGGGTCGCGCCAGTGGGGAGCGTAGTGATGTCGAATTCCGACCGATCGATCGCACTACCGGCCACCGTGGGATCCTTCGGCGTGAAGATCTGGGTGAACGTCGCACCGTTGTCGGTCGAGCGCCAGATGCCTTGCCCGAAGGCGTTGACGTAAATGAACCCTGGATGAGTTGAGTCCACCTTGACAGTAGTCGAACCGCGCGTTACGCCGGGAGCCGTGAAGATGCGCGTGAAAGTGGTCCCACTCTGCCGGTAGAGGCCGCGGATCGCGAGGGGATGCGTCGTCGAACCGCTCGACAATGCGCCGCCATCGGTTTCGTCAATCCCGCGCACGCCGCTGGCGAGCGGCACCAACAGGTTGCCGGCGTTGTCAAAGGCCATCTGCCCGATCGAGCGCTGGAAAAACATGTCGCTGCCGGGCACCAGCGACCAGCTCTCACCTCCATCCGTGGACTTGTAGATGCCGACGCCCGCCTCGGAATCCGCCGAAGCATTGGGCTCGCCGGTGGCCGCATAAATCGTTCTGCTGCTGGAATCGCTGGGGTCGGTGAGCAGCCCACCCATGGCGTTCGTGCCGAAGCTGCTGGAGAGAAATTCCCAGTCCGGATCATCATCCAACCCGTTCTTCGTGCGCCAGACTCCACCACCTGCCGGGGCGACATAAATAGGGCAGCGGTGTTCCGAGCACGACGGGCCGATGGCCATCGCGCTGACTCGGCCCGATTCCACCACCCGCGCCCCATCGCCGAGGACATCCAGCACGCCGGGCTCGGTCGCTTTGGTGGGGCCAATCAGCTGCCAGGTTCCTCTCGAGTGTTCCTTGCCATCTAGATCCTTCCATCCTTGTTGCGCGGCCCAGCTCGCGTCCGTAGGGATATCGCCAGCGGGATAAGCGCGCCGCAAGTAGGCTTCAACGTCGGGTGTAGCGTTGGGATTGCGCACCTCGTTGGGGCCGATAGCCTCCTGCTTGTTCTTGCCTACCTTGATCGCGCCAGGGTCCCCTTTCTTGAACAGGAGCGCATCCGCTCGGAGCTTGTCGGAGCGGTGACGATTGGCGGGAACGAAAACGATTGCTGCCGTTCCTACGGCGACCAGTACTGCCACGCTCGCAACGGCCAGCCACATACCCTTCAACACGTTCATGAGTCTGCTCATCGATCTTCCTCCACGATGCACGGTAGTAGATGGGGGCCCGGAATCACCTGCTCGTTCGAAGCTACGAGGTGCAACCTCGGATGACGACCTTGCGATCAATTGTGCTTGGGACCCGAAGAGACATTTGCCGGCTTGCGGTTAGGGGGAAGCTCTTCCGTGAAGGCAAGACCGCAAGCAGCGGCTCTGAATATCAGCGTGGAAGTGTACCCGTGATCCGCCGGTTGTCAAGCCTGAAGTTTGTAAAAGAATCGTCACCCGGCAGGCGAAAAGCCAAGTCCAGAGCGGATCTGCACAGGCGCACGGCAAATCATGAGGGCGCTATCTGCGCAGAGAACCGGCGGCACGAGTCTGCGGGAGAGTCACGGCAAAAAGCACCACTACGATTACCCACATGAATAAGATGCTCAAGTTTGCCAACCTCGCATCACCAGCATCGCTCTAATCCCGAACCGACACTGTGACCGCCATCACATTTCAGCCAGCGTTCGTAACGGTACCGCCGTAACCCTGCTGGGCTGCGGACGATCTTGGTGCGGGTACGCGGAGCGAATTACGCTGCCGGAGTGCGACGACTCTTTAACACCACCACCGCCGCCAGCAACGTGATTCCCACCATCGTCGCCAGCGACCCCAGACATAGGACGCACCACACCCCGAGCAGGTACGCTTCAACGTATGTGAGGTACAGGGAGAACGCCAGGCCTGCCAGCGCGCCCAGCAGCGTCAGAATTCGCGCGCCACGCCGGGGCATACGCGACAAGACAAAAAGGAGCGCATATCCCATCAATCCAAGGGCCGCCACCGGCACCGGACCCACCCGCGAATACACGCTGCGGTTTACCAGGTCGCAGTTGAAGTTCTCGCTCAGGTCGCAGTATTCAGTTTTCACGCCGCTGTAGTGGTTCTTGAGGGAGACGGCGGAGAGCGCCATTCCCACCACCGCCAGCAGCGAAATCGCCAGCAGGAGACGATTCATGGCAGGCGGCAGCCGGATTTCTGGCTGAGTTCCTGGAGCGAGAGCACCTTGCCGTCGATGCGCTCGCCGCTCTCCTCGAAGATCCAGGTGGGAGTGCGGCGGATGGCGAGCGTCTTGCACTGGTCGGTGACTTTGCGTGTGCCCTTTTCCACGCACTCGACGTAGGGAAGGTATTGGGCGGAATCGCCGAACAGATCCTTCTGCTCCTTGCAGTGGTCGCAGTAGAAGGCGCCGTACATGACGGCCTTCTTTTGCCCGAGACAGCGGGCAAAGTCGTCGAGCTTGGCTTTATCGGCGGCGCTGAACGACGCGGGCGCCAAACATACTATGGCCAGCGCGACGGCGCGGAGTAAGGGTCTCATGGAAATCGCTCCTCTAAGACATGCTAACCCGCAAGAAGCGATTTTGCGCAACTGTTCTCCGCGCCGGGTGCCGGGGATGATTACTTCAGGGCTGCAACACCCGCGGCGGCGCACTGGCCATCGTGTTCGCTCAGGTCGCCGGAAAGGCCGATGGCGCCGATGATTTTGCCGTCCACGATGATGGGCAGGCCGCCCTCCACCGGAACCGCACCCTTCAAGGCCAGCACCCGCAATCCCGCCCCGCCTCCCGCCAGCGCGTCCTGGAAGGCTTTGGTGGGGCGCTTGTATAACGCCGCCGAGCGCGCTTTCTCGATGGCCACTTCGGCGCTGCCTAACTGCGTGTTGTCCATTTTCTCGTAATAGACCAGATAGCCGCCAGTGCTGACCACAGCAACGGCCATCAGCCAGCCATTCCTGCGGGTCTCGGCCAGCGCTGCGGCGGCCGCTTTCTTGGCGTTTTCCAGGCTGATCGGATGTCCGATCGGCGTGAGATACGCGCTGGGAGCAGCCGGTGTAGCGCCCGGCGCCTGCGCGAAGGCGCAGCCGGCGCACGAAACCAGCATCAGTACGATGAGAAACTTCACGGCAGAATGCGCACTCATGTTCGCTCTCCTCTAGGGTTTGATTCTGATAGGGGCCGGTGAAAAAGCGGATTATTGTACTCCCTCCCGGTCGATTCATTTGCGGCATCCTCTTGACATTGGACGGCATCGCATCGTGTGAAGGCAGGTAGCTCGCATGCCGAAGTTTAGCCAGTTCGCGATGGCTAAAGTCTCATGGCACGGGATGCTGGTCTGCCTGGCCATTCTTTGCCTCAACGCTCATCTGGTCAGCCGGTTTCATCTGCCGCTTTCGGGAACTGCAGTAATCCAAGCCCAAACAGCCAAGGTCCAGCACATGGACCAGGACGCATATCGGTGGGTGCCGCCGACGCGGAGTTTATTCAACCCGTTGTCGCCGGCGCTGGCGCCTCCTCCTGTTAAACAGGAACAAGGCTACCTGTCTCCACAGATCCAGTGCCTATGCGACCGCTCGCCCCCAGCATGCCTGTGATTCCAATCGGCAGTTGAACGCGGCCACCAAGGCGTGTTCCGCAACTCTACGGGACATCTAGGTTGTCTGCGGCAGCCATCCGCGTTGGTCAGCGTCATTAATCCTGGAATGGAGATTTGTTATGCGAATCGAATTAGTACCAACCAAAATCGCTGCAGGAGTTCTCACTGTGTTCTTTTGCGCAACAACGCTTGCCATCCCCACGGCGGCACAGGCCCCTGACTCAAACGGAGAGTCTGCCGTGATAGTTGCGCACCTATCCTTGCCTGGACCCTCCGTGACACAGATGTTTTTACAAAGGCAAAATGGCAAGCAGTATCTCTACATGAACCAGGCCCAGAACCAAAGGGCCGTTGTCGATGTGACAAGGCCGGACCATCCAAGTTTGGCCTCGCACGCAGCCGGGTCAAGTTCAGCCGCCAATGGACAGGTTGAGCCGCTGGCCTCCGACTTGGCGGTCTCTGAACAGCCGGAGGGCCGGGCTGCTGCGGTCAGCAAGCGCCCCGCACGCGAGACCGTGAACGTTCTTGATACGACTGATCCGATGCATCCGCAAGTGCTACAGACCTTCTCGGGAGTAACCAGCATTCTGCCGGATGCCGATCGCAACTTGATCTTTATCGCCAACGGCGAAGGGCTTTGGATCGTGCGCCACAGGCTTACGCAGGGAGCTTATGCGCAACGCCATCTATGCACCTCTGAATCGGCGCATCACTCCCGAGCCGGATTGTTATTAGATACGAAAACGCGGGCAGGGGCTCGGTCATTACGCCGGTGTGAGCGGCCCCCTAGAAGGGGGCACGAGATGAGGCATTGGCGAATATATGTCTACTGTTCTTGCTGTTACCTTGGCGCTGGATGCGTTTGGGTCGCCGAATCACGACCACAACAATCCCAACAAGGTAAACCGCAAGGATCCAGCATTCGTGGCCGGGTTCGATGAAGGCTATCGCCAGGGCGCGAATGATTCGCACGCTCTAACCAATTACTACGACGACGAGGGTACTCCCGCCTATCAGCAGGCGACCGACGGATACTTTGCGCAATACGGCGAGAAAGCCGCCTACCAGCAACGCTTTCGCGTGGGTTACGTCGACGGATATAAGGAGGGTTGGGACTTCAACGCAGGAATGTACAGTCCGCTGGGAGGTGGGCCCTGGTGAAAGCCGAGTTGAGCTTTGGCTGCAGGCCGAGTCAGATCATGGCGTCTTGATGGCGTTGGCGCCGGCTGTGGCGCACTGGCCGTCCTCGTTGCTCTGGCCCCCGGAGAGGCCGATGGCGCCGACGAGCTTGCCGTCCATCTCCAAAGGAACGCCGCCCTCGACCGGCACGGCGCCCCTGATGGCGAAAATGCGCAGGCCGGCGCCGCCGCCGGTGATCGCATCCTGAAACGCCTTGGTAGGACGCTTGAACAGCGCCGCCGAGCGCGCCTTGTCGATGCAGACTACGGCGCTGCCCGGTTGCGTGTTGTCCATTTTCTCGTAATAGACCAGGGTACCGTTGGGATCGACTACGGCGGCTGCCATCAGCCAGTTATTCTTGCGCGCCTCGGCCAACGCGGCTGCAGCCGCCTTCTTGGCAGTTTCGACGTTGACTGGCGGGCCGATCGGGGTGACAGCATCCATCTGTTTTCTCCTACCCTCTTTGAAAAGCCGACCATTGTACTCCGGCGGGCGTGTGGTCACGACCGCGGGTGATGCCAGCCGCAGACAGGACGGGTAGAATATAGCTATGCGCCGCGTTTATCTAGACAACAACGCCACCACCCCGGTGCTGCCGGAAGTGCTGGAGGCCATGCGTCCGTACTTCGCCGAGATATTTGGCAACGCGTCGTCGATCCACCATTTCGGACAGCAGGCGCGGGCGGCGGTGGAACGCGCCCGCCAGTCGGTGGCGGACCTGCTCAACGCGCGGCCGGCGGAGATCGTCTTCACCAGCGGTGGCACCGAGGGTGACAATCTGGCCATCTTCGGCATGGTGCGCCCTGGCGATCATGTGATCACCTCAACCATCGAGCACCACGCGGTGCTGAACTCCGCCAAGCGTCTGGCCGAGCGTGGTTGCGAAGTGACGTTTGTACCGGTGGACGCGCGCGGCGTCGTCGATCCCGAAGATGTGCGCCATGCGCTGCGGCCCACGACGCGGCTCATCACCATCATGACGGCCAACAACGAAACCGGCGTGCTTCAGCCGGTAGAGGAGATCGGACGCATCGCCGCTCAAGCCGACGTGTACTTCCACACCGACGCAGTGCAAGCTGCAGGCAAAGTAAAGATCGACGTCAAGAAAATCGGTTGCGACCTGCTTTCCATCTCCGGACACAAGATGCACGCACCGCAAGGCACAGGTGCGCTCTACGTCCGCCGCGGCACGCTGCTCGATCCGCTTTTTGTCGGCGGAAGTCACGAGCGCTCGCGGCGCGCCGGCACTGAGAATCTGCCGGGGATCGTGGGCCTCGGCAAGGCCGCCGAGATCGCGCGTGAGTCGCTGGCGCATGGCGACGACGCCCGGTTCGCCGCGCTGCGCAATCGCTTCGAGGCCATGATCCTGGAGAAAGTCGACGCTGTCGGGATCAACGGCGCAGGCGCGCCGCGTGTGCCGACTACCACGAACCTGTGCTTCGACTACATTGAAGGTGAGGCGTTGGTAATCGCGCTTGACCTGAAGGGATTGGCGGTCTCGACCGGCGCTGCCTGCTCCTCCGGCGCCATTGAACCTTCGCACGTGCTGACCGCAATGGGCCTGCCTCCAGAGCGTGCCCGCGCCAGCCTGCGCTTCAGCCTCGGCAAGCAAAACACCGCCGAGGAGGTGGACTATGCGCTGTTGATCCTGCCGGAGACGGTGGCGAGACTGAGGGAGTTGAGTCCCCTGTACAAGCCCGCGGTCGGTCATTAATATGCGCCGAGTTGAGCAATCGCGACCAAAACCGGCAGTTCCGCGCAGCCGTGCGTGAGATTGAACGGCTACTCGGCCGCGAACTCACGGACGACGAGTGGGACCGGTTACACCGAGAGATAAGTAAAGAGAGGTTTGGCTTCGACACCATCGTCATGGTTGGGCGGGCCATGTTTGACTGACTCCAATGACGACTGATATCTGTCATTACTTTAAACCGGTGCTCGGCTCGCCAGCGTGGCGGGTGAAGCTGGGAGTCGGGAGTTTTGTGACATTTGAGTTCGGCCGAAAAAAGAAAGTCGATGGCCACATCCACGGGGAGTGGCACCTCTGGATATATCTCTCCAACTGGGTGCTGCTGCATGGCGAACGGCAGCTGGTAGATTCCGACAGCGATCGGCGGGTCATTTCGGTTGCGCTGAGACGACTCGAAGGCGTTGCGCTCACGGACATTCAGCTGGATTCGCGTGACTTCAAGACAACCTTCGTCTTCGGGAATTTTCGCTTGGTTGTTTCTGCCGCCGACTATCTTGATGACCCCGATAAGAGAGACCACTATTGGCTTTTTTTCATGCCCGGTGAGGTGCTTCGGGTTGGTCCTGCCGGAGTCAGCATCGAGCCCGCCGGAGTACCTGAGCGTGTTTGAGAAGCAGCTCATCGCCGTCGCCATGTCGGGCGGTGTGGATTCTTCCACCGTCGCGGCGATGTTGTGTGCCCAGGGACACAGCGTCATCGGCCTGACGATGCAGCTCTGGAACCAGCGCCGTCTCGCGGGGCATCCGGGAATGCCCGAGGTCGCGCACGGGCGCTGCTGCTCGCTCGACGACGTCTACGACGCACGCCGCGTGGCCGAGCAGCTCGGTATTCCCTACTACGTCGTCAACTACGAGCAGCGCTTCGAGCAGGAGGTCGTCCGGCCCTTCGTCGCTGAATATCTCGCGGGGCGCACGCCCATCCCGTGCAGCCTGTGCAACAACTCCATCAAGTTCGACCAGTTCCTGGTGACCGCGCGGCAGATCGGCGCCGAGCGGCTGGCCACTGGCCACTACGCTCGCGTCGAATTTGACGAGGCGCGCGGACGCTGGCTGCTCAAGCGTCCTGCCGACCGCGCCAAGGACCAGACGTACTTTCTTTTCGGGCTGACGCAGGAGCAGCTCAGCCGCACGCTGTTTCCGCTGGGAGAGCTGCGCAAGTCCGACGTGCGCGAGCTGGCGCGGCAGCACGGGCTCGCGCTCGCCGAGAAGCCCGACTCGCAGGAGATCTGCTTCGTCCCCACCGGCGACTACAAGGCGTTCCTCGATGCCTACGCCACCGAGCAGGGCGAGAGCTTGCCCGACACAGCCGGCGAACTGGTGACGACCGATGGCGAAGTGATCGGCAGGCACGGCGGCATCCACAATTTCACTGTTGGCCAGCGCAAGGGGCTGGGCGTGGCCACCGGCTCGCCGCTTTATGTGCTGGAGATTCGCGGTGATTCGCGCCAGGTTGTGGTCGGCGGCAACAACGAACTCTACTCGCGCACCCTGCGCGCCCGCGATGTGAACTGGATCTCTATCGGCGATCTGCGCGAACCCATGCGCGTTTCCATCAAGATCCGCAACCGCCACGAGCCCGCGCCGGCAGTAATCGAGAACTCATCCGGCGGCGAGGTGAGTCGCGACCTTCGACGAGCCGCAGCGCGCCATCACCCCCGGCCAGGCCGCCGTGTTCTACGACGGCGACCTCGTAGTGGGCGGGGGATGGATCGTCTGAGGCGCGGTGCTTCGCTGAGCCGCGGCTAGGAATCCGCACCCTCTCAGGGACAAGTCACCCAGAGACGCAGCATCCAGCATTTTTCCATAATGCGTCGGGTTCCGTTTCAGCACCACGCCCGAAACGAAGACTGGCGCCGCCGCTTTTCAGTTCCCGCGCCATTCCCACCCAGCGCTGCGCGCACTACCCTAACTAAATAAGTGGAGCAGCTTAAGTGAGGGGTGGGGTGGATCAGGTGTCGCGGTAATGGTCCCTTTGGGCACATCCTCACAGCCTCCGGTGAGCAAGGAAGACAGCGGTCCCATTCCTGCCAGCGAAGGAGCGGGCGCCAAAAGCGTAGTCCGCAGTCGAATCCAGACCCGACTGGCATATCTGCTGGCGGTGGTGCTGACGGTGGTGGTCTTGCTCCTGCGCCTGGCCCTGAGCTCCAGGTTCGGCGACCATCCGGGGCTAGAGCTGTTTCTCATTCCCATTGTTTTGAGCGCTTTTGCCGGCGGACTGGGTCCGGGCCTCATCTCCACCGCGCTGGCCGGCATTGCTACGGACTACTTCCTTCTGCCGCCGAAGTACTCTTTCACCATTGCAAGCGGTCTGCAAAGCCTGGAGTGGCTGGTCCTGATCCTGGCCGGCACGCTGATGAGCGTTCTGCTGCGTAAGCGCTCCCGTGGCTTCCCTGGCGCTGCCGCATATTCCTTCAGTAACGAGAGACCTGAAATGAGCTCTGATTCGGAATCCAGCGTCTCGCGCACGATTCTCATCTCCGCGGGCAGCACTTGCGCAGCTCTCGGCGCTGTGACCTTGGTCGGTTGGTTCTTCCATATCAGCGCCCTGACGCGCGTAGCGCCCGCCTTCAACCCCATGATGGCCAACATCGCAGTGGGATTGTTCTTGGATGGGCTGGTCTTGCTGTTCCTGGCTGCCGGGTGGCCGAAAGCAGCCTTGGTCGGCGCGGTTTGGAGCTTGCTGGCCGGCATCCTGACGCTGGCGGAATTTGGCTTTTCCATAGACCTCCACATCGACGAGCTCCTGGTGCGCGACTACCTCCGGGTTCTGCCAGCCTTTCCGGGGCGGCCCGCGCCCAATGCCGCCCTGTGCTTGGTGTTGTGCGGCGGCGCATTGTTGTGGGCGTCGGTGCCCCGCTGGCGCGAAAAGGCCGCCGTCATCATCGGCGTGCTGGGTGGGGTCGTATTTGCGCTGGGGGCTGCGGCCGTGTCCGGCTATGTGATTGGTGTTCCCATGTACGCTTTTGGGAGTTCCAAGCCCATGGCGGCCAACGCCGGCTTCGGATTTGTGGCGATGGGTTTAGGGGTCATGGCGCTGGCGTGGCGCCGCTCGCAGCCGAGCCCAGAAGCGGAAGCCAGAATCCTGTTCTCCACCGAGCGGAAAGTTCGCGCCGGTTTCGCCTTGGCGCTGGCGGCTTTGATCGTGATCGGGGGCGTGTCGTATTTCAGCCTCGTCCGCCTGCACGAGGACAGAGTATCGGTCGACCATTCCTACCAGGTGATTGTCGCTTTACGGCTCGTCCTATCGACCATTACGGACGCTGAGACCGGCGAACGGGGATTCATCATCACGGGGCAAGAAGGATTCCTCCAGCCCTATCAACAAGCGGTGAGCAGTCTCCGAGCCGACCTGGGAAGCTTGCGGCGTCTTACGGCGGACAATCGCATGCAGCAAGGCCGCCTGGACGCGCTGGAGCCGCTGGTGGCAGAGCGGCTATTACTGCTGCAGCAGGCGGTGGAAGCGCGGCGCGGGACAGGGTTCCCGGCGGCACAACCGATCGTCGCGACGGGCAGGGGAAGGCAGATCCACGATCGCATCCGGGGGATCCTGGCCGAGATGGAAGCCACCGAGCAAGCCTTATTGCGAGAGCGCGCAGCCCGCGCCCACCACGCCGGCAGGGTAGCGAGAACGGTCATCGTCGCAGGCATCACCCTGGCTTTTGTTTTCGTGGTGGTAGCGCTGTTCGTCATCGGCGCGGACTTTGCCGGCAGCCGCCGGGCACGGGTGGCGCTGCAGGAGGCCCGCGATCAGCTCGAGACCCGGGTGCTGCAGCGCACGGCCGAACTGGCGAAAGCCCAGCAGGCCGCCCTCGGCAGCGAGGCGCGCCTGGCCGGCATCATCGATTCGGCCATGGACGCGATCCTCACCGTGGACGAGCAGCACCGCATCGTGTTGTTCAACCCCGCGGCGGAGAAGATGTTTGGCTGTCCAGCCGCCACCGCCCTGGGCCAGCCCCTGGATCGGTTCATGCCTGAGCGTTTTCGCGCGGCGCACGTGCAACATCATCACGCTTTCGGCGAGACCGGCGTCACTCAGCGGGAGATGGGACGACTGGGCTCGCTCTGCGGGCTGCGCTCGAGCGGCGAGGAATTTCCCATCGAAGCGGCCATCTCTCGGGTCGATCTGGAAGGACAAAAACTGTTCACCGCCATCCTGCGCGACATCACGGAGCGCGTGGCCGCGGAGGAGGCCCTGCGTTCCAGCGAAGCCAGGTTCCGGAGTCTGGTCGAAAACAGCGCCGACGCCATCGCCATGCAGGACGCAGAAGGAAAAATTCTCTACGTGAGCTCTCCCGTAAAACGCATTCTCGGCTATCGCCCGGAAGAATTCGTGGGACACAATGTGCTCGAATTCATTCACCCAGAAGAACACGAGCAGTTTGAGGCCGTAAGGCGCTCCCTGCCTGAGAGTTTACAGCCGGTGCTAACCCGCTTTCGCACCCGACACAAGGATGGCTCCTGGCGGGTCGTCGAGTCGATACGCTCCAACCAATTGGACAACCCCGATGTTCGTAGCGTGGTGATTAATTTTCGCGATGTCACGGAGGCGGTGTCGATCGCGGAGACTCTTCGCCGGCAGGCCGCGTTGTTCAATCAGACCTACGATGCCGTAATGGTGTGGAACTGGGGCGGGCCGATCACCTTCTGGAACCGCGGGGCGGAGCGGCTCTACGGCTACAACCTGCGCGAAGTCATTGGAAAGAACCCTCACCAATTATTGCGGACGGAAACACCGGGTGGAGTGGAAAGCTTTCTCAGCGTCCTGGAACAGACAAATACCTGGGAAGGCGAGTCGGAGCACGTCACCCGTGATGGGAGAAAGATCATCGTCGAGAGCCGCATGACCCTGGTGCGGGACAAGGATCTGGTTTACGTCCTGGAAGCCAATCGTGACATCACCGAGCGCAAGCGGGCGCAAGCAGAAATCCAGCTTTTGAACGAAGATCTGGAGCGGCGGGTCGGGCAGCGCACCGCAGAACTGGAAGCGGCCAACAAGGAGCTGGAATCCTTCAGTTACTCGGTGGCCCACGACCTGCGCGCGCCGTTGCGGGCGGTGGATGGCTTTTCTGACGCCTTGCTGGAGGACTACGGTCCGCAACTTCCGCAAGAGGCCCGGAAGTATCTGCAGACCATCCGCGGCGCAGCGCAGCGCATGGGTTGTTTGATTGACGATCTGCTGGCGTTCTCGCGTCTGGGCCGCCAACCCCTGACCAAGCAGCCCGTGGATATGGATGTTCTGGTGCTCGGCGTGCTGGAGGACGTAGTCCCGGAAGGTCGCGAAAAGAACATCGAGATCGTCAACGGAAATCTGCCCGCCACGCACGGTGATCCAGCGTTGCTGCGCCAGGTATGGGCCAACCTGCTCTCCAACGCCATCAAGTACTCGCGCCATGCCGAGCAGGCCAGAATCGAGATCGGAGCGCTCGAGGAAGCGCAGCGGAATGTTTACTTCGTTCGCGATAACGGCGCCGGCTTCGACATGAAGTACGCCGACAAGCTGTTCGGCGTCTTCCAGCGGCTGCACCGCGCCGACGAGTTTGAGGGCACCGGAATCGGACTGGCCATCGTGCAGCGGGTGGTCCACCGGCACGGCGGCCAGGTGTGGGCCGAAGCCAAACTCAACGAGGGAGCCACTTTTTATTTCACTCTGGAAGGCGGGACCTAGCGATGGAAGACACCAATGGGGTCGAAGTGCTGCTGGTTGAAGACAGCGAGGAGGACCTGCAACTGGCGTTGCGCTCCTTCCGGAAAGCGAATTTTCTCAACCGTGTCCACGTGGTGCGCGATGGCGCGGATGCGCTGGACTTCATCTTCTGTGAGGGCGCCTATACCGGCCGCAAGTTCGAGAACATGCCGCGAGTGATTTTGCTTGACCTCAAACTGCCGAAGGTCGGCGGTCTGGAGGTGCTGCGGCGCATCAAGACCGATCCCCGCACCAAGATTATCCCCGTGGTGGTCCTGACGTCGTCCAAAGAACAACGCGACGTTCTCACCAGTTATATAACCGGGGCCAACAGTTACATCGTCAAGCCGGTTGCCTTCGATGGGTTCGCCAAGGCCATCCAGGATCTGGGAATGTACTGGATGCTGCTGAACAACCCTCCGAAAACTTAGCCTGGGCGCTACAACTCCAGCACGCCGCGCACAACGTTGTCTTCCATCTCGTGATGGAGCACGAAGCCCAGCCGCTTACAGACCGCCCGCATCTCGAAGTTCTCCGGAAGGATGGTGGAGACGACTTTCTTCAGCTTCTCGGCGCGGGCCACGTCGATGCTGCGGCGCACCAACTCGGTGCCCAGGCCGTGGTGCTGGGCTTCATCGAGAATCACCACCGCCGACTCGGCCGCGTCGGTGCCGTGGATTTTGCTCAGGCGGGTCACGCCCATGATCTGCGGTTCGCCGCTGGCGGGATCGCGGCGCTCGGCCACCAGCGCCATCTCGCGGTCGTAATCGATGAAGCAGATGCGGGTCAGACGTTCATGTGAGGTGCGCGTGCTCAGCTTCATCGGCTGGAAGTAGCGCAGGTATACGCTGCGCTCGGAAAGCTTCTCGTGAAACTTGATGATGGCCGGCTCGTCCTCGGGGCGGATGGGACGGATGGTGACCGGAGTGCCGTCCTTCATCTTCCACTCCCCGACATACTGCGTCGGATACGGCCGAATGGCGGGCCGGGGCAGTTGGTCCTCGGGCACTTCCCTATCGTGCAGCACCACGCGCGCGTCGAGCGCCAGCAAGCGCTCCGGCGAGGCCAGCAGCGGGTTGATGTCGATTTCCTTGATCCACAGTTGGTCGGCGACCAGTTCGCTGAAGCGCACCAGCAGATCTTCGAGGGCTGCAAGGTCCACGGGCGGACGCCCGCGCACGCCCTTCAGCGCAGTATAGATCCGGGTCTGCTCCATCATGCGGCGAGCCAGGGTGGAGTTGAGCGGCGGCAGCGCCAGCGCGCTGTCTTTCGCAACCTCGACCAGTTGCCCGCCGGCGCCGAACAGCAGCACCGGACCAAACTGCGCGTCGCTGGAACTGCCGATGATCAGCTCGTAGCCGTCAAGCTTGACCATAGGCTGCACGGTGACGCCGAGGAAATGCCCCGCGCCCTTTTTCTCCTCCACCAGCGTGCGAATCTCCTCGAACGCGACACGGACCTCGTCGGCATTCTTGAGGTTGAGTGCCACGCCACCAACGTCCGTTTTGTGGGTGATGGTCTCGGAATACAGCTTGAGCACCACGGGATAACCGATTTCGCCGGCGATGCGCGCCGCCTCGCGAGCGTTCTCCGCAATCTCGGTGCGAACCGTGGGAATGCCGTAGGTGGCCAGCAGTTGTTTGGACTCGTACTCGGTGAGGATGGTGCGGCCGCCATCCTGTACTTTTTTCACGATGTTCTCTGCCAACGCACGGTCGTGCTGCTCTTCATGCCGCAGCGATGGCGTCTCGTACAGTCCCTTGAGGTTGTAGGCATACCTCCACATGTAGCAGAAGGCCTTGGCCGCGGTGTCGGGAAAGGGAAAGGTGGGGATGCCGGCGCGGTTCAGGATCTCTTCGCCGCCTGCCACCTCGGCGCCTCCCATCCAACTGGCGAGCACCGGCTTGCCGGTGGAGTTGGCATAAGGGCGGAGCTGCTCGGCGATCTGCGTGGGATTGGTCATGCCCTGCGGCGTAAGCACTACCAGCATGCCGTCGATGCCGGGATCCTTGGCGGCGATCTCCAGCGCCTTGGCGTAGCGCTCCGGTTCAGCATCGCCCAGGATGTCGATCGGATTACTGTGGCTCCACGGCGGGGGCAGAAAGCTGTTGTAGGCGGCCATGCTTTCCGGCGACAGTTCGGCGAGTTGGCCGCCCAGGGAGATCAGGGTGTCGGTGGCCAGCACGCCGGGACCGCCGGCGTTGGTGACGATGGCCAGGCGCGGTCCGCGCGGGCGCGGCTGCTTGGCCAGCACCTCGGACATGTAAACGATGTCGGAGATGGAGTTCACGCGCAGCACTCCCACGCGGCGGAAGGCGGCCTCGAGCACTTCGTCGCTGCCGGTGAGCGACCCGGTGTGCGAGGCGGCGGCCTTAGCGGCGGCCGCAGTGCGGCCCACCTTGATCACGATGATGGGCTTGGAGAGCGACACCTCGCGCGCGGCGGAAAGAAAAGCGCGCGCGTCGCCCACCGATTCCATATAGATGACGATGCTGTGGGTGCGCGGATCGTGGCCGAAGTAGTCGATCAGGTCGCCCCAGCCCACGTCCAGCATGGAGCCGACGGAGACGAAGCCGCTGAAGCCCACCATCTCGTGCAAGCTCCAGTCCAGCACCGCGGTGCAGAGCGCGCCACTCTGGCTGATAAAGGCCACACTGCCCGGCCGCGCCATGGCGCTGGCGAAAGTGGCGTTCAGCCCGCCCACCGGGTTCATCACTCCCAGGCAGTTAGGGCCGATGATGCGCATCTTGCCGCGAATGATTTCCGCGATCTGCCGCTCCAGCTCCTTGCCGGCTTCGCCGTGCTCCTTGAAGCCGGCGGAGATGACGATGCCCGCGGGAACGCCCAGCTCCACCGCCTCGCGAATGACGCCGGGCACGCTGGGCGCCGGCGTTGTGACCACAACGAGGTCCGGCTTCTCCGGCAGCTCGCGGATGTCGCGATAGGCGCGAATTCCCAGCACGCTCGGCCGGTTGGGATTGATGGGATAGACGGTCCCCCCGAACGGCGAACTCAGCAGGTTCCACAGCACCGTGCGCCCCACGCTGCCCTGGCGCTCGGTGGCCCCGATGACGGCAACGCTCTTGGGAGAAAAAATGGGATCGAGCGGGTGGCCTTCCTCCCGCAACAGGTCGTGGGCGGGATCCAGGATGGTCTTGCCATTCGCGGTTTTCCCCGGGAGTTTGCTAACGGCGGTGCTCATGCGTGCCTCACAATGATCAACATTATTATTCTTCTAAGCACTCAACCAGCGCCGCTCGTCTCAGGCGAGGAGCATGCGCATCGGTTCCAGAGTGCGTTTGAAGGGATGGAGGATGAGGCCCAAGATCTCCAGTGTGACCATTCCGAGGAGCGGTTGGTCACCCGGCTCTCCCAAAATCACCGGCGTGTGCCCCTCTCCTTCTGGAAGCCTGAGGTGACACTCGGAGACGGCGCGCTTAATCGTGGTGCCATCGGCAAGCGTGAAGGTGACGGTACGCTTGGGCTTGAGACCAAGCATTTTCGAAACTTCGTGGGGCAGCAGCGTGTACGTTGCCCCGCTATCGACCAGGAAGCGTATGGTGGCGTGCTTGCCCCTGGGGGCCGTGACGACTCCTTCCACATATGTTATGCCCATCCCCCATCACCTCCTTTCTGCGTGCGACACGCCAGTAGTATGCCACAGGGGGACACGTCAGGTTGGCTGGGATAGACTGATCGAAGTGTCTACGCGCATCCCTCCGGCGTCGCAACAGCCTTCTCGGAGCGCACGCGATCGGTTCCTAGGTACCTGGAGGCTGGTCAGCATGCAGGAGGGCCCCTCTCCCGACAAGATGCAGCCGGCGCCTGACCTCGGCGCCCATGCACAGGGCTTCCTCATCTACACCCCAAGCGGCCACATGTGCGCGCAACTCATGAATCCCGAGCGCGCCAGGTGGGCCGACGCCGCCAAGCCAACCGACGCCGAGCGCGCCGCAGCCATGAGAGGCTTCGCCAGCTACTGCGGCCGTTTCGAAGTCAACCAAGCGGATCAAGTGATGATCCACTATCCCGAGACGGCATGGAACCCGAATTATGTCGGGACCGTGCAAAAGCGTCCGTATCATTTCGAAAGCGATAACCGGCTCGTCTATTCGGGAAAGAATGAGGATGGCACGTTTTGGAGAGTTGAGTGGGAGCGGTTGCTTTAGACAGACGCGGGATGCCCCAGAGATTGATTCCGCATGGACGGCCCGAGATCGTGAATGGTACCGCTGGTATTCTGGAACTTGACTGCCAGGCCACCCACACGCACCAAGAGCCCGCGTCGAAAGGGCTCCCTGCGGTCCCTTGCTCGATGGCTTGTCATCGGCGTGGTACTGGTTTGGGCGCTTGCCGCGCTGGTGCTTGTGGCCGCCCGGTGGATCGACCCACCCACCACCGCAGTGCACGCCCAGCGCCGCCTGCAGGCCTGGATTCACCAGCGGCCGTATCGCGAACGTTACAAGTTCATTCCGCTCGGCCAAATCTCGCCCGATCTCCAGCACGCGGTAATCGCCGCCGAGGACGCGCGCTTCTACCAGCACCATGGGTTCGATTGGAACCAGATCCAAATCGCCGCCGAAGATGATTGGGAAGGGGGCCGCATGCGCGGAGCCTCCACGCTTACGCAGCAACTCGTAAAGAACCTATTCTTTGGAACCGGCCGCTCGTTCCTGCGCAAGGGCGCGGAGTTCACCCTGGTGCCGGTGGCCGAACTCGTTCTGGGCAAGCGGCGCATTCTGGAGATCTACCTCAACGTGGTCGAGTGGGGCCCGGGTATTTATGGCGCGGAGTCGGCGTGTCGTTACTACGACGGAATCGCGGCCCGGACGATCGGCCGGCAACAGGCGGCCCAGCTCGCCGCGATTCTGCCCGCTCCCCTGAAGCGACGGCCCGAGCGCATGAACAAGTACAGCGCGATCATCCTGGATCGCATGCGCCAGATGGGTTGGTAATCGAGAGGCTGGTGGCCCAGGTAAACCGACTCAGGCAAACGCAGCGGGATCGTGAATGGAAAGCTCTGGGAGGGCCGGAGAGGACATTCCTTCGCCCAGGTTAGCGCCCAACATCGGGGCGCGAACCCTTCTGGCTGCTGAGCCGGGTAGGTGTTAAGGTGTTAGCCCGTAGATCCCTCCCGATTGTGCAGAGGCGAAAGAGGAGCGAGCCACATGCAGACGGCTTATCAAATCGAGTTGCTCGAACCTACAGGGGCAAATGTCGGGTTCGAGAGTACGCTTTGGGCTACATCTGACAGGCTACGCGGCAACATGGACCCATCCGAGTACAAGCATGTGGTCCTCGGCCTCATCTTTCTCAAGTACATCTCGGACGGGTCCGATGAGAGGGCCAACCGGGACCCCAGGGCCCGCGAGGATGGCGCCGGCCTCCACTTTGCCGTTCCGAAGGACGCATATTGGGCAGAAGAGAGCGCCACTGCGGCACAGACAGCATCGGAAGAGCAGTTGACCGTGCAATGGCCGCAATCGAGCGGAGCAATCCATCTCTAAAGGGTGTGCTGCCCAGTGACTATTCGCGACGTGGCCTTGACCAGCGGTGCCTGGGCGACGCCGTCAGGCTCATCAGCACGATCCGACTCGGAGATAAGGTGAGTCGATCCGGGACGTTCTCGGCCGAGTTTACGAATATTTTCTCTCACAGTTTGCGTCGGCGGAGGGCAAGCGTGGCGGTGAGTTTTACACACCGCGTTGCATTGTTCGGTTGCTAGTGCAAATGCTGGCTCCGTACAGCGGCATTGTCTACGACCCTTGCTGCGGGTCGGGCGGGATGTTCGTGCAGAGTGAGCAGTTCATCGAACAACACGGTGGACGACCGGGTGACATTCGGGTTTTCGGACAGGAATCTAACCTGACCACTTGGCGCTTAGCCCGCATGAATCTGTCATTGCGCGGAATCACCTGCGATTTGGGCCAAGAGAACGCGAACAGCTTCCATGACGATGTCCATCCAGGTTTGGCGCAGACTACATCCTGGCGAATCCCCCCTTTAACGACAGCGATTGGGGTGCCGAAGATCTCTCGAACGACCCACGTTGGGCTTTTGACACACCACCTTCATCAAACGCGAACTATGCTTGGGTGCAGCATTTCATTCACCACTTGGGTCCCACTGGCGTCGCGGGCTTTGTGCTGGCCAACGGCAGCTTGTCCTCAAATCAAGGCGGGAGAGGCCGAGATTCGCCGCAACATCGTCTAGGCAGACCTGGTGACTGCATCGTTGGACTTCCAGATCGGTTGTTCTATTCGACGCATATTCCAACTCTCTCTGGTTCTTACCAAAGATAAGCGTAATCGACGATTTAGGGACCGCCGCGGAAGTGCGTTGTTCATCGATGCGCGCGGGATGGGAAGAATGGTTGACCGTGTTCACCGTGAACTGCAGGATGACGAAATTGAAGCAGTTGCTTCAGCTTACCATTCCTGGCGTGGTGATAGGGGGCTCCGTGACTTTACTGAGGTTCCGGGATTCCAAGATCTGCAACCTTGGACGACATTCGCTTCCACAAGTACGCGTTGGTTGCCGGCCGCTACGTAGGGGTTCAGCGCCGTCCCTCCGCGTGGACAATTGCTGAGCTGCAGACCGAAATCTCTGAGATCCGGCGCAGAGTTCAACAGATCCGGGACGCAACGGAACAATCATGGAATGTAATTGAGGAGCTGACACGTGCTGAGGCTTACCTGGTCTGTCCGGCAGCGTGGACGCGAGGAACGCTTGAACCTGATCCCGCGCTGGGCTTAGTCGATGGGGTGGACACTGGTAGCACTCCTCTGACGACTCGGGAGGAGTATTGGGACGGAGGTATTCCATGGCTCACCCCGAAAGAAGTGACAGGACTCGGTCACGGAGTGTACGTCTCGTCGACAGAGCGGACGATTTCCGAACTCGGGCTGAGAAATTGTTCTGCTCGGTTACAGCCGACTGGCACGGTTATGTTAACGAAGCGCGCTCCTGTGGGCGCAGTTGCTGTCAACGCGGTACCGATGGCCACTAACCAGGGGTTTCTAAACTTTCGCTGTGGTCGTCTCCTCCGTCCCTTGTACTTGGCATACTGGTTGAGGGTCAATGGACCCTACTTAGATCTGGTCGCTAATGGCTGACTTACCCGGAGCTCTACCTGTCCGACTTGTTTGAGTTCGAAATTGCTGTTCCGCCACTTGCGCAGCAGGGCCGGGTTTTGGAGTTTGTCAGTGCGCTTCAACTCGTGAGCCTACTCGGCGAGCCATTCAGGCCAATCCGTGACGTGTCCTCAGGCTGTGGTTCCAATTCAGAAGCAGAGTGGCAGGCTTCGGGAGATTTGCGGCGCAATGCTTCCGTTATTGCTGTCGGGACAACTCGAACTTCCTAAGTAAGGGTAAACTAAATTTTTGCTTGTTATGTCTCAGAATACACTGCCGCGCCTCTGTGGCATCGATGGATGCCGCAGAATCGCGGGACACACTGGAAATCATTCCAAATTTCCGGCGGAAGCATGGGGCTTCTTCTCCGATAAAAGACAAGAAGAAGCTCGTGAAAGCGGGATTTGCCACGCCCCGCGGCGGGCGTAAAGGCGCGTACCAGAACCACGTCGTTCGTTCCAACCAGGTAATCATCCCATTCGAACGCTTGCCCGACGTGGATCTCAGCTTATACCGAGATGGGTATGTGATCCGCCTTTGGCCGGAGCAGTACTTCGACGGTCCGAAGCAGCCTCGTCCAGAGTTCCTGAGAGAAGATAACCGGGTGAAGGTCGGGACAAATGCTTTTCTTCTGTACCGTAGCCACAACAGCTTCGAGAACTATCCCCCGCCTGATCACTGGCAGGTTCGACATCTTGTGAAAGACAGCGTCGCCGTCACGGAGCGAGGCGGTGGGGCCACGGATGTGGGCGAATACGTGACTCCGGTTGCCTACCCTCGGCCAAAAGCCAGCGCGAGACGAAGGATCGCCACAAGGATTGTTTGCGACCGAATACTCCGACGAAAATACGAACTTCCTTTGCAAATGTGTCCTCGCGTGGCTCACGATTCAGACTGACGGAAGCCCCTACACAATCACTCAGGCCACACATCTGCGCGCGATCCTCGCAAGCAGAGACTAGACGATGTTACACGATTCGAAGCTCGTAACGTCATCAGGCACGGGCTTTGCTGTTGTCCGCTGTGCATGAGGTTCATCAAGTACGAAGAATTACACAAAATGGTCTCATTCGAAGATGCATCGGGTCTAGCAAACGCGGCGATGCAAGTGGTAGGCGCAACGCGTTCAACGATTGTCAACCTCTTTCACCTTGAACCCCTCGTGTACAGGTCATTGGTGCACATACCTCAAAACGTGGCTTGGGGTCATGCGGTCTGTAACACTCGGCTTGGCCAGCGCCGGTGTTACTCACTCGCCGAACTCATCGCTATGAATCGCAAAGTGGGGGTCGTCCGCGAAGAAGGCGTCGGACGTTTGGTGGATGAGTGACGATGACCAGATGATTCGGTCGCCGAATGGTGCAGTTTGGATTCAGCTAAATGGGGATATTGAGAAGACCCGACCGAGCCGGGCGTCTTTGATGCCGCAAGAGAGGGTGCCGTTGAAGAGGAGGGCAATCCCCGGGGATAAACGGGGACAGCCTGGAGTGCGAACCTTTTTGGGGGCCTCAGAACAGCGCCCCACCAGCGATCAAGAAAAGTCCCACAGTTCAGGCTGTCCCCTTTTTTGTCCTCGGCACCCGGCAGCGCCTTGTCAGGCCGCAGAGAGCGCACTGATCGTAACGTAATATCCGTCCGGATCTCGGAGCGAGAACTCCTTGGTTTGAGTGTTCGGATTCACGTGTGGCTCCTCTTCGAGCCGAGTGACGAGAGAGCGTGCCCTTTGAAGCGCCAGGTCGAAATCATCGACACGGAAGAACAACAGGAGGCCGTTGCCGGGTGTCCCGTGATCTGGGCTCATCAATGAGGGATGCTCGTGGGCGCCCCACTCGTGGAGGCAGAGCAAGACAGTTCCATCTGAATCGAGGATTTGCCCAAAGTAATCATGGGCAGGAAGGGTAGCCGGCTGACCGAACAGCGCCTGGTACCATTTGAAGCTGTCCGGCACGTCGCCTACCCCTATGATCGTCCACGTGCGCTTCATCGCGTCCCCTTCCGCGGATTAATTCTTGTTTATGACGATAAACGGGGACAGCCTGGAGTGCGAACCTTTTTGGGGGCCTCAGAACAGCGCTCACCAGCGATCGAGAAAAGTCTCACAGTTCAGGCTGTCCCCTTTTTTCTCTTGACAAGTCGTATTCCAGTTGTTATGATTGCATCAATGTTGTTCGCAAATAGCTAAGTCATTACGGATCAAGATTTTGCCTTTAACTCCTTTCTTATCATGGTCCCCAGAGGAGGGTATGGCGTAAGTTGATGATTCTATTAAGGACGGGGGGAGGGGGAGGGATTAACGAGCTGGTAAACAAGAGGCAGCGGCAGTGCTTGGCGAGAGCACTCCGGCGGGCAGCGGTTTATTGGCGGCCAGGCTTTTCCGTCCACACCAGCACCCCGATGAAAGTGGGCGCCAGCACGAACAGCACTGCCAGCAACGACCATAGGATTGTCATGCGTCGTACTCCTGGAGACTATCGCCCGGCTCGCTTGAGATCTCGCTCCACCACAGGTCGCGGCGCTCGGCCTCTAAGGTTTCGGCGATGTATTGCCGCCCGGCCTCCATCATCTGCTTCCACATGCGGTGGGCACGGGCGCCATCGCGCAAAAACGACTCCGCTTCCTTGGCGCTGACCGGCATGCCTACCTCGCGAGCGATGCGCAGAACGTCATTGGAGGTGATCTCGGCGGTAACGCGCTCGGTTTCGGTTTCGAAGTTCAACATAGTGCCACCCCACACTGGCTATCTTTTATCTTTGGCCCGCGTCTATGAAAGCGCTGGGAGCCGCCGCCAGCCTAGGGCGGCAGTCACAACCGAATGTGATACCAGTCACACCGGCCGCCCGGACTTGGGAGTTCCCGGAAAGGCATCCATCGAGCTGTCGCCGGAGCCAGCCGAGTCAGCGGTAAACAGGGTGATAACACTCTCGCGCCGGGTGCGCAGGGTATAATTGCCGAATCTCCCATGAACAAATATTCCATCGTGGTGCCGTTCCATAACGAACAGGAAAATGTCACCGTTCTTTACGATCGTCTGAAAGCGGTCATGGAGGCGGCCGGCGAGAGCTTCGAGATTGTGTTCGTCGACGACGGCAGCCGCGACGCAACTTTCCGCTTGCTGGAAGAGATCGCCGCCGTGGACAGCCGTGTGGTGGTGGTCAAGCTGCGCCGCAATTTCGGCCAGACTTCAGCTCTGGCCGCCGGTTTCGACCATGCCCAGGGCGAGTACATCATCGCCATGGATGGCGACCTGCAGCACGATCCCGAAGATATCCCGCAGTTCCTGGAGAAATTGGCCGAGGGCTACGACATCGTCAGCGGCTGGCGCAAGCGCCGGCTCGACAACCTGTGGATGCGCCGCATCCCCTCGCGCTGCGCCAATTGGCTGATGGCCAAGTTGAGTGGGGTAAAGATCCACGACTTCGGCACCACCTTCAAGGCCTACCGCCGCGACGTCCTGCAGCAGATCCCGCTGTACGGCGAGATGCACCGCTTCATCCCCGCGCTGGCCTCCTGGTACGGCGCCACCATGTGCGAAGTGCCCATCCGCAACGGCCATCGCGAGCACGGCAATTCGCACTACGGCATCTCGCGCACTTTCCGCGTTTTCTTCGACCTGCTTACCATCCGCTTTCTGCTGCGCTACCTTTCGCGCCCGCTGCATTTTTTCGGGACCATGGGGATGGCCGGCATTCTGATCGGCGGCGCCGTGGCCACGTGGCTGGCGGTCATCAAGTTCATGCACCCCATGATGGACGTGATCGACGAGCACGGGCCGTTCGTCGTCTTTTCCGCCGTGCTCATCGTGGCCGGCTTGCAGATGCTCGCCCTCGGCCTGCTGGGCGAGATGCAGGCCCGCCATTACCACGAGCCATCCCGCCGCTTGCCGTATTCAGTCGAGCGCCTGCTGCGTACGCCGGAGAGCGAGCAATCGACGCTGCAGGAATAGCAGGCAAATCTCCCCAGCGCGAACTGTCTTTCCGTCCGAAAACAAGTGTTACGGGAGCATAATTCGAGCGTCCAAACAGAATAACGGAGGAATCCGATGAAGACTCTACTCTCGTCGCTGGTGTTGGCGATCCCCCTAACTGTATTGGCGCAAGACATCGATAACGGCTTTGTTGTCCAGGCCGAGGCCCCCGTGCAGTGGAGAAGTATGTCCGCCGGAGGATCGGGCGGCGACGTGGCTTATGGAATCCTGCGAAACTTTGGCAAGAAGGATGTAGTCGCCCTGCAAGCAGGCTGGATCACCTTCTTTGGTTGTGACACGGGAGACGACGTAACCATCGGCCCCGTCGTGAAAATGGGCATTCCTGCGGGGAAGGAAAAAGAAATAGGACTCAAAGCCTTGGCAGCAGACATAAGAGCCCGGATGAAATCCAGGGGAAGTCAGACGGCCACCATTCTAGTGGGGCTCGTACACATAGATTTTGCGGATGGGTCTACGTGGGATTTCGATCTGAATTCCGACCCCAGCTTTGAAAATAATCCGGAATACGTGCTGACGCGGAAAAGGGTGTGCCCGCCCGAAACCTCCGCCACAAGCACGCTTTCAACCTTCAGGCTGACGTTGATAGGGATGTCTGACTGGTAAAGTCCGCCCTCGCACCCTACCGCTGCTTGTCCTGCTGTTCCGCGATGAATTCCGGCTGGGTCTTGAGGAATTCAATGCCCTGGGTGAAGGTTAAATTGTCGGGGGCGCGGCGGTAGTCAGACGCTGTCTCATGCTCGCTGATGTTGAGGTTCTTGAACAGCAGGATTTTGCCGGTAAAGTGCAGGCGCATCTCGGTGACTTCCCAGCGCTCGCCGTTCACCCGCGACTGGACCACCTCGAACTGCCCACCGGGATCGAGCCGGCCGAGAATCCCCCATCCGAAATTAACGCTTCTGAACAGGCGAGCTTGAATCCTGACCAGGCGCTGATCGGCGCCGTCGATGAGCATGCTGCCTTCCATGCCCTGGTAAACCTGAAGCTCGCGATTGGGAGGTTCGTACTTCGGATTCGGGCGGAACTTGAGGCGGACTAGCTGCTGACCGCTCTTGTCGGACTCGAAACCGTCGTACTCGTAGAGAAAGGCATCGGGCAAGGCTTTGACCATGCGGTCGGTACGCTCTTCGTCCTCTTTTTGCTGCTTCTGCTTGGCGGCGCGGGCCTGCGGATCATCGGCCAGCTTCTGCAGCCGCTCGTCGTCCTTTTTTCTCTCCTCGGCGCTGGGAGGCTTGTCGTTGACGGCAATCAGCCGCGCTACCACCCCGTCGTTGGTCTCAACCAGTTGCTTGGTGAGCACGCCGTTCTTTGCCGTCTCGGTACGCAGGCGAAACAGCAAGCGCATCTTCTCGTGGCTGGCGGTCTCTTCGTTGGTGATCGCTCGGCGCACCAACTCCTGGGCCGACATCTGGGGCGTAGCCGGAGAGGCCGCCTGCTGGGTTGCCGCCGCACCCAGCCACGTGACCATCGCCCAGGCCGCGATACTCGCCTTCAGTATGACCTTCATACGAGCAGGCTGTTGACCCTGACTGGAACACCGTCTATCCAGGATTGTTGCTTTCCATCTATGATGCCACAGGCCGCCCGGGCGAATGTAAGGTAAAAATGTAAAGACCAGCATCGCTGCTGGTCTTGGCCGAAAAACGAAGGATGAGAGAACGTCGGCCTCGTGAGAAAAGGCAGTCCCAATGGTTTAAATCGCAAGCGCGAGCAGTACCGCTGTTCCCCATTGGTTTCGGTACTGCCCGCCGGCGACATTCCGACGAAGCCGACGTTTTTGCGGTAGCACGGCGATGGCCAAAATGCCCGAGGCGGTCCCTTTAGCCTGAGTCCATTAATTTTCAGTGCATCAATTACTTAGACATGAAACTAGAAGGTTTGCATCAAGGTGCACAGATCCGCGTCAATCCAGGATTCCAGAGTTAGTACGCCACTACCACCCTTGTGTATGTTAGTTCGCACAACCACGCCAGACGGCGGCCCCCGCTCCATAGGTGAGCGACCCACGGTAACCGTCAAGGACCCCAGAACGCCAAGGGCGAAGGGCAGTTCCCATTTGCTGCTCATCCGCGCGAGAGGGTATATTTCGGGTGCTGTACTAGGGTGCAGGCACGGGTTTGTTACCACCCTGGGCTGGGGAGATGGCTATGGAAACGAACGGCACACGCGCTGAGGTTGCTCACATCGGAAAATCAGTGGTGGTCAGGGGCGAGCTCTCGGGCAGCGAGAACCTCTTCGTTGACGGCGAGGTGGAAGGCAGCATCGAGCTGCGTGATCATCACCTTACCATCGGACCGCACGGCAGAGTGCGGGCTAACGTGAATGCTCGCGAAGTAGTGGTGCACGGAACATTGACCGGCAATGTGCACGGCACCGAGCGGGTCGAACTGAAAAAGAGCGCGGAGCTGACCGGCGACATTGTCACCCAGCGCGTCGTCATTGAGGATGGCGCGGTCTTCAAGGGCTCTATCGACACGCAGCGTGGAGCCGTGAAGACAGAGCCGAAGCGCGAGACGGTTGACGCCATCGCCGCCAGCAGCGCGGCTGGCAGTTTCGGCGCAAAAGCCGCTGATTCTCTCGCGCAGCACGGCAACGTGCGCTCCGGAGACTCCGCCGCGGTCCCGCATGAGGCCCTGGCGGAACAGAAAAAATGACACCGTGGTCCTTCAAGTAAGAGTTGAAGTCGGCAGTGGCGTAGAATTGAGTTCAGCAGTACGTGAGTTCCGTGACGCACCAACTGTTTCGTCTGTTCAAGGGGAACGCAGGAGCCGCTACCGCCATTCCAGCGAATGAGCTGGGTGAGCGTCTGCGCCGCCGTTCGAGCGGTCTGGCTGAGTTCAACCACGCCATTGAAGGCGAAGAGACCCTGCGCATTCTCGACCTGGGGCCCACATCCCCCACCAACATCGGCTATCTCACCGGCCTGGGACACAAGGTCTACAACGAGGACGTTCTGAAGGAAGCCGAGGATCCCTCCCTGGTGGTTGCGGCTGAGGATGGCCGCCCGACCCGCGACGCCGAGCGCTTTCTTTCGGAGAACCTGGTCTACAGCCACAGCACGACGTTCGACGCCATTCTGTGCTGGGACACGCCCGACTACCTGCACGAGGCGTTTGTGAAGCCCATGATCAACCGCATTCACCGCCTCCTCCGGCCCAAAGGGATCTTGCTGGCCTTCTTCCACACCCGTGACGCCGGCCCCGACGCTCCCTATTACCGCTACCACATTGCCGGCGAGGACTCGCTGGAGCTGCAGTGTGGACCGCGCTACCGCCTGCAGCGCGTCTTCAACAATCGCCACATCGAGAATCTGTTCCGCGACTTCTCGTCCATCAAGTTTTTTCTCGCCCGCGACAACGTCCGCGAAGTGCTGGTCATTCGCTAGCCAACTGGCTCCTTCCTCAACGTGCTGGCTTCGCCCCGGTTTAGGATGTCCTGAATCGTCGTATCTGTGTCATTGTGGACTTCCCGTACCTGTTAGTAACATTTGCGAAAGGATGCGGGGGAATGAATCCAAAGCGTATCGGTATTCTGGGCTTCGACGGAATTACCGCGTTGGACCTGGTGGGGCCGGCGGAAGCGTTCGCGACGGCCAAGCTCGGTCAGGAGCGCTGCTACCAAGTCCTGACCATCGGCCTGAGCGGCAAGCCCTTTACCGCGGAGTCAGGAATCGTCTTCAGTCCCCAGAAGACACTGGCATCCGCATCCGGCTTGGATACTGTGATCATTCCCGGCGGCTGCGGAATACGACATCCGCCAACCAACAGCCGCATCGCGGCCTGGCTGAGGAGCCGCGCCGGGCAGGTGCGTCGCATCGCCTCGGTCTGTACCGGCATCTACGGCCTGGCCGCAAGCGGATTGCTGGATGGGCGCCGGGTGACCACCCACTGGCGTTTTGCCCGCGATGTGGCGTTGCGCTTCCCCAGACTCAGGGTCGATCCGGATGCGCTCTTCGTGAAGGATGGCCGGTTCTACACGTCAGCCGGCGTCACCGCGGGGATCGACCTCTCCCTGGCGCTGATCGAGGAGGATTTCGGTCCGACCGTGGCGCTCGCGGTGGCGCGCGAGCTGGTGGTGCACTTGAAGCGTTCCGGCGGGCAGGAGCAGTATTCCGAACCACTCCGTTTCCAGGTGCAGTCGGCGGACCGATTCGCCGACTTGGCAGCCTGGGTCGCGGGAAACCTCGATCACGAGTTATCGGTCGAAACCATGGCCGAGCGAGCGCACCTGTGCCCGCGGCACTTCAGCCGGCGCTTCAAGGTCATCTTCGGTTCCACGCCGGCGGCGTTCGTCGAAGAGCTACGCCTGGGGGAGGCTCGCCGACGGCTGACTGCGGGCGGCGAGACCATCGAACGGGTGGCGGCCTCGGTCGGGTTCACCAGCGCCGACGCTTTCCGGCGGACGTTCCTGCGGCGCTTCGGGCTCACTCCGTCCAGCTATCGAGCTCGCTTCCCGCAGCACTCGGCCTTCCGCGATCATCGCAAGAAAGCGCCTGCGTAGAAATTAAGGATAGGGAGGATAGATTATGCGATTTGCTCTAACGTTTTTTCTGCTATTCGGCGTGACGGTTTCGCTGGCGGCTGAGCCGCAACCACCGCAGGAATTGCGCGTGGCGTTCGTGATCTCCGAAAACTTCAACATGATGGACTTCGCCGGTCCATGGGAGGTATTCCAGGACGTGATGCTCATCCCGCCGGGCAAGACCATGAACGACGAGCATGCGATGCCGTTCACGCTCTACACCGTCTCGGACAGCACCGATCCGGTGAGCAGCACAGATGGGGCCAAGGTCATACCCGCATACAGCTTCGCTAACGCGCCCAAGCCGGACATCGTGGTGATCGGAGCGCAAAGCAGCAACTCTCCGGCATTGCTCGAGTGGCTGCGCAAGCAGGCCGCAGACAAGGCGACACTGATGTCCGTTTGCACCGGAGCGAGCAAGCTGGCGCGCTCCCACCTTATCGACGGGAAAAAAGCCACTACCCATCACCTGTACATCGATCAGTTCAAGCAGCAATTTCCGGATGTGGAGTGGCAGAAGTCCAAGCGTTACGTGCGCTCGGCTGACAACATCTATACCGCCGGCGGACTTACCTCGGGCATCGACCTGGCGCTGCACATCGTAGCCAAACGATTCGGCACTGAAGTGGCGCAGGCCACGGCCGACTACATGGAGTACCACAGCGACGGCTGGAAGCAGCCGGACTGACTAGAGCCAGCGGACGCTCGCGCCCGTCAAGGTTTCCACGTTGACGCTATCCCCCGGCACGGCCTAAGATTCGTCACTCTATCCAAGGCCTGCCTCGTGACCGGCGAAACCATCTCGCATTACCGCATTTTGGAGAAGCTCGGCGGTGGCGGGATGGGTGTAGTTTACAAAGCGGAAGACACCAAGCTAGGCCGTTTCGTCGCCATCAAGTTCCTGCCGCCGGAACTTGCGGCGGACTCGGCTGCGCTGGAACGCTTTCGTCGCGAAGCGCGAGCCGCGTCCGCTTTGAACCATCCCAGTATCTGCACCATCCACGACATCGGAGAGGACCAGGGACGTAGCTTTATTGTCATGGAGTGCTTGGAAGGCACAACCCTGAAGCACCGCATCGAAGGCCGCGCGCTGAAAATTTCGCAGGCCCTGGAATGGGCCATTCAGATCAGCGATGCGCTCGACGCTGCTCACTCTAGCGGCATCGTGCATCGGGACATCAAGCCCGCCAACATCTTCATCACCCTCCGCGGGCAGGCCAAAGTGCTGGACTTTGGGCTGGCCAAACTCTCTCCACAGAAAAAAACCATGGCCGAGGCAGTCGGCTCTTCCAATGCTCCCACCGCCGCGGTCCAGGAGCATCTCACCAGCCCGGGCACGGCCCTTGGCACCATCGCGTACATGTCGCCCGAACAGGCGCTGGGCGAGGAATTGGACGAGCGCACCGATCTTTTTTCCTTCGGCGTGGTGCTGTACGAGATGGTGACAGGCGCACTACCGTTCAGCGGCCCTACTTCGGCGGCAGTCTTCAACGCCATTCTGAACCAGACACCGACCGCTCCAGCGAGCTTGAACAAGGAGCTTCCACCCAAGTTGGAGGAAATCGTTAATGGCGCGCTGGAGAAGGATCGCGAGTTGCGGTACCCCTCGGCCTCTGCCATGCGTACTGACTTGAAACGGCTGAAGCGAGATTTGGACTCGGCTTCTTCTCGGACTGTTGCGGCCGTTGCCACAGTGGCACCACCTGCCGTCACGGGAAGAGTTGCAGAGAAGATGCTGAAAAGGGGGCGGCCGCTCGCGGTCGTATTCGCAATCGTGCTGGTAGCCGTCGCCCTGATTGGGTTCATACTTGGCAAGCGATCCGCGAGGACCCCGCCGCCGGCCTACCACTTGCTCACCTATCGCCGGGGAATCCTGCGTATGGCTCGCTTTGCGCCTGACGGGCAAACCATCGTGTGCAGCGCCACATGGGAAGGAAAGCCGATCGAAGTATTCGCCACCCGTCCGGACAGCCCAGAATCCCGACCGTTAGGACTTACCGGGGCGGAAATCCTGGCCATTTCCTCGCAGGGCGAAATGGCCTTGTTGCTGGGAAGCCGTCAGGTGAAGTCCTGGATTCACACCGGAACGCTGGCGCGTGTGCCAATGGCTGGGGGCGCGCCGCGCGAGGTGCTGGAGAATGTGCAATGGGCGGACTGGTCGCCGGATGGGAACAACCTGGCGGTGGTCCGCGAAGCGGGTGGGCATACCCGCCTCGAGTATCCCATCGGAAAGACGCTTTACGAGACCGGCGGCTGGATCAGCCATCCACGCATTTCTCCGCAGGGCGATCAAGTCGCCTTCCTCCAACACCCGATCGAAGGAGATGACGGCGGGGTAGTGATGCTAGTGAACAGCGATGGAAGGACCACTACTTTGTCCGCCGGATGGTTGACTATCCAGGGCCTGGCCTGGCCACGCAACGGCGCTGAGATTTGGTTCACGGCAACCGTGGAAGGCATCGATCGCGCCCTCTATGCCGTCAACCTGGGTGGCAAGCTGCGGTTGGTGTCGCGGGTGCCGGGAGAACTGACCCTGCAGGATATCCGCAGCGATGGGAGAGTGCTCGTCACGCGTGGTAACACGCGGCGGCGCATCATGAGCCCGGGCACAGGTGGAAGTGCGGAACAGGATCTGGCGTGGTTCGACTGGTCGTATCCCGTCGGGCTCTCGAGCGACGGCACGCAGATGCTGTTCTTCGAAGCCGGCGAAGGCGGCGGGCTGAGCTACGCCGCCTATTTGCGCAGGACCGACGGCTCTCCGGCGGTGCGCCTTGGAGACGGGCAGGCCTTGGCCCTTTCTCCCGACGAAAAATGGGCGCTGGCGACGCGCAACGACGACCCAACTCAACTGTTCCTCTTGCCCACCCGGGCGGGAGAGATCAAGCCCTTGGCCCATGAGAATGCCAGTCACGTGGCTGCCCGCTGGTTTCCCGACGGAAAGCGATTCGTCTTCTCCGGGACCGAACCCGGTCACGGCGCTCGACTGTATGTACAGGAAGTGGCCGGGAACAAGGCGCGAGCCATCGCACCTGAGGGCATCAATGCGTTGGCGTTCGCTGTGTCACCGGATGGACGTGTCGTCGCCGGTGTCGGTCCGGATAGTAAGGGATATCTCTACTCGGTTTCGGGCGGAGAACAACAAACCATTGCTGGCTTCGAAGCCGGAGAAGAACCAATCTCCTGGGCCCAAGATGGACGATCACTGTACGTGGATCGGCCGGGCGAGATGCCGGTGAAGGTGTTCCGGCTCGAACTACCGGGCGGCCAGCGGACGCTTTGGCGGCAGCTGATGCCTAGCGATCCTGCAGGAGTGGAATTCATCGGGCCCGTTGTGCTAACGCCGGATACCAAGGCCCACGTGTACGGCGTGCGGCAACTGCTTTCTGACTTGTACCTGGTCGAGGGATTGAACTAAGCCCGGACACCCCTACAGTCCCAGCGAGGTTGATGTGGATCCTGTCCCGCCCCGCGCTACTGCGATTTGTATCCCGTGGATTTGTCATAGTCCTGGCCGTATTTGTTCTTGTGAGGCACGCTGGCGGCGGTCACTTCGGGAATTTCGAGCGCCGGCACATTCGCGCCAGGAATGCTGATGTGCTGGGTCAGATGGCTCAGAGCCTCCGGCGAAGATCGCTCATACCAAACCGCAAGTTGATAGTGCCCGGGCGGAACATCGCGGATGGTTACCTCGCCGGCGTTGTTGGAAATGCCGTAGTAAGGAGTTTCCAAGGCCACCACCGCCGCGCTCATCTCAGGATGAATATTGCAGAAAATGAAGGACACGCCCGGGCGGTCAAAGCGCACCGTACGCGAGCTGCCGGCTTCGTACAGCCCCAGATCGAAGCGCTTTCCTTTATAGAGCGAGAATACGTTGTGAAAGAAGGGATCCTCGTTGGGAAAGTCCACCGAGGTACCGACGGGAATCACCAGCAGGTGCGGCTCGAAGCGCTTGTTTTTTTGCACCAGGCGGGGATGGACAACCGGCAATCGCGGCGCACCAGAATCCAAGGGCGTCAGCCAAACCACCACCCCAGAATCCCCCGCGGATCTGTCGTCCGCAGCGTGTTGCACTCTTACCTTGGTGTGGAAGTCTTCAGCGAGGGAACGTACGGCGGGCAGCATCGCGACCGCCAAAACTAGAGCTGCCGAAGTGGGCGAGCGGCGCATGTTTCAAAAAGCAACGCCAACCGCCAGATTGACGTGATCAGCAGAAGACTTAGCGTCGTTCAAAGAATAGGTACGCAGCCGACGGTATTCAAGGGCGAGGATCAGGTTCGACCGTGGCCGGTAGATGGAATTGGCGAACAGGCTCTGGTTCCGCGCGAAGGGCGGGAAGTTCGAGCCCGTAGGGTTGGGGAAGATGCGCAGATCGCTGGCTAGGGGATTGTCCGTACCGGCGGCCACGTTGAACTCCAGCTTGGAGGTCGGCTTGATCTTTAACTGCGACCACCCACCCACCGTGCCCAGGCCGGCGATGCGGATGCCTGCATCGTCAGGGTCGCCGGTGGCAACAATGCTGTTCCACACGCCTCCGCCCAGGCCGCCCAGAGCGCGCCCGCGGAAGAACTCGCCGGAAAGGGCAAACCATCGCCCCAAGGGCAGATCCCAGTCCGCGGTGGTGGCCCAGGCATCCACGTGGCGGTCGAAGCCCCACGCCTGCCGCTCATAGTAACCTCCGACCCCGATCGTCACGGGCTGCGCGAACAATTTTCCATTCCAGGCCAGACGTGTCGCTAGGGCCGGCTGCCGCGAACTTTCCCCCTGCGTAGGAGTGCGGTCGAATTGCGTGTCGAGGAAATATTCCGTCAGCGGATCCAGAATTCCGGCTTGCAGCGTGAACCCCGAAGTTTCCGAGCGGCTCCAGCGGTGCTCAACGCGAATTTGTGGGGTCCACACCCAGAGGTTTCCTGCCCAGGAGAATGCGGGTTCGCCCACACTCGCGTACGAAGTGGGTGACAGCGGGGAGAAGAAGGGCGCATCCTGTCCGACCACTAACTTCGTATTTCCCCAATCGAGGCTGGCGCGCGCCACACGCAGCCGTACCAAGCCTGAGGTCACGGCGTATTGATAGGAGGGGAACCCGCCAAAGAAATCCACTTGCACGTCGGCAGCAGTGCGCGCCCCGGCCAGCTTGGGACCGGTGACATCCAGCCCGAGCAGGGTCTGGCGAAGCGTGGCGCCGAAGTCGCCATTGGTCTGACCAGGGGGACGCCGGAATGCAAGGCCGGGAAGGTCGGTGTTGTCCACCGTGCCGCGGTTGGTATAGGTGTTCATCAGAACCAGTCCAGAGAGCTTCACCTTGTAGCGCGAACCGCTCTCCACCTTAGTTTGGTTCTGTTCTTCGACCTGCGCGGCCAGCATCTCCGCACGTTCCTGAGCGGCTGCGGCCTCGCCGGAAGAGGCTGCTGACGGCTGCGCCTTGAGAGCATCTTCCAAAGTTGGATACGCGGATGAAGGCGCAGCTTGAGGACCAGGCTTAGCTGCGGAGGTTCCCATGCGGGCCTCGAGATTCTCCAGCCGCCGGCGAAGGTCAATTACTTCCTGGCGCGAACGCTCGAGCTCGGCGCGGGTATCGCCCAGCGATGACCGCAACGCGTCTACCTGTGCCTTCAGTTCTGTGGGGTTAGTATCGGTGGATGCGGATTGGGCGTGGACAGGAACCGAGAGAAACAGCCCTACGATGGGCAGAATTAGCCCCCGAAGGCACCCTTGAGGCCGGTGGCGCAACGCACTCCCCCCTTACCCCACTCCTAGGGGCCAATATACCCCCTGTAACTTCCGTGACTAGCGCCCGACCGGCCTCTTCGTACCTAATTAGCTAACACACTTCCGTACCCGTGTGTTTTGGGCTTTGGGGGCCCGCGACCCTGCTGCGGACTATGAAGCTACGCACCAAGTTTCTTCTGTCACTGCTGTTGGTGACGACAGGGCTGACGGGAGCCTCGCTCTTCATCGTGCGCCGCGGCGTCCGCGTGCATGCGCGCTCGGAGTTGAGCCGGGAACTGGAGAACTCCGCCACCACGCTGCGCGATTTCCAGGCTCGGCGCGAGCAAGCGGCCGAGCGCACGGCAGAGCTGCTCGCGAACGCACCGTTGTTGAAAGCGATGATGGTCACGCACGATCCGGCCACCATCCAGGACGCTTCCGACGACATTTGGCGCAGCTCCGGCGCCGACCTGGTGGTTTTGGCCGATTCTGCCGGCCGGGTGATGGCCATCAACAACAGCGGAGCCCAACTCTCCCCGACGGTGGTGGAAGAGAAGCTCGCGTCAGTCACTCAGCCCGGCTGGTGGCTGCTCGGCCGCCGCTTATACCAGGTTTTCTACCACCCCATCGAGTCCGGCAATTCTTCCGAGCGCCGTACCGTGGGCCTGTTGGTGCTTGGGTATGAACTGAGTCCGTTGCTGGCGCAGCAGATCAGCCGTGTGGCCGATGGTCCGGTGGCCTTTCGCAGCCGCGGCGGTATTGTTGCCAGCACTCTCAACGCCGAGCAAACCACTGCCCTGCAATGGGACGCCAACCTTCCGTCGAGCCACGGTCCGCGAGAAGTGAAGCTCGGCGGCGAGGCCTTCATGAGCATCGCCTTCCATTTCTCGCCGCGCTCCAGCGAGGTCGACCTGCTGGTACTGAAGTCTTACGACCACGCAACTGTGTTTATGGAGCGCATGAATCGGCTCATCATCGGCGTTGGCCTGATGGCGATTGTGCTGGGGGCGGGTTTCGTGTTCTTCATCTCCCACACCTTCACCCGGCCGCTCGCGGACCTGGTGACGGGAGTGCGATTGCTGTCGAAGGGCGACTTCAGCTTCCCGTTGAAGGCAACGGGAAATGATGAAGTCGCCGAACTGACCACCGCCTTCGATCGCATGCGGTTGAGCCTCGAGGACACTCAGAAGCGCATGGTGAATTCCGCCCGCCTGGAAGCCGTCGGCCAATTGGCTGGCGGCGTGGCGCACGATTTCAACAATTTGATCACCATCATCAAGGGCTACACCGAACTGCTGCTGTGTGAACTCGACCCTGGTCATTCCAGTGCCAGGTACGCCGAGGAAGTTCGCAAGGCCGGCGACCGCGCTGCGTCCCTGACCCGCCAGTTGCTCGCCTTCAGCCGCAAGCAAGTGCTGCAACCGCAGGCGGTCGATTTGAACCTGCTCGTGGGCAACCTGCAAAACATGCTCAAGGTGCTGATTGGGGAGCACATTGAACTGGTCACAATGGCCGGCACCGGCTTGCCCAAAGTGATGGCCGACCCAGGACAGGTGGAACAGATCATCATGAACCTGGTGGTCAATGCTCGTGATGCCATGCCCAATGGCGGCAGGATCGAAGTCCGCACCGCCACGGTGGAGTTGGATGAGGCTGTTGCCGCGGCACGCGAGGTCAAGCCAGGCTACTATGTGCGGCTCTCCGTGGCGGACACCGGCTGCGGCATGGACGAAGCCACCCTGAAGCAGATCTTCCAGCCCTTCTTCACGACCAAGGAAGTTGGCAAAGGCACAGGCCTGGGGTTGGCGATTGTCTACGGAGTAGTTAAGCAAAGCGGCGGTCTGGTGGAAGTGGAGAGCCAACTCGGCCAAGGCTCTGCTTTCCACGTTTTCCTGCCCGAACTCGCGGCGGATGCGGTTGCCGCCAAGCAAGAACAGCAGCAGCCAGAATCGCGGACAGGTACAGAACGCATTCTGGTAGTGGAAGATGAGGCCGGCTTGCGCGGCATGGTGCGGGAAACCCTGTTGCAACGAGGTTACAAAGTGCTGGAGGCGCGCAATGGGGAAGAAGCCGTGCGCCTGTTCGAAGAGCAAAGCCAGAACATCGACCTGCTGCTCATGGATGTGGTGATGCCCAAGGGCGGTGGCCTCGACGTAGCCGAGAAGCTGCGGCCACATGAACCAAAAATTCTGCTGATGTCCGGCTACACCGACCGCATTAACGAAATCGAGAAATCCAGGTTTCACCTGCTGCAGAAACCCTTTGCGCCTGACACGCTGGCCCTGCGCATCCGTGAAGTGCTCGATCAAAAGACCGCGGCACAGTCCCACAAGCCAGCAACCGTTGGTGACCGCGAGTGAGTATTCTGCCCTATCGCGTGGCTGAGATTGCCGGTGCGATTGCTGTGCACGTCGCCTAAATTCTTTAATTTGTAATAATTTAGCGACAATTAGGCCGCGCGGAAAATGCGCAAGAATCTTTCGCTTCGCTGCAACGGCTTGCACCTGATCTTGTGCGCTCACTCCGAGATTTCTTCAACTTAGCTACATTTCTTCAGCTGGAACTTGAATTGCACCTTTTCCGCTGCAAGCACCAAAATTCCAGTACCGTTGTGTGTCTGTGGCGTGAAGGGAACCCCCTCGCTGAACTGTTGGGAGTGCATGGCAAGTCACCCAGGTTTCCGGTATCTCTTGTGGCTGTTGTTGCTTCTGATCGCGGCCCCCACTGGCAGCGTAGCACAGAGCCTGATCCCGCAAAGCGGGTGGTCGGTGATGTCCGTCGACAGCCAGGAAACCAGTTGCTACAACGGGGCGGCAAGTAACGCCATTGACGGCAATCCCAGCACGATGTGGCATACCCAATTCTGCCCCAGCAGTGCGCCGGTGCCGCATGAGGTCCGCATTAACCTGGGGGCGTCCTATAACCTGACCGCCTTCCAGTATCTGCCACGGCAGGATGGCAGTGCCTGTGGCTGGATCAAGGATTACGCCTTCTACGTCAGCGTCGACAGCGTGAACTGGGGTTCGGCGGTCGCCACGGGAACGTTCAATTACGCCAACCTGAGCACCAACTGTCCGGGACCGGGCGCAGGGATACCCTCGCCGCTGCAAATCACCTTCCCACAAACTACCGGGCAATACATCCGCCTGGTAGCGCTCTCTGAATTGCACGGCAACCCTTGGACCTCGGTGGCCGAGCTGAACGTGGTGGGCACGCTCCCGGCCAGCAGCAGCTTGATCTCCCAGGCGGGCTGGTCAGTAGTATCGGTGGACAGCCAGGAAACCAGTTGCTACAACGGGGCGGCAAGTAACGCCATTGACGGCAATCCCAGCACGATGTGGCATACCCAATTCTGCCCGAGCAGCGCGCCGATGCCGCATGAGGTCCGCATTAACCTGGGGGCGTCCTATGACCTGACCGCCTTCCAGTATCTGCCGCGGCAGGACGGCAGCGCCTGCGGCTGGATCAAGGATTTCGCCTTCTACGTCAGTACCGACGGTGTGAACTGGGGCTCGGCGGTCATCGCGGGAACGTTCAATTACGGCAGCCTGAGCACCAACTGTCCGGGACCGGGAGCAGCAATACCCTCACCGCTGCAAATCATCTTCCCACAAACTACCGGGCAGTTCATCCGCCTGGTAGCGCTCTCCGAATTGCACGGCAAGGCTTGGACCTCGATGGCCGAACTGCAGTTGCTGGGGACGGCCTCGGCCAGCAGCCCGCTACCTTCGGTTGCGCAAGTGACGGTGAATCCGGCGACCATAGTAGGTGGGACGAGCGCGCAGGGCACAGTGAGCCTGAGCGGGCCGGCGCCGGTTGGCGGAGCGAGGGTGAACCTGGCGAGCACCAACTCGGCAGCCATCGTGCCGCCGAGCGTGACCGTCGCGGCCGACTCCACGAGCGCAACCTTCACCATCACCACCTTGCCTGTAGGCAGCGCAACCCAGCTCACCATCTCGGGCACTTACAACCGCAGCGCGCAGGCCACCATCAGCGTCATTCCGGGGAACCCAATATTACGTACGGGGTGGTCAGTGGTGTCGGTGGACAGCCAGGAGACCCTTTGCGGCAACGGTGTAGGGAGCAACGTTATCGATGGCAACCCCAGCACCATGTGGCATACCCAGTTCTGCCCCAGCAGTGCGCCGCTCCCGCACGAGATCCAAATCGACTTGGGGGCGTCCTATGACTTGACCGACTTCGAGTACCTGCCGCGACAGGACGGCAGCGCCTGCGGTTGGATCAAGCAATACGAGTTCTACGTCAGCCCCGATGGGATCAATTGGGGTGCCCCAGTTGCAGCCGGAACGTTCGACTACACCGGCTATACCGTCAAGTGTCCCGGGCCGGGCGCAGGCCTTCCCGCGCCGCGCCGGATCGCATTTCCGCCGGCCATAGGGCGGTATATCCGCCTTCGCGCCTTGTCGGAGATGAACGGCTTTCCATACACATCGGCGGCTGAGATCAGTGTGCTCAGTATTCAGCTCTCTCCGATGGTGCTGACGCTCAACCCAACTACCGTCCTGGGCGGCAGCCCTTTGACCGGGACGGTGAGCTTGACGGAACCTGCTCCCGCCGGCGGCGTGGTAATAACCCTTACCAGCGCCAATCCAGCGTTGGCAGCGGTTCCCGCCAGCCTGTTCATTCCGGAGGATGCCGATAGTGGAGACTTCCCGATCAGCACCAGTGTCGTGAGTGCTGCAGCCGCGGTCGACATTCTCGCCAGCTACAACGGTGTTACCCAAAGCTCCACTCTCACCCTGGCCCCTCCGGGCACGATCCCGCACCAGGGATGGTCAGTAATCTACGCCGATAGCCAGGAGACCATTTGCGGCAACGGCGTGGGGAGCAACATCATCGACGGCAACCCCAGCACCATGTGGCATACCCAGTTCTGCCCCAGCAGCGTCCCTCTCCCGCATGAGATCCAGATCGATCTGGGGGCCTTCTACAACTTGAGCGCTTTCCAATACCTAACCCGGCAGGATGGCAGCTCTTGCGGATGGATCAAGCAGTACGAGTTCTACGTCAGTCCTGACGGGATCAACTGGGGCGCGCCGGTCGCAGCCGGAACGTTCGACTATAGCGACACTACCGTCAAGTGCCCCGGACCAGGCGCGGGAGTCCCAACCGCGCGGCAGATCGCATTCCCGGCGACGGTGGCCCGCTACATCCGGCTGCGCGCCTTGTCGGAGATGAACGGCTTTCCGTACACATCGGCGGCTGAGATCAATGTGTTGGGCGATGTGCAGCCAGGCCTGTCCCTGTCGGTCGCCGGCCTGGACTTCCCTGACCAGCTTCTGAATACTTGCAGTGCTCCGCTGCCAATCGCGCTCAACAACATTGGGCTCACGCCCGTGGCAATCACGGGCATCAGCTCCGTCGGAGACTTTGCCCAGACAAACACCTGCGGCTCCGGCCTGGCTGCGCTTGCGAGTTGCACCATTAGCGTGACCTTCACACCCAAAGTCGCCGGCTATCGTAGTGCCTGGTTGACGGTGCAGAACAGCGCGTCCGGGCTGCTGGAGGTTCCGCTCAGCGGCAATAGTGTGGTCCCGCTGATACTGTCACCGGGCAGCGCAACTTTCGGACCACAGTTGCTGAATACTACCGGCACAGCGCCCAGCATCGACCTGTTGAATGTTGGCACAGGCCCGCTGCTGCTGAGCAATGTAAACGTGACCGGAGACTTCCGCCAGATCAACGATTGCGCCGGCGCCATCGCACCCGGTCAGGCCTGTACCATTCAGCTGTTCTTCACGCCCACGGCCTTGGGCGGGCGCAGTGGCACTCTCACGATTTTCGACAACACCTTGGCGGGAACACATACCCTCAGCATGAGCGGCGTGGGAGTGAACCGGCACAACGTGAACCTGAGCTGGACGGCAAGCACCTCTCCGGCTAGCGGATACTTCGTCTACCGCGCCACCCAGTCCGGAGGCCCCTATACCGAGCTCCAATTCGTGCCTCAGCCGCAGACCAGTTTCGTCGACTCCCTTCCGGGAGGAGCCACGTACTTCTACGTGGTGACCGCCGTCGATGCCAACCAGATCGAGAGCGTCACCTCTCCCGAAGTCACGGCAACCATTCCGGCGCCCTAGCGCACAAACGCCAATCCAACCGTTCTGACCTCTGACCTCTCCTTGCCCTCCATCAAGCCGGCAGAAAATGATCCTCTTTCCACAGCCCAAGCTGCTAAGAACAGGACAGCACTCGGACGTGAAGGAGAGTCATGATCTGGCAAATTTCGAAATGGCTACGTTGCTTGATGTTGTTGCTCGCGGCGACGACGATCACCTTCGCGCAAACCGCGGGAAAGCCGGCAGTACCTCCTGTGCCTCAAGCCCAGAGTTTGGGCATTGACTGGCGGCAGCGAGGAGTGACGGGCAATGTGTTAATCGACGACACCCAGCCCATCAACAAGGCCGTACGCGATCAACCGCAAGGAGGGGAGTTTACCTGGGCCAATAATTTCATCACCCGGGTGAGCGCATCGCTGACCGCAGCCAACATTGGCGATCTGAGCTTCCGCGGCACCGGCCCGACCTCCGCCGTGGTCTATTGTGGCGACGGTACCCACCCCGTGTTCGACCTCGACCGTGCACACACGGTCACAATCCGCGACCTCAGCATCTTCGGGCATTGGGGCAACCACTGCACGCCCAACTATGCCCGGGCGGGGATATCATGGGACGAAGCCCGTCCCGGCACTTGGACTGCCAGCAACCTGCTGGTGGACCGGGTGGTCATCAATCCCGCGCCGGGCGGTGATATTAGCGCCCCGAATTTTACCTGCATCGATATTTCCGCGCGCTCCCGGGTGAACGTAGAAGACGGCAAGTTCTACAACATAATCTGCCAACCCAATGGCGGCATCGGCTTCCACATCGGCCCCTCGGCCAATCCGAAGAATGAGATTTTTTTCAACAACAACGTCAGCTTCGGGAAGTACGGCTACAAGTTCGAGGGTGGCGGCTATCACATTAAGTATGGTGAGTGCGGCAACTTAAGCGAGGCTTGCTTGTACCTGGCATCCGCCAATGACCCGGCAAGTGTCGAAGGGCTGCTGAGCGAAGCCAACAAGCAATTCGTCAGGCTGGGCGCGGAGTTCGGTCATCATCCCATTACGTTCTCCCACATCAACAATGGCTGGGACGAGAAGGCCACGGCACCGTGCTTTTGGGACATCGGCGGCGCGCAGTTCCTGCTGGCGCTCAGCAATACCTGGAGCGATACCCGCGTGAAAGTGAATCATGCCGTCTGCGGTAACGACAGAAGCAGCGGCATCTTCATCAATAATTCCTTCGCGTGGAAGATGTTTGGAAGCGATGCGCCCGCCGGCTTTTACAACTATCTTCCTGCGCCGGCGGACCTTCTCCAGTTGCACGGCGGCGGATATGCGTTCCATGGGGGCAGTCAGATCACACTCGGCGCGACCGCCGCCGGGAACTTACAGCGGCATTACCTTTATCCAGACCACTGGGGCTCTGCGAAGCGCGCTACGCTACAGCACCGACTCGAGTGTAAAAACGACGGGCGCCCTTCCGGTAGCCGCCAATCATCTCTACCTGGGTGATGGCGTGATCGAGCTTGTGGGACCAGGAGCGCCGCAAGTGCAGGTCGGCTGCTCCGTCACCGGTGGGGATATCTCGCAGCATTATGGTATCTGGGTTTTTGCTTTGGATTCCGGGAAGCGCCGTACGGTCGAGGGGCACGCCTGGGGCTGCAATGGACCCCCGCTGTCGGCAATCGACGGCCAACACACCCTTACTTTCGGTTGGGAGCCCCAGCCTGAAGCCGTCAGCTACGACGTCGTGCTGATCGCGAATGGCGCTACCTGTTACGTTGGCAACACCGAGAGCACGAAAATGACAGTGCGCGCGCGGCCCGCCTGCAACCGCTACAACTTCCCTACTCAGAATGAAGCCGAGTACATCAAGACGCGCGGCCGCGGTATTGGCGGGTTCGGGCCATCGAACGAAAGGACTCCCACCTGGTCTATCGATACGGCTACGGGTAGCGCCAGTTTTTCCGGCGGCCTGAGTGCGCCCAAGCTTGCAGGTATCGCGGACACGAGCCTGGTGACAAATCTCAATGCCGACCGAGTGGACGGCAAGCACGCTTCCGACTTCACGGCCGCGCCGGTGGCAGCACCCAAGGCTGCGAATTCCGCGTGTACCACCGGCAGCTGGGCCTACGACACCAGCTACGTTTACGTATGCGTGGGAGTGAATACCTGGCGGCGAGCTGCGCTGGCGCCCTGGTAGCGCTCGCCGGTAATGGTGGCGGTGATCTTTAGAGGCTGGCGAGCAGTCTTCGAATGTACGGCTTCACGAGCCGCGCACCGGCAAATAGCGGCCACGACTCAGCCGACCATAACGCCATTTCCCAGGCGGAATGGCGGAAGCTTCCCTGCCCTTTCAGGGTTGCGATCTGGCGGCGGTAGTTCTTCATTAGCGCGTCATGTTCCCGCAACATGATTCCCAGATAAGGACTCGCCTTACCGAAACGCCAGTACTCGTACAGCTCGCATAGATCAGCGCTGACTCGGTCTACGTGCCAGCGTCTCCAGGCGTGTTCCCGCGCAGAGGATCGCTGCGCCCTCAGAAGGCTTCGATCTGACGCCAGACGGCGTAGCGAGGCGATCGCCTGCGCGGGTGTTCCGACCAACTCTCCGGTGACGCCTTCCAGAACCTGCTCCACCTGCCCATTGTCCTGGCAGGGATTGACTCCAGAAATGGTCGGGGTACCCATTCCTGCCGCTTCGCAAATCGTCGCGGCAAAACATTCTCCATGCTGGCTCCAGAACAACTGCACATCCATCGCGGAGAGAATGGCGGCGAGGAATTGGTAATCGGCCGTCTCGGGAAAGTCGTGGAAGCGATAACCCCAACGCCGGCGCAAATCCTCGCGGCCCAGTTCGGCAGGGAAACCAACAGAGATCCACTGAGCGCCGGGCTCCACGCGCAACATGGCGTCGATCACCTCCGGATAACAGTGATGCCATTTGCCTCCCTGGCTTCGGCCTACCCTGCCGAAGACAAATGCATCCTGGGGGATGGCCAACGCCCGCCGTTCAGCCGCACGGTCCACCCCAACCGGAGGTGGTTGGAAGGGTGTAAGCGGAACATAGCCGATTCCGTTATGAACCATCTGGGCAGGCGACTGCCGCAACCACCGCCCTAAGCGGTAGAAGGTGAACACACCCACGCAGCAGGTACGAGTGAGCGCCAGTGCGCCGCGATCTTCCGGCGGGCGGCCGAAGACCGGCGTGGTAACCAGCAGGGGCGGCTTCTCCCGCAGTTCAGCCGCGAGGCCGCGTATCAGGTCTTCGGGATACTCGGGAGCGTGAAGGTGAATTACGTCGGGTCCAAACTCGCGCGCTGCGCCGACAAGTGCCTGCAGCCGCGCACCAGGGAGCAGGCGATGCCAGGAACACGAGGGCTGGAATCGTGGTCCAGGATTATCGCCAAGAAGCAGAACCTGGTGCCCGGCGCGGAGCATGGCCTCGGCCAGCACGCAGCCTGCTTTCTGAATGCCGCCCAGACTGAAATCGGGAATGACCTGGATGACCCTCACGAGTTCAGCAACTCCGGAACGGCCTCATAAGAAACGCCGTGGCGCCAGTGAAGGCATCCGCAGCCCGCCGGTGACGGGCTCCGCCCGGGCCGGGCGAGGGCTGCTGGCCGCTCCTCGTAATCGCACGTGAAGCACTGGCCAGAGAACTACCAATGCCACGGCAACGCATTGCAGGATTCCCGCCACGTATTGCGCCAACTGGGCCTCAATGGGGAGAAAGCTGGGAACCAAAGCAATTCCAATGGCATTCAGAATCCATCCTGAATCGCGCGCCAGGAACGTGTGCTGGAAGTAGTCAAGGAAGATGCCCAGGGGGATCATGACGAGAAACGGACCCCACCAGCCAAAGTTGATGAAGCTCTCCGCCACGGTGCCCACGGCAATGGACACCTTGTCCAGTTCACGGGCATCCGTCAGGCCGTACGCCACCTGGTAGAACCGGTTGGCTTCGTTCACCGAAGGCTTATCCGGCCAGACCGCGCGCGGGATCCAGGTGACCAGCATGTAGGAATAGAGGCGCCCATGCTGGTAAGGAACCTCATCAGGCGTCAACTCCAGAACATGCGCAGTCTGCTGCAGCAGGGACATGCGGGACAGACTCTGATCGATCAGGCGATGCCAGTTTTCCGCATTGGGATTTTCCAGGGTAAGTTGCCAGTTGCGCAGCGACTCGCTTGACCAGAAGGAAATCCTCTGGCTCAACGTGGAGTCCACCCGTTCTCCCCAGAAAGTCTTGCGGAACGCTTCTTTGCCGGCCTGGAAGAACAGGATGTAAGCCAAAACGAGGAAGATGGCGAGCTTGGGAATCCGGCGCCGCTCGTAAAGATAGACGATGCTGCAGGTCACCATAATGCTCACGCTGGCGCCCAACCAGCCCGAGGCGATGCCTGCGAGGAATCGCCCCACCAGAAACACGCCGATGAGCAGGATTTCCCCGTGGTTCGCCTGCCGCCTCAGCAACTTGCGGAATAACAAAACAAATAGCGCCATCGGTACGGCGGAAGTCAGGATCATAAACAGTTGCCGGCCGCCACTGCCGAACAGATAGGCCTGCGACTGGACCGCAAACGTCAGAGGCAGCGTGAGCAGCAAGGCGGTTCGAATGTAAGACCAGGTGTTTTCGCGCTGCGAATAGATATCGAGCACCTTACGGGAGACCAAGCGACGGCCCAATCCGGTCCACTTGCCAATCCACAGACAAACCACACCCACAACCGCCAACAGCATCGCCTGCTCAATCAGGCTGTCGGAAATCTCTGCGCGAGCGGTGTAGGTCTTGCGAGTTCCCCAAAACAGCGCCAGGGCGTAATAGATCCAGAACATGAAGCTGACTATCGAAAACAGTGGCAGGTAGCGTTCCCCCGCCATTCTCCACTGGTAGTAGGACATCCAGGCAAATGCCAGCAGAGCCGTGGCCCCCAGAAATTCGAACAGGGTCACTTCATTGAGCCTTGCAAGCCACAGCAGGAACGTCGCCGAGAGGGGCGGAACTATCAGGGCGAGAGCGTTGTTCCCGAGGTCTTTGACGTGAAGATTCATTTCCGCTTGCCTCTCGCGGTCAGAGCCGCTGCCGCATCCAAGACGCCCTGCACCGCAGCGTCGAGAGAATATGGACGTAACCCCGTCCGAGCGCGTTCGCCCATAGCGCGCAGGCGATGTGGATCGCGAGCCAGAGCTGCCAGGATCCTCGACAGCGCCGCAACGTCGCCGAGAGGGAAAACCTCTCCGGTCGCGCCCTCGCGGACAAGATCGGGCCCACAGCCGACCGCATCGCTGACTACCGCAGGGCGGGCGCAGGACATGGCCTCGTTCACAACCAGTCCCCAGGTCTCCCGCCCGTCGGACGGCAGAACCAGGCAATCGGAGGCCACATAAGCGTCGCCTATCTGCGATTGATTCAGGAACCCCGTGAAGTGGACCGAGAGCTTGCGGGTGCTGACAAACCGCTCGCAAACGTCGCGCAAAGGACCATCGCCTACCATCAACCCAGCGACCGTTGGTTCTTGGCCGGCAGCCGACTCGATAGCCTGCAAAACGTCCAGGGGCCGCTTCTTCTCAATAAATTTGCCGACGAAAATAAAGACCGTCTGCCGCTCGGTGAACCCCCATTGCCGCCGCAGCATCTGCCGAATCCCGCTTTTTCCCGCTGCCCCCTGGAACAAGTCTTCCTGGATAGCATGGGGCGCAAAGAACAATTGGCCCGGTCGCGCACCATAGTGCAGGTAATAATCCCGGGAGCGAGTACCGACAGCCAGGCAGGCATCAAACCGTGGGATGAAAGACCTGTACACCGGAGCCTTCAGCAGCCGCTTCAGGCGGCTCCGCGGCGAAGCTAACTGAGAGTCGCTGCGCACCATCACGGGGACGCGCGCTCTCCAGCAAGCGAAGATGGTCTGCCAAGCGGCCTGGTAATGCCACCCATTGACCAGCACCGCATCGACGCTCTTTCGCGCCAGCATCTGCGCCAGTGCTGGGGCGTGCGAACCGAAGAAGTTTCCCAATTTGCCGCGCGGGCTGTTCAAGAAAGTATGGCTGTACCCCTCGAGCAGCGGGATGTCCCAGTCAAACTCAACACCGAAGCCAGCCCGCGCCTGGTCGGCCGCGCTGGCGCGATGGCAGTAAAACACGCTCAAATCAAGCTCAGGGCGAGCTGCCAGGGCACGGAACCAGTGGGCGTGATACTGGATTGGATGGGTGCTGAGGATCGCAAGCCTGGTCCGCGGGACACCAGGGTCGGCACTCCCAAAGCTAAATTCCTGACCAGCCAACTGAGGCAGAGAGCTCAAGTTTGACGGCTCCGCCCTTCAATCACTGCCTGCGACTCCCATGGCCGCGGGAAGCTGCGTACTGATCGCCACGTGCGCGCGAGCCGGCGCAGCTTCCTCCGACCGCGCCCCGGCCCGCTGGAATGCGATCACCTTTTCCACGATTTGTTCCACGTCGATGCTCGGCCGCCAGCCCAGAAGGTGATTGATCTTGCCGATGTCGGGCACGCGCCGCGGCATATCCTCGAAGCCTTTCTCATAGGCCCGGTCGTAGGGCACGTGGACGATTTCAGAGGAGCTGTCCGCTTTCTCCTTCACCAGTTGAGCCAAGTCGTTCATGGTGATCTCGCGTCCGCCGCCGATGTTGAACACCTCGCCCACCGCTCCCGGATGGTCGGCCAGCGCCAGCAGCGCCTTGACCACATCGCCGACATACGTAAAGCAGCGCGACTGATTGCCGTCGCCGTAGACGGTAATGGGATCTCCCTGCACCGCCTGTTTGACGAAGCTGGGAATCACCATGCCGTAACGGCCCGTCTGGCGCGGTCCGACGGTGTTGAACAGACGCACCACTACCACCGGCAGCTTCTTCTCGTGCCAGTAGGCGATGGCCAGGAATTCGTCGATGGCTTTGGAGCAGGCGTAGCTCCAGCGTCCCTTGGACGTTGGGCCGAGCACCAGGTCGTGGTCTTCGCGGAAGGGCACGCGCGTGCTCTTGCCGTAGACCTCCGAGGTGGAAGCGACGATCACCTTCTTGCGCTTCTTGTTGGCGTGCTTGAGCACCAGCTCGGTACCGTGCACGTTGGTCTCGATGGTGTTGACCGGACTTTCCACGATGAGCTTCACGCCCACGGCGGCGGCCAGGTGGTACACCACGTCCGAGCGATCGATCATCTCCGCCAGCAAGTGCTCGTTCTCGAGCGAGTCGATCACATAGTGGAAATCCTTGCGGCCCTTCAGGTGTTCGATGTTGTCGATGCTGCCGGTCGAGAGGTTGTCCAGGATGTACACTTCCTGCCCCTCGCGCAGAAGTTCTTCCGCAAGGTGGCTGCCGACGAATCCAGCGCCGCCTGTGATGAGTGATCGAGTCGCTCCCATCGAGATCGTCTTTACTCCTTCTCCTCCCGGCTTAGGGAGTGGTTTTGGATCGTTCGTCTGTAGGACGGAGACTTACTCAGTTCACGTATTCGAGGCTGGAAGCGCCATGCCCAGGCTGGATCGCGGGCGCCGGTTACAGCTACAGGTTGACTACGGACTACTACGGGTGAGTTTCGCAAGCTGGGTCCATTATTAACACAAATGATTCAGCGCCGAGCTTCCGCGGTGTGTGCAAGTGAGGTTCCCTCATTTCCGGCAGGAAAGTGCCGCGTCATGACTCTGTCGAAGACTCTTGCCAGGCGGGCGGTCATCGCGCGCGTGGAATAGGCCTCTAGCGCCTGTTGTTGCAGGCGCGGCTCATGGCTGGAGGCAAGCGCCGCCAGTTCACGCACGCGCTGCGCTATCTCGCCGATTTTTCCCGACAAAGGATCGCCGGCATTGAAGCTGACTACGCTGCCTGCCTGGGTGTTTTCCACGATATCGATCACGCTGCTGTCGCGGTGGAAGACGGTCAGCAGCGGCTTGCGCGCAAGAATGTAAGGGAAAATTTTGGAAGCGGTGTAGTGCGGTTCGGCCGAGCCAATCACCAGCAGCGCATGGGCGTCGGAGAGGAGCTGCAGCGCATCGAGATAAGGCACGCGCTGAGGATGCTCCTCAACCAAGTCCTCCACGCCCTGCTCGCGTGCGATGGATGAGACACACGGTTCGCCTGTGGAATAGCTGGTGCCCACGAAGTGCAGCCGCACGCGCGCCAGGGCCGCATCCTCCGTGCGTGCTTTCTGGACTCCAGAAAAGAACGCGCTCAGCACCGGGCGCATAGCCTCGGTATAGGCCCCGACGCTGGCGAAGTGCAGCGTGCCGTCGGCGGGATCGAACACCTGGTTGCGCCGCGGATGATGGCGGATGTAATCCCAGTCCCCGCTCTCGGCGCCGTAGGGAATCTCTGTGGTGTCGGCTTCACCGATCCATGGATAACGTCGGCGCACCGTCTCCGTCGTCCCCCGCGAAACTCCCACTACGTGGGCCACATGCCGAAGCGTGTAGCGCTCAAGCAAACGCGCCGTCGCGTAAGCGGCCAGCCACTTCGGCGGACGCTGCGCGCGCGGCACCCGCCAGTAGTAGTCGCTGCCCCAGGGGTCGATGTAATCGATGACATAGGGAACGCCGAACCGTTCATGCGCTCTCCGCCCTAAGACCATCGGCATGTACGCCGGCACCGGAATGAACACCAGGTCGACTTCACCGCGCCGGCAGAGATCACGCAGCACGCGCCAGTGGTATGCCATGCTACGCGCTCCCAGGTCACCCAAGCCGACCAGTCGCGTGAGGCTGCGCGGCAGCGCCGGAGTGCGAATCACGCGCAAGCCATCCGGCAGCAGGTGCTCGATCTCAGGGTCGAGTGCGCAATCGTAGTGGCGCGGATCGGTGGTGATGACCGTCGGCTCCCAACCGAACTCCCGCAGATGCGAGACGAAGAAGCGCACACGCAGCGCCGGCGGCAGGCTGCTGGGAGCGAAGTCAGCGCCAACGATGGCGACCCGCTTCACCACGCCGTGCTCCTTCCGGCCAATACCGGCTCTGCCGAGGCCGGCGCGGCAAAGATGCCAAGAAATTTTTCGCATTCCCGGTCCCAGCAGAAGCGCGCACGAGCGGCTTCCCAGGAGGCTTGCTGCGCGGCCCGCAGAGCTTGTCGGTCGCGCACCCAGTTCACCAGGAGGTCGGCGAGCGCACGGCCATCTCCGGCCGGATACAGGAATCCAGCGTTCGGCACTTGCGACATCACCTGCCGCTGCCCAGGCGTGTCGCTCGCGGCCACGGCCAGCCCCGCCAGCAGATAGCTAAACAACTTGTTGGTCACCGTGCGGGAGTAATTGGCATTCTCCGGGCGCTCCAGCGCCAGCCCAACGTCGAACGCTTCCATCGAACGGATCAGCTCATCGTGCTCGAGTGGCGGCAGAAAGAAGAGCCGATGACGCTCGCGTCCGGCCATCGCCTCTAATCTTTCCCGATAGCCGGCAGAAAGCGTCCCGCGCAAATGCAACTGGACCTCACCTGGCAACTGAGCCAGGGCCGCCACCGCGTCCTCCAGGCCCCGGCCCGGTCCGATGGTCTGGCCGAACCAGTGCAGGCGCACAGTGGCATCGCCGTGACGATCGCGCGGCGCGAGCATCCCTTCCGCCAGTTGTAGGGGGAAAACATTGTAGAGGACCACCGGCGAAGGAATGTGGTGGTCGAGCGACAACTGTTCGGCCATGAGCGGCGATGCGGTGGAAACGTAAGCACACTGCGGCAGATACTTGGCCTCGATAGCCCGCAGCAACTCATGGGGTTCACCGGGAGAGTGGGCAAGCAGGTCTTCGCAATCGAAGCCGAAGCGCGCATTCCAACGCGCAGCCGCCGCCGCGGCTACGGGCAGCGCGGCATGACTGTGGGCAATAAACCAGTCCGCCGGCTCGCTGGCAGCGATCTTGGTTAACTCCGGGCCGGCAAGCCCATAGGCGAAAAATCTTAAATCGCTGCTCTTGAAGTAGGGGCGGAGGCCGGCAACGAGGCGGTTGCGGCCACGAATCATTCCCGAGTACAGCTTGTTCCAGCCCACCGGCCGCAAGTCCACGCGCTGGAGACGCCACTGCCGTTTGCGCATCAGAGCTTCTTCGCGCGCGTCTGCCCACAACAGGTGGTGGGTGGCGACCACCCGCACATCGTACCCGGCTTGCATCAGGGAATCGGCTTCGCGCACCAGGCGAGGGTTGAATGAGGGTTGACAGATGCCGACCAGGCAGATCCTTGGACGGCTCATGAAGCAACCCCGGCAGCAATCATGGGGGACGTGGAATTGAAGAGAAAGTCGCGGACCGCCGCGGCTAACGCGCTGTGATGATCACTCCATTGCCAGCGAGCTGCCGTATCGATTGCGGCCTGGCCCATGACGCCAACCTCTTCGCGGTGCTCGATGCACCACTGCATGGTTGCCGCCAAGGCTTCCGAATCCCGGATGGGCACGAGGAAACCATTTTTTCCCGGCTCAATGAAGTCTGGTCCGGCGGTGTTGCAGGTTGTGATCACCGGCAGCCCATTCGCCAGGGCCTCGGTGATGACCATGCCAAAGCCCTCGCCCAAGGAAGGCAGCACCAGTACGCCCGCCCGCCGATAGAGCTCAAACAGCTCCTCGCGCGGTACCGACGGACGCACCACTACCCGTCCGGGTAAATCCGCGAGCAGCCGGGGAGGCAGCGACATTCGCCCGATCAGCCAAAGCTCCACGTCGCCGCCGGGCGACAGCTTGCGCCAGGCCTCGAGCAGATAGTGCACGCCCTTGCGCACCGTCTGGTTGCCGGCGCTCAGGAAGATGAAAGGCGACTTGCGGCCTCTGGGAATTTCGCTAACCGGCGCAGGGGCCCCAAGAGGTACAACGCGGATGCGATCTTCGGGGATTCCCGCGCGGACCAGCGAACGCTTGCTGAAGGTTGAGTACACAATCACCAGATCGGCGAGTTCGAGTTCCTGGTCTTTGCGCCGGTCGCGGCGCGGCCGATGTTTGATCAAATGTCGATCGTGCGCAGTTTGTGCCTCCGGGTAGAGCTCGAATTCGGTATCGAGAATGTCCGCGGTCGTAAGGTAATGGGTGGTCGGTTGCTCATAGATGCACAGCCCACCGCGCGCCTTCTGCGCCCGGAAAGTTTCCAGTGCGGCGTGCTCGTAGGCGTAAACAGCGTCCGCGCCATTCAGGTGGTTGCGCGCCACCAGCCGGTCGAACCATTTTTCGGCCTGCTCCCAGACCAAGTCACAAGCGGATGGACCGATCCCTGCCATGATCGGCAACATGCGCAGCAGCTCCGGCATAGGATGAGAGATGACAACATCCTGGGGAACCTCGGTGATGCTGCGGCGAGCCAGTTGTCTTTGCGGATCGCTGTAACGGGAACGCAGCAGCAGACGCAAGCTTCCGCCCAGCAGGTCGTGGGGGCGATAATTGAAACTGGTGACGTAAGCCGCCAGCAGTCCCGCCTCATGCAGGGCCCTGGCCGCATGCTGCGCGAACGGAGCACAACCGGGATTGGAAAAGAGTACCTTTTGCTTCACGTCGAATTGTTCGCGGCTGGCACCCGTACTTTATCCTCTTTTACCATAGACTCACCAGGCGAAGTAATTCCTAGAAAGAGTCCCGCGGGAATGGGCAGAACTACAATTGATATCGACGAAAGCCTGATCCGCAAAGCGCGCAAGCTCACGCGTTTGAAGACCAAGCGCGAGATCGCATTGCAAGACACCCGTCCAATGAATTTGCTTCGTATCAGGGCACGGCTTCAGCCGTGCCGCAAGGAGGTCGTAAAAAGTTGGGCTTTAGCCCCTGAGCGCGCATTGGCAGGGGCTAAAGCCCACGTTTCTAACTTCGCTCATTCGGCACGACTAAAGTCGTGCCCTGATACAAACCTTCCGCGGACGTATGAGATGACTAGCAGCGACGCGAGGCGCATTGAGCACTACCTGGCGCAGTGGGAGATGCTCGAACCCCGCCGCTCTGCGACCTACTGCGAGGCAGCGGCCACCTACCGGGCGGCGCGGGCGAAAGGCATTACTCCCACCACGATTGATACTCTGATCGCAGCCATTGCTTTGGAGCACAAGGCTAGCGTGTTCACCCTCGACCAGGATTTTGCCAGAATCGCTCGCATCACGCGCCTAGCGCTTTACCGCTTCTAGAGGGTATGGTGTGGGCGTCAAACCGCAACGGCAAGCATCCGCACGAAACCAACATCTTTATTCGGGATTGGGCGGAGTAGAGTCGTTCGTGACAGTGGCTCGGCAGTGCTTCTTCACAGCTTCTTCTTGAGCTCGTCCATCAAGTCGACGATTCGGTTTTTCTGGATTTCTGGATCTTCAACTTGAAGAAACTCGACAGCACGGAAATCATCACCGCGCTTTCTGTTCTGCGGTGGCTCAAGCCCTTCAATTAGCAAGGCCTCCATGGTGACGATTAGCATCGCGAGATCATAGCTTCCTATTGCGTTGGTATCGAGCGCTCCTGTGTCCGCGACAACCGGATAAACGCCGAACCAAGAGAACCGGCCCCATCGCCCGTTTAGCCGATCTGAGGTATGTTGCCGGAGCCGAACACCCAGCGGTTGGTCAGTGGTGCGGCCGACGTAAACCACTTCTCGACCGTCATAGAGAAGATAAACCCCCGTCTGGCCGGAGAAGTCAACCGGCGTACTGCCGGGCTGCTGCTGCCCCAGAATTTTAGGGTTGGCGGTCCACAGAACTTTGTCCCGAGACCAATACATGCCGAACGCGTTGATGAGGCCAGTGTCATCCGTTGGCGCGGGGGCAGGCTGCGGCTGCTCACCTTGCTGGTTCTGTGTGAGCTCGCGGAGCCAGTAGCGGCCTCTCTCAACTCTGACGAATTGGGAATTGCTCCCCTCGTTTTGGATTGACGTTGAGATTACGGCATTGACAGTCGACGCCGGTGTCGCCCCGACCTCGGTGCGCAGTTTCCTTTCCGATATCGCCTCGGCAATCTCTGTGTAGTGCATTGCCTCCTGGCTGTCCTCGAGCACCTTGATGATTGCGTCACGCCAACTGAGGTCAGACATCTGATCACTCCCGAATTGCATAGCGTTTATCGAGTCATCTTACCAGCTCCCCCTCGAGCCAATTGGGACTTCACGCAAGCACCCCCGAAGCCCGCACTCCTCGCCTCCGCCCGCGCCTGTGCTAGCATCAATGGTTCTCCATGCCAGTAGGCAAACTCCAAGTCGTGCCCCTGGGAGGTCTAGGCGAGTTCGGCATGAACTGCATGGCCTTCCGCTGGGGCGATGACATCATTGTCGTCGATGCCGGCATGATGTTTCCCGAGGCCGAGCTGCTGGGCGTGGACATCGTCGTCCCCGACATCACCTACCTCACCGAGAACCGCGACAAAGTCCGCGCCATCGTGCTCACCCACGGCCACGAGGACCACATCGGGGCGCTGCCCTGGGTGCTGAGCGAACTCAACGTGCCGGTGTACGGCACCGAGTTCACGCTCGCCTACGTCGAGAACAAGCTGGAAGAGCACGGCCTGCTGGACGACGCCAAGCTGATCGAGATCCGCGCCGGCGAGCGCGTGAAGATCGGGCCGTTCACTATCCATCCCATCCAGGTGACGCATAGCCTGGTGGATTGCGTGTCGCTCGCGATCCACACGCCGCTGGGAGTGGTGATCCACACTGGCGATTTCAAAGTCGATCCCACCCCCACCGACAACCGGCTCTTCGACCTGCACACCTTCGCCGAGTATGGCAAAGACGGCGTGCTGGCGCTCTTCCAGGATTCGACCAACGTCGAGCGCAGCGGTTACACGCCCAGCGAGCGCGCGGTGCGGCGGAAGTTCGAAGAGGTGTTCTCGCGGGCCGAGCGGCGGCTCTTCGTCTGCTGCTTTTCTTCGTCCATCCACCGCATGAAGCTCACCATCGACACCGCCTTCGAATACAACCGCAAAGTCGCGCTGGTAGGGCGCTCGATGAACGAGTCGGCGGAGATCGCGCAGGACCTGGGATACATCGAAATCCCCGACGGGGTGCTGATTCATCCCGGGCAGGTGAAGGACTTCCCGCCCGAGCGCGTGTGCGTGCTGATCAGCGGCAGCCAGGGCGAGCCCATGTCGGCGCTTTCCCGCACCGCGGTGGACAGCCACAAGCACGTCAAGATCGAGCGCGACGACACCGTGGTGCTCAGCTCGCGCATCATCCCGGGTAACGAAAAGGCCATCTACCGCATGATCGACCACCTCTATCGCCGGCAGGCGGTGGTGGTCTACGAAGACGGATCGCAACCGCCCATTCACGTGAGCGGCCACGGCAGCCAGGAGGAACTGAAGCTGATCATCAACCTGGTGAAGCCGCGATACTTCATACCCATCCACGGCGAATATCGGCAACTGCGGCGGCACAGCGAGCTGGCGGCCTCGATGCACGGCGCCGTCGGCAAGGTGATCATGCTGGAGAGCGGCGACGTGCTGGAATTCGACGAGTTAGGCGCGCGCAAGACAGGAGAAGTCGCCGTAGGACGCGTGTGCATCGATTCCGGCTCGCGCACCGACGTGGTAGAAGACCTGGTGATCCGCGACCGGCGCCTGCTGAGCGAAGACGGCATCGTGCTGCCCATCATCGCTATCAACAAGCTGAGCGGGAAAGTGGAATCGGTACCGGAGATCGTCACCCGCGGATTTGCGCCGGCGGGCTCCGAGAATGGCTTCATGGAAGAGGCGCGCCAAGTGGTGATCGAAGCGCTGGAGCAGTCAAGCAAGGAAGAAAAGGGCGACTGGGGTGTGATGAAGGAGAAGATTCGCCAGGAGCTGAAGCGCTACATCGCCAAGAACACCTCGCGCCGGCCGCTGATCATGCCGGTGATTTTGGAGATTTGACGGAGAGCAACGATCGTCACCCTAGACGACATTCGGCAGGCTCATCACCGATTGCGCGGCATTGCCGCGCGTACGCCGCTGGTCGCGCATGAAGCTGACGGCCGCCGCCTGTGGTTCAAGCCGGAAAGCTTGCAGCCTATCGGCTCGTTCAAGCTGCGCGGCGCTTATAACAAGATTGCTTCGCTCTCGGATGATGAGCGGCGGCGCGGCGTCATCACCTACTCCAGCGGCAATCATGCACAAGGCGTAGCGTACTCGGCGCGGGCAATCGGCGCGAAAGCTGTCGTGGTAATGCCGCGTAGCGCGCCGGTCATCAAGATCGAAGCTACGAAGGCCCTCGGAGCGGAAGTCGTTCCGGTGGGGCCAAGCAGCGCCGAACGTCAGCGCAAGGCGGAAGAACTAGCGGCGCAGCACGGATACGTCATCATTCCACCATTCAACGATGAGAAGATCATCGCCGGACAAGGGACCGTCGGCCTGGAGATTGTCGAAGACCTGCCCGATGTCGAGCTTGTGCTGGTGCCCGTGGGCGGCGGAGGCCTGGTCAGCGGCGTGGCCACGGCGGTGAAGCTGCTTCGTCCGCAGGCCAAGGTGGTCGGCGTTGAACCCGAATTGGCAGCCGACGCGCAGGCCAGCCTGCGGGCGGGCAAGATTGTCGCCTGGTCCGGAGAGCAGGTGGGCCGCACGCTGGCCGATGGGTTGCGCACGCAGCACATTGGCGAAATCAACTTCGAGCACATCCGCCGCTACGTGGACGACATCATCACCGTCAGCGAGGGCGAAATCCGCGAAGCCATGCGGCGGCTGGCATTGGGTGCACGCCTGGTGGCAGAGCCCAGCGGCGCAGTCACCTCCGCGGCATTCTTCTTTCACTCGGATGAACTGTCACGTGCCGACAAGACCGTTGCAATCATCAGCGGCGGCAGTGTGGAGGCGCGATTACTTGCATCTGTGCTTGAGGGCGACTGGCTGGAAGCCACCATCGCGAGCGATTAGAATCTGTAATTCTTCTGACTCGTGACGCAACTCTCGAGGCCTGATCGATGAAGGGTTCATTCCGCTGGGCTGCCATGTGCCTGCTGCTGGTCGCGAGTGCAGCCGCCCAAGTCGTCCCGCAGCGGCGCAGCGTGCTGGCGCACAAGCCCGAAAAGCCGCCCGCCAAGTTTTTTCCTTATCCCATCTACGAGAGAACGCTGGCCAACGGGCTGCACATCCTGATCGTTCCCACTCCTGAGTTCAAGGACATGGTGAGCTACGCGACGCCGGTGTTCGCCGGGTCACGCAACGAGACGGAGAAGGGCAAGACTGGGCTGGCACACCTGTTCGAGCACATCATGTTCCGCCACGAGTATGACGGTGTCGCCGGCGGTTATCAGGCGATGATGAATCGCCTGGGTTCGTACAACAACGCTTTCACCACCTACGATTTCACTTTCTACCACCCGTTCACCTTCGCGCAGAATCTGATAGGGCCGGTCGCCACGCCGCAAGGGCCGGCGCCTGGCGTGATCGAGCTCGAGGCTTCGCGCTTCAAAGGGCTGAAAATGGACCAGAAGACTTTCCAGGTGGAAGCGGGAGCAGTGTTGGGAGAGTATCGGCGGATCTATTCTTTTCCGGCGCAGAAGATGATTGAGCAGATGTCGCCGATTGCCTTCCCTCACCATCCCTACGGGCACACGGTGATCGGATATCTCGACGACGTGGAGAAGATGCCGCAGGCCTGGGACGCAGCCTGGCAGTTCTTCCACAACTATTACACGCCCAACAATGTGGCCCTGATCGTGGTGGGCGACGTGAACCCGCACAAGCTTTTCCCGGCGATCGAGAAGGCATATGCCGATTGGAAGCCGGTGCCCACGCCGAAGATCCCAGTGCCAACCGAGCCCAAGGAACACAGGCCGGTGCACGTGGATTGGGACGCCGAGGTAGCGCCGCGGCTAGTGGTGGCGTATCGCACGCCGGCGTTCAATCCCGGCACACCCGAGTCGGCGGTCGCGCTGGTGCTGGACGAACTGCTGACCTCACGCTCGGCGCCGCTCTACCAGAAGCTGCGCTACCAGAAGCAGTCGGTAACCTCGTTCGCGACTTATGCGTCGCCCCTCTCCACCGACCCGCACTGGATGCTGCTGGGCGCCGAGCTCAGCCTGGATCGCTTCCAGAAGGAAGGCGCAAAATACGTGGACGAGGTGCGCTACGACATCATCGGCGGCACCGAGGCGCTGAAAAATTTCTCCCTGGAGCCCAACGCGGCCAAGACGCTGGAAGTGCTCAAGAGCAGAGTGAAGAATGATTTTCTTGCCGGCTGGGACACCACCGACCATATCGCACAGAGCCTGGCTACTTTCTATCGATTCAACCGGGATGCGCATGTCCTGGATGCGCTGCTGCAGTCGGTTGACGAGCTGCAGCCCGCCGACATCGACGACTACGCCACCAAGTATTTCACGCGTGATGGACGGCTGGTCTGCACCCTGTGGCACGGCCCGCAGCAACCGGAGACCGCGCCCAAGAAGACGGATGGGCACTGATGGGAAGAGTACCGAGTACCGAGTACCGAGTACCGAGTGCCCGGGGCCTCGCACTGGTACTTGGGTTTGCGCTAGCGGCGGGTTCAGCGATGGCGCAGCAGCCGGCGCCGCAGCGGAAGCCAGCACCGCCTGCCGAACTCCCACCGAACATCGTCACGCTGGCTTCGCCTTCGCCCCTGTACGAAGTGCAGATCATGGTGCGCGCCGGCTCCGCGGAGGATGGGCGGGGAAAAGAAGGCACGGCCAGCCTGGTGGGCAGAATGATGCTCGAAGGTGGTTTTGGCGACCCCAGGAATCCAGTCACAAAAGAAAAGCTCGCGGAAATCACGCGGCCGTGGGGAGAAGGAGCATATCCGCAAGTTCGGGTGGAGAAGGAAACCACTGTCTTCAGCATGACCGTGCCGCGTGACGCATTTCCGCAGTTTGTATCGGGAGTGCTGAAGCCGATGCTCACGCAGCCGCTCTTCCTCCAGTCCGAGCTGGAGCGTGTGCGCAAAGAGGCGTTGGTTGCGATCCGATCCAATCTACGCTTCGAGCAGCAGGAGCAACTGGGGCTGCTGGCGCTTGATGACTGGGTGTTCCAAGGCACGCCGCTCGGCCATCTCACGCAAGGTACGGTCGCGGGATTGCAGGCGGTGAACCGCAACGACCTGCACGCTTATTACAATATGCACTACCAGGGGCTGAACATGTTCGTCGCCGCCAGCATCACCGAGCCGGCGGCGCTGAGGCTGCTGCTCTCGTCGTTACCCTCGAGCACGGACAGCTTGCCCGGATCTCCGTCGTCACACGCCAGCACACCGGCTGGCCGCCGCCTGCTGATCATCACCCAGCCAAATACCATCGCCACGGGATTGCACCTTGGCTTTCCAATCCCACTACGGCGTGGCGATCCGGATTACTGGCCGCTTTTCGTGGCCAATGTTTTTCTGGGCTTGCATCGCGACGACTTCGGCCGGCTCTATAAAGACATCCGTGAAGATCGTGGATACAACTACGGCGACTACTCTTATATCGAGTATTACGCCGCCCGGCCATTCACGCTTTTTCCGCCGCCGGGCACGCCGCGCCAGCAGCAGTACTTCAGCATGTGGGTCCGTCCGGTGTCGCACCAGTACGCGCACTTCATGCTCAAGGCCATGACGTGGGAGCTGGACAACTTCATCAAGCACGGAATGACGCCCGAGCAGGTGGAGGCGGCCAAGCAGAAAGCGCGTACGCTCTACCTTAATTATGCCGACAGCAAGGGCCGGCAACTTGGTTATCGCCTCGACGACATGTTCTACGGCATGAAGGACCACGGCTATCTGGCGGACATGCTGGCGAACATCGATAAGCTCACCCCAGCGCAGGTGAATGCAGCCATCAAGAAATACCTTCAGGTCGCCGACCTCAAATATGTCATCGTGACCAACGAGAGCGTGGCGCAGAAGCTGGCGGACGACATCGCCGGGGACACAAACGTTCAGTCGAAGACGCGCGAGGAGTACCACATCTCTGAGCCTGTCCCGCCGGAAAAGCAAAAGATGCTTGCCCAGGACGAAGAGTGGAAGGCGTACAAGCTGAACCTCGCGCGCGAGAACATCACCATCGTCAAGGCCGAGCAGATGTTCGAGACCGGCGCTGTTACTGGGATGAAGTGATGCATCCACGTCAGAATTGTCATCCCGAGCGAAGTGCGACACGAGCGCAGCGAGAGGGGCGCGAGTCGAGGGACCTTGCGCTTGAATCCCGGTTTTCGAAGCACAAGCTCCCTCGGCCCGCTCGGGATGACAATTTTAGGAGGTTGCTGGTCGTAACGCTGCTGGCGCTGCTTGTCCCACTCCTCCACGCCGCTCCCGCCGAGCGCGCCATCATCGTGCGGGAAGCGTATATCTACATCTCCCCGGACACGGGTTCCACTCGCATGGCGAACCTGGCACGCGGGCAAGAAGTAGCGATCCTGGAGACGAGCCGCGAGTGGTTGCACATCACGCAAGTGGACGGCAACGTTACCGGCTGGATTTTGGACAAGGGCGTGGTGCGCGCTTCCACTGCGGAAGGCGACAAGATCGTTTTTGGCGCGGGCGCAGACTCGGAGGCCGAAGGCAGCCGGCGCTATGGGCGCAAGGGCGCGGACAAGGATGCGATGCGCCTTTACTACCGCATGGCCGAGTACTTTCCACGCTCGCCCTTGGCGGGAGAGTCGCTGTACCGCGCTGCCGACATCCGCTGGCAACTGGATGCGGTCAACGTCAATACGCGCCGCTCCGCCAGGCAGCGCGATCCCCTCATGCGAGCCCAGATCGATGAGGACTGGATGCGTGAGGTCATCAAGAAATTTCCCGGCTCCAAATGGGCCGATCTGGCGGCCTACCATCTGATCGAGAACAAAGTGTGCGGCGACTGGGCCGGCGACACCAAGTGTCCGGAGAAGGAAACAGACATCTACGAGAAGTATGTGCGCGAGCACCCGCAGTCACCCAAGGCAGCCGAGGCGCTTTACGAGGCCGCGTGGCGCCAGGCGGCGCTGATCCAGATGTATAAGGATGATGGCAACGCCAGCCGCTCTGCCGGCGCGAAGAACAAAGCCACCGCCCTGACACACCAGATCGCTGGCCAATATGCACAGACGGACTGGGGCGCGCGAGCCCAGGCTCTGCTGTATTTGATCGAGCAAGACATTCCAACATACGGTAATACAATCCAATGAGCGGTCTTCGCCCGGCGAGTGTGGGTTAGAATCGCTGCATGTCACTCTGGCATGTTGTCCTGCTTGCCATCATTCAGGGACTAGCGGAACTGCTTCCAGTATCAAGCTCCGCACATGTGGTAGTAGCCGAGAAGCTGCTGGGGCTTGATCCCTCGTCGCCCCCGATGACCCTGCTTCTGGTCATGCTGCACACGGGAACCATGTTTGCGGTGATCGTCTATTTTTGGAGCCAGTGGCGAGACACATACTTTCAGAGTGCGGCCGCTTTCAAAAAATTTGCCGGGCTTGTCGTCCTGGCGACTGTCCTCACGGGAGTGTTCGGGGGCGTCATTATCAAGATTATTGAAAAAACAGCTTTTCGAGGTATCCCCCACGGGGAAATCGAGAACCTGTTCAGCCATCTCGAACTTATCGCTCCAGCCCTCGCCGCGGCCGGGATCCTGATTCTGATTGCAGGCATTGCCGACAGGCGAAGCACGACCGACAAGACGAATGAACTCAACGCCAAACACGCC
>CAVTEQ010000021.1:0-18445 GCA_963733935.1 uncultured Acidobacteriota bacterium
CGAACCCGATTTCAGGGCTTATTGAACTCTATTGAAACCTGTAGATCGCAACTGGTTTTGGTTGAATTTGTTGCGTGCTGCATGTTGAATCCTGTTGAAGGCTGTTGTTATTGGGTGCTCTCACCGCTACAAAATCGACTACACAAACGTTGGCCCCATCGTTTATTGCCTGCTATGCCCCTGGCGCGTCACCAGGGTCGGATTCGCGATCTGCCTCTTGGCGGCTGATCTCAACATCGTCACCGTGCAGGCCGTTGGGGGACTCCCATTTCCGGTATCACGCCGCAAACGGCGTCAGATGCGAGCTGTTGTCAGGCTATTCTTGGCGGGGGGCGATCACAGAGGCAGCGCACGTGCGGAGAGGAGTAGCTCGTGTCCTCGGTCACGATTGGAGGATCGGGAGCCTGCCGCAAAGGAACAGAAAAATTGATTGGTGGCCCCGTCCAGCGATGCGCGTCTCGGTCCATGTTCTGGACCTTGGGCGAGTTCGATTGAACCGACGGAGTTCCGGAAAGAGTGGAGTGAAAGCGATTGGCCAGGTGGGCGTCAAGGCAGAGAATCGCCAGGCAGACTAACACCCCTTGCCATGAAAACTGTCGCCGTTTAGCCATCACGGAAGTGGCTAAACCTTGGCATAAGATACACTTATCTCTCGCTTCCCATGCTCTGTGGCCTTAAAAGGATACTTGGAATTTCGCACGACGCAAAGTTAAAAAGGAGTCTCCGACGGCCCTCACGCCGCCCAACCCGCAGGTTGATGGGCGCCACACTCTTCTTGCGACATAGAAAGTACCCGTTTTTCGTCACTGCATGCTGGCAAGCGCTTGGTTGACAGTTCTCAGCCACAATGGTGGATCATCCGCGCGGCTAAAGGCCTTATCGCTACGGCGGAGAAGGGCAATGATAGGGACCCGTGGCAATGCCTCTTGAAAATACGTAATGAGTTCTCGGCGTTCTTCCCAAAGTGCGCCATGTCCAATGACGATAACTCCAACCCCTTGACCACGGAGGTTCCGACCTCGCGCAGCCCGCGTGCCAAGGACAGACCCGACTGAATACCCAAGCGGCTTCAGAACGTCCTCGCGAGCGGACAACAGTGAAGGAGAGTACTCGACCAGTAGAATCGTCTTCATGTGTTCTCCGAAGCAACTTACCTTATCGGATGCTCCTTCGTGCACCATGCTTGGAGGGTCTTTTCGTGTTTGTCGAGATCCGAGTCTTTGCTGTCATGGCTGAGCACAGTTAGTGAATCCAGACTGAACTCCAGGGCTCGCCCCGATGGTCATCGCTTGACCTCGGTCAGCCACCTAGCCTGCGGCCTGTGCTTCCGCCAAGCACGCGGCAAGAAACCGTTATTTCGGCTGCACAGCCGGAGTGTGGCAGGCTACTGCTTGAGGCATGCCAAGCTTCCGCAAAACAAACATGGCCGGACACCAGTCTGTCAGCCCCGATTGAAACAAATTCAGACCAACAAATGCGGTGAACAGAAACCAATAGTGACTGACCCAGTAGCCAAGGGCCAGCGAAATCAGGACGAATGCGCCTGCCAGCAAACGCAGGCCGCGTTCCACGGTCATGGTTTAACCTCCATAGGGATTTGGTTCGGTGACGCAAAGGCTGGAGTCTGCAGTGTCGTCTTTGCAGACATCTGGCTCATGTAGTAAAGGACCGGCACTGCCATTCGCGACAGCACAGTAGATGCCACTTCGCCGGCCATCAGTGACAGCGCCAGTCCCTGGAAGATCGGGTCGAACAGGATAACGCTTGCCCCCACGACCACGGCGGCGGCGGTCAGCAGCATAGGTCGGAAACGGACTGCGCCGGCATCTATCACCGCTTCAGCCAAAGGCATGCCCTGCGCGCGCCGCAATTCGATGAAGTCCACCAGGATGATGGAATTGCGGACGATGATTCCCGCGCCGGCGATGAAGCCGATCATCGAGGTCGCGGTGAAGAACGCGCCCAGCAACGCGTGTGCCGGCAGGATGCCGACCAGCGTCAGCGGGATGGGCGCCATGATCACCCACGGCGTCTGGAACGACTTGAACCATCCCACGACTAGGACGTAAATCAGCACCAGCACGGCGGCAAAAGCGAGGCCGAGGTCGCGGAAGACTTCGTAGGTGACTTGCCACTCGCCGTCCCACTTCATGCTGTAGCGCTCGGTGCTGTCGGGAAGGTGGGACGAGTACTGCTCGATGGAGTAGCCGGCGGGCATGCGCAGGCGATCGATCGCGCGCCCCATCTTCAGAATGACGTACACCGGACTCTCTTCCTGGCCGCTGACGTCACCGGTGACGTACACCACCCGCCGCAGATTCTTGCGATATATGTTGGTGGCGATCGTGGTCTGCTCGACGCGCGTTACTTCGGCCAGCGAGACCTGCGCGCCCGAAGGCGTGGGCAGACGGATACTGCGGAGTTCGTCGATTCCGGAGCGCGACGCGCGAGCGAGGCGGACTTCGATGGGCACGTCTTCGCGGGCTTCCGGCCGGTGCAGCAGCCCGGCGGTGGTGCCGTTGAGCGCGATCTGGATGGTGCGCGTGACCTCGGCAGCGGATATGCCGTGCACTGCCGCCTTATCGAGGTCTACTTTGATGTCGTACTTGGTCTGCGGGTCCTGGACGTACCAATCCACGTCGGCGACGCCAGGTGTGCGCTTGAAGACGTCCTTGATCTGCCCCGCGAGGCCGATCTGTCCCTTGTAGTCAGGCCCGTAAACCTCGGCAACGAGCGTCTCGAGCACCGGCGGACCGGGCGGTACTTCGGCCACCTTGATGCGCGCCCCGAAGCCGTTGGCAATCGGCTGGAGCTTCGCGCGCACGCGCTTGGCGATGTCGTGGCTCTGAGCTTTGCGGTCGTCAAGAGGAACCAGGTTTACCTGGATGTCGGCCTGGTTGGGAGCGCGGCGCAGGAAGTAATGGCGGACGAGCCCGTTGAAGTTGTACGGGCCGGAGGTTCCGGAATAGATCTGGTAGTTCGAGACCTCGGGCTCTCCACGCAGCGAGGCGGCCAGCGCCTGGGCGACGCGCGTAGTCTGCTCGAGCGGCGTGCCGTCCGGCATATCGATGATCACCTGGAACTCGCTCTTGTTGTCGAAGGGCAGCATCTTCACCCGCACCAGCTTCAGCGGGACGAGCGTGCAGGCAGCAAGCAGCAGCACCACTACTGTGCCTAGGAATAGCAGGCGCTTGCGGCCATCGTGGATGAGCGGGGTCATGATGCGGCGGTAGAGGCGCGTCGTCCAGCCTTCGGCTTCGTGATTCGTCCCGCCGCGCTTGGCGTGCGAGCCGATGAGGCGCAGCGCCGCCCAGGGCGACACCACGAAGGCCACGATCAGCGAGAACATCATGGCCGCCGACGCGCCCACGGGAATCGGCCGCATGTAGGGGCCCATCAGACCGCGGACGAAGGCCATCGGCAGGATGGCCGCGATCACCGCGAAGGTGGCGAGAATGGTGGGGTTGCCGACTTCGTCCACCGCTTCCACGGCGACGTCGGTCAAGCTGCGGCCGGCATTCTCCGGCAGGCGGAAGTGGCGGACGATGTTCTCGGTGACCACGATAGCGTCGTCCACCAGGATGCCGATGGAGAAGATCAGCGCAAACAGCGTGACCCGGTTGAGGGTGTAGCCGTAGAGATAAAAGATCGTCAGCGTGAGGGCGAGCGTGACCGGGACGGCCAGCAGCACCACGCCAGATTCCCGGAACCCCAACGCCAGCGCCACCAGCAAAGTTACGGAGAATGTTGCTATCAGGAGGTGCTTCAGCAGTTCATCCGACTTGTGCTTTGCGGTTTCTCCGTAATCGCGGGTGACGCTGACGTTGAGGTCCGCGGGGATCAGGTATCCGCGGAGGGAATCGACCCGTTCCAGGGCGCGGTTGGCGATCACCGTAGCGTTGGTGTTCTTGCGCTTGGCCAGCGTGATGGTGACGGCGGGATACTCGGCGCCCGTCTGCGCGCTGGCCTTGCCGCTGCCGTAGAGGACGTAGGAGCTGGGTTCGTCCGGCGCGTCTTCAAGCCGGGCGACATCACGCAGGTAAACGGGAGCGCCGCCGTGCACGCCGACCACGACCTGCTGCAGATCCTCCGGCGTGGAGAGAAAAAGGCCGGCCTCGACCTGAATCTCCCGGTTATCGCGCGCGAAGCTGCCGGCCAGCGAGCGCTGGTTGGCGGCCTCGAGTTGCATGGCGATCGCGGCGGGAGTCAGGCCGTAGGCGGCAAGTCGCGCGGGGTCGAGGATAACTCGCATTTTGCGCGGCTGTCCGCCGATGATCTTGGTTTCGGCAACATCGTCGATCTTCTTGAGCTGGTTCTCCACTTCGCCGGCGATGCGCCGTAGCCGATCGGAACCGTAGCCGCGTCCCCAGAGCGTAAGCGCGAGGATGGGCACGTCGTCGATAGAGCGGACTTTAATAAGCGGTTGCGAAACGCCGGGAGGGATGCGATCGAAATTCGAGTATAGCTTGTTGTAGGTGCGGATGATCGCGTCTTCTTCCTTCTGTCCCACGTAGAAGCGCACGATCATCATGCTCATGCCGGGCGAACTGATCGAGTAGAGATACTCGACCCCGGGCACCTCGCGCAGCAGCTTCTCCATGGGAATGGTGGCGCGCTGCTCGACTTCGGCCGGCGTCGCGCCCGGCATCTGCACGATTACATCGAGCATGGGGACGACGATCTGCGGTTCTTCTTCGCGCGGCGTCTGCCAGATGCTGAACGCGCCCAACAGCAGCGCCGCCGCGATCGCCAGCGGCGTGAGCTTGGAAGCGATGAAAGTGTGCGCAATGCGTCCCGCGAGGCCTAACTTCATGGCCGCGTCTCGATCTTGCGTCCCGCCAGTTCACGGTCGCCGGGCTGCGCGACCAGCCACTCGCCTTCCTGCAGGCCGGCCAGCACTTCCACGCGATTGTCGGCGGGCTTGCCCAGGGTGATGTAGCGGAGATTCGCCAGCTTGTCCGGCCCGACCACATACACGGCCTGCAACTGTCCGCGGTCAAGCACGGCATCGCGGGGAACGGTGATGGCCTGGCGTTCTCCGCGGCTGAAGCGTGCATGCCCGGAGAGCCCGGAGCGGAGGCGTGCGTTCGCCGGAAGTTCGACCTTGACGAGGAAGCTGCGGCTGGCGGGATCGGCGGCGGGAACAATCTGCACGATCTTGCCGGGGAATTCGCCAAGAGCATCGACCACCACGCTTGCCGGTACGCCCAGGCGGATCAGTGCGATGTCGTGCTCATCCACGGCGACTTCCATGCGGAAGCGGCGCGTGTCCTCGATAGTCAGCAGCGGGACGCCAGGGGCGGCGACCGCGCCGGGATCGGCACGCTTCTCGGCGATTACGCCATCGAAGGGCGCGCGAATGCGCGTGTAGCCCAGGGCGGAACGCGTCTGGGCTTCGGCGGCCGTCGCCTGCGCCAACCCTGCATGGGCCTGATCGCGGTGAGCAGCAGCGGCCTTGGCCCCCGCCTGCACCTGATCGAACTCGTGCGGACTGACCGACCTGCGCGCGAAAAGCGTCTGGTAGCGGGTCAAGGTCGAGTTGGCGAGGTTGTAATCGGCGTCGGAGGCGGCGATGTCCTGCCGCGCGGCGCTGACCCCAGCGGTGGCGCGTTCCAGCGCGGCCTGCTGTTGCGCGTCATCGAGAACGACGAGTACATCGCCCTTGCGTACGTGCTGGCCTTCGGTCGCGCGAATGGCCGTGATGGTGGCAACGATCTGGCTGGAGAGCTGGCTGGTCTGCGCGGCGCGCACCGTGCCCATAGCCTCGACATAGTCGGGGATTGCGGCCCGCTGTGCTTGTACCAGCGCGACGTCGCGCACGACGAGCGGTGCGGCAGCGACGGAATGCTTCTTCTCGCTGCAGCCCGCGGCCACAAAAGCCAGCAACAAGGAAAACGGAATGAGTCTGCGGATCATTGCTTCACCGCGGGCGAATCCCGGTTGATCCTGCACCGTAGCCTGCAAGTCGGAATGGGACGTGCCCAACGGCTTCGCCAGAACGCGGGTGAAGCACACCGCGATTGTCGGCGACTTTCCCGAGCTGCACTCCACGTTCTACGTGGCGCAGTGCAACCACTGTGACCACCCTAGCTGTGTGCCGGCTTGTCCCACGGGCGCCACATACCAGGAGAAGAACGGAATCGTGAAGGTGAACCGCGAGCTGTGCATCGGCTGCGGGGCCTGCGTCGCCGCCTGCCCTTATGGCGCGCGCTACGTGAGCCCGGTCACCAATACCGTCGACAAGTGCGACTTCTGCGCGAGTCGTCTGGAGCAAGGACTGGAGCCGGCTTGCGTAAACACCTGTCCGGCCGGCGCCAAGATTTTCGGCGATCTGGAAGATGCTTCAGGACGAATGTTCGATCTCGTCTATCGCAGCGGGGCGCAGCGTGCGGAGTCGCGCGAGGTCGCGATCGGACCCAATGTTTTCTACCTGGGCAAGTCTGAGGAGATGGCTTTGCAGGCCGCTAGCTTCCCGCCGCAACCGCCGCGCACCATCGCTCCCGGCAAAGTCTGGAGCAAGGTGCTGAACAAGTTTGTCTACCTGGCGGTCGGCGCGACATTTCTCGGTCAAGCCATCGCCTTCTTCCGTCAACTCGCAGTGGGCGAAAAACAGTTCGTCTCCATATCCTTGAGCTCCTGGGAAAACGCGAACACGGGGTTTCGGAACTCCAGCAGCAACTCGGCATCACCAAGGCCAACCTCTCACAGCATCTGGCGATCCTCAAGGCCGCCGGCGTGCGCTTGCCAGTTGATTCGCGGTGTCCTCCGCGCCCAGATTCGCAAAGGGCGCAAACTAGCCGTGTAGCCGTCCTACCCACACCAACTCACACGGCCTTCGTGTCGCTGACCTGCTGTAGGCGCTTTTGTGACGTGGCAAAGCGCACATTCCGCTGGCAACCTCAACGCTTTCGCAGTTCTTCTGTCTAGATCACCTGGGCAATAACCAGGGGCTTGGAGCGTGGCAGCAACCGCACGCTGTAATCGATTGAAAAATAATGGTCGGGGAGACTGGATCTGAACCAGCGACCCCCTGGTCCCGAACCCGATTCCGCAGCTTATTGAAATCTATTGAAATCTGTAGTTCGCAACTGATTTTGATTGAACCTTTTGCATGCTGCTCGTTGGATGCTGTTGAAGTCTGTTGTTTCTGGATGCCCTTACCGTCACAAAATCGACTACAGTCTGGGTCTGTCAGTCAAAACGCATACCGCATCGGTATGAAGCACGGTGCCGAGGGCGGGCTAGGAGGCTGCCTGCTCGATCCATGTCATTCCGAGCGGCGCGACCAGGACGGTAGCGAGCGCGGTTTTGTGGTGCTGGAGCCGGAACGGACATATGCGATTGGGCGTGCTTGGATGTACTTTCGTGCCCGCGACGGACCGACTGGCCATTTCGCCGTGTGCTAGACTCCGCCTACTCCCTTGAAAGTCTGTGAGGCGATGACATCACGCCTGCGAGGGACCTGCGCGCGTGCGATACCTGTACGGTGAACATCCCACTAAGCATTCGCCACGGTTTCCCCAAAAACATGGTCAGGGCAAGATTCCCTTCGTTGCTGCCTTCGCTGCGACAGGCTTGGTGATCCTGCTGTGCACGGGTGCGTCCCATGCACAGATCTCACCAGGTCCCCTGGCGCGACCGCACAAACCTCTCGAAGGCTCGACGCAGTGCGTGTCTTGCCACAAATTCGGAGCGGGCGAGGCCACGTTTAAATGTCTGGAGTGCCACACCGAGATCGCGGGCCGCATGGCGGCACACCGCGGATTGCATCCCAACCTGGTGACCAAGCCGGCTTCGCAGGACTGTGCCCGCTGCCATTCCGATCACAATGGTGACAACTTTAACCTGATCAATTGGGACCCCAAGACTTTCGACCACAGCAAAGCCGGCTATCCGCTGCTCGGCAGACACGCCGGGCTGGCCTGCAACCAGTGTCACAAACCGGAACGCATTTCCGCCGCCGAGCGTACGACGATTCGCGTAAAGGATCTCAGCCACACGTACCTCGGCTTATCCCAGAGTTGTGCGAGCTGCCATCAAGACCCACATAACGGACGGCTGGGACAGAACTGCGCGCAGTGCCACAATTACAACGACTGGAAGAACCCTTCACAGTTCAATCACTCCAAGACGCGATATCCGCTGACCGGACTGCACGAAAAAGTCGCGTGCCAGAAGTGCCATACCGCGGGGGTCGATTACAAGCCGCGATGGGCAGGCCTGCAGTTTAGCAAGTGCTCGGATTGCCACAGCGATCCGCATCACGGCAGCTTCCAGCAGCAAAGCTGCCAGTCCTGTCACACCACTGGCGGTTGGAAGCGCGTGCAGACCGCCACTCTCGCGGAGAGCTTTGACCACTCCAAAACCAAATATCCACTGGTCGGCAAGCACCAGACCGTGGATTGCGTGCTCTGTCATGCTAAGGGCGACTTCAAGAAACCGCTGGCATTCGCCAAGTGCACCGACTGCCACACGCCCGATCCGCACGGCGGTCAGTTCGCCAAACGTAATGACGCAGGGGAGTGCTCGTCCTGTCACAATCTGGACGGCTTCAAACCTTCTACGTTCGGCCTCAAGGAACATCAAGCATCAGCCTATCCGCTCCAGGGCAAGCACGCGTCGATCGATTGCGCAAAGTGCCACATCCCTAAAGGCAGAGACACGCTCTACAAAATAAAGTTCGGCAAATGCCTCGACTGCCACTCCGATGAGCACCGGGGACAGTTCGCTGCCGCTCCGCGGCTGAACCGCTGCGAAACCTGCCACACGCTTATAGGCTGGCGACCTTCGACCTTCACGCTTGTGCGCCACAAGGAGACACGGTTCCTGCTGACGGGAAGCCACGTCGCGGTGCCGTGCAACGACTGTCACAAAGTGGCCGATTATGGGCCCGCCCAGCCGAAACCGGTGGCCGTTTATCACTGGCAGGACCGCTCCTGCACGCTGTGTCACGCCGATCCGCACAAAGGACAGTTTCGCGAGCGCATGGCCAAGCTGGGGCAGAATCGCGATTCTGCTGGCTGCGAAGCGTGCCATTCCACTAAGTCATGGAAGGAACTGCAAGGCTTCGACCACTCGGCAACCGCGTTTCCGCTCGTGGGTGCGCACCGCGCGGTAGAATGCACAGGCTGCCACAAGCCGCCGGTGCTTCAGACCAGATTAGCCAATGTTGATTTTCGCAAGGCCCCCAAGAAATGCGAAGAGTGCCACGAGGACGTCCACGGCGCCCAGTTCGCTAATGCCCAGCGCATTACGCCCTGCGCCGACTGCCATGACAGCACGCGCTGGAAACCGTCATTGTTCGATCACGACCGGCGCACGATCTTTTCGCTCCAAGGCGCGCACCGCAACGTACGGTGTGGCCAGTGTCATCAACTAAGCAGGCTCGCTGCGGGGAAGCCCGTGCTCTTTTACAAGCCTACGCCGAAAGACTGCGCCGCCTGCCACGGGCCTGCGACGAGGAAATGATCTAGTCCTACGAGTTGAAGCTTGCAACGGTCGAATACGTGCAGCAGGAGCAATTCATTCTCCACCTGACCCCGCCGAATGACGCGACTGGATACTGTCCCGCAGAACATGCGTGCGCAACCACTTACGTAACGTAGGTGGGTAGCGGCAGCTCAGCTAACCTAAGTGTCGCGTCGCGGGCGCATCACAACCAAGAATCAGTTCATTCAACCAGTTACACATATAGTTGCCGGCTTTGTCGAGCAAGGGGGCAGTGCCGACTCACATGGTGGTGCGATCTCTACTCTGGGTCATGTTGATGGCCGCGGCCGCGTTGCCCTCGGCAGCGCAGCAGTCTGGGTACACGAGCACGCGCAGCCCGCACGGAAACCTGGCGATCCCTTGTCAGAACTGCCACACCGCGGCGGCATGGAAGCCCATCCGCGCCATTCCCGAGTTCGATCATAACAAGACGCGTTATCCCTTGCGCGGCATGCATGAGAACGTGGCCTGCGTGCAATGTCACACCAAGCCAGTGTTTACCAACGTCGGCAGCAAGTGCGCCGATTGCCACGCCGACATCCACCGTCGGCAGATGGGCGCGAACTGCGAGAGTTGCCACACCGTCAAGGGATGGGACGTTTCCCTTCAGGCTGTTAAGAACCATCAAAACCGCTTCCCGCTGATGGGAGCCCATGCGGCGCTGGATTGCGAGGCTTGCCACAAAGGCGCCGCCGTTGGCCAGTACATGGGGCTCTCCACCCAGTGTTATTCCTGCCACGCCCAGACGTATCAGCAGGCGACGAATCCCAACCACTTGACGGGGAAGTTTCCGACCGCGTGCGAGCAGTGCCATGGAGTGGACAACTGGTTCAATGCCAAATTCGATCACAGGGCCGTGGGTTTTCCGCTGACCGGCGCGCACGCCACGTTGCAGTGCACGCAATGCCACGTCAACAACAACTACAACCTGACCAGCACGGCTTGCGTGAGCTGCCACCTGAAAGACTTCCAGTCCACGAACAATCCCAGCCATGTGGCGCTTAATTTCTCTCAGAACTGCCAGCAATGCCACACCACCGTTTCATGGGACGGCGCGACCTTCGACCACAGTTCGGTCGGCTTCCCACTGACGGGGAGCCACGCCGAGCTGCAGTGCACGCAATGCCACGTCAATAACAACTACAACCTGACCAGCACCGCGTGCGTTACCTGCCATCAGACGGATTACAACAACGCGACTACGCCAGTGAACCACATCCAGTTGGGTTTCCCCACTACCTGCCAGAACTGCCACGATACGGTCGCGTGGACCAACGGCAAATTCGATCACTCGACCACCGGCTGGGCGCTGACCGGCGCGCACACCACGGTCGCCTGCTCGCAGTGTCACCTCAACAACAACTACAACCTCACGGTCACGACCTGCGTGAGCTGTCATCTGAAGGATTTTCAGGGGACCACGAATCCCAGCCACACGCAGCAAGGCTTCGCGCAGACCTGCGAGACGTGCCACAACACGACGGCCTGGCAGCCGGCGCAGTTTGACCACTCCAAGTCGGGATTCCCGTTGACCGGCGCACACGCCACTACCTCCTGCGCGCAGTGTCACGTCAACAACAACTACAACATCACCAACACGGCCTGCGCCTCCTGCCACCAGACCGACTACAACAATGCGGTTAATCCCGTAAACCACGTGCAGTTGGCTTTCCCCACCACCTGCCAGAACTGCCATGACACGGTTTCGTGGATAAATGGCAAGTTCGACCACACCAGCACGGGATTCGCCCTGACCGGAACACATGCCACGACTCCGTGCGCGCAGTGCCACGTCAGCAACAACTACAACATCACCAACACGGCTTGCGTCAGTTGCCACCAGAACGACTACAACACCGCCGTCAGCCCGGTGAACCACGTGCAGCTGGCCTTTCCTAACACCTGCCAGAACTGCCATGACACGGTTGTTTGGACCAATGGCAAATTCGATCACTCCACCACCGGCTGGACGCTGACGGGCACGCACGCCACCACTCCCTGCGCCCAGTGCCACGTGAATAACAACTACACCCTGACGAGCGCCAATACGGTCTGCTCCTCCTGCCACCAGAACGACTACAACACGGCAATCACTCCGGTGAATCACGTGCAGGCCGCATTCCCGAATACCTGCGATACCTGCCATGACACGGTCGCCTGGACTGATGGCCAGTTCAATCATTCAACCACGGGATGGGCGCTGAGCGGCGCCCACGCCACGCTGCAGTGCACGCAGTGCCACACCAACAATAATTACAAGCTGACGAACACGGCCTGTGTCGCCTGCCACCAGACCGATTACAACAATGCCGTAAGCCCGGTGAACCACGTCGCCGCCGGTTTCCCCACTACCTGCGACAGTTGCCACGACACCCTAGTTTGGACCGACGGCAAGTTCAATCACACCACCACCGGCTTCGCCCTGACCGGCGCTCACGCCACCCTACAGTGCACGCAATGCCACACCAACAACAACTACAAGCTCAGCAGCACCGCCTGTGTCACTTGCCACATATCGAATTACCAGACGGCGCTCAGTCCGGTGAACCACGTGACCCTGGCCTTCCCAACCACCTGTGACATGTGCCATGACACAGTGGCCTGGACGGACGCCACCTTTAATCACAACAACACGCCTTTCCCGCTGACCGGAGCGCACACCACGGTGCCCTGCGCCAACTGTCACGTGAATAACAACTACACCACGGTGCCCACGGACTGTTACTCGTGCCACAAGACCGTGTATCAGACCACGACCAACCCGAACCACGTGGCGGCTGGCTTCCCAACTACTTGCCAGACATGCCACACGACTACTTCGTGGCTTGGAGCGACGTTTAATCACACCTGGTTCCCGACGAATCACGGCAATGCGCAAGGGGTTTGCGCCACCTGCCATACGAATTCAAGTGATTACTCGGTTTTCCAGTGCACTATTTGCCACACCCAGGCCACGACCACCGCCGGACACCAAGGGGTGCGGAACTTCGTGTGGAACAGCATTAACTGCTATCAATGCCATCCCGCCGGACGGGCTGGGTAGCGATGCCGGTTGTGTTGCTGGCCGGCAGTTTATTAACAGATGGACGTAACGGAATGAGAAGCCTCTCCTTCGCGGTGCTGTTGTTCCTGTTGTCGCCGGCGCTTGCTTATGCCGCCGGGGAGTCAGCCTCGGTCGTCGATATCCGTGTCGTCCGCGACAACGGCTTTGTGCGCGTGGAGATCACGCTGAGCCAGCCTGTCCGGCCGATCGTCAAGACCACGGAAGCCCCTGAGCGTCTCGTAGTGGTATTGCCGGGGACCGTGTCGGAAGCTCGCCAGAAGCGGATTCCTGTGGGGACCGCCGGAATAAAAGGCGTACGCATGGGACTGCATTCCAGCGATCCGCTGGAAACCGATGTGGTGATCGACCTGGAGCCGACCCAGACTCATTCCCATGGTCTGCAGGTGCAGGGGAACAAAATTGTCCTGGCGGTGAGTGGGGAGAGTGCGGCTGCGCATCGGACAGCTCCCGCCAGCGCTGGAAGCCTGTCGCCGCTGGTGGGCGCGTTGAGCAAGCGGGAAGCAGCGCCCAACCTGCCGCCGGTTAGTTCTGCGGCGGCCAGTGCTCCCGCACGCGCAGCGGCGACGAATGCGCCGAACTCGAGCGGTTTAGCCACGGCGCCGCCGCAGCCGGTACAGGGCATCGCATCTGCGCCGACCGGTGCTGGAACGCCGGCAACCGCGGCCGTCCCGAGTGAACTACGCGCCGCGAATCGTTCGACGGTCGAGTCTGCCAACGCCGCTGCGCCGGCGCTCACCATGCGCGTGCCGAACTCCGACCTCCGCGTTGCCTTCACCGTCAAGTACGTGACCGCGGGAGCAGCCTATCTTGATGGCGGACACAGCTCCGGCCTCGCCGAAGGCATGAAGCTACAGATCAAGGACGACATCAAGAGGTCGCCAGCCGCGCCCGCCGAAGCGGCTGGATCGGCGGCCTCGGAGGCTGACGGCGGCAAGCGAGTAGTCGCCGAACTGGAAGTGATTTCGGTGGCCGAGACCTCGGCGGTAACCGAGATCAAGTCGCCGACCCGTGAAGTGAAGAAGGGGGATCTGGCTTATCTCTCCGCTGCGGACCAGGCTGCGCTCGTCGAACAGCGCACTCTGAGCAGCACCCGCAAGTATCCGCAGGTGGTCAGCTTTACCGAAGGCGATCCCCTGGAGGAAGAAGCGCGCGCGGAGGTGCCGCGTCCGCCGATGCCCTCGGTGAATCGGGCCCGCGGCCGCATCGGGTTCGATTACGGCGGAATTCACAGCGGTGACGGGCTCAACAGTACCCAGGTCGGAATGGTAGTGCGAGCCGACATCACCCGCATCGGCGGCACGTACTGGAACCTGAATGGGTTCTGGCGCGGGCGACTGCAAACGCAGGCCTCAAATGTGCAGCCCACGATCCAAGACCTGATCGACCGCACCTACACCCTCAGCATGACCTACGACAACCCGAATTCGCCCTGGGTGATGGGCTTCGGACGCCTCTACCTGCCTTGGGCGCCGAGTCTGGATACCATCGACGGCGGCTATTTCGGGCGCCGTCTGCACAAGGGCGTGACCGCGGGCGTCTTCGGTGGCTCGTCTCCCGATCCGGCCTCCTGGAACTACGAACCCGGCCGCCGCATGGCCGGCAGCTTCGTTAACTTTGAAGGCGGCAGCTTCGAAGGTGTGCGCTATACCAGCACTGTCGGTGCGGGAATGAGCACGGTCTATGGCCAGTTCGACAGGCCTCTCGGGTTTGTCGAGAGCGGGTTGTTCTATAGGCGCATCATCTCAATCTATGACTCGGCCCAAGTCGACGAGCCGCCCGCCAACCCAGCGGTTGCATCTCCCGGCATTGGCTTGGCGCGCAGCTTTCTGACCGTCCGCATCCAGCCGATTGAGCGGCTGTCGTTCGATTTGAACCACAATTATTTTCGCGATGTGCCCACGTTCGACCCCAACCTCATCGGCACCGGGCTTCTGGATAAGTACCTGTTTCAGGGCTTTAGTGGAGGCGTGCGCGGCGAAATTGTCCGCCACGTGACCTTGTATACCACCATGGGGGCCAGCTCCCGGACCGGCGATGTTCGCAACTCCATAAACCAGATGTACGGCGTGAACCTGGACCGGATCTGGCGCACCGGGGTTCGCGTCGACGTTCACTACTCGCGCTTCAACAGCTCCTTCGGCGATGGACGCTACGAAGTCATTTCGGTATCGCGAAACCTGGGCGAAAGATTCCACTTTGAAGTCTTAGGCGGGCAGCAGAACTTTACTTCGACGGCCACGACTGACAACAGCTCACACTTCTTGACTTCGATGATGGACGTGAATCTCGGCGCCAGGTATTTCGTCAGCGGCGGCCTCACCCTGCAGCGCGGCTCCATGAACTATGACCAGTGGTTCACCATGCTGGGCTATCGCTTCGACAACAGGAGTAATCTCCGGCGATGAGGAAGACAGCGCAACTTGCTCTCGCTTTGCTCTTGCTGGCTGTGCTGCGGCCGGTACCATGCGCCGCGAATCCAGTCGCGTTCGAGAGCTTTCTCTCCCGCACCACCGGCCTTGTGTCGGGGTTGCTGGATGAGTTCTCGGACGTGAAGTGCACCGAGCGCGTTACCCAGGAGAGATTAGGCAAGAACGGCAAGGTGGAATACAAAGAGGTTTCCAGCTACGACTATTTGGTCATTCTGAGCCAGACCGGCGGCGAGCTGACGCTGGATGAATCGCGCGTCGAACAGCAGCACGCACAGCACAAGAAACAGATTTCTCTGCTGGTGACCAACGGCTTCGCCATGGGTTTCCTGGTCTTCCATCCTTATTACGCCAACAGTTTCGAGTTCCGCGAGGAAGGCAATGAGACCGTCAATGGCCGCCCGGCGCGCAAAGTGCACTTCCGCCATGTGCGCGGCACGCGCTCGCCCACGGCGCTGGCCTTGCGCGGACGAGAGTTTCCGCTGGATCTGGAAGGCGACGCCTGGATCGATGCTTCATCGGGAGCGATTCTGCGTATGACTTCCGCGATCCCCACCGGGATCGAAGATCTGGGCCTTCGCTTGCTGCGCAGCGAGGTGGAATACGCGCCCGTTTCATTCCCCGATAGCAAGCCTTCCTGGTTGCCCCTGACGGCCACGATCGAGGTGGAAACGGCGCGCCAGCACTGGCGCAATACCCACCGCTTCAGCGATTACAAACGCTTCTCCGTCAGCACCCAGGAGAACGTCAACGAGGGTTCGATCAAACAATGAATGCAATTCTTGCCCCTGCCGTCCTGCCTGCGGTCAACGTCGAGCGGCCGCATCGCTGGCGCCTCGCCGCTCTTTATGTTTTGGCGATCACGCTGGTACTGGCGCTAGCAATCTATGGCCTTGATTACTACGCGCTCGATGCCGCTCACCGCCCGCTTTCGCCAAAACACGCTGTCTTAAAGCCCAGTGGCGCCCTTGGACTGAAGCTGGGCATTTTCGGGTTGGGGATGTTCTTCGCCATCTTTTTGTATCCGCTCCGTAAACGCTGGAAGTGGCTCTCGCGGCAGGGCAGCTCGCAGCATTGGCTGGATTTTCATGTGCTGATGGGCCTCACCGCGCCGTTCATCATTGCCTTTCATTCTTCGTTCAAGTTTCACGGCTTTGCCGGTGTGGCGTTCTGGATTATGACCGCTGTGGCCCTGAGCGGCGTGGTTGGACGCTACGTATACGGACAGATCCCTCGGCGGGTAAGTTCGGCGGAAATTTCCATGTCGGAGCTTGAGCAACAGCACTCGCAACTGTCTCAAAGACTGGCAGCACAAAGGATGCTGCCCACCGCTGATCTACATTCGCTGCTCCACCTGCCCAGCGCCGCCGTGGTGAACCGCATGCCGCTGTTAGTCGCCGTCGGCTACATGATGGTCCTCGACATGGTCCGCCCGTTCCGCGTTGCGCGCTTGCGCCGTAATGCCGTCGGTTTCGGAGAGAAGCTCACCACGTTGGCCGGCCTGCTGCGCACTCGCCACCTGGAACTGGAGTTGGCCATCGCCACCGCCCGCGACCAGGCCTCGCTGAGCAAGCGCATCCTCTTTCTCTCGCGCGCACAGCGCGTGTTTCACCTGTGGCATGTTATCCACCGGCCTTTCAGTTATTCGTTCGCGTTGCTGGCGGTGATTCACATCGCCGTGGTTACGATGATGGGGTATGTATGGTGGTAATTCGCAGACGATGACTGACTCTTTTACAACCTATCTGATCTGCGCCGTTGTCGTTGCGGTTCCGCTGTTCTTCTACATCCGGAGCTTGAGGAGGAAGGAAGCCCTTGCCCGCGAAGCGGCAAAAAAGTGGAACCTGCACTCCGAGGGACCGAAGGCGCAGCACCCACACATCGATACCGCGCACTGCATCGGCTGTGGCACCTGTACGGAGGTCTGCCCCGAAGGCGATGTGCTGGCCATCTTCGGCGGCAGGGCTGTCATCGTCAACGGACACAAGTGCATCGGCCACGGGCTGTGCGCTGAGGCCTGTCCAGTAGGCGCCATCACTATGGTGATGGCGAGTCCCAGCATGAGCGCCGATTTGCCCTTCCTGACGCCGGAGTACGAGACCAGCGTTCCCAACCTGTTCATCGTCGGGGAACTAGGAGGACTGGCACTGATCAAGAATGCCGTCAACCAGGGGCGGCAATGCATAGACACCATCGCGCAGAGACTCAAAGATGCAGCATCCGCCAAATCCTCGCCCGGGGTTTACGACGTATTGATCGTCGGCGCCGGTCCCGGCGGCATCAGCGCATCGCTGCGCGCTATCGAGCACCGGCTGAGCTACGTCACGATCGAACAAGACGAAATTGGAGGCACGGTTGCCAAGTATCCGCGCCAGAAGCTGGTGCTCACAAGCCCGCTAGAATTCCCCATCTATGGCAAGTTCAAGAAGACGGAGCTTTCCAAGGACAATCTGCTTACATTTTGGCGCACAGTAATGGAAAGGGCCGACTTCAAGGCTCGCACGGGCGAGAAGGTGGAAGATGTCAGGAAGGAAGCGGACGGGATCTTCACCGCGGTCACCTCGAAGGGCCGCTACCGGGCACGCGCTGTGATCCTGGCGCTGGGGCGTGGTGGCACTCCGCGCAAACTCGGAGTGAAGGGCGAGGATCTGCCGAAGGTGATGTACCGCCTGATCGAGACCGAAGCTTATACCCAGCAGAAGATCCTGGTCGTGGGCGGCGGGGACAGCGCGGTGGAAGCGGCCATGGGCCTGGCCCACCAGAGCGGGAATGCGGTAACGCTGTCCTATCGGAAAGAGGCGTTCACCCGTATCAAACAGCGGAATGCCGATCGTATAGAGGAGTGCATGCGCAATGGCAAGGTGCGAGTGCTCTTCAATTCCGTGCCTGTAGAGATTAAGTCACAGACTGTTGTGCTTAGCGTTAGCGGCCGCGTGGAGGAAGTCTCTAACGACTACGTCTGGGTTTTCGCGGGCGGAACTCCACCCAGTGATTTCCTCGGAAAAGTCGGCATCCAGTTCGGCATGCGTGGCGTGACTCTGGAAGCGGGCCACCCGGCTTAGGCTGGATGACTGACTGCCGGTAACAATCAGGTTGCACGGCACTGGCGACACATATTGTCCCGCATGACCATCGCTCACTAAGGAACATCGACAAAGTTCCTAAGATGAAGCTGCGGTAGAACGCGACCTCATCGACTGCGTGATAGCTGCAAGCGAAGGTCTGAACTCGACCGACAGACGGTACGAGGTGCAGGCCGAGAACGAACTCCTGGTGCAACACCAGGGGGGCTTACCGGTCAGATCCTCGGTGGAGTCAAGGCCTGACAATAACTTACCTGCCGCTCGACAGGCACTTGCCGCGAACTGTGGTCGAAATTGAGGTCGAAGAAGTCGAAATTGAGGTCGAAGAATCCTCAAGGATCAACAAGGCAGGCCGCTTGCGCAGTCCTAAGTGATTGAAGAAT
>CAVTEQ010000022.1:0-79448 GCA_963733935.1 uncultured Acidobacteriota bacterium
TTGCGGAAGCTTGGCATGCCTCAAGCAGTAGCCTGCCACACTCCGGCTGTGCAGCCGAAATAACGGTTTCTTGCCGCGTGCTTGGCGGAAGCACAGGCCGCAGGCTAGGTGGCTGACCGAGGTCAAGCGATGACCATCGGGGCGAGCCCTGGAGTTCAGTCTGGATTCACTAACTGTGCTCAGCCATGACAGCAAAGACTCGGATCTCGACAAACACGAAAAGACCCTCCAAGCATGGTGCACGAAGGAGCATCCGATAAGGTAAGTTGCTTCGGAGAACACATGAAGACGATTCTACTGGTCGAGTACTCTCCTTCACTGTTGTCCGCTCGCGAGGACGTTCTGAAGCCGCTTGGGTATTCAGTCGGGTCTGTCCTTGGCACGCGGGCTGCGCGAGGTCGGAACCTCCGTGGTCAAGGGGTTGGAGTTATCGTCATTGGACATGGCGCACTTTGGGAAGAACGCCGAGAACTCATTACGTATTTTCAAGAGGCATTGCCACGGGTCCCTATCATTGCCCTTCTCCGCCGTAGCGATAAGGCCTTTAGCCGCGCGGATGATCCACCATTGTGGCTGAGAACTGTCAACCAAGCGCTTGCCAGCATGCAGTGACGAAAAACGGGTACTTTCTATGTCGCAAGAAGAGTGTGGCGCCCATCAACCTGCGGGTTGGGCGGCGTGAGGGCCGTCGGAGACTCCTTTTTAACTTTGCGTCGTGCGAAATTCCAAGTATCCTTTTAAGGCCACAGAGCATGGGAAGCGAGAGATAAGTGTATCTTATGCCAAGGTTTAGCCACTTCCGTGATGGCTAAACGGCGACAGTTTTCATGGCAAGGGGTGTTAGTCTGCCTGGCGATTCTCTGCCTTGACGCCCACCTGGCCAATCGCTTTCACTCCACTCTTTCCGGAACTCCGTCGGTTCAATCGAACTCGCCCAAGGTCCAGAACATGGACCGAGACGCGCATCGCTGGACGGGGCCACCAATCAATTTTTCTGTTCCTTTGCGGCAGGCTCCCGATCCTCCAATCGTGACCGAGGACACGAGCTACTCCTCTCCGCACGTGCGCTGCCTCTGTGATCGCCCCCCGCCAAGAATAGCCTGACAACAGCTCGCATCTGACGCCGTTTGCGGCGTGATACCGGAAATGGGAGTCCCCCAACGGCCTGCACGGTGACGATGTTGAGATCAGCCGCCAAGAGGCAGATCGCGAATCCGACCCTGGTGACGCGCCAGGGGCATAGCAGGCAATAAACGATGGGGCCAACGTTTGTGTAGTCGATTTTGTAGCGGTGAGAGCACCCAATAACAACAGCCTTCAACAGGATTCAACATGCAGCACGCAACAAATTCAACCAAAACCAGTTGCGATCTACAGGTTTCAATAGAGTTCAATAAGCCCTGAAATCGGGTTCGGGACCAGGGGGTCGCTGGTTCAAAGCCAGTCTCCCCGACCATTCTTCAGTTTTGGCCCTTTGAAAGATCAGGTCGAAGGGCTTTCTGTATGTAGGCCAGAGACTTGCACCATCCGTGGTGCAGTTCAAAGCACTATTTTCCAGTCCGATGAGCTTCTAACTCTGCTGGAGCGCCAAGCGACTCTGTCGTTGTATTCATCGGATGCGCCCCCACACCCGCGCCACCGTATCTTACGGAACAGCTATTCCTTTATGTTGAATGCGTCCGCGGGATCGAACCAGCACCGTTTCCAAAAAGCGTTGTCGGTCAGATGACCTGCAGCCCATTGCTGAAGCGCCGGCAGGGTTGCGGCGGCCATGCCTCCATCCTGAGAATCGAAGACGATGACGACTCCCGACACATCCGACTCGTGCTGCGCAAGTTCAGAGTAGGTTTGGTGAAAGACGGACTTGGCATAGCTGGCGCGACTGTTCTGCGCCGGATCACCGAGCGGCTGTACCCATACAATCTTCACTCGCTTGCCCTGCAGCGGCTCCCATTTGCCCGGAAATGTGGAAGTCTCTTCCCGGCTCTTGCGAAACGCCGGCTCGGCGGCTTGCGAACGATCGTCGGCTTGCGCTCCGCTCCCGAAAGCCGCCGGCAGCTCCAGTTGTGAGCGCTGCATCCAGCCGCGGGATAGCCCGGAAATGCGCACGTGCACCCAGGCGCCGCGGATCTCCAGGATCTGAAACTCGTCCTCGGCCTCAGCGCGCAGCACCACCTGCGCGCCTTCCATGGGAGATGCCAGCAGCGGCGTGTTCGAGCTCTTCACTGCTGCGAGATCGTCCGGGTGGGTTTGGTTCTTGAGAATGTCTTCCAGGCTCTTTAATTGCTCACGCAACTGCTGCACGTGCTGCTCATCATTGCTGGTGCCGGGAAAAGCATTGCGGGACGGCCGCGGCAAAGCGAGCGCGGCAGTTAAATTGGGCGCGGGGGCCGCGCCGGAACCGCGCGCGGAAGCTGGGGAGGGCTTATCCGGCAACGCCAGCGCCCCATTGAAATGGCCGGTCAACTCCCGTTCGAGACGGTCGAGAAGATCGGCTTCCAGGCGGCCGTTGGACGGCAGCGCGCGATAACCGGAGTGCGCCGGGTCGCTGCCGGCGTGCCAGGCGGTGATCTTCGCCGTCACCCGGACTTTGGTTTCACCGCTCGCACCCGGGTTGAGCTGAATCGAGTATTGGTAATAACCCTGCTCGTAGCTGCCGAGAGAGCGCTCATTCGAGATTACGAAGCCCTCGAGGATGGGGAGACGCGCTCCCGAGTAGGCGCCGAGCTCGCGCAGCTTACTTTCCACCGTTGCCTGGGAAGCATGGAAGCTGCGCTCGGTGGGTGCGGTTTGAGATCGAAGCTGAGCAGCCGCAAGCGTCAGCAGGCAAAGACAAAGCAGAGCGCGCGTGACGTTCCTGCTGCCGCCGCTACTCATGGCAGCGGACTCCAGTTGGCTGCGCTGGACCCAGCCGCGGTGTCCGTCTGCGGTCTCGATGCCGTACCAATAAGGAGTGACGATGACCACGATGACATCAGTGCGAGCCGCCAGTAGCTGCAGATTGCTGGCGCTCTTGAAGGGAGCGGACTTCAATGGCGTGGCGGCTTCCCTTACGCGAAATTCGACTTGCCGTCGAATCTGCTCAATCTGCGCTTCGAGGTCCTTGGCGGAGTCGCCCGCGGGAACAGAACTGGTTGCCGGCAATGTCCGTCCTGGCTCTTTGCTTTTGCTCCTCCGCTTGTTTGCGCCTGCGCTCCAGGTCCTGGGCTTCTTCCTGCGACTGCTGGTGCTTCAAAGCGATGGCCTGCAAGTGCTCCTGAATGGCGGCATATTCCGCCGATTCGACGCTGCCCTGAGAGGCATGCGGCCGATGGCGCGCGTCGACGAACACGGCATCAATCTGAATGATTAGCGGCGGCCGGGCCCGCGGGCTGAACGATATATCTAACGGTGAGCGTGCCGGTGTCGCCGCTGTCCTTGAAATATCGCGGCGCGAGCACGCGCTCGGCAACCTTGTAGAAAACGTTGGCACCGGCCGGCGGATCGTGAAAGGCGGTAGAGGAGTCGGCGGCATGGGCACCGTACAGAATCTTCTCTTTCTCGTAGGAAAACGTGCCGTGAATGATCTGGTCGGAAGCGACTTCGCGCACCGCCTGCAGGACGTCGGCCTCAGGGGCTTCCAGCCGCGCTCCGAAGCTGGCCGCGGGTTCCGTAGCAGCCCCGCCGGCAAGGCGGCGACCACAATCGCCAAGGCGAAGAAGCATGCCAGACGCCATCACGACCAATCCGGGCCCGGCAAGTCATACGGTTTCTGATGACGCTGATCTGCATATTGTTAGTGCGTGATCGCGCACTTCGAAGTATGCGTAGCTAACAGTGCCGGCTCGCCAAAAGTCAACTCGCGATGCCTGCCAAACCAAAGGGCGCCAAAAGTAAAAAATTTGCAAACATTTGGAGCGAGATTCTTGACGAGACCTCATGCGACCGAAGTAAACGACATTTACAAAAACAGCGTAATATGCGGGTGCGCAAGCCAACGGGCTGCCCGGCCGTCAATTCAACGCGGAGAGCAGCTTCTCGTGAAAGTCGTCAGCCAGCCAAGACGAAGGAAACAGCCGCCGCAAAGTGCGCGATCGCGCCGCCCGCGAGCAGGCACTGATTTCTGCCGCTGCCAAGCTGTTCGCCGCCCGCGGTTACGAGGCCGCGACCACCCGGGAAATTGCCCTGGAAGCAGATTGCGCCGAAGGTTTGATCCACCGTTACTTCCGCGGGAAGTCCGGTCTGTTAATGGCGCTGATTAAGTCCAGGGTATCGCACGAACTGGCGGAAATGAATAGCCGCTTGGCTCCGGCTCCGAAGCTGGACCAGGAAATCATGCAATTGATGTTGTTCGAGCTGAAACGATTTTGGCGAGGACCAGGATTTTTTCAAGGTGTTTATTCCCTGCGCAATCAGCCACCCGGCCATCGGGCGTCTCGCCCGCAAGCCTCGGTCCCCAACGCCGAGCGCAGGCAATGGTGGAGCGCCTCGAGCAATTCGCGGAATGCCGGGAGCTTATCACCGGCGCGAAGTTGAGTCTGTGGCCCACTTCGTCGGCGTAGTGACCTTTATGTTTGGCTTCTTCCATCCGGTGGTGCTCGGCCATGATCGGCGCCGCGCCCGGGAACTGGCGATTTCGATTACCAGGATGTTCGTGCGCGGGTTCCTCTCCCGAACGGTAAGTAAAGCTTTTGCTTCCATAAATATTTTTTTGCTCGCTTGACACGCTCCAAGTCAACAGTAGTTAGTTAACTTCGCCGGTCAGGTGAGTGCGCCCGCACGCACTTTCCTGCTGGATGTGGTGCAGGGCCCGTGGGGGGCCGCGTAAGCAAAATCAAGTGCTCGCTGGGCAGGAGGAGTTCCATGACCTGTTATTCCCGCAGGCGTGTGCCCTTTTTATTGCTGCTCACGTTCCTGCTGTGGGGCGCTCTGACAACCCGCGGCCGCCTTTCCGGCGTTTGCGCGCAAGTATGGTCTGCCGTGCTCGGCCTGCCATGAGGCCTGGCCGAAGCTGAACGTCTTCGGCCAGACCTTTAAGGACAACGGCTATCAATTAATGAATGACCGGGATTCTGTGATCTGGCAGAACCCAGCCTACTGGCCTGTCACCTTTCGCATCACTCCCAACTGGCATCGCGAAAGCGGCAACCGGGTAGCGGTTGACTCGATCACGGGAGACGCTAGCAGTGGCCTGACCGAGGCGAAGACCATGGAGCATGGGTTCGACCTCACCGGCCTCGACATCCTTTCGGGTGGCACGCTGTATAACAACGTTTCTTTCTTGATGGTGCCCTCCTCTGATGAGACCGGGGCGTTCCACTTCGAATCCGTGTGGGCGCGCTTCGACAACCTGTTGAAAAGCCCGTGGCTGAATTTTAAGTTCGGCAAGTTCGAACTCGACAACGTCGTCTCCGAAAAACGCATCATGACCATCTCGGCCAACGGTGGATCCTATCAGCTCTTCCACTTTATCCCGCTCTACGAGCTGACGAACGGCAGCCCGGTCATCAACAGCTTCGCGCAGCTGGGAGACAATCAGCTCGGAATCGAGGTCATGGGCCACTCGAAGAACGACCGTACGCGTTATTCAGCCGCGCTTCTCAGCTCCAACGACGGCAATGTCGATCTTGGGGCCGGGAACGCGTACAGCACCTTCATCACCGCCAGCCAGGCTTTTGATTCGGGCAAGTGGGGAGTGCAGCGCGTAGGCGGATATTTCTACGGGGGAGAAGCCCCGACCTTCTTTAACCACACGACCCTCGGAGCGGGAACCCCCGGCACTCTGACCGGAAAGAAGTCGTTTAACCGCGAGGGCGCGTTTGCGCTGCTGTACGTGAAAAAGCTCGACTTCACTGTCTTTTACCAGCATGGATCGGACAACGCCTATTTCGGCACCGGCACGCCGGCCAACGGCACGCTGCCGACCGGCGCGCGGTCGCCCACCTGGAACGGCGCCTTCGTTGAAACGCACTACACCGCGAATCCCCAACTGATCTTCATTCAGCGCTCGGAGTTCGTGCGCATGTCGCAGCAGCCGCTGCCCACGCTGCCATCGAGCTTTGGCAACATTGACGCCTACACCTTTGGCGCTCGCTACTATCCGTTCATGTACAGCCGCGCCGGCTTCGCCTTCCACGGCGAATATTCCCTGATCCGTCAGCAGGGAGCGTCGCCGGTCTCGCTCACCAGCCTGACCACCAGCAGTACGTTCGCGGGATTTGACTTCGACTTCTAGGAGGCGCCGATGCGCACACACTTAGCCAGGTCCTTGGTGGTTGCGGTGGCCGCGGCCGTAGTTGCGTTTTGTACCGCCTCATCGGCGCAGATCACGGAGTATCAGGAAAGCCAGCAGATGGGGATGGAAAGCCACATCGGCAAACTGACAGGTCACGCAACCGCCGGTGCGCCGTTGTATCGACGGTTCTGCGTAGGCTGTCACGGCCCGCTGGGAGACGGCGAGGGCGAAAACGCCATGTGGATCGACCCCAAGCCGCGCAATTTCACGCTCGGCATTTTCAAATGCCGTTCCACGCCCAGCGGCACCCTCCCCACCGACGATGACCTGTTCAGCACCATCGAGCGCGGACTGCTCAACTCCAACATGCCGCAGTGGCGCCCGCTCACGCAGCAGGACCGCGCCGATCTGATCGCCTACGTGAAGCATTTTTCTCCGCGCTTTGCCTCCGAGAAGCCGGGGGCTGCGATTCAGATTCCTGCCAAGCCCGAGGTCACGGCGGACAGAATCAAGGCAGGGCAGGAAACATTCCGGCGGGTGGAATGCTGGAAGTGTCACGGGGTTGAAGGACGGGGCAATGGTCCCTCGGCGGATACACTGACCGACGACCAGAACCGGCCGATCAAGCCGTTTAACTTCCACGACACCGATCGCTTCAAGTGCGGGTCCAGCGACGAGGACTTGTACAAGATTTTCATGACCGGCTTGGACGGCACGCCCATGCCTTCGTTTCTGGACAACTTGAAACCCGATGATGCTTGGGACCTCGTGTTCTATCTGCGCACTCTGCAACCCATGCACAGCAAAGCCAAGGACATCGCCCGGCAACTGGGATTGAAGCCGATCTCACCCAATGCGCCGGCAGCCCAACCGCAGAACAAGTGACCTTTGCCTGAGGAGATATTCGATGAGAAGCGCTTACAAATACGCAGGAACGCTAGCCGTGCTGTTGCTGGTGGGATTTGCGCTCCTGGATTCGGGACCCGCGGTGGGAGCGGCTGGCGGAGGCAAGATCACTGGGTCTATCAAGCTGGATGGCACGCCTGCGCATCAGCGTCCCATCGATATGTCGAAAGATCCGGTGTGCGCCCAGCAGCACACCGGTAATCCGGTCAAAACGGAAACCGTGGTCACCGGGGCAAATGGCGGGCTGGAATACGTCGTGGTTTACCTCTCGGAAGGTCTCTCGGCGGAAGCCGCCAGTGCGGTGCCATCACAGCCCGTGACCTTCGAACAGAAGGGCTGCGTGTATCAGCCGCACGTCATCGCCATCGACGTGGGTCAGAAGCTGTTGGTAACCACCGCCGATCCCACCACCCACAACATTCACCCCCTGCCGGCGGCGGGCACCGGCAACATCGGTTGGAACAAGTCCCAACCGCCGGGGTCGCCGCCCATCGACACTAGCTGGAAGGCGCAGGAAATAGCGATTCCCGTTAAGTGCAACATACATCCCTGGATGCACGGCTATATGGCAGTGGTAAAGGGGCCCTACGGGGTCAGCGACGATAAAGGCTCTTACACCATCGACAATGTTCCTCCGGGCAGCTACACCTTGACGGCGTGGCAGGAGACTTACGGGACACAGACTCAAAAAGTGACGGTAGCGGCAGGCAAATCAGCCACTGCCGACTTTACCTTTAAGGCAAAGTAAGCCGAACAGGGCCGCGGCGGCGCCAGACTGGCGCCGCGTGCGGCCGCTACACGTCCGGGGAAACGAAGCCACAGTGGCCAAGATTCTGGCAATCACTCTCGTAATCATCGCGATAGCGTCGGCCGTGCCGATCTTTCTTCACACCTGGTATCCACCGCCGGATATCTCGACGCATGGAGCGTTGATCGATGAACAGATGGCCGACACTATGATCGAGGCCGGCGTGTCGTTCCTGGCCGCACAATTTATCCTCGCGGTGTTTATCTGGTGGTTCTCCCGCAGCAAGCCGGGGCAAAGAATCAAGAATTTTCCCGGCGGCGCTCGGGCCCTGGTGGCTGCAGCTGTGATTCTGGTGGGACTGGAAGTGCTTGCACTGGGAGTCTTCGGGCAGAAAGCGTGGGCGAACATCTATTTCACTCCACCTGGGCCCAACGCCATGCCCATCCAGGTGCAGGCGGGGCAGTTTGCCTTCTACTTCCGCTATCCCGGACCCGACGGCAAGTTCGGTCCTATCCATCCCGAGCTCATCAACGAGGCCACACAGAACATCTTTGGACTTGACCAGGACCACGACCCGGACTCGAAAGACGACATCGTTACCGCGCAAATGGCCGTGCCGGTGAATCGCGAGATCCACCTGCTGATGCACGCCAAGGACGTTGGGCATTCGTTTTATGTCCGGGAATTGCGGATCCAGCAGGACTTTGTCCCAGGGCTGGACCTCTCGCTGCATTTCACGGCGACCAAGCCAGGCAAGTACGAAATCGTCTGTACGCAGTTGTGCGGCCTGGGGCATTACAACATGAAGGCTTATCTGCTGGTTCTGACGCAACCGGAGTTCGATGACTGGCTCAAGCAGCAAGCAGCGGCGCAGTAGCTTGTAGTTTTTGGGTGGAGCAGGGCAGCCCTGCAAGATGAGGGCGCCAACAACGAGCCGGCTTTAGCCGCTGGGGCTGAAGCCCACGATCCGAGGGACTCGATGCGTGCAGGCCTGAAGGCCTGCTCCACCCTGGCGAGTTGTCCGAGTGGGTGGGCGAAGAGAGCGCAGTTTTTTTGAGGTGAATCCATGGACGAGTCGTCGCGGGCGCCGCAGATAGCACACCATGCTCCCCCGCAGGGCTTCATTCGCAATTACATATTCAGTCTCGACCACAAGGTCATCGGGAAGCAGTATTACGGCCTGGCCCTGGTGGCCGTCTTGATTGGCATGGTGCTGTCCTGGCTGATGCGCATTCACCTGGTGTGGCCGAATTCTCCGATTCCTGGACTTAAATGGCTGGCGCACACCGCCGCACCCAACGGGGTCATCACGCCCGAATACTATCTCTCGCTGATGACCATGCACGGCACCCTGATGGTGTTTTTCGTCCTCACCAACGCGCCCTTCGCAGCGTTTGGGAATTATTTCCTGCCTATCCAGATTGGCGCCGAGGACATGGCGTTCCCGCGCTTCAACATGATGTCGTTCTGGGTCACGTTCGTGGCCTTTTGTTTCCTGATCTCGGCGTTTTTCGTGGGCGATGGGCCGCCACTCGCCGGCTGGACCGCCTACGCCCCTTTGAGTGCCGTGGGCGCGGTGGCCGGTCCCGGCGAAGGCACCGGGCAAACGCTCTGGGCGCTCTCGATTGCGACCTTTTGTATCGCCTCGTTGCTCGGCTCGCTGAATTTCATCTCCACCACGCTCGATCTGCGCGCCCGCGGCATGACCCTGATGCGCATGCCGCTCTCCACCTGGGCATGGTTCATCACCGCCTGCATCTCTCTTCTGGCCTTCGCGGTGCTGCTTCCCGCGTGCGGGCTCCTCATGCTTGACCGGCTGGCGGGAACCAGCTTCTTCATACCCGCGAACCTGGTGGTGAGCGACCAGATCCAGCCGCATTCTGGGGGTTCGCCGCTGCTTTGGCAACACCTGTTCTGGTTCTTTGGACACCCCGAGGTATACATCGCCATTGTTCCGGCGATGGGCATCGTCTCCCACATCCTCATCAACGCCATGCGGCGGCCGATGCTCAGCCACAAGGTCATCATTTATTCGCTGATGTCGCTGGGCTTCCTCAGCTACATGGTCTGGGGACACCACATGTTCGTCAGCGGCATGAACCCGCTCTCCTCGCTGCTGTTCTCGTTTCCCACACTGGTAATCACGATCCCGTCGACCATCCTTACCTTGATCTGGATCGGAAGCCTGTACGGCAGCAAGTTACGAATCACCAGCGCGTCCCTGTTTGCCCTGGGATTCATCTCTCTGTTCGTCAGCGGCGGCGTCAGCGGATTTTTCCTGGCGCAGCCTTCCATCGATGTCCTGCTCCATGCAACTTATTTTGTGGTGGGACACTTCCATCTGGTGATGGGCGTGGCCGCCATCTTCGGGGTCTTTGCCGGCACCTATTTCTGGTTTCCCAAGATGTTCGGCCGGATGATGAACGAGAAGCTGGGAAAGCTGCATTTCTGGCTAACGTTCGCCGGCGCTTACTGCATCTTCATGCCGTTCCACTATCTGGGCATGGCGGGCAATGTGCGCCGCTACTCGGCATTCGTTGACGACTACCTGTTGCCGCTGATGCCTGTGCATCGGTTCATCACGATAGCGGCACTGATCACCGGCGCAGCCCAGCTCATTTTCCTCTACAACCTGATTCACAGCCGTTTCCGCGGCGCGCCCGCTTCGGAGAATCCCTGGGAAGGAACTTCGCTGGAATGGACCACCTCCTCGCCCCCACCGTTCGACAACTTTGGTGGAAAGATTCCGGTGGTTTACCACGATCCCTATCAGTACGGGATTGAAGGTGCGACCGGCGATTACGTAATGCAAAATAGTCCCGAGAAAATCCCTACGCTTCCCGAAGAAGGGCTCAGGTAACGATGGCAACCACGGTTCATGAACCACCCAGGCTAGACACGCGAAAGCGTCCCTCCGGAGGAAACGACGGACATGATGGCACGCCGCCGGGCAGCAGGGCTCTTGCTCTGGGCGACCGCTCGCCGGCCGCCTCCAAAACCGGCGTGTGGGTTGGAATTGCGGCGATCACGATGTCATTCGCCGCCTTGACCAGCGCCCTGGTCGTGCGCCAGGGCTCGGCTACCGATTGGCGACATTTCAACTTCCCGAGCGTTCTTTACCTGAACTCGCTGGTGCTGGTGGCAAGCAGCATGACGCTCGAGTTTGCGCGGCGTCGTTTCTCCAGGCTCGCTTTCATTCCAGGTGAAGCCGCCACGAGCGCGCTGCGATGGCTCTATGGGACGTTCGCCCTCGGCCTGCTTTTCGTCTGCGGGCAATACATCGCGTGGATGCAGTTGAAGTCGCAGGGCCTGTACCTGGCGACGAATCCCAGCAGCTCGTTCTTCTACGTGCTGACTGGGGTGCATGCCTTGCACGTTCTCGGGGGGCTGTGCGGGCTCCTCTACGTCGCGAGCAAACTTCGCCGGCGCGTACTGCGAAAAAGCACGCTTGACGCCGCCTCGCACTACTGGCATTTCATGGACGTACTCTGGCTGTACCTGTTTCTGCTTCTGTGGATGAAGCTCTGAGAACGGGCTCTTGAATTGCAGGAGGTATCGTGGAAACCGCCATTGGAGTATTTGCTTCGCGGGATCGCGCCGAAGAGGCCGTGAAGGAGTTGTTGCGAGACAAAGTGCCGGAGCAGTCGATCGTGTTTCTGACCCGGTCCGAGAACGAGGCCACGGTGGGCAAGGAGCTTGGCGCGTATACGGGAGGATTCATGGGCGGAGCGGTCGGCATGTCGGCAGGAGTCGCCGCCGCGACTCTTCTGGTCCCTGGCATTGGAGCGGTGTTTGCCCTTGGCTTCGGCGCTGCTGCGCTGCTTGGCTTGGCTGGCGCCGGGGCTGGAGCGGCGGTCGGCAAGACCGTTTCCCATGACGCCGACGCACCGAAGCCCACTTCCGACGAGAAGAGTCCGGAAGACGTGGCGTTTTTCCGTGAGGTCTTGAAAGAAGGACGCTCCCTGATTGTGGTCCGCACCGACGCGCACGACGTTGCAACTGCGGCCTGCGCCATCCTCGACCGCCTGGGTCTCGGGCTGCAAGAGCGTATTCCGGTCAAGATGGAGGCCACCACGCGGCAGCTGGAAGGCGTAACCATTGTTGATGTTGTCGGCAGAATTACCCTCGGTGAGGGCAACGTGGTGATTCGCGAGATCGTTCGCGACCTTTTAGAGAAGGGAAACCGGAAGATCATTCTGAATCTGGGCCGGGTTGACTACGTCGATAGCTCCGGAGTCGGAGAGCTGGTTCGAACCTATACGACAATTCGCAACCAAGGCGGGCAGTTGAACCTGGTGAACCTCAGTAAGCGGGTGCAGGAACTGCTTCAAATGACGCGATTGCACATGGTGCTTCCCATCGCAGCCGACGAGGCCTCGGCAATTAAGTCGTTCGGAGAGTCTTCAAATGCCGTCGCATAGGATGACGCGGTGAGAAGGTTGAGCGGAGGAAAGGCGTGAGCGGAGCCAATGTATCAATGATGGGCGGCCACGGGCATTCGGCGGATGCGCTGGAACAATCGCCCTACCTGATGCCTTCCAGGAAACTGGTGATGTGGCTGTTCATCATGTCGGATGCAGTCACCTTTGCCGCGCTCCTGTTCGCCTACGGCTACCTGCGCAACGCGACTCCCGGCTGGCCGCGTCCTTTCCATTTCTCGCCCACGGTCATTAACGCCATGGTTATGACCTTCATCCTGGTCTCGAGCAGTTTGACGATGTTGATGGCCATGCGCAACGCCACGCTGGGCAACAAAGCGGGCGCCCTGCGCTGGACGTTCATCACCATTGTCGCCGGCGTCCTATTCGCCCTGTTGCACATCCGGGAATGGGTTGGGCTGATCGGCGAAGGTCTGCGGTTGTTCCAGAATCCCTGGGGCGCTGGGCTGTTTGGGGCGGTGTTTTTCACCATCACCGGCTTGCATCTTTCCCATGTGGTCGGGGGCGTGATCGCTCTCACCGTGGTGGCGCTCGGTTACAAGCGCGGCCGCTACGATGCCGGCCATATTGAAATCTGGGGTTTGTACTGGCACTTCGTCGATATCGTGTGGATGTTCGTCGTTCCCTTCGTGTATCTGATGAACGTTGCCCGCTGATAACAATCTCGGGCGAGGAAGCTTTGTTATGAGTACTACCGGACACAACCGAAGTGAGATGGCGAAGGACCTGAGCGGAAGCGTGGGCAAGAACGTGGTCATTTACATTTGCATCCTGATCATCGCAGGGCTGCAGTTTGTGGTCGCCTATCAGCACATCGACATCTCGCAAATGTTCCTGCGCATGTTCTCGCTCGCCCTGGTAGAAGCGGCCCTGGCGGTGCTATTTTTCATGCACATGTGGATGGAGCGTCGCAACTTCTTCGTCACCGTCGCCTTTGGCTTGTTTTTTGTGCTCGCCATGATGAACATGATCTGGTGGGACAGCTTCCGGCTCCTGCGCTTCCGATTGCTGCACTGAAGTCTGGTGCGAGAGAAGCTATGAAGAAGGGAAGGCACTTATGTTGATTCAACGGTTCTGGCGTCCGGTTGTGCTGGGATTGTTCGCGCTGGCGGTTGTCCTGGTTCCGGCCCGGCTGGACGCCCAAAGTTGTTCGCTCTGCTACACGCAGGCAGCTTCCGCCGGCGCGCGCCTCATTGCCGCGCTCCGCAGCGGAATCCTTATCCTCATAGTCCCGCCCATGTTTATGTCTATCGGGATCACCATCCTCGCCTACCGAAAACGCAACCAGTTCAGAGACGGCAGCGATATCCTGCCTGAGTCTCGCTCACGCTGAGACGCGTCCCTCAGCTCGCGGAAGATTTCGCCGGGATAAATTGGCGGCAAGAGTTTTTTAGACTTGGCCATGAACACCTCTGACTGCAGAGTTTTCCAACTCCGAACCACGGGCGTTGTCAACAGCGACTCCGGGGCCTGCTCTTCTGGAAGATTAATCTCAACGCAAACCTTGCCGAATGCCCCACAAATGAAAGACGGCCTCGGCAAGATCAGCGTCATCCACCTAGGACGCGTGGTCCACATTTGACACACCGGCCGACACGATTGGATATCTCCAACGCGCAACATCGCGCACCCGAACATCCAGCAACACCCTTAAGTGCCCTGACATCTATCGCAAGACCAGTCTGTTACTTTTCGTCGACTCAGGAATCAGAGGGGAGTACGGTCTTGCCGCCGTGCGGAGCGCCTACGTTCCCGGAGTGGAGGGGCAATGGAGATCAGTTGTAGAGAAGTCATCCGGGAGTTGTCGACTTTCATTGACCAGAACGTCGGGGCCGACCTGCGGGTGCAGATCGAGGGGCACCTGGCAAAGTGTAAGCATTGCAGCGCTATTTATGATGGGACGCGAGACGTCATCCGGTTGGTCGGAGATGACCGGGTCTTCGAGTTACCGGCGGGCTTCAGTCAGCGTTTACGGGATCGGTTGGCCAAGGAAATGCCAAAACCGTAGGAGATTGCTTTCGGCCCTCCCCCACCTGAATCCTCCTGTGTACTCATTGCGCGCCACGGATGTGAGCGCGCCCGGCGTCATGCCGGTTCCAAACTCCGGTCCAGCCAGGGGCGAGCGCGTCACGCATTTGCAGGCGGGCGCGTGAAAGCCGGGTCTTTACGCTCCCTTCCGAGATCCCCAGGATCTGAGCAGTTTCGTGAATGCTGAGCTGCTGGATATCCCGCAGCACGAGTACGCTGCGGTATTTCTCCGGCAGTGCCGCCAGCGCCTGGCTCAGCGCTTGCCGCAGTTCCTTGCGGTTCAGGGCTTCTGACGGAATCTCGCGCCAGTCGGCAAAGTCCCTGGGAATGTAATCGCCGTCGTCACTGCGACAGCCTTCCTGCAGGGATTCGTAGAGCTGCGGGTGGTTTTTTCGTAGCTTCATCTTGGCTTCGTTGATGGCGATCTGGATCAGCCAGGTACTGAATTTTGATTCACCGCGGAATCGTCCCAGGTACTTGAACCCCTTCAGAATCGCCTCTTGGGCAACTTCCTCGGCATCGGCGTCGTTACGCACGACCGAGAGAGCAGCCAGGTAGACCCCGCGCTCGTAAGGCTGCACCAGTTCGTAGAAGGCCTCGTTGTCCCCGTTCTGCACGCGCTCGATCAGACGCCTCTCACTCGCGGGTGCGTCTTCGGCAGTTGTTGCGCAGCCGTCTCTCAGCCGGGTCTCTTCATTGTTCATCGTTAGCATGCGGCGGTCTCCTTTAGTTGTTGCTGGATGAACGGGGAGCAGTTGAGCTGGGCGACGTTCCTGGTTGACAGCTCGCGCAACAGTGCGACGCCGTCGGAGTCCACGAAGAAGAGCTTCTCCAGATCCAACGTCAGGCCCTTCGACTCCGAAAGCGCGCTGCTGCTCAGGCGACGAAGCTCTTCCACCCAAGGGCCCACCAACCATCCCTCGATCTGCAACCGCGTGTTCTGGTCCGAATCCGTGATGACCGAAATTCTCAGCACCGCTGATGTTCCCCCTCGATGACCGTGACTAAGGCACGAAGGCGGCCAGACGCCTCGGATTGGCGACACGTGCTAACTTCCAATTGCACTGTTACTTACGAAAGAGAGTCGGAAGGAGGGTTGGACACATGCCACGGCATTTCGTGGATGCTGCCGGCAGAGCCTCGTGGCTACGACATTTCGTGGGGACTAGACAGCGGTGGATCGCTCGATTCCGAGCTTCTTCATGCGGCTGCGGAGGGTGTTGGGATGCAGGCTGAGAATCTTGGCCGCGCCGCGCGGGCCTTCGATCACCCAGCCGGTCTGCTTAAGGACTTCAATGATGTGGCGCTTCTCTACGTCCTCGAGAGAAGCATGCTGACTGCGTCCGTTCCCACCTTGCCCGGCCACGCTAGTGGGCACCACTTCCTCCCCGGGCGCAGGTGCGCTTGAGGACGGCAACAAGTCAGGCCCTAACTTCAACACTGGTCCCGACGACAGCACCACTGCTCGCTCAACTACGTTCTGCAACTCTCGAATATTGCCTGGCCAGTTGTATCTCGACAGCAGCTCCATCGAGTCCTGGGAGACGCCGGTAATGCGCTTGCCAAATTGCCGGCTGAAGCGGTCGACAAAGAATGAGGTCAGAATCGGTATGTCGGACCGGCGCTGCCGGAGCGACGGCAAGGCCATGGGTAGAACGTTAAGCCGATAGTAAAGGTCGGCGCGGAACCGGCCTTCCTGCACCGCCTTTTCCAGGTCGCGATTGCTGGCGGCGATGATGCGGACATTTACACGCATCGTTCGGCTCGATCCGAGGGGTTCGAATTCATGCTCCTGCAGCACCCGCAGCAGCTTGACCTGAGTATCCAGCGGAAGCTCACTGACCTCGTCGAGAAAGAGCGTTCCGCCGTCGGCCAGCTCAAAGCGCCCCACCCGGCGTTCCAGCGCACCCGTGAATGCGCCTTTCATGTGCCCGAAGAGTTCGCTTTCCACCAGTCCCGTGGGAATGGCGCCACAATTCAGCTTCACCAGCGGCCGATGCTTGCGCGCGCTTCGGCTGTGAACTGCACGGGCAATCAGTTCCTTGCCGCAACCCGTCTCGCCCAGGATCAAGACGGTAGAATCGGTCGGGGCAACGGTCTCGATCTTCCGCAGGACCTCCAAAAGTGCTGGGCTGTTGCCCACAATCTCATCGAAGTTGTGTTCTTTGCGAATTTCTTCCTGGAGATAGACGTTTTCCGCTTCGAGCTGCTTCTGCAGCCGCTGGACTTCCTGCAAGGCGGCCTGCAGCCCATCTTCCGCCTTCTGCCGCTTCAATTCGGCAGCCGCGCGAGAGGCAAAGATCTTTACCAGGTCGGTGGCGCGCGGGTCGGCGTCCATGGGCTTGTCGTCGAGGATTGCGATGTGGCCGATCACGCGCTTGTCGCGGTCCAGCATGGGAACGCCGAGGTAGCTTTCCGCCTGCCAGTCGGCCAGCCCCTTATCCAGTGGAAAGAGTGCTTGTAGTCCCTCTCGGTATTGGCAGACCTCGCCGTGAAGCACCTTTTCGCAAGGCGTATCGGCGATATCGAACTCGAAGCCTTCACCGAAGCCGTTGCCCTTCCAAAAGGCGAGCGAGCGGGCATGCTTCTGATCGTCGCATGCGGCAACAAAGGCATAGCGCGCGCGCAGGGCCGCGGCCATGTGTTGCACCAAACTCTGGAAAAAGTCCGCGCCCGTTGCCCCAGCCGTGCCGACCACGATGAGGCGAAAAGTTTCCTCGGCGATGTGCCGTTCGGTCACGTCGCGCACCATCGCAATCACGCCCACGATGTTGCCCTCGGCATCGCGATGGGGAGCATAGGTGCATGACTCCCAAACGTCCCGACCTGTTCTCGGCATGTGCAGGAGAACGTCGGGAAGCTGCACCATTTCCCCCTGCAGGGCGCGCCGTAAGCCGGCCTCCATGCCGTTCTCGCGAAGATAGGGGAAAAGGTCAAGCGCGCATTTCCCGAGCACCTCCTCTGCGCGCCTTCCGGTCAACTGCTTCATGAAGGGGTTCCAGACCACATAGCGCAGTTCGAGGTCGTAGACGATGATGCCTTCGGCAGCGCACGCGATGATCTCCTGGTTGAACTGATGGGCATCCCTCAAAGCCTCTTCGCTCTGCTTTTGCGCGGTGACGTCGCGCGATACCGCCAGCAGCTTTTCCGGTCTGCCTTCGGCATCGCGGATAGGACTCACCACCACGTCCCACCAGCGGGGCTGCCTGGTTGCGACGGTCTCGAAGTATCCGGTGAACCGGCCTATCCGGCCGTTCCGAGCCGCTTCCAAGGCGGCTTGCGCCGATTGGTGGTCCGTGTCTCCCCAAAACTCGACCCAGGAAGTGTTCAGAAACGGCGCGAGATCGCAGATCTCGAGCACTTCCATGCCGCCTTCGTTGATGAACAGCAGACGGCCCTCGAGGTCGAGCACCTTGATGCAGTCGCGGCTGCAGGCAACCAGGCGGCTCTTGAATTCTTCGCTGGCACGCAGGGCTTGCCCGGTCGAACTCGCTTCGGTCTGCGTGCGGCTGAGATCGTCTCTGGTCTTGCGCAACTCAAGCTGCGCCACCACCTGAGAGCTCAGCACCCGCAGCGCTTGCTGCTGCTGGTCGCTCAACTGGCGCGGAACATGATCGAGAACGCACAGCGTGCCCACGGCGAAGCCGTCGGGAGTGATCAGGGGAGCGCCGGCATAAAAGCGTATCTTGGGAGGCGCAGTGACCAGGGGATTCGCGGCAAAACGCTCGTCGGCAGAGGCATCGGGAACCACGAACAAATCTCGCTCAACGATGGCATGGGCACAAAAGGCGACGTCTCGCGGGGTATCGCTGAGAGTAAGACCGACCTTCGCTTTGAGCCACTGGCGCTCGGAATCGATCAGACTCACCAGCGCGATGGGCGCGGCGCAGATGCTGGCAGCCAGTTCGGCCACGCGGTCAAATGCCGCTTCCGGCAACGTGTCCAGAATGGCGTAGCGACGCAAGGCGTTGAGGCGTTCCTGCTTCGTTCTCCGGTACCGGAGCCCACACTCCCAGTCTCCCTGAGCGGACGATGTGTCCGCCATCGTATCAAACCGGGCTACAGAACTCCTATTTCCCGGCCAATGCCGGATTCGGTGCTCCGGGCCGGATTCCCGGGATTCCCAGGCGAATCCGGTACAGGCCGCTCTGGGCGCAGAGGTAGAGGGTTTTCCCGTCATCGTCGCCCCAGGCCATGTTGTGGGGGTGCTCGGGGCCGATGATCGTGCCGAGGTGCTTGGCCTCCGGGGAAATGATCCACAGCCCGCCCGGACCGGAGACGTAGAGGTTGCCCTTCTGATCCACTTTCATCCCGTCCAGAGCGTCTTCGCCGGGCGCGCTGGTCATGTCGAAGAAGACCTTGCCGTTGGCCAGCGTACCGTCAGCCTTTACCTCGTAGCGCAGGATGACTTTCTTCTTCTCGTCCCAATTGTCCACGTAGAAGTATTTCTCGTCCGGCGAAAAGGCGAGCCCGTTGGGTCCGTTCAGCTCTGTGGTCAGTAACTGAAGGTTCTTGCCGTCGGGCGAGACGCGGAATACGCCGCTATGGGGCAGTTCTTTCCGCGGGTCGTCGAAGAATTTCGGCAGCCCGAACGGCGGATCAGTGAAATAGAGCGAACTATCCGACTTGTAAACCAGGTCGTTCGGGCTGTTCAACCGCTTGCCCTGGTAGTTGTCGGCAAGCACGGTGACCTGCCCGTTTTTCTCCAGGCGCACCACGCGCCGATTGCCGTGCTGGTTGATGGTAAGGCGGCCTTCATTATCGAGGGTGAGGCCGTTCGAGCCGGGCTGCCCGTATTCGCTGATGTTCGGCCCGGAATAGCCACTCTTCGTGCGATAGATCGATAGCTGGCCGTCCTGCGTCCAGCGATAAATGAGGTTGTTGTTGGGATCGCTGAAAAGCAGGTAGCCGTCGGAATCACCGCCGGCAGGGACCCAGATCGGGCCCTCGGTGAACAGAAAACCGCCGGCCAGCTTCTCGATTCTAGTGTCCGGCGCGACAATCTCGTCCAGGGCCACATCCACCCGCCGGATCTCGGTTTTTTGCGGGATGCCGACCCTCGGCGACTTGTAGAAGTCCAGGGTCGCCGACTTGATCCAGATGAAATTGTCTGGCGCATAAGAGATGGGCCCGTTCGCGCCGAACACGGCGAGCTGTATCTGCTGCCCAGGTTTGACGTTGCGACCAATAATCACGCGGTTGGGCGCGTTAAAGCCCTTGATCACCGGCCCACCCGTCTGGCCCAGCACCCGCGGCAGCTTCCCGTTTACCCATACTTCGGCGTAATCGTCGATGACGATCTCGAACGCGACCGTTGATCCGGTCGGATCGAAGTCTGCAATCTTCTCCGGGATCGTTACCTTGATGCGGTACCAGTTGAAGCACAGTTTGCCGGTTGAGCGGCGCGCGTCCAGCGTGGCGGGGTCGATGATCGGCCAGTGCGAGTCATCGAAGTCGGCCGGGCCTGCGTGCGGTATGTAGTCGTAGGTTTTGATGGGAGCGCCTGAGGGTTTCAGGTCCGCTCCCGGGCCATGAGAGTCGACTTCGATGATCTTCGTGTCGCTGTAGCGCCACTCGCCTTTCACCAGGCTCGTACCCTCACGCGTGGCCAGGTCGATAACGGCGTCCGGCTTTCCGAACGGCGGGTCCTGGACCGACTGTGCGGCCGCAACGCACGTCACGGTGGCGAGCAACGCGAGAACGGGGAAAGCGAGTCGGGTTCTCATGGCCATCTCCCTTATCGCACCTTCACCACGTAGTAGGTGAACGGCAATGACACTTCCTTGAACCAGTGCGGAACGCCGTTGGGAACGATGATCACGTCGCCCTGGGCGATTTCCCGCGTTTGGCCGCCTTCGATCGCTTTGCCGCGGATCTCGTCGGGAGCGACAGTTTTGGGTTCCAGGGCAGTCCCTCCAGTGACGAAGGTGGCCTTGCCGCTGAGCACGTAGATCACGTCGGCGTCTTTCGTGTGGATTTCCGCCAGGCCCGGCCCTTCGCGCCGGCTGGCATGGACCATGTAATTGCGGCCGTCGCTGCCATCGAAGAGGACCGTCCCCTTCGCGAACGCTGCTGCCACCTGGTCCTTGTCAAAGTACGTGATGGCGGCAGTGGAGAGCGAGCCATTCCCGAAGTTCTTCGCGGCCCCGGCTCCGGCGATGGCGAGCTCTTCATCCTGCTGCGCCGACGCTGCACCGCTCACGCCCACTCCGCCGATGATCTGGTCATCCACCATGATGGGAATCCCGCCGATGAGCGGTGTGAAGCCCTCCACCGTAGTCATCACGGTGCGGCCCTTCCCGCTGGAATTGATCAGTTCTTCGAAGAACCGGGTGGGCTTCTTGAACATGACAGCCGTGCGCGCCTTGCCGATGGAGATGTTGGCACCGGCTGAGAAGGTGCCGTCCAGGCGTTCCAGCGCCATCAGGTTGCCGCCATCGTCAACCACGGCAACCACTCCACCGGGCGCGTTGACGCGTTTCGCCTCGGCCTGGGCTGCGGCGATCACCCGGCGCGCGCCTTCCAGAGTCAAAGACTTCTTGGCTGCGACTTGAGCGCTGGCGCTGTTCGCCCAGAAAATAAGCACGACTAGCAGCGGCAGTACCAATTCTTCCGTAATTTTTTTCATGACTTAATCCTTCCCGGCTGACCTGTTCTCCCCCATACGCCTGGTTTGCGGGTACTCGCATCAGCAAATCAGCCGGTCTTGAGATTGCCGGCCTACATCACCGGCGAACTGAACGATGCTTCCCCCAGCAGAGCCTCCGCAAAGGCGCACCAGATCTGCACCTTTACCACGTCGTGGATGTATGAGGGGAGAACGATCGACTTGTTGTACTTTCCATCCTTGGCCTGCAGGCGGTCGAGTTGATAGACCCGGCCCTTGGAGTCCACCACCTGCCAGTGCGGATCGGGAGTATCGGGCACCTTGAAGTCATCCGAGAGAGTCAGCACGTTCTTGCCGCCCTGCTTCGAATGGGTCACGGTTCCAGCGTTGACTTTGACACCCTTGAAAACGGTTGTGGTGTGGGCATCGGCGGCGAAACTTGTGCCGGTTAGCAGCAGTCCCGCCACCAGGAGAGAAAGCGCCGCAATCTGTACGGTGCGCGCGCGATTTAGAAATCTCATGAGCAGTCCTCCTGGCGAATTGTGTTGCGCACGTATGATTCGGCGCGCTCAGAAAAGTTACGTTACGGCGCGGATGCACGCCTGTGTCACCTCGCCTGAGGGTCTCGAATCTCATTCATGACAACAGGCTCCGGTCGAATCAGACTCGGCCGGAGATCAGAATGAGGCGGTGGGTTATGGCGCGAGTGATCGAATTCTACGTTCCGCAGAACTTCAGACCGAACCGACAATGGGTGCCGGCGGATCAGCGCGGAAAGGTAGTCAGCTTCCCTCGGTCCGCGGTCAAGAAGTCTGCCTGTACAGGAAGGAATCCGGGACGATGCGTATCTTTCGCTCCACCGAGCCCGGCTGCATCAAGCATCCCGCTCCGCACCCGGGTCGGGCCGTGAAGTAGCCGTTCTCTCTTGTCCGGAACCCGCCCAGCTTGATTCCATCCACGTCTTCGAGCCAGCAGGTTATGCCGAAGAGGCCAGGCGTTTGACGGGCTGCTCAGGGCCTGCCGCCGGTTCCATCGTCTTGACGCCAAACACTTCTTCAACGGCGGCTCGCAGCAGTTCCGCCACGCTCCACGCCTGCGCGATACAGCCCCGCGGACGGTGCGGCAGATCGCCGTCCAGGATCTCCGACACCTGTCCCAGGCCGGCCTCGCGCAGATGCGTGCGAAAAGGCTCCAGCCACTTTGCGGCCTGCGCTCGAGCTTCAGCCGTCCCGCCTCGAACCTTTATATATGCCGACAGAAACGGCCCCATCAGCCAGGGCCACACCGTGCCCTGATGGTAGGCAGAATCGCGCGCGTATTGGTCGCCGCCGTAGTGGCCGATATAGTGCGGGTCGCTCGCGCTGAGCGTGCGCAAGCCATAACGTGTCAGGAGTTCGCGGGCGACAACCTCGACCACCGCGGCGGCGCGTTCTGGCGGAAGCATGCTGTGTTTCAAGCTGACCGCCAGGATCTGATTGGGCCGAATCGACGCATCCGGCGGTCCGCCGTTCACCACGTCGTAGAGACATCCGGCACTTTCATTCCAGAACAGGCGATTAAAGCTCCAGCGGGCTACCGTGGCCATCTTCGCGTATCGCTTCTGGGCGGCGGCGTCGGCGAAGCGCGCGGCAAAGTCCTCCATGGTGCGCAGCGCGTTGTACCAGAGCGCCTGGATTTCGACCGGCTTGCCGTAACGGGGCGTCACGACCCAGTCGCCGACCTTGGCGTCCATCCAGGTGAGCTGCACTCCAGGCGCGCCCGAGGCCAGCAGCCCGCTGTCATCGACGCGAATGCCGTAGCGCGTGCCGCGGACGTGCCAGGCGATGATGTCCGTGAGCACGTCATAGAGATTCTTGCGGACAAACTCGTAATCGGCGGTGTACTCCACGTAGGCGCGAATCGCCTCGAAGGTACCAGAGCGTCCCGTCGACGGTGTTGTATTCCGGTTGTTCGCCGGCGTCGGGAAAGCGGTTGGGCAGCATGCCCTGGTCCACGTGTTTGGAAAACTCCAGCAGGATGCTGCGCGCTATATCGAAACGGCCGGTCGCCAGCGTTAGGCCGGGAAGAGAGACCATGGTGTCCCGTCCCCAGTCGCTGAACCAGTGATACCCCGCGATGACCGTCTTCTGCTCACCGCGAGCCACAATGAACTGGCCGGCAGCACTGACCAGCGAGCGCACCAGTATCGTCCTTTACCGGAGAAGAATCGGCGACCGCGGCACGGCGGGCGATCTCGCTTCTTCGCAGCCGTTGAGCTTCGCGGACATCGTGGCATTCGGTTGAAGCGATAACCGTGGCGGATTGCCGGCTGAGATCAAACCGCATCAGTAGCGGATTGAAAAGATCCTCGCGATAGTCCAGCCCGCGCTCCTGCTCGGTACGATATTCAAAATTGCGGTACCAGCCGCTGCCGCCGTCCACTACATCGGCACCGTGCGCGAAATAAAGCCGCGGCAGGCCGGGATATGGGGCCACGCTCACCACGCCGGCCTCAGATGCCACGCGTGAATCCAGCCCTCCATTCTCGTGCGTCGTGTTGTGATAATCGCGGAAGGCGATCAGCGGCCGCACTTCAAGCCGGACCGAATTGTGCGGCGTCTTCAGTTGGTACTGAACGACAGTCGTGTTCTCGCCCTGCACCATGAAGACAGATTTCTCGATCTCCACTCCCTCCACCTGGTAGGTGAAGACGGGGAATGGATCCAGGCGGAAGCGAGTCTGGTACTGGTAGCCCTGCGGATGAATCACTCCGGGATACTGGTTCGCTGACAGGTCGAAGCTCTTCCCGTCGATGATCAGCGTTTCTTCAAGCTTGGACAGCAGCACCATCCTGCCGACCGGAGGCTTGGTCGCGGCTACGAGCAAGCCGTGGTAGCGCCGCGTGTTCAGCCCCGCGATGGTGGAGGAAGCGAACCCGCCGAGTCCGTTCGTCTCCAGCCACTCGCGATCGAGCGCTGCATCGAGGTCGCCACAGGTGTCTCGTCCGAAGCTGATCATCTTCCACTCCTTGCCCCGGCCGCCTGAGCGACCCGTGGCGGTTCGGAGCCTTCGTCCTCGGAGACGCTGGGAGCGCGGAAGGTGAGGTACTGCACCAGGTCTTTGGAGAACACCAAGTCGAGGGTCCAATCGAGCGCGACGCGCAGCTTCTTCTCGAAGCGCGGCAGCTTGCTCAGGTAAATGGTCCGCCACATCCACCAGGCAATAAATCCGGAGAAATTAAAGCCGAAGATGCTGGCCACACCCGTCCTCCGGCCGATCGCCGCCAGTTGGCCAATGGTCTTAAACGAGAATCGTTTCTTGCTGCCACCCCGCACCGTGGCAGTTATATTGCGTGCGAGCACGCGGCCTTCCCGCAGTGCATGTTGCGCCGTTGGCGGACAGTACTTGCCGGTGTGAACGTCGGGCACGAGAGCGCAATCGCCCAGCGCCCAAACGCCCGGCCAGCCCTTGACCTCGAGGGTTTCGTCCACCAGCATGCGGCCGCGGTCCATGGTGCACGGGAGCGAGGCCAGCAGCGGATTGGGCGAAGTACCCGCGGTCCAGATCAGTGTCTTCGAGCACACGAAAGTGCCATCGCTCAACCTGACTCCGTCATCGGCGACAGCGGTCACTTTGGTGTTGACTCGAATCTCCACGCCGCGTTCGGCAAGTTTCTTCTGCGCGTAAGCGCCCAGCTTGTCGCCCAACTCCGGCAGGATCACCGGCCCGGGATGCACCAGCACCATCCGCACGTCCATGTTCTTCAGGTTTGGATAAAACCGCAGAGCATGATGGACGAAATCGTTGATGCCGGCGATGGTCTCAACTCCTGCAAAACCGCCGCCGGCGACCACGAACGTCATCAGCGGCTCGCGGACGGCAGCGCAGCATTCCGTGTCCGCCTCTTCCAAGTGCGCGATGAGCCGATTCCGCAGGTGGATCGCGTCCCCCAGCGACTTCAGGGTCAGCGCTCGTTCTTCTAGCCCCGGCAGGTTGTAGAAGTTAGTGATGGAACCGAGCGCGACCACCAGGTGGTCGTACGGCATCTCGTGATGATGATGGTCAAACCCGTGCGATACCTGGACGGTCTTGCGCTCCAGGTTGATCCGCTCCACATCGCCGGCGAAGAAGTTCACGCGCCGTAGCAGCTTGCGCACCGGGTTGACGATGTTGGTCAGGTCGAGATCGCTCGCCGCAACCTCGTGCAGCATGGGCGTGAACAGGAAAAAGTTCTCCCGATTGATCAGCGTGATCTCAACATTCGGATCGCGAGCGAGCGTTTTCTCCAGTTCGAGCGCGACGTACAGTCCGCCGAACCCGCCACCGAGGATCACGACGCGCGTGCGGCGCTCTGTGCCCATGACTGCTCCTTTTCCATTGCGGCAACTTCGCAGTACACCTTGATCGCGCCCTTGGCGCCCGAAAGCTTCTCGAACAGTTCCTGCACGTTCTCCAGTCCGGCAACCGGATGCGTGAGCAGGCGGCCCAGCCATCCCGGATACTCCGCCTCCGCCTGCGCCATGTCGCGCACACCGGCTTCGAAGTATTCACGGTTGGCGTTCACGGTGCCGACCATCACCTTGTTGCCGAGTACGAAATCGAGGTTGATGCGGTCGGCGGGCACCTGAATCATGCGATCTCCGCCGGTGACACTCGAAAGCACGAGCACGCCGTTCTTACCCAGTGCTTGCATGCTGTCGAATACAACGGAAGACGCGCCCGTTGCCTCGAAGATCACGTCGAAGGGCCCGAACTGCCGTGCGCCGGCGGTGATCGGCGTTCCCCTGGTTGAGAGATAACGAGCGCCCAGTGTCTCCACCAGCTCCGCATTCGTATTGGGCTTCGGGTTCAGAGCGAACGTAGTCACGTCGATGCCGCGCAGGCGCAGGGCAAGCGTCGCCAGCAGCCCAATGGTGCCCGCTCCCATGACCGCCGCACGCTTGGGACGCCACACGCGCAGGCGCCGCTGAATTTCGTATGCCTGGGCAATTCCCTTCTCCACCACCGTGAACGGCTCAAGCAGCACGCCGACATTCCGCAATCCCTGCGGGACTTTGACGATGTACTCGGCGTCGTCCATGTAGTACTCGGTGAGATAGCCGTGGCGCAGGTTGATGCCGCGCTCGTAATACGTATCGTCGGTAGTCATGTCGTAGGTGCCGATCTGGTCGTAGATGCTCGACCCCGGACGCCGCACGGTCGCCACCACGTAGTCGCCTGGCTTCAGTTCGGTAACGTTCGGCCCGACCTCGACCACTTGGCCAAAACTCTCGTGCCCAATCACCAGGAAGTTGTATCCCGGCGGCGCAGCGCCGTATTCGGCGGCGTTGATCTCCTTGTCGGTGCCGTCCACGCCGACGCGCAGCACTTTGACCAGGACGCCGCGGCCGTTGGACACATCATTCACCGACGGTTTCGGCAAATCGGCCAAGTGCACGCTGCCGGGCTTTCCAGGGAAAACTGCGATGGCCTTCATTTCATCTCTCCTATCGTCTCGCGGCCTGCGCCGCAGTGATGGTGACGCTCTTTCGCTCGCCGCTTTGTTGCAGCATCTTGGCGACCAGCCCGGTCCAGCCAGTCTGGTGATTGGCGCCTACGCCTCGCCCGGTGTCGCCGTGGAAGTATTCGAAGAACAGCACAAGATCGCGCCAGTGCGGATCGGTCTGGAACTTCTCCCAATCGCCATACACGGGACGCCGCCCCTCGCGGTCGCGCAGGAAGGTGCGGTTCAGCCGCTGTGACAGTTCCTGCGAGACCTGCCATAGCGTCATGTACCGCCCCGAGCCGGTGGGGCATTCCACTTTGAAGTCGTCGCCGAAGTAGTGGTGGAACTTCTGGAGAGACTCGACCAACAGATAGTTCAGCGGAAACCACACCGGCCCGCGCCAGTTGGAATTCCCACCGAACAGCCCGGTGCGGGATTCCGCGGGATCGTAATCCACGCGATGCTCCGCGCCGTTGACATTCAGTACGTACGGGTGCTCGCGGTGATAACGGGAGACGCTGCGAATGCCGTGGGGAGAGAAAAACTCCGATTCATCCAGCATCGATTGCAGGATCCGGCGCAACTTCGTTCCATCCACGATGGAGAGCAGCCGGCGCTCACCTCGGCCCGCCGTTCGCATGCAGGCCACGTTCTTGGTCAGGTCGGGACGGTTGTCGATGAACCATTCCAGCCGTCGCCGGAAAGCGGGCATGCGGTTGAGAAGCTCCGGCTCCAGGGTTTCGACGGCAAATAGCGGAATCAGGCCGACCATGGAGCGAATCTTCATCGGGATACTGCTGCCATCGGGCAGGTGCAGCCCGTCATAGTAGAAGCCGTCCTCTTCATTCCACAGGCCCATATTGTTCTGGCCGAGATTGTTCATGGCGTGGGCGATGTAGACGAAATGCTCCCAGAACTTGCTGGCCACGTCCTCATACGCAGAATTCTCGCTCGCCAGCTCCAGCGCGATAGCGAGCAGATTGAGTGTGTACATCGCCATCCAGCTTGTACCGTCGGACTGTTCGAGATGGCCGCCGGTAGGCAGCATGGCGCTGCGATCGAAGACGCCGATGTTGTCGAGGCCGAGGAAGCCGCCCTGGAAGATGTTCATCCCTTCGGCGTCCTTGCGGTTCACCCACCAGGTGAAATTCAGCAGCAGCTTGTGGAAAACGCGTTCCAGGAATGCGCGATCGCCTTTGCCAGTTCGTTTCTTCTCGATCTTGTAGACGCGCCACGCCGCCCAGGCATGCACTGGCGGATTAACGTCGCCGAACGCCCACTCGTAGGCGGGAAGTTGGCCGTTGGGGTGCATGTACCACTCGCGCAGCAACAGTGTGAGCTGCTCCTTGGCGAAGTCAGAATCAACCAAGGCCAGCGGCACGCAGTGGAAAGCCAGGTCCCACGCGGCATACCACGGGATACTCCCATTTGTCGGGCATGGAGATAACGTCGGCATTGTAGAGGTGCGTCCAGGCCTGGTTGCGGCCGTACTTTCTCTCCGCCGGTGGGGAAGGAAAACCGGGATCGCCCTCTAGCCACTTCTCGATCTCATAGTGATAAAACTGCTTCGACCAGAGCATGCCTGCGAATGCCTGCCGCATGACGTTCTTGGCGTCAGACGTTAGGTCTTGCGGGATCACTTCGGCGTAGAACTCATCTGCCTCGCGCCTGCGGAGTCCGAAGATGCGGTCGAACTCAGGTCCGAACGCCCGATGCGGCGTGGCAGGCTGCTTGTCGGTCAGCCTCAGGCGAATGGAGCGGCTTTCGCCCGGCGCCAGCAGAAGGTCGTAGTCGGCGGCGGCCTTTGTGCCCACCAGCGCCGGATTGACCGCATCTGGCTTACTGTGCACCACGTAGTCGTTGATCCCATCCTTGACGTAGGGCGACGGATTTTTCGTCCCGAACAACCGGCTGAAGTTCGTCTCGTTCTCGGCGAACAGCAGTTGGGGCGATCCTTCACAATATAGCCAGCGCTGTCCGTAGGCGGGGTCGAGCAGTTCGATGGCGGGATCGCCCAATCCCGCCTCGCCTTTCAGCATGGGCCGCGGTTCTTCAAGTCCCCACGACCATGTGTTGCGGAACCACACCGTGGGCAGCAGCCGCAGGCGCGCCGCCTCCGGACCGCGATTGACCACGGTGATGCAGACCAAGATGTCCTCGACGTCCCCCTTTGCGTATTCGACGAAAACATCGAAGTAGCGATCGCGGTTGAAGATGCCGGTGTCGAGCAGCTCGTATTCCGGATCCAGCTTTCCGCGGCGGCGATTCTCTTCGACCAGCTCTGTGTATGGAAACTCGAGCTGGGAATATTTGTAGAGATACTTCATGTAGGAGTGCGTGGGCGTGCTGTCGAGGTAGAAGTAATATTCCTTAACGTCCTCGCCGTGATTGCCCTCGTTGCCGGTGAGGCCGAAGATGCGCTCCTTGAGGATGGGATCGCGGCCGTTCCACAACGCCACGGCAAAGCAAATGTACTGATGGCGGTCGCAGATGCCGGCAATGCCATCTTCATTCCAGCGATATGCCCGCGAGCGAGCGTGATCGTGAGCCAGATATTCCCACGCGGTTCCGTTCGCGCTGTAATCCTCGCGCACCGTTCCCCAGGCGCGCTCGCTGAGATAAGGGCCCCAGCGCTTCCAGTGCTTGATACGCGCGTTCGATTCGTCCAGGCGTCGCTGCTCTGCCGTCATTACTGATCTCCTTCGTTGGCCGGTGTGATGCGCGAGAGGGCATTTGGTTTCGTACCGTGCAAAATGATGACGTGCCGGTCGGGGTCCTGGACAAGGATTTCATCGCCTCCGCCCGCAGCAGCCCGCCGGGGGGCGTTAAGGGCCTGCGAAAGTTCGCTGGCGTTGCCGTCAACCTCAACTCGGGTTTCCCAGTGCGCGATGTCGTTGACGCCAAGGTCGTTGGGAATGTCCCGACCATCGGGGGGCGAAAGATACTCCAGCAGCTCGATTCCAGGGCCCTGTCCGGCACGCAGTGAAGTTATCCGAAGGTGGGCTCCGAAAATTCCATTCAGGTGCTCCTGCTCGACGCCGTAGTTCTCGCTCTCACCGGCAATGCGCATCCCCAGCAGGTCGCGATAGAAGCGCAGACTTTGATCGGTATCGGCGACTACGATCGCAGTGTGATCGATCCCAAGAAACAGTTTGTCGGATGGCCGCTGCCACTTCGGGTCGCCTTTGCCAGCCGGAAAATGGATCAGCTCCAGATAGTGACCGTCCGGATCGCGAAAATAAAAAGCCTCGATGCCAGCAGCGTTCGCGTTCCAATCCGGCAGCCGCTGCGGCGCGCTCGAGGCATGGCGCACCCGGTTCTGCCGCAGCACCGCGTAGGCCTTTTGCATGTCGCTGACCACGATTGCCACATGCTGGAACCAGTGATCGTTGCTATGAGAATCTGCGGGGAAGGGCTGGCCTTTGTGGTCGTATTGCGTGATTTCGATCTGCTCCTCGCCCAGTTGCATCCGAATGACGCGGGCATCGGCGGTTCGGAGATCGCCGACTTTCTTGAACTGCAGCACGCGCGAGTAGAAATCAACCGAGCGATCCGCGTCGGAGACGGTGAAGCCGGCGGCCTCGACGCGCGTGGCCTTCAGCCGCTGGGCCTGCACCGCGCCGCCCAGAATGACCAGCGCGATAAGCAGGCCCGTAGCCCGTGCTGGCAAACGAAGTTTCACGCAGTGACCTTCGGGTCACTTTTGGTGATCATGGGCTCGATCGCGACGGTGCGCGCCGCCATCCGCTCCAAAAGGTGGTCGCCCACCCGCAACGCGTTGGCCATAATGGTCAGCGCGGGATTCACCGCCCCGGATGAGGGGAAGAAGCTTGCATCCACTACGTACAGGTTGTCGACTTCGTGAGCTTTGCAATTCGGGTCGAGCGCAGAGGTCCTGGGGTCGTGCCCGAAGCGGATGGTGCCATTCTGGTGCGCCACCCCCGCGAGCGGAATGGTCTGCCCTAGATAAAGGTTGCGCGCGAACAATCCCTGGTGACACTCGTGGCCATGGATGCTGCAGTTCGTCTGCTTCATCGCCTGCTTGAGCTTGGCTTGCAAGCGGTCGTGCGCCTGCGTGTTGTTGGGCGTATAGCTCAGCACGATTTCGCCATTGCGATTGAGCGTTACGCGGTTGTCGGGATCGGGCAGATCCTCCGACGTGAGCCAGAAGTCGAGCGAATGCGTGGCCATCAGCTCCAGCGTCCATCCTGGCGCAATGGCGGGTGCGCCGGCGCGCAGGGTATCGGCGTCGAGCTTGCCCACAAACGAGATGTGGCCCATGGGGTATTCCCAATCGCTCGACCCGAAATAGAAGTCATTCACTCCAAGCGTCTTTTGAAAGATGGTCGGATTGGGACACTTGGAAATGGCCATCAGCACCGAGTTCACGTGGCCCATATAGTGCCTTCCGACGGTGTCGGAGCCGTTGGCCAGGCCGCGTAGATGCCTCTCATTAGCGGAACGCAACAGCAGCGCCGCGGAGTTGATGGCGCCGCAAGATGAAACCACGATGTCCGCCGAGAATTCTTCGGTCGTGCCATCGTGCTGAACGATTATTTTGGTGATCTCCCGTCCCGACTCGCTGGTTTCCAAGCGGGATACATAAGCATTCGTGAGCAGGTCGACATTGGGATAGGCAAGCGCGGGATCCACGCAGACCACCTGAGCGTCGGACTTCGCCTGCACCAGGCACGGATGGCCGTCGCAGGTGGAGCAGCGAATGCATCGGCTGGTGCGCGAGTTCTTCTCATCCAGCATGACGCCGATCGGCACATGAAAGGGCTTGAGTCCCGCCTGTGCGAAATCATCGCTGAGCTGCTGGATGCGCGGCTCATGACTGACCGCCGGATAGGCATAAGGACCGCTGGCCGCGGGCTCGGTGGGATCCTCTCCGCGATTGCCGTGCACCTGGTAGAGACGCTCAGCTTCCAGATAATAAGGTTCCAACTCGTCGTAGGAGATCGGCCAGGCCGGCGAGATGCCGTCATGATGGCGCAACTCGCCGAAGTCTTCTTTGCGCAGCCGGAACAGCGCGGCCCCGTAGAACTTGGTGTTGCCGCCCACGTAATAATTGGTGTGCGGGTGGAGCGCCTTTCCGTACTTGTCAAACCAGGATTCCTTGGTGTTGTACTTGGCTTCCAGGTTGACGGCGCGGGTGCTCCAGTTGTCCTTCTCGCGGGGCACATAGTCTCCGCGCTCCAGCAACAGGATGCGCTTGCCGGACGGGGCCAGGCGGTAGGCCAGAGTGCCACCGCCCGCCCCGGTTCCAATGATGACCACGTCATAGTGGTTCGCGGAGATCATCGCCTACCTCATCATGGCGGTCGTTGCCCGATCCGCCGGCTTCAGGGCTGCAGTTCCGAAGTTGACTCCGAAGCGCCGGCACCATATCGTGACGCTGTCGTAGTCAGCGAGGTTGACGTTCGAGGCGAGGTCGTAATTCTGATCGCCGATGTTTCCCTTCAGCGCACCGACGTCTACGAAGTCACCCTTCTTTACCGCAGCTTCCGGCTTGGAGCCGTTCGCCTTCACCAGATAGACCTGCACATCAGGACCGTTTGAGGTCTCGAAGTCGCTCAGCCGCAGGATGCGTTTGCCATCCGGCAGTTCGTGAATCATCGCGAGCCCAGTGGTCTTGTGCGCGCCCGATTCGAACTGGCCGGTTGCACGCAGCGTTTGCGAAGCGCTGTTACCGCCGCCCAGTGGAGCGGTGCCGAAATTCACCGAGAACCGCTTGCACCAGATGGTCACGGCGCGGTACTTGGCGGAGTCGGCCTCGGCCGGCAACTCATAATTCTGGTCGCCGACATTGCCTTTAATCGAGCCGAGATCGATGAATCCCGCCTCCGTCACACTCTTGTTGTCGAGCGCGTCGGCCGCGGCTACGAGATATACGTGCACATCCGGACCGTTGGATGTTTCAAAGTTGGTCAGGCGCAGGATGCGCGTGCCGTCCTGGCCCTGGTAGATGGCGGCGTTGCCGCTGGTCTTGTGCGCGCCATCGTGGAACATTCCGGCGGCGATTGGCCTGGTGGTTGAAGCGGCCTGGGCGGTGGGTAAACTCTCATTCACTCGCTGGTTCACAAACAACCGCTCCGGACGGAAGGCATACCAGGCGATTCCGCCCAGCACGATTACAGCAATGGCGATAAGCGTTTTCTTGCTCACGACTAAGTCTCCTTTAGAGAAAGTGATGGATTTATTGGTCCCGACATTGACGCGCCGCTGTTCGTTGCGGCGTAACCGCAACGGAAGATGCAGCGCTTATTGTTATGGTGATGGAGCTTGGCGCAGATGACCGCGCCCGCTCCGCGAGTACGTAAGTAGAGCTCTGAGGCCAGCAGCATGCCCAGCGGCGGGGCCGTGAAGTAAATCCACAGTGCATCCCAAATGCGCGCCGGCAACGCTGATGCGAAGCTGCGAGCGGGATTCATACTCATCCCGGAAAACGGCGCTTCGCAGCTGATGAACATTGCCACCAGCACGCCGGCGATCACGCCGGTGAATTTCGCAACACGAGCCGAATTCGACGAGCTAAGGACTGCCGTCATCAATAGAAAAGAAATGCCGAGCTCGGCGACAAAAGCGATGGCTGTGCCGCGCGGACCAGGAACCGTCGCGGCATAACGTACAGCCTTATCACCTACGACGCTGCCCAGAAGGGCCGCGGCCAGCATCACCCCAGCCACGCTGCCGATAAATTGCGCGACCACATAAAACGCCGCATCCACGGGCGCTACTCTTCCCAGCCGCAAGAACGTCAGCGTGACCGACGGGTTGAAATGCGCGCCCGACTGCTTCCCCCACGGTGAATAAACGATGGCGATCGCAGTTAGCCCCATCGCCAACCCGATCAGCACGCGCCGCAGCATCGGACTGGCAATCGCCACCCGAAGCGTCGATGACGGATGCTCCAGCACCACGGTGAAGAGGCACGCCGAGACCATGAATATCCCAAGTTCGGCGGCTTCCATAAGGTATTCGGGCCAATGCGCCGCGAAGGTATTCACAATGCTTTCGAGCGGATGGATCGTCGGTGCGCTTAACACCCCAGCCTGCGTACTCGCTGCCGCGCCGTGTTGTGACCTGATTTCCATTTGCGTATGGGATTCGGCTGTGTCCGGTTAGTTACAGCACCAGCCGGAAAACGGTAAATGCCTGCTTCGCGAAACTAATTGCAGGACACCGAATCCCACCGCGCATGAACCCAACCACAAAACGCGGGAGACGCAATGGGCCGGCTCGGGCCGAAGATAGGACGTCTTGGGCTGGAACGGTTCCTCCGGCCGGAGGAACCAAGCTCAGTGCGTCTCCCGCCCTCACTCTTCATTGGTACGGTCGCGGGGGCCTGGCAGATTGTCCTTAGTTTGGAGACGGCAGCGTGAAACCTTTTGACGCATCCCGAGTCTCATCGCCGAGCTCCAATTGAGCTTCCAGGAGGAACAACCATGAGGCGAATGGTTCTGATATTCGTCGCAATGCTGTGTATGGGAATCGCGGCCTACGCGGATGACATGAGCAAGGGCAAAGATGAGGGCAAAGGCTCCGCCATGACCGGCTGGCTCTGCAATTCCGAGTGTGTCAAACCTAGTGGCAGTAAGAACACCTGCGACAAGGCCTGCGCCGCGACCGAAGGCGACGTTGTATTCATCGACAGCAATGGGAAGGTCGACAACATCGCTAACCAGGATATGGTAAAGCCGCATGCCGGTAAGAAAGTCAAGATGATGGCTGCGATGAACAAGCATAGCAAGATGCTTGAGGTCTCTCAAGTTGTGGAGTACGCCGGCCCATAAGCAACGTTCTGCAGCAGGGAGAACCTGACCGTCACAGGCTCGAGGTTCTCCCGCCCTAACACGAATGAGCCGTCCGCAGTGCTGCTGGCGATCACCGAGGAGACGCTCAACTTCGGTCGGCGGAGGTGAGAGCGGCCGGCGAGGCACAGCGGCGGCGTCCGTGAGTTACGTCAGCTTGGCAGTCCTTCGCGGGATTCGCCTCGCTTTTCCTGGCGGCGGACTGGAAACCGCCTGACCTTGCCCCTAATCATTTCATTCGCAAGAACCGGCATGGACGCGAGGTGGACCGTAATGGCCCTCGATCCGTTCTTAGACCTGCGTTCGTTGCCATCTTCATCCTGCGCATCCAATTGCGCTTAGTTTGCAAATTGTTTCATATTGACATTATTTCTTAGCTAGCGCAACATCCCAACGATTCCCTCGAACAATGAGGATTTCAGCTCCTCCCCTGTCTTATTCGGCCAAGTCAAGATAATCGGGCCATTTCTCTTGCATTTAGTTAAGGATAGCCTCCCCTACAATTCAGCGCCTTCCGAGGTTGCCCGTGAGACACATCGCAGGCCGAACTGCCGTGCTGATTGCAGGTCTTCTTCTTGCTACGGTTTTTCTGCAACCGTCGGTGCCGCAAGTGGCCAGTGGAACTTGGGCGCCGATGAGCGCAATGACACAAGTCAGGAGCGGGGCCGCCGCGGCGCCGCTTGCCGACGGCCGTGTCTTCGTGACGGGAGGTAGCGATGCGGGCGGGGTCATCTTAAGCAGCACGGAAATCTTCACACTTGACGGATCATTCGTGGCGGCCTCCCCGATGTCTGAAGGACGAACGGGGTACGCAGCTATTGCACTTACTGACGGTCGCGTGCTCGTAACCGGCGGAACGACGGCGAGTGGCATCACCAATTCTGCAGAGATCTACGATCCCGCGACCGGTAGTTGGAGCTCGGCGGGCGCCATGGCGGAATCGCGGACTGGACACACCGCGTCGGCGCTGCCGGATGGGACCGTACTGCTCGCTGGCGGCCAGAACTCTTCCGGGCCGAGCTCGACCCTCGAAATCTTCGACCCAACTGCCACGACGTTTGCCTATGCGGGAAATCTCAGAGACGCTAGACAAAACCACGCCGCGGCAACACTCCAGGATGGCAGGATCTTATTGGTGGGCGGCACGAGTGTGGCCGCTGACGGATCTGCAACGGTGTTGAAGTCCGCCGAGATCTATGACCCTGTACTGAAAGAGGTCAGTTCCGCTTCTCCTCTTAACATCGCTCGAGCCAGTCATTCATTAACCACCCTGGTGGATGGGACGGTCGTCGCCATTGGCGGCAATGACGGCACCAGCGACTTAGCATCGGCGGAGGTCTACCAACCTGCTTCCGATTCCTGGCAGTTAGTTTCCGGTTCGGCCCTGGCGACTGCTCGCAGCCAGCACCTGGCTTTTCTGCTGCCCAAGAATAATGGTGTGCTTATCGCTGGAGGGAAGTCGAGCGGCGCTGATCTATCCGCTGCCGAGATCTTTCAGTCGTGGACTGCAACCTTCCAGGCCACAGGATCCATGTCCGTAGCCCGTTCCGGGGCTATTGGCAGCCCACTCACCCAGGATGGCATGCTCCTCGTGGCGGGGGGAAGCAACCAATCAAGCGCGGAAGCGTATGGATTCGCAACCGTCAAAACCGACAAGTCAGACTACAGCCCAGGGCAAACGGTCACGATCACGGGCAAGGGATGGCAGCCAGGAGAGACTGTCACTCTCCTGCTTCACGAAGTGCCTCTGCAACACGCAGATCGTACCTTGACTGCCGTCGCGGATGCCTTTGGCAATTTCCAAAACACCAGCTTTCAGCCGGAAGTACACGATCTTGACGTCCGCTTCTTCATGACCGTGACAGGCGCGCGCTCGCAGGCGCAGATAACTTTCACCGATGCCGGTCCCCTGGACCACTTTGCTGTCACTGCGCCGGCTACTGCCACGGCTAACAATGGTTTCAGCGTTACGGTAAAAGCCAAGGATTCTGGCGGGTCGAACGTCACGACTTACACCGGCACGGTCCACTTCACCAGCAGCGACCCGCAGGCCGTCCTTCCCGCCGACTACACCTTCGTAGCCGCCGACAGTGGGAGCCACAACTTCAGCGCGGTGAAGTTGAGAACCGCGGGTTCGCAAACCATCACAGTCACCGACACGAGTGACGCTACCAAGTTCGGATCGGGAAACGTCACGGTGACTGCGGCAGCCGCCAAGCAGTTACTGGTTTCCTGGTTCCCGTCGTCAATTAGTGCGGGCACGGCCAACGACGTGACCGTCACCGCCCAAGATAACTTCGGCAATGTTGCCACCGGTTACACCGGCACGGTGCACTTCACGAGCTCCGATTCGCAGGCCGTGCTGCCGGCGGACTACACCTTCGTTGCCGCTGACAACGGTGCGCACATCTTCTCGCTTGGCGCGACATTGCGAACCGCAGGCACGCAATCGATCACCGCAACCGACACAGTGACGGCGAGCATCAACGGCTCGCAAACCGGGATCACCGTCACCAGCAGTACGGCCTCCACGCTGGCGGTCAGCGGGTATCCCGCCACCACAAACGCCGGAGACGGAAATAAACTCACCGTCACCGCCAAGGATAGTTTTGGCAACACCGCGACCGGTTACACGGGCACGGTGCATTTCACCAGCTCCGATCCCCAGGCCAATCTTCCAAGCGACTACACGTTCACCACCGGCACGGGAGCGGACAACGGTGTGCACGCCTTTAACGCCGTGAAGCTGAAGACTGCAGGCAGCCAATCAATTAGCGCTACCGATACGGTGACCGCCACCATCACTGGCACGCAGAGCGGCATCACCGTGAACCCGGGCCCGGCCAAGGTTTTGTCGGTCGCTGGCTTTCCTTCGGGTTCCACAGCCGGCACGGCGCAGAACTTCGCCGTCACCGCCCAGGATCAGTTCGGCAATACCGCTACGGCTTACACGGGCACGGTCCATTTCACCAGTTCGGACCCGCAGGCGGGACTTCCGGCAGATTACACCTTTGTCGCTGGCGACAATGGTGTCCACAGCTTCACGGCCACCCTGAAGACGGCGGCGGCCGAGAGCCTCACGGCCACGGACACCGTAACCGCCACCATCACCGGCGCGCAGAGTGGAATCGCGGTCAATCCGGCCGCAGCAGCCAGCTTCACGCTGGCGTATGGCACGCCGGCGGTTGCCGGCACCGGCAACCCGCTTACCGTTACCGCCAACGATGCGTATGGCAACACCGCAACCGGATATCTCGGAACGGTGCATTTCACCAGCTCGGACCCGCAGGCGGTCCTGCCGGCCGATTACACCTTTCTGATCACCGACAAAGGCACCACCAAACTGACCCAGGTGAAACTCAAGACCGTCGGCACGCAGTCCATCACCGCGACAGACACGGTGACCGCGACCATCACCGGCACAGTTTCCGGCATCAGTGTGACGCCTGGTCCGGTGAAGGTCCTTGCCGTCAGCGCCTATCCGTCGCCGGCCACCGCGGGTACGAGCAACAACTTTACGGTTACGGCACAAGACAATTTCGGCAACACCGCGAGCGGATACACGGGCACGGTGCACTTCACCAGCTCGGATGCGCAAGCGGTCCTGCCGGCGGATTACACGTTCGTCGCCGGCGACAATAGCGTCCACAGCTTTAGCGCGACGCTAAAGACCGCGGCCACGCAGACCATCGTCGCCACAGATACTGTGACCGCCACCATTACCGGAAGCCAGTCCGTAACCGTAAATGCCGCGCCAGCATCAATCCTCGTCCTGGCGTTCCCGACCCCGACCGTGGCCGGAGACAACCATAATCTGACGGTTACGGCGCAAGACCCCTACGGCAATACGGCCACTGGCTATGCGGGCACGGTGCACGTTAGCAGCTCCGACCCGCAAGCGGCGCTGCCTGCCGACTACACCTTTGTTCCTGCTACCGACAGCGGCACGCACAAGTTCAGCAACACCAAACTCAAGACTGTCGGCACTCAATCCTTCACCGCCACGGATACCGTAACCGCCACGATTACCGGAACGGTCGCGGGAATCACGGTCACGCCCGGGCCGGCCAAGATTCTTATCGTGAGCGGCTTTCCATCACCTGCGACTGCGGGGGTGAGCAGCAACGTGATCGTCACCGCGCAGGACTCTTTTGGCAACACCGCGACCGGATACACCGGGACGGTGCACCTCGCCAGCTCGGATGCGCAGGCGGTCTTGCCTGCGGACTACACTTTTGTGGCGGCTGATGCCGGCGTGCACACGTTCTCCACTGCAGCCAGCCTGCGGACTGCGGGAAGCCAGTCCATCACTGCAACCGACACTCTCACGGCCACTATCACGGGCACGCAAAGCGGGATCACTGTGACCGGCGCTGCCGCCGCGACTCTGACTCTCACCTTCCCAACACCGGTAGTGGCGGGAGTTGGCAATCGTCTGACTGTCGCTGCCAAGGACGCCTTCGGCAACGTCGCAACCGGGTATGTCGGCACGGTCCACTTCACCAGTTCCGACGCGCAGGCCAACTTGCCGGCTGACTACACCTTTGTCGCCGGAGATGCCGGCACGCACAATTTCAACACGGTGAAGCTCAAGACCGCCGGCACACAGTCCATCGGCGGAACTGATCTTGCAACGCCTACGATAACCGGCACGGTCACTGGCATCGTCGTAACCGGCGCGGCGGCGGCTACACTGGCCGTCACAGGCTATCCCTCGCCTGCTACGGAAGGGGTCAGCAATAACTTCACCGGCACGGCGCTGGATTCCTTCGGAAATACCGCGGCCGGATACCTCGGAACGGTGCACTTCACCAGCTCCGACACCGCTGCAGTTCTGCCCGCCGACTACACCTTCGTCGCGGGCGACAACAGTGCGCACGTTTTCTCCGCGACGTTGATCACGGCCGGCAAGCAATCGATCACCGCAACCGACACCGTAACCGCCACCATCACCGGCGCCGAGTCGGGCATAAAAGTCAGCAGTGGCCCTGCCGCCAAGTTGAAGGTGACCGGGTATCCGTCGCCGGCAACGGCCGGCGTGAGCAACAGCTTTACGGTGACCGCCAAGGACGCCAACGGCAATACGGTCGCGGAATACGTCGGCGCCGTGCACTTCACCAGCTCCGATGCGCAGGCGGTCTTGCCCGCCGATTACACGTTCCAGGCTGCCGATGCCGGAGCCCACACCTTCAGCGCCACGTTGAAGACCTCGGGCACGCAGTCGATTACGGCCACGGACACCAGCAATCCCTCGATCAACGACACGCAGAAGAACATCGTTGTCGGCGGCGGAACTGCGACCGTGCTGGCTGTGAGCGGCTATCCCTCGCCTGCGACGGCCGGCGTCAGCAGCAGCTTCACGGTCACGGCCAAGGATGGGTTCGGCAATGTGGCCGTCGGATACACCGGCACCGTCCACTTCACCAGCACCGATCCGCAGGCCGTCTTGCCGGCCGACTACGCGTTCCAGGCGGCTGATGCCGGAGCCCACACTTTCAGCGCCACGCTGAAGACCGCGGGCACACAATCGATCACGGCTACGGACACCACCACGGGCTCGATCATCGGGTCGCAAAGCGTGACCGTCAACAGCGGACCTGCGGCTCTGCTGGTGGTGAAAGGCTATCCCTCGCCGGCTACCGCGGGCGTCAGCAGCAGCTTCAACGTATGCGCCAAGGATGGATTCGGCAACACGGCCACCACCTACACCGGAACCGTCCACTTCACGAGCTCCGACTCCCAGGCGGTGCTGCCGGCCGACTATACGTTCCAGACGGCTGACGCTGGAGTCCATAACTTCAGCGCCACGATGAAGACCTCGGGTACGCAGGCCATCGCTGCGACGGACATCAGCAACGGTTCGATCACCGGTACGCAGAGCAACATTTCTGTCGGCGGCGGAGCTGCGACCGTGCTGGTCGTGAGCGGCTATCCCTCACCGGCAACGGCCGGCCTGAGCGGCAGCTTCACAGTGACGGCGAAGGATGGGCTCGGCAATCTTGCGCCGGCTTACACTGGCACCGTCCACTTCACCAGCTCTGACGCGCAAGCGGTATTGCCGCCTGATTACACCTTCCAGGGGGGTGATGGCGGGCGTCCACACCTTCAGCGCCACGCTGAAGACAGCGGGCATCCAGGCGATCGGCGCTGCCGACGCCGGCAACGGCTCGATCACCGGTGCGCAGAGCGGCATCACCGTCGGGCCCGCAACTGCGACCGTGCTGATCGTGAGCGGTTATCCTTCACCAGCGACCGCCGGCGTGAGCAGCAACTTCAGCGTGACCGCGAAGGACGGCTTCGGCAATCTGGCAACCACCTATACCGGCACCGTTCACTTCACCAGCTCCGACGCGCAGGCGGTGTTGCCGGCCAACTACACCTTCCAGCCGGGCGATGGCGGAGCCCGCACCTTCAGTGCCACGCTGAAGACAACGGGCACGCAGGCTATCGGCGCCACTGACATCAGCAATGGCTCAATCACGGGTGCGGAGAGCGGCATCAGCGTCGGCGGCGGAACGGCGACCCTGTTGATCGTGAGCGGCTATCCCTCGCCGGCAACGGCTGGTGTGAGCAGCACCTTTACGGTCACGGCGAAGGATGGGTTCGGCAATCCTGCCAACACTTATACCGGAACAGTCCACTTCACCAGCACCGATGCACAGGCGGTCTTGCCGGCCGATTACACCTTCCTGGCAGGCGATGCCGGCGCCCATACGTTCAGTGCGACGCTGAAGACCTCCGGCCTACAGGCCATCGCTGCGACCGACGTCAGCAACAGCTCTGTAACCGGTACGCAAAGCAACATCGCTGTCGGCGGCGGAACGGCGACCGTGTTGGTCGTGAGCGGCTATCCCTCGCCCGCAACCGCAGGCTTGAGCAGCAACTTTACGGTCACGGCCAAGGATGGTTTCGGCAATCTGGCAACCACCTATGGCGGCACAATCCACTTCGCCAGCAGCGACGCCCAGGCGCTCTTGCCCGCCAACTACACTTTCCTGGCAGGTGATGCCGGAGTCCACACCTTCAGTGCCACGCTGAAGACCTCGGGCACGCAGGCCATCGCTGCGACGGACACCAGCAATGGCACGATCACCGGTACGCAGAGCAACATCGCGGTGGGCGGCGGGACCGCGACCGTGCTGGTCGTGAGTGGTTATCCTTCGCCTGCCACGGCTGGTGTGAGCAGCAACTTCACGGTCACCGCAAAAGACGCATTCGGGAACCTCGCTAACACGTACAGCGGCACCATCCACTTCACCAGCTCCGACGGCCAGGCTGTGCTACCGGGCAATGCCACGCTGAGCGCCGGTACCGGCATCTTCGCGGCTACGCTTAAAACGGCGGGAACGCAGTCGATCACCGCCACCGATACAGTGACCCCAAGCATCGTCGGCAGCCAGAGCGGCATCGTGGTGAATCCGACGGCGGCCAGTATCCTGCTGGTCAGCGGATTCCCATCGACGATTGCGGCCGGAACGGCGGCTGGCTTTGCCGTTGCTGCCAGGGATCCGTACGGCAATGCTGCGACCGGATACCGGGGGACGGTGCACTTCGGCAGTTCTGATCCGGCAGCGATTCTGCCGGCAGACTATGCGTTTGTTGCCGCCGACAATGGCATCCATACCTTCTCGGCAACGCTGAATACGGCAGGCACTCAGTCGATCGCCAGCACCGATACTTCGAACCCGGCGATTACAGGTTCTGAAGCTGGCATCATCGTGACCGGCGGCACCGGTTCGGTTGGAATCAAACTCAACGTCACGGCGTGGGGCGACAGCGGCAGTGCCAGGTCGTCAGTCACCACTAGCGTCTTCTCTACCAGTGCCGGCAATGAACTGCTGCTGGCGTTTATCGCTTCCGATGCTAACTCATCAGGAGTTAACGTCAGCGGTGTTACCGGCGGCGGATTGACTTGGACGCGGGTGCAGCGGACGAATGCGCAACTTGGGACGGCTGAAATCTGGCGCGCGTTCACTCATTCGCCTCTGTCCAGCGTGAGCATCACGGCCACGTTGTCGCAGAGCGTGTCCGCCTCCATTACGGTTGCCAGCTACACGGGAGTGGATACTTCCAGCGGGGACGGAGCCAGCGCGATTGGAGCTCTTGGCACAGGAAATGCCGGCTCCGGCCTGCCCACCGCCAAGCTGACCACGACGCGGAACGGTTCTCTGGTGGTCGGGGTCGGTAACGACTGGGACCATGCGGTCGCACATACGCCGGCCGCAGGCCAGAGCTGGTTGCACCAGTATCTCGCCTCCAGCGGGGATACCTTCTGGGCGCAGGCGCAGAACAGTCCGACCGCTCTGAGCGGCACTGCTGTCGCGATCAATGACACTGCGCCTTCCAATGACAGCTACAACTTGAGCATCTGCGAGATCCTGCCCGCAGGAGCGGCCGGCAGCACCTTCAGCATCTCGGGCACGATTTCGCCGGCGTCCATTGGCAGCGGAACGACCGTCACGCTGAGCGGTGCGGCCTCCGCAGGCACGGCGGCTGACAGCCAAGGCCACTACACCTTCCCTGGGCTTTTGAACGGAACGTATACCATCACACCAAGCAAAACGAACACCACCTTCACGCCTCCTAGCCAGACGTTGACGGTGAACGGAGTCAACCCTCCCAGCGTCGACTTCACCGCCTCGCAGCAATCGGGAAGCACCTCGATTACCGTCGACGCCAAGGTGTCCGTAGACAAGAACACCTCCAGCACCGCGATCACTTCCCCGACGTTCTCAACCACCTCAGGGAACGAACTCGTGCTGGCTTTGATCTCGACCGATGCGACCTCCGCGGGCGCAACCGTAAAGAGTGTGAGCGGCGCCGGATTAACCTGGGTGCTTGTCCGCAGGACGAATGCCCAACTCGGCACAGCGGAAATCTGGCGCGCGTTCGCAGCCAGCCCGCTGACCCGTGTGTCTGTGGCGGCCACGCTGTCGCAGTCGGTGTCCGCCTCTATGACCGTTATGAGCTTCAGCGGAGTTAACACTTCGGGCGCCAATGGTGCTGGAGCCATCGGGGCAACCGGCTCGGGGAGCGCCGCAAAGGCAGCGCCGTCCGCGACGCTTACCACCACCAGCGCCAACTCGCTGGTGGTCGGCGTGGGCGCTGACTGGGACAACGCGATGGCTCGCGTGCCCGACCCAGGTCAATCGCTTGTGCATCAGTTCCTGTCGGGCGCCGGCGACACCTACTGGGTGCAGATGCAGAATGCGCTCAACCCGGCCAGCGGCGCCCAGCTCACCATCGGGGATACCTCGCCGACCGGCGACCGCTACGACCTGAGCATCTGCGAGATTCTCCCGGCGGAACCCTAACTGGTGCCACACGGGGTTTGCTTTGTCTGCGAAGGCGATTGCTCAAACGCCAGATGAAAGGCTTCGGGGCAATGATCAGCTTCGAGCATCCGGCCTCGATGACTCATGCCGGCATGTCACCCGAGGATCGACGTGCGGCGGGCATCAGCGACGGACTCGTTCGCTATTCTGTGGCATTGAGGACGTAGAGGACCTGATTGGCGATCTCCGCCGGGCGCTCGATGCCGTTTCACCATCGGGAGGGACGCCCAAGGACGCCGGGACCACGGCCGCAGAACCAGTCGCACGCTAGTCCTAGCCGCCCCCCGTCACACTCACGATCCGGGAGCCCTGGTTTCCGTTCGCGACGGCAACCCATCCGCCTGCAGGATGGCCGAATCGTGTCTTAGCGTGTGTCACAGCCAACCGTGTTACCGGTCACCGCGAAAGTGGGTCGCGCAGTGCGGAAATCAGGCTTCAACATGACGGAGGTCACAGTCACTGAGCTGCTTGACATCAGCGTGGTTGTCCCGGCATACAACGAAGAATCACGCATCGAGCAGGTACTTCGTAACCTTCGGCGGCTGGCACGTGAAGTCGTGGTGGTCGACGATGCCAGTACGGACCGGACAGCATCCGTGGCCATGCGCGAGGGCGCTATCGTCATCCGCAACGATGCCCAGCTTGGTTATTTGGGGGCTATTTCAAGGGAACTCTACGAACTCTGTCACAAGGGCGATTGGAGCGCAGCCATGGCGCTACAGCGAAGACTGTGGAACCTGAACGAGGCGTTCGCCAAGTACAACCTTGCCGCCTGCATCAAGGGCGGACTGGTTCTTCAGGGGTATCCCGTTGGCACGCCGTTGGCGCCGCAAGAGCCCTTGCCGCCTGAAGGCGTCGACGAAGTAAAACGCGCGCTGGCCGCGATCGGAGCGTTGTAGGCAGTTACACTTCGCCCCCGAGGCGGCGAAGTGTTTGCTTGCGTAGGGTGCGACCAAGTCTCGATTCCGTCGGAGCTGGCCTTTGGGCGACAAAATGCAGTGTGCCAGGTACCAAGTCAGTAAGGTTGCGATATGCTTTTGCGGCAGCGATTGGCTTTCTGACCGGTGAAACCGGAGGACGGTATGGGTAGAAATCAACCCGCCAGCCGAGATACTGAGACGCAGGGCGCTCCCAGCCTCATCCGCAACGCGATCAGCCTGCTCGGAGCCGCCCTGGCGGCGATAAGTCTCGCCAACATCATCTTTCTGTTCCTGGTGACGCTCGTCTCCCGCCGTTCCAGCCCCTATCTTGGCGTTCTGGCATTCATGGTTTTTCCGGCGTTCCTGATCCTGGGGCTGCTGCTGATCCCGGCCGGCATGTGGCGCGAGCGACGGCGACGGCGCATGGCCGCGCCGGAGGAGGTGCCGCGCCTGCCCAGGATCGACTTGAATATCCGGGCGCAACGCAGTGCCTTCGCGTTCTTCCTGGCCTTCTCGATCTTTTTCATATTGCTGAGCGCCGGGGGCAGCTACCGCGCTTATGAGTTCACCGACTCCGTGCAGTTCTGCGGCCAGCTCTGCCATACCGTCATGCGACCCGAGTTCACGACCTACCTGCTCTCGCCGCATGCTCGCGTGCCATGCGTGGAATGTCACGTGGGCCAAGGCGCCAGTTGGTACGTGCGCTCCAAACTTTCCGGTTCTTACCAGGTATACGCTGCAGTCTTCCATAAGTATCCGCAACCCATCCCTACGCCGGTTGCCAACTTGCGCCCCGCACAGCAGACCTGCGAGCAGTGCCACTGGCCGCAGAAGTTCTACGGAGCCCAGTTGAAGGTCTTCTATCACTACGCGGGGGATGAGAAGAACACTCCACGGCAAATTCGAATGTTGATCAACACTGGCGGGGCGGAGCCCGATACTGGCTTGCCCACGGGTATCCACTGGCACATGAACATCGCCAACCAGATCACCTACATCGCCAGCGATGCGCAGCGCCAGGTGATCCCCTGGGTTGCGGCAAAGGACATGCAGGGCAGAGTGACCGTGTACAGAGCCAAAGATTCCAGTCTGACCGCGGCGCAGATCGAGAACGCGCCCAAACATCTGATGGACTGCATCGACTGCCACGACCGGCCGAGCCACATCTTCACTCCGCCGGACCGGTCCGTCGACGGATCCCTGCTCGCCGGACGCATCGACCGCTCCCTGCCGTTTGTCAAGCAACAGGCAGTTGCGGCACTCACGAAAACCTACAACACGACCGGCGAGGCCTTGGACGGCATCAGCAGCGACATGCAGACATTCTACCGGGCCAAGTATCCCGAGCTGTGGTCCAGCCGGCAGAAGTCGATCCAAGCGGCGGCTGCCGATGTACGTCGCATCTACCAGTCCACCATCTTCCCCTACATGAAAGTGGACTGGCGAACCCATCCCAACAACATCGGGCACTTTTATTCTTCCGGATGCTTTCGCTGTCACGATGGTCAGCACGTCAGTACGGACGGCAAAGTCATTCCCAAGGATTGCGATACGTGTCACACGGTGCTGGCGGAGCTGCAGAGTGGAACGCCGTTAATCCGCCACGAGCGGGGTGTCCCATTCCAACACCCGGTGGACATCGGAGACCTCATGCAGGTGAGTTGCAGCGATTGCCACACGGGCGGCGTTGGGCCATGAATGGTTGGTAACCTGGTTCCCTGGAAGCCGAACGCTTCACTGCGGCCGCCAACTTGCGCCGGCGTCGAGGGTCCTCCAGGTTTCCCCGGTCGAGGTCGAGACCACACCGTTGGCGGCATCCGGGAACTCGATGCGCACGATGTCACCACTTAGGGCGCGATCGTTCGTCTGAACGCGCACCTGTGACCAGTGCTCACCACCGTCCGCTGAGTGAAAAAGCGCGCCTCTGGACCCACCGACCCATACGTCGTGGCCCGCAACCGAAACTGCGCGGAAGGTAACGCCATCGGCGACGGCAACCTGATTCCAGCTCCGTCCGCCATCGAAGGAGCGCTGCAACGTGCCGGCGCCGGATATGCTCCATCGAGGGCCCACCACCACGGACTTGGCTAATGACTTATTGCGCGAAATCGTCTGCATCTGCGAGCCAGAAATCGCTGGCGCAGCGGCTTCCACGGTGACCGTCTCGGATGCTGATGGCACAACCGCCACCTTGGCTTGATAGTTCTCGCTCTCGATTACTGGGGCATCACTCTTGCCGGCTTCGGGGTTCCCATGTGGTTTCATCGGAAGCGCCGCGGGAGGAGGAGGTGCCGGAGCGGTACCCGCCGCGCCCGCGACCACGCCGCCACTAGTTGCCATCTTGTCAGCGCTCGCAATAGTTCCGCGACTCAGCGCGTTCCTTGCGTTGAGGCCATTGAATGTCGGTGCAGGACCCGGCGTTCTGGTCGCCTGCATCCCCTTGGCCGGTTGTTTCGGCTCGGGCGTGGCTGGGGCCGGCCGCGTCGCAGCTTGCGTTGACGGTGGCTGCGAAGGTGGCGCTACGGCAGGGGCCGGAGTGGATTGAGGCACGGGCGGCTCGTACCTGATGGCCGGAGCGCTGGCGCTGCGTCTCTCACGAAGCTGCATTCGCTCGCCGACCGCGATCAGTACTACCAGCGCCGCCGCGGCAAGCGCGCTCCAGTGCATGATCGGGGAGCGCCACCAGGAACGCTGAGCCACGGCTGATGTGTGCGCCACCGCTGCCTGCACTTCTTGCTCGGCTTCGGGAGTCGAAAGCGCAACAATCTCGCGACACTGGGCGCACCGCGACAAATGGTCGAGCACCGGCGCGCGCTCCTGCTCCGTCAACGCCTGCTCGGCGAAGGCGGAGAGCAGGTTGGCGTCGGGATGCTCGCCGCCCACCGCCTGCTCGCGCAGACGTTCGCTCACGATTTTGGGAAGCTCAGCCATTCGCACTGCCCTTACTGGAGAACGCGGAAGCGCCGTCTTTTTGCGCCAGCCGCCGGCTCACGTCGACTGATATGTCACGGACATCAGTTTCCAGCGCTTCCTCCACCTGTCTGCGGCTCATGCCGCGTCGCACCAGTTCGTTGGTAATCTTCTCCCGAACCGCGCGCGCTACTTTCTCTAACTTGCGGCTGACGGTGGATTCGTGTACGCCCAGCGTGCGCGCGATTTCCGCCAGCCTGCGCCCGTCCAGATAATACGACGCAAGAATAAACCTCTCTTCGGCGGCGAGGGCTGCCAGCACGGCGTCGGTCGCCTCAGCCAGACGCGGGTCAGGAGCCGGTGCGGCAGGCGGATCGCTGGCCGCGAACTGCGCGCCCGCTTCCGTCTTTTCTTCCAGGCTGACCAGGCGCTGGTGGCGCCGATAACGATTGACGTACTCCTGGGCCAGCGTGGCGCGCAGCCAGCCTTCGAGCGATCCCCGCCCGGTGTAGTAGTTCAGCTTCGAGGCGCGGCGACCGGCGCGAGTTTCCGTGCCATAGAGATCGGCGTAGAGCGAATCGGCCAGCTCGCGGGCCGAGCCGTCTTCGCGCGTGATGGCGCGGGCAGCGTCATAAAGCTTCTCCCGGTAGCGGGTGAGGAAGACTTCCCAGGCACGGTCGTGGCCGGCGGCGCAAGCACGCGCCAGCGCCAGTTCCTCCAGGCGCAGCCCGCGGAAGAAGGTCAGCTTGTCGCCCTCGCTGGTTCCGGCCGCGAGGTATTTGGCGGCGATCTCGTCCAAGATGCGGGCGAACTCGGCCTCGGGCAAGCCGGCCTCGGCGCCGCGGCTTCGCGGGTACAGCTCCGCCATCGCGCTGGCGCGAATCCCCCCGGCAGACGGCTGCGGCGTTGAGGCAGTCCCGCTCATACTCTTAGGACGTCGAAAGACAGCCTGGTTGCTGGATAGTACCAACTTGGATGCAGAAGATCATCAAAGGACGGCAAGGCGACGTCGCGGCTTTAGCCCAGCCAGTGTTGGTCGGCTCGCTGGGCTATCGCCACTCGGCGGTCGAACCTTTACTCCGGCGGGGCTGCCTCATCCGTTCTGGATCGAACAGCTTACCCCTTCGCGGCTGCTTCCTTCGCGAGCAGATGTTTAGCCTGGTTATCACCAGCAGCAGCTTCCTGGGCAGTCTGAGCTGGAGTCTCTGACATTTCCTGCATGGCTTTGGCAGCAGCGCTGATCACAACGGTGTCCGTAGGGACGGAGGCGGGCTGTGGTTTCGGTTGAGGTGCCGGTGGACGTGCTGCCGTGGCCTGAGCCGTGGCTTGGGATTGAGTTGCGCTGGCAATCGGGTTGACCATCTCTTTGACCCTCCGCATAGACCATCGGCACAAAGACCAGGAAACTTCAAATAAGGGTTGAATTTCAAGAAACTTGGTCAACCCACGGAAAATCGCCCTTCAGGGTTGATTGCAAGAAAACGCCGTCCCCGCGTTCTTCCCGCAGACCGGACGCAGGAGGCAGGGAGCCGGAGGCAGGAAACAGAAGGCGCGAAGCCTGCCTTCCGGTTCTTCCCCTCTGCCTCCTGCGAGGAATCGGCGCTCCGACGCCGGTCACAGGGAGGGACGACATGACGTTAGCTCAAGCGGCAGGGGTTGGGGCTTTAGGTTTGCTGACCTTGATTGCGGGTGGGGGTACGGCGGTGGGTGGCCGGACGCCCGAGGAGGCATCCGAGTATCGCGTGCTTGCGCCCATCACGCACGGCAATCTGACCATCTTTCCCGTGGTCAGCGACCGCCGTCACGACACGCAGATGTTCATGACTCTCGACGAGGGCCTGCGCTCGGGCCAGGTGGTGGTCAGCGAGGCGGGTCAGGTGCAAGGCTTGGTACGCCGCGGACCTCCGCCGCCACACCGTGATGGAGCCCAGGTGAACCGCCTGGTGCTGGTGAACAATTCCGAGCGGCCGCTGTTGCTGCTGGCAGGCGAGATCGTGACCGGCGGCAAGCAGGACCGAGTGGTGGGCAAAGACCGCATCGTGGCTCCTACCAGCGACCCCGTGGACCTGAGCGTGTTCTGCGTCGAGCCCGGGCGCTGGACGGGACCGACCTCGACCTTCGGGGGAATAGGCATGGGCAAGAATAGGGACGCACTCGTCGCCCCGATGGCGCAGCCGAGCGTCCGCGCCGGCGCCATGGCGGACAAGAATCAGCAGAAGGTGTGGGACCAAGTGAGCCATTCAGTTACCGTCATGGCTGAAGCGGCGCCCGCCGCAGCGCCGACGGCCTCGGGTACGACGTCCTACGCCAGAGCAATGGGCAATCCCGAAGTTCAGAAGAAGGTCGACGCCGTGGCCGTGCCCATGGAGCGCTCGTATGAGAGCGTGATCAAGCAACTGCGCGACCGGAATGCGGTCGGAGTGGTGGTGGCCATCAACGGCCAGATCGTCTGGGCGGACATCTTCGCCAGCACCCCTTTGCTGGAGAAGTACTGGCCGAAGCTGGTGCGCTCCTACGCCGCCGAAGCCATCACGGGTAGGACAAAAATGGGCAATGCCGATGCCAAAATGGCGCAATCTTTCCTCGACGATCTCACCGGCAACCGCCAAATCGTCGAGACCGAGCCCGGGCTGTTTCGTCACACCGAGATCGTCGGGCCCGCATTCCGCGCGTTCGAGCTGGCCTCGCTGCTGCCCAAGACCGGCTTCGACGTGCACATCAGCAAGATGGCGGAGTGAACGGAACTTGGCGTGCTGGCAGATTCAAAATATCCCAGGGGAAAAAGCAAACGCTTTCTGAGGGGGCTTCGGATTTTCAGGCAACCCGGCGATTCCCGAAATCGCATTTGGTTGCACTGGAAATCGAAAATATATCCGCGCAACACCTAACGCTAGAAGCGTGTCCAATACGATAGAAGAAGATGAAGGGCGGATCGGAGGTGCAGCATGGGACACAAATTTAACCTGGCGGATGTGATGACTCTCCGCAACGAGCTGATTGAGGGAGGCTTGGATTCATTGCAGTCCGGCGAGGTGCTGCAACTCTTCCTCATGGGCCACGGTTATGGGGTGTCGCGGGACGCGGCGCGGGATGCCGCCGGCCGCATGGGCAGCGCTGCCTGCTCGCTCGAAGCCATGCATCAGGAACTGGAACGTTTGGCGTTGGTTATGTAAAAAAGAACTACCGCCCTGTTGAAAAGCCGGACCAACCAGTCCGGCTTTTTTGTTGCCACGGAGACACGGAGGCACAGAGAAAAAAACAACAATTTCATTTCACTGTGTCTCCGTGACTCTGTGGCTGATTACCGCAGGAACCCGGAGACGAACATCACCCCGAAAACAAGCGCGAATCCCAGCTCCATCCATCCCAGGCGATGAACGCGCAGCGGCCGCGGCTTCTTGAAGAACCAGGCTGCGCCGCGCAGCAGCATGGGATGGAAGGCGATCACGCTCATCTTGGGCAACAGTCGGAAATGGAAGAACGCCACCAGCAGGGCGACGGTGAGGATTTCTCCGGCGAGAAATTTCCATCCGCGAGCCAGGCGCTGGCTGAAGCCTGCTACTTTGGCATTGTGGATACGCAGTTGCACCATGTGCACCTGGTTCGCAGCAAAAAGCCAGTTGGCGGCCCAGATCATCCAAGCGGTGCTGTCGAGACGGCCGGTTGACACGTAGTAGGCGCCGGTGGCGGTCGAAGTCAGGCCGATCAGGCCGGCGATTTGCGACGGCATCCGGGTCGCGCGTCCAAGCCGGCGCAGCAAGGCTTGCACCCCAAAGGACGCGGCCGCGATCGCGCCCAGCATCAGCAGGGCAGGATGGTTCCCATTCCATAGCAGTGCAGCCAGTGCCACGCACGCCACAGATGAGTAACCGGCGGCAGCGAGCATCACCAACCGCCGTTCGGATGCGTTGTCGATGCGTTGCGCAGCAGTCCCCAGCAGCGCTTCGACCGGCGTGCGCAGACAAAATAGCGACATCGAAGCGAGCAGGAATAAAAGTATGGGAAGCAGACTGCCGCCACGTAGGAGCGCTACGGTGGCCCCCGTAACCAGAGGCACGAGCAGTATGCCCCAGGCACCGTGCTCGCGCGGCAGCACGAAAGCACGGAGTCGCGCGTGGTTCAAAGTGCGAAGATCAGTGACTGTTTCCGCCATTCTGAGTACCGAGTACCGAGTTCCGGTGGGAGTCTCGGCGACTCTGTCACTAATAGCCGTGGTGGCCAGCTTCTTCCTCGTCCTCCAGCCTGACCTTGCCGCGGAACTGGCGGTACAGGTAGCGGAAGTATCCGAGGGCCAGCGCCATTCCTGGAATCCACCACACCAGGCCGACGCGCAATCCATGCTGTCCGGCAGCGGTGTTGTAAATCGTGAGGCTGTAGCTGGGATCGGTGCTCGCCGGCAGCACATAGGGATAAATCCCGAAGGCTGCGCCCACCAGCATCCCGGCGATGTAGGCACACGAGCTGACGAAGGCCTTGCGATCTTCACCGCGCTTGCGGAAAAGAGCCATCAGCACCAGGCTGCCGAATACGACCAGGGGAATCAGATATCCCAACGGCTGCGCCTTGTAGTTCGCCAGCATTTGAGGCCGAACATAAACGGTCGCCACCAGCGAGAGCGGCGTAAGCACGAGCAGTCCCCACCACGCATAGGCGGCCATTCGGCGGGACTTGCTGGTTCAGGGCCGGCTTCCGTCTTTGTGGCGACATAGAGTGCGCCGTGCGACGCCAGCGCCACCAGCGCGACAACACCCGCCATTACCGTGTACCAATCGAGGATGCCGGCATCCGGCTGCACGCGAAAGTTGGTCCACAGCGGCTCGAAGAAGTATCCACTGCCGTTCATGGGCACGCCGCGGATCACGTTCCCCAGGGCGGCGCCGAAAAAGATGGCCAGCAGCAGGCTGGAGAGCGAGAAGATCACGTCAAAGAAGTGCCGCCAGATGGGGCTTTCCAGGTGCGTGCGAAACTCGATTCCGATGCCGCGCAGCATGAGCAGCCACAGCACCATGATCAGCGGCAGGTAGAAGCCGCTGAAGCTGGAGGCATAGAGCAGGGGGAAGGCAAAGTAGAGCGTGCCGCCGGCCGCCAGCAGCCAGACTTCGTTGCCGTCCCAGACGGGACCGATGGTCTTGATGATCAGCCGCCGTTCTTCTGGAGTGCGGCCGAGCAGCAATTGCACGATGCCGGCGCCGAGGTCGAAGCCATCGAGCAGAACGTAAGCCGTAACCATCACGGCGACGATGATGAACCAAAGCGTTTCCATCAGGCCCTCCCCATCCCGCCTACGGTCAAAGGCGCTCCCAAGGGCTCAATGCCATGCTCCGGGCCGCGCTCGATCTCGCGCGTTACCAGGAACAGGAAGAGCAAGCTGAGGATGGTATACATGCCCATAAAGCCGATCATGGTGAACCAGCCGTTGCCTGCCGAAACCATCGGCGAGAAGCCCTGGGCGGTGCGCATCAGGCCGTAGACGATCCACGGCTGCCGCCCGACTTCGGCGGTAATCCAGCCGGCGGTGTTGGCGATGTAGGGCAAGGGAAAGCTGACCATCAGGATCCACAGCATCCAGCGCGCGCCCATCAGCTTGTGCCGCCACAGCAGCAGCGCGGAGACCAGCATGATCGCGATGAAGATGGTCCCCAGCCCGACCATGATGTGGTAGCTGTAATAAAGAAGAGGGATGTTGTCCGGCCACTGGTCGCGCGGGAAGGCATCGAGCCCTTTGACCTCGGCCGCCCACCAGCGGTAGGTGAGAAAGCTGAGCATGCCCGGGACGCGCAAGGGGATTGTCCAGCTTCTGCTGCACGACGTCCGGCTGGCCCAGGATGACCAAAGGCGCCGCCTTCTCCGACTGGAACAGCCCTTCCATTCCGGCCAGCGTCGCGGGCTGGCTGCGAGCGATCTGCCGCCCCTGGAAATCTCCCGTCGGGAACAGTTGCAGGCACGAGAAGATGATGCCGGCGACCACGCCCGTCCTTACGAAGATGCGCCCGTGCTCTTCATGCTTGCGCGTGAGCAGATACAAGGCGCCCAGCGCGGCCATGGCAAACGAGCCCGTGATCATGGCGCCGCTCATGTTGTGCGCGTACTGCCACCACGCCCACTGGTTCAGCACCAGGTCCCAGAAGCTCTTGAGCTGCAAGCTGCCGTCTGCGGCGGTGAAATAACCCACGGGATGCTGCATCCAGGCGTCGGTGGCGATGATGAAGAATCCCGAGATCCACGAGCCAAGCGCCACCAGCAGGCCGGCAGTCCAGTGTCCCCACTTGCTCAGCCGCTTCTCGCCGAAGAGGAACAAACCGAGAAACGCGGATTCCAAAAAGAAGGCGAATACGCCTTCCATGGCCAGCGTTTGGCCGATCACGCCGCCGGCGAAGCGCGAGAAGTGCGCCCAGTTGGTGCCGAACTGGAATTCCATGGGGATGCCGGTCACCACCCCGAGAGCGAAGTTGATGCCGAAGATCTTGGCCCAGAAGCGCGCCGACTGGTTGTAGCGCTCGTTGCCGGTGCGGATGGCGAGCGTTTTCAGCACCACGATCAGCGGCGCCAGCCCCATTGTGAGCTGGGGAAACAGGTAGTGGTAGGTAACCGTGAAGGCGAACTGCAGACGGTCCACAAGAAGCGCATTCATGAGGAAACTCCGACTGTGCGGGCGGGGAGCGTTAGGCCCGGTTTATGCGCGCGCATTGGTCATGCGCGGCTGGTAGACGCAGAACGGTTCCTCGTCCAGCATGTCGCCGGTAGCGGCGAAGGCGCGCGCGCGACATCCCATGCAGATGTTGCGAAATTCGCAGCACCCGCACTTCCCCTTCAAGTTGCCTGTATCGCGCAGTTGCGCGAACACCGGCGAATCCGTCCAGACTTCGGCGAAGGTCTGCTCGCGCAAGTCGCCGGCCTTTACCGGCAGATATCCACAAGGATAGACCTCGCCTTCATGCGAAATAAAGCATACGCCCGTGCCGGCCAGGCAGCCCTTGGTGGCGGCGTTCATGCCGCCGGGATGGCCGCCCGGATGTCCGCCGGGGTGGCCTGCCGGGCGCTTCGCCGGATTCAGAACGATGCCGGTGCCGCTGGGCATGAGCATATCCGTTGGCCCGATGGCGCTGGGATCAGCCATTTCCGTCAGGATCGCCGCTTGCGCCGCTTTGCGCTCTTCCACCTGCCGCTGTTTGGCGACGCGGAAGTAGTGCGGCGCGCAGGTTGCCTTTAGCTCGATGTCCCCGCTCTTCGACTGATCGTAGAACCAGTTGAGCATCTGCTCGTACTCTTCAGGCGGGACCATCTGCTCGGCGGCGATGTCCACGCCGCAGCCTACCGGCACCAGCAGGAAGGTGTGCAGCGCGTCGGCGCCGATGTTCCGCGCCAGTTCCAGCACGGCCGGAAGTTGGTGCGCGTTGTGGCGCGCGACGGTCATATTGATCTGTAGCGACATGCCCAGTTCCTGCAAATTGCGGAAACCCTGTAGCGTGTTCTCGAAGGCGCCGGGGATGCCGCGAAAGCTGTCGTGGGTGTCGGCATCGGCGCCGTCCAGGCTCATGGAGACGCGGCGCACGCCGGAGTCGACGATTCTCTTGGCAACGGTTCTTGTAACCAGCGTGCCATTGGTGGCCAGGGCGACGCGCAGGCCGCGATCCGTACCGTAGCGCGCGAGCTGAAAAATGTCGCGACGGAAGAGCGGCTCGCCTCCGCTCAGCACCAGAATGGGATTGGAGAACTCGGCGATCTGATGAATGATCGCCAGCGCTTTCTCCGTGGGCAGGTCGGTGGGCGACGACAGCTCAGTCGCCGTCGCGCGGCAGTGGATGCAGCGCAGATTGCAGCCCTTCGTGACCTCCCAGAAAACCAGGCGCGGCTTGTTATCGGTTTGCATTTGGCTTCTCCCCACGTCAGCCATTCGTTAACAAGAAAAGGATAGTTTCCAGATTGGGCACCCGGATGTGATCGGCGTCACAGGCTGGCGGTTAGGAATCACAGGAGGCAGGGCGCAGGAGGCAGGAGGCAGCAGGAAGAGGGGGCTTTTACGCGGTGAGTTGAAGCAGCTATCATGCACCGGCACGAAAACAATCTGACGGAGTTTCAATGAAACGGTTCGCATACGCACTCGTCTGGCTTGCTGCCATGTGCCTGGCAGCTCACGCGCAACAGTATGACGTCATCATCCGCAACGGGACGGTATATGACGGTTCGGGCAAACCGCCTCAGGTCGCCGATGTGGCCATCAATGGCGACCACATAGCGCGGATCGGGAATTTGCACGGCGCCCACGCGAAGACCGAGGTCGATGCCAAGGGCATGGCAGTCGCGCCCGGCTTCATCAACATGATGAGCGGCCCTGACTCGCTGATGGCCGATGGGCGCTCGCAAAGCGATATCCGCCAGGGGGTCACGCTGGAAATTTTTGGCGAGGGCGAATCCATGGGCCCGCTCACCCCGGCGATGCGCGATTACTTTCAAAAGCTGCAGGGCGACATCAAATATCCGATTGACTGGAGCACGCTGGGCGAAGGGCTCAACCGGCTGGCACAGCACGGCATCTCCTGCAATGTCGCGTCGTTCGTCGGGGCAGCTACCGTCCGCGAAAACGTGCTTGGCTTTGCCAATCGCGCCCCTACACCGCAGGAACTCGACCGCATGCGGGCGATCACCGAACAGGCCATGCAGGAAGGGGCGCTCGGGGTCGCCTCGGCGCTGATCTACGCTCCAGGAGCGTATGCCAAGACGGACGAGCTGATTGCGATCTCCGAGGCCGCGGGAAAGTATCACGGGATCTACATTTCGCACATGCGCAGCGAGGGCAATCAACTGCTGGAAGCGGTGGATGAGTTGATTGGCATTGCACGGAGGGCGCACGTGCCGGCGGAGATCTATCACCTGAAAGCTGCGGGGAAAGGAAACTGGAGCAAGCTGGACGGCGTGATCAAGAAAGTGGAGACCGCTCGAGCGCAGGGCCTGCGCATCACCGCCGACATGTACACCTACACGGCCGGGGCGACGGGTCTGGACGCTTCTATGCCGCCGTGGGTGCAGGAGGGCGGTTACGACGCCTGGGCGGCGCGCCTGCGCGATCCCGCAGTGCGGGAGAAAGTCATGCGCGAGATGCGCACTCCGTCCGATAAGTGGGAGAACTACCTGCTGGGCGCCGGGTCACCCGATCGCGTGTTGCTGGTGAGCTTCAAGAATGATGCCCTCAAACCTCTCACCGGAAAAACTCTGGCAGACGTGGCGCAGATGCGCGGCAAGTCGCCGGAGGAGACGGCGATGGATCTGGTGGTTGAAGACGGCAGTCGCGTGGGCACGATTTATTTCCTCATGAGTGAAGAGAATGTCCGCCGCGAGGTTGCGCTCCCCTGGGTCAGCTTTGGCGCCGATGAAGAGTCGCAGGCGCCTGAGGGCGTGTTTCTGAAATCGAATCCTCATCCTCGAGCCTACGGCAACTTCGCGCGATTCTTGGGAACGTATGTGCGCGACGAAAAAGTCGTCCCGCTGACCGAGGCGATCCGGCGGCTGACTTCGCTTCCTGCGCAGAACTTGAGCCTGGATCATCGCGGTATGCTGCGCGAGGGATATTACGCGGATGTGGTGGTGTTCGATCTGGCGAAGATCGAGGCCCCGGCCACCTATGAAAAGCCGCATCAGTACGCAAAGGGAATGGTCGACGTGTGGGTCAACGGCCTGCAGGTGCTGAAGGACGGGGAGCACACAGGAGCCAAGTCGGGGCGGGTGGTGTATGGGCCGGGACGGCGGATTGAATCATTGAGCCATTGAGTCATTGAGCCATTTAAGGAAACAGAAGGATTCGGTCCCAATGATTCAATGGCCCAATCACCTAATGGCTCAATGACTCAATCCTACGGTCCCACTCCGCCGCTGTGGCACTCGTTGCAATTGACGGCGGCGAAATCCATTTCTCCGCCGGGGTGTTGGAAGGTAGCCGACGGCACCTTGGCCATGGCGGAACCGCCATTTTCCTGGCCCAGAAGAATGTGGCAGCTCTCGCAGTCGCGGGCAATGACTTTGCCTTCCTTGCTGACGTGCTGGCCATCATGGCAGCGGAAGCATCCTTCCGAGTACAGGTGGCCGATGTTGTTGGGATGGGTGCGCCAGTCGAGCTTCATCTCCGGGAAGAGGTTGGTCGAGAACACGCGCTGCACCTCGGTGATCGCCTGCTTGATGGCGGGCAGCTTCTTCGAGTACACGCCCTGATGCTTGGTCAAGTAGGTGGAATCGAGGTCGGTAGCAATGCCCTCTAAGCCTTCTTCCGTGGTCTTGTATGGCTTAGTCAGCACTTCAACCGCGTACTTTTTTATGTAGGGCAGTGAGATGTCGATGCGCCCGGCAGTGAGCAAGTCGTCTACCGCCTTGTCCGGCGGCTGGTAGATGTGCGTCGGCCGGTTGTGGCAGTCGATGCAATCCATGCGCCGCGGCGTGGCCTTCTTGATGTCCTCGGGCTTGACCGGCGAGTCTTTAGCGAAGTATTCAGTGACGCGTCCCTGGTGGTCCTTGATCTTGACGTAAGCGATTTTCTGGCGTTGCTTGTCGGTGGGGACGTACCAGACCTCGTTGCTGATGTTCATGTGCCAGTGGATGCCGGTGGTCATGCCGGTGGTAGGACTGCCGCCGCCGGTCTTGATAAGCAGCTTGATCTGGCGCGGGGTGTTCTTCTCGTCATAGCCGAAGTGGTTGATGGTCTTCAGTTGGGCGCCGTAGAACTTCTCCGGCCAGTGGCACTGCTCGCAGGTCTGCTGCGCCGGGCGCAGGTTCTCCACCGGGCTGGGGATGGGCCTGGGAAAGGTGTTGAAGGTGGCAGCATAGACTTGGCGCATGCCCGACATTTTCGAACGCACGTACCAGCTCGCGCCCGGGCCGACGTGGCACTCCACGCAGCGCACCCGCGCATGCGGTGACGCCTGATAGGCGGTGAACTCCGGATTCATCACGTTGTGGCAGAGCTGGCCGCAGAACTGGGTGGAATCGGTGAACTCGTAGGCGCGATAGCTGCCCACCGCGGTCAGCAGCACGAACACCACCAGGAAGCTGCCCACGAAGGTGAAGATGGCGCGCTGGCGAGGGACGTTGAGGTCGATCTTGGTGTAAGCCGGAACCTGCTCGGCCCCTAGCTTGCGGCGGCGAGCTCGCTCGCGCAGCATGCCCACCACCATCAACACGATCCCGATCACCAGAAACAGCGGCAGCACCATGTAGGTGAGCACGCCGAAGTAGGGATTCGATCCTCCCGAAAACACGTCCAGCATCAGGAGAAACAGCAGGTTGGCCACGCACAGCGCGATGATGACCAGTCCGCTCAGGCTGAGATAATTGCGAATGAGTCCAGGTATCCGTTGTTTGAGTGGTTCCACCATTACCTGTTTCCCTTCCCCTTGGCTTCGACATCTCCCTGGTGGCGATCCGGCGATCCATCGCCGGCTCCCGCTGCACGAGTCTGCTGCTCCATGTGCCGCAGCGCGTCCAGCGGATGCTCTTCGTGATACAGCTCCTCCGACATCTTTCCATCCCAGAACGCCCAGTTCAGCGGGTAGACATCGGGATCGAACATCACCTGATAGAAGTGCCACACCACGATGGCCAGCGTAGCCAGCACCGCTTCATAAAAGTGGACCGCCAGGGCCACGTCCACCGACCAGCGGGGAAGGAACCAACCCACGCCCACCTTGAACCAGGCCATCAGCCCGGTGGCGCCCATGATGAAGTAGCCCCACACCAGCGCCCAGTACTCGGCTTTCTCCGCATAATTGAAGCGGGCGAAGCCCGGCCGCTTGGAGCTGAGCCCGAGATAGTAGCCAAGATTGTCGCGGATGTCGAAGCCATCTTTGATCGCCGGCAGCATATCTTTGAGTGCGCGGCGGCCTTCCTTGAGGGCGATCACGTAATAGGCGTGGTAGAGCCCGACGCCCAACAGCACTATCGCCGCAACCCGGTGTCCCCAGCGGCGGATGTTCTCGCCGAACACCATGCCCAGCCAGGTATCCGGATAGGCGAGCGCGAAGCCGGTGATCACCAGGGTGATAAAGCTCGTAAGCAGGCACCAGTGCTGGATGCGCTGCTGCAGCGTCATGCGGACCACGGTGCGCGGCTCCGCGCGGCGCTTGGCCAGCGTCTTCTTGCGCCAGATCAGGAAATTGTGCAACACCATGCCGCCGATCACGAAGATGATCATCGGGATATAAATCCGCCGAATCCAGCGGATAGCGATGCTGGAGATGTCGGCTGAAATCGGCACGTCGATGTGCACCTTGCCCTGCACGAACTTGTCGGTAGCGCCGGGATGGCATTGCCCGCAGGTCTTCACCAGGTTGGCTTTGTTGATGGAAGAGCGCGGGTCCGAGGAGGGCAGGATTTCGTGGGCGCCGTGGCAACTGGCGCAGTTGGCGACCACGGTCGAGCCCAGCCTGGCGGCCAGTCCGTGATAGCTGGCCGCATAGGTAGTCATGCGCCGCCCGGAGAAGCCGTAGTCCTCCGACATGCGCATACTCTCGTGGCAATTTGCGCAAACGGCGCGGGCGATATTGCCGGCAAACACCGAGCGACTTGGGATCGAGGTGCGACTTGATGGTGTGGATGCCGTGGCAGTCGGTGCACACTGGCGACTGAAAATTGCCGCGCGCTACCGCCTGCCCGTGGATGCTCTGCATGTACTCCTGCCGATCGGTGCCGTGGCACTTGGCGCAGGTGGCAGGAACGTTGGGTTTGTAGATGCTCGATTTCGGGTCGCTGGCCGGCCGGATCTCATGGCTGCCGTGACAGTCGGTGCAGACGGCAGCCTTGGTGGAACCGGCGGTCACCGCGCGGCCGTGCACGCTCTCCTTGATAGTTGACGAAAGTAGACGAACTCAGGCCCTCCTTCTCCATGACGAACTTCTGCCCGTGGCACGAGCCGCAGGTGGCCGGGATATTGCCGTGAGCGACTCTGGACTTGGGATCGCTCGGCGGCAGGATCTCGTGCGGACCGCCGTGGCAGGAGGTGCAAGTGGGAGCATTGGCATCTCCCTTCGCCCTGGCCTGGGCATGGATGCTGAGGAAATAGCCATGGTCGGCTTCGGTGTGGCACTTGGAGCAGGACAGCTTAAGCGGTTTCACCTCGTGCGGCGCCGACTTCACATCTTCGTGACAATCCACGCAACCCAGGATGGAGCCGTGGATCGAGGCGTTGAACTTGCCCTCGTCTACCGCCAGACTTTCCTGCTTGCCCTCGACCTCGTGGGTCAGGGTGGCGTCGCTATGGCAGGCCAGACAGTCGGCGTTGGTGGGCTTCTTCGCAGCCCAGGCGGTGCTTATGAACAATATGAATACGGACAACAATAGCCAGTAAGCACGCCGACTGCGAGGCTCAACTACTTCCCTCGCTGGCATTTCCAACCTCCTGTTACCGATATGCAAACAACATGGCATAAATAATCCAGACCACGATGCAGAACCCCACGGCCAGTGCCGCCCAGGCAAAGGTGCGGATGGTTTTCACCACGATGGCGGGATGAGGCTCCGCCAGGTGTTCCTCCAGTTCGCCGCGGGCCACCAGCGCCTCATACTCCAGCGGCTTGTCGCGCATCAACTCAGCCAACTGCATGCGGCCGGTGAAGATGGTGGTATCCATGGGGAACTTCTCCGGCCGCAAGTGGGTGTTGAAAAAGTGCACCGTGAAAATAAAACCGGTCGCCAGCAACGCTTCGTCACTGTGAATGATGGTGGCGACGTTGAGAAACGACCCCGGCAGGAAGCGGGTGAAAAATACCGGAAACCAGAGCGTCAGCCCGGTGGACCCGATGATGAAAATTCCCCAGAACACGGCGAAGTAATCGAACTTCTCCCAGTAGGTCCAGCGTCCGTAGCGCGGGCGCGGGCCCAGGTGCAGGAACCACTTCATGGTGGCGATGAACTCGTGAAAGTCCTGGCGATTGGGTATCAAGGTGTCGGGACCGAACAGCAGCGACCGCCAGGATTGCTTGCCGCGCTTCTTGCTGCGATACAGGTCCACCAAGTGGGTGATGAACACGCCGAACATGATGACAGCCGCGAAACGATGGATGTAGCCGGCAGTCTGGAACCCTCCCAGCAGCCGCGACAACGTCGCCGCCCACTTAGTGTAGGAAAACTTCAGCGTGAGTCCGGTAGTGGCCAGACTGATGAAACTGACGATCATGCAGGCGTGCAGGGTGCGATGCAGCCGATTGAAGCGCACAAACTCGCGTTCCGCAGGGGTGGCCCCGGCGACGGGAGGCCGCACCGCCGCGACGGAAGCCACTCTGCGTTCCTGCTGCGGCGGCCGGTTGCGCTCATTCCCGTCGGGCATCGTTCTCCTTCGGCGGCTGCAGGTCACGTTTCGCCGCTGCTTCCTCGGCGCGCAGCTCGCGGCGCATCTCGACGGCGCGCGGCAGCCACAGCAAGGTGTGGACTCCGCCCACGACGAACGTCCCCAGCAACAGCGCCGTCATCCCCCAGAACGACCAGAAGAGAAACGGATACTTCTTGGGATCGTGGTGGGTGGCGTGGGTCAGGTATCCGGCGAAGCGCCGGGTGGCGTCGCTGTGGCACTTCTGGCAGGTGGCGACCACGTTGGCCCGGCTCAAGTGCGACCGCGGATCGGTGACCTTCTGGATGTCGTGCGCCCCGTGGCAGTCGTAGCATTTGGCGGTCTTGGTGTAGCCGAGGCGCGAGACCTTGCCATGATAGGTATCGAAATAGGTTTTGGCGATCTCGGCGTGGCAGCGGCCGCACTTATTCATGATGTCGAGCATGAAGCCACTCTCGTCGGTGCGGCGGATGGAGTGGGCGCTGTGGCAGTCGCTGCACACCGGCAATTCCTGGCCGGTTTTGGTTATGTTCACCGAATGGATACTCTGCACGAACTGCTCCTGGATTCCGTGGTGGCACTTGCCGCAGGTTGCCGGGAGATTCTTGGGATTCACCGTGGAATCCGGGTCGGTCCGCGGGAGCACGCCGTGCGCGGTGTGGCAATTGGTGCAGGTGGCAGTGACGGTGAGACCGCTCTTCAGCAGGCCCTTGCCGTGGATGCTCTCGGTGTAGTGCTGGGTGATCTCGTGCTGGCGCCCCGTGTAGCGGAGGGCCGCTTTCTGCCCCTCGCGGTGACAACTTCCGCACAAGGCAGGCACGTTGGTAGCGAAGGTCCGCGATGCCGGATTCTGCCGGCCGAGAACCGCGTGCCCGCCGTGGCACTCCTTGCAGGTGGGCGCATTGGGATCGTTGGCGGCCAGGAGTTGCCCATGCTTGCTGCGCTGAAACTGCTGGGCGATCTCGGCGTGGCAGGAGCTGCAATCGACTTTTTTGGTGATGGTCTCGCAGGGACGCACGCGCGACGCATTCACTTCGGAGTGGCACTGGCTGCACGCCACCTTGGCGTGCCGCGAACCTGCCAGCTCCTCGGCATGGACCGCGAGCGAACGTCCATCGGATGCCTTCAAGTCCGCCCTGGCATGGCAGCGCTGGCAGTCGGCGTCAGCCATGCCCTGGGTGTAGAAAACGTTCCGGATCTTGTGCGGCTGGTGACAATCGATGCACGCCGGCAGCACATTCGCTTCTTTTTCCCAAAGTTCGCCGCGGATGGTCTTGCGGTGCACCTGCTCGATCAGTCCGTGGCACTTGGTGCAGGTGGCGGCGATGTTCTTGCGGGCGATGGAGGAGTTCGGGTCGGTATGCGGCAGGATGCTGTGCGGCGTGTGGCAGGAGGCACAGTTGGGCGCCACGATCAGCCCTTTCTTCAGCAAACCCTCCCCGTGGATGCTCTCGGAATAGTTCTCCAGGATGTTGTGCTGTTCGATGGGCCGCTGCGTCTGCACCGGCGTGCCCTCGCGATGGCACTTGCCGCAGAGGAGCGGGATATTGAGCGGCGCCACCGGCGAGCGGCGATCTTTGACGGAAAGGATGTCGTGGTTCCCGTGGCAATTCACGCAGCGGGGCGCCAGCGCGTCGCCGCGGGCCGCAGCTTTACCATGAAGCGACTTGGCATGCAGCTCGGCTTCGCTGCTGTGGCAGGTGCCGCAGTTCACCTTGGCCACAGGTGTGTCATGAGGCAAGTCCTTGCCTTCGAGCGCGGCGTGGCAGGAGGTGCAGGAAAGCGAGCTGTGAATCGACGACGCGAACTTCTTCCCGTCCACGTAGAGCGAGACGGTCTTGGCCCCGCGCTTGGTGGTCAGGCCCTTGTCGTCATGGCAAGCCAGGCAATCGGCGTTGCTGGGCGTGTCCGCGGCCCAGCTCGGGCTTAAGAAAAGTATGAATACGTATAAACACAACCAACGGATACGCCAAATGCCGGGCCACTGAGCTTGCCGTACTCGATAGCCCGCAGACATAGTGAGACTCCCATCGTCCTTAACTTCTTCCCGACTGGTTCCGGGATTCAACCTGGCGGATGTACATGCGCAGTCCCACCAGGACTACAAGAATTGTGATCAAGGTCAGCCCCAGGCCTTTGCGGCGATAGTCACGTTCGGCCAGGGCTTGCACGCCCGCCTTATAAGTTTTGTCCGCGATCTTCATGCCGGACTGCGTGTCCTGCTCCACCTTGTCGGGCTGGAAGCTGTGCACGGTTACGCGCGCCTTGATGAGCGAGTCGCGTCCCTGCGCCTCCTCGAGCCGCGCCTGGCTGACTTCCATGCCCGAGCGCTCGGCTTTGTCCAGCCATTCATCGGAGCGCTTCAGAGCCGCATCCAGCTTGGTCAGGTCGTCGTGGATCCTGCCCGCGGCGGCGAAGCCGGGATCGCCGGCGGCGTGGCAGTTGGTGCACACCGCTTCATTATCCGTGCCGATGAGCTTGTCGGTGGGATGAACAATGCGATGATTGCTGTGGCAGGTGATGCAGGCGCCGGTTCCCATGGCGGCAAAGGCCGTCTTGTGCGGACTGGTATCGAACAGTTGCGCCTGAAAGACGTGGCACGTCGAACAAACGTTCTCCACCGAGGCCACGCCCGGCGGGGCCGCCCCGTGATTGCCATGGCAGGTGGTGCAGGTTGGGTGCGCTCAGGTCGCCGCGGACCACCATGGCGTCATGGTGCACGCTGGCGCTGTAGCCGGCGAACTGGTCCGTCTTGATCTTGTAATCCTTCATGTAGGCGGCGTCCGCATGGCAGCGCGAGCAAGTTTGCGCCACGTTCAGCGGGTTAACGGTGGAGCGCGGGTCGTTGGCGGGACGAATGCCATGCACGCTGTGGCAATCGATGCACACCGCGACCTTGGCGTCTCCCTTGGCCAAGCGCTTGCCGTGCACGCTGGTCAGGTATTGCGCAAGCTGGTCGGTGCGCAGCGAGGGGTTGTACTGCCGCATGTAAGCGCCGTCGGCGTGGCACTTGGCGCACAGCGCCGGGATCTCCGTGCGCTTGGGCTTGCCGCGGAAGCCGGCCTTCTTGCTCATCGCGCCTTCCGGCGAGGGGTCCTTGGGATCGCCACCGTGGCAACTGGCACAGGTCAGGCCTTTCTGCGCGTGGATGTCCGTGGCCCATTGTTCTTCGCTCACACCGGTCGGCGCCGGAAACGAGGAATGGCAGTCAATGCAACTGCTCTTGGCCGTCTGCGGCTGTGCCTGTGCAAACAAGCTGGCGGGAAGCAGGAGGCATACCGCAAAAGCGGCCACAGAGACACAGAGGCACAGAGGTTTTGAAATGATTTTTCCTCTGTGCCTCTGTGCCTCTGTGGCACTTTGTTGCCCGTCGTTATTTCGCCAGATAGCCATAGATCGTCATGGACAGCATGTAAGCCAGCGCGAATACCCCCAAGCCACGCACAAAAACCTGCCGGCGTCCGTAGCGATCGCCACCCAGGAAAGGCAGAAGCACCCAGACCAATCCCACGGCTCCGAATCCCAAAATGCCCACCAACTCGCCATCGATGGGGCCCAGCTTGGCGGGGATGAGCTTGAGCGTCTGGAACATGAACATGAAGTACCACTCGGGCTTGATGCCGGCAGGCGCAGGCACAAACGGATCGGCCTTGCTGCCCAACTCCCACGGGAAGATCGCGGCCAGCACGCCCAGCACGCCCAGCGCGATGTACCAGGCCATCAGCTCGCGGGCGAAGAAGTTGGGGAAGAAGGGCTTCTCGCGCTGGCTGGCAGGCTGCGCCTTCCAGGCCGCTTCCTGGCTCGGAGGCACGCTCATGCCCAGCCGCTGGATCAGCAGGACGTGCACGGCAATCAGCACAGTGGTGATTCCGGGAAGCAGCGCCACATGGAAGCCGAAGAAGCGCGTCAGCGTGGCGCCGGTAACTTCTTCCCCGCCGCGCAGGAAGATCAACAGCGGCTTGCCGATTAGCGGCACCTGGCCGGTGATCTCCGTGCCCACCTTGGTGGCGAAAAACGCCAGCGTATTCCAGGGCAGCAGGTAGCCGCTGAAACCGAAGCCCAGCGCCAGGAACAGCAGCACCATGCCGGTGAGCCAGGTGAGCTCGCGCGGCTTGGTGTAAGCGCGCAGAAAGAGCACGCTGAACATGTGGGCGAAGGCGGTGAAGATCATCAGGTTGGCCGACCAGGAGTGGATGGAGCGCACCAGCCATCCGAACTTCACCTGGGTCACGATGTACTGCACGCTCTCGAAGGCCTCGTTGGCGCTGGGGCGGTAATAGAGCAGCAGCAGGATGCCGGTAAGCACCTGGATCATGAACAGAAACAGCGTGATGCCGCCGAGAAAATACCAATACGACAGCTTGTGGACGGGAACTGTTTTGTGACGCAGCGGGGCGAGCAGGTCCTCCCAGCCGAAGCGTTCATCGAGCCAGCGGACCAGGCGGTTGCTGTGAGTGGAACTCGGGGAGACGGGCTCGGACGGGCTCGCCATCACGCTCCCCGCCGGCGGCTAACCACCACGTCATCGCCATTGATGTGCACGTCGTAGGCGTCAAGCGGCCGCGGCGGCGGTCCGGCCACGTTGCGTCCGTTCAGATCGTAGAAACCGTTATGGCAAGCGCACCACACCTCGCGCACATCGCTGCGGTATTGCACCGTGCAGTTCAGGTGGGTGCAGACAGCGGACATGGCACGATACTCGCCCTCGGCGGTACGGAGCAGCAAGCCCGGCCGGCTGCCGAAGCGAAAGATCTTGCCGCTATTCGCCTTCAGATCACCGACCTTGGCCGCTACCACGCTGTCGCCGCCCAGGTCGGTCGCGGCCGGCGGCACCAGATAGCGCAGCACCGGATAAAGGAACGCGACCGCGGAAGCCAGCAAGCCGCCGCCCAGCAGCACCTGCATGAATCGGCGGCGTGCCGGCTCGTGTCTGGTTACGGGTTCCGCGTGCTCCATCGATCTGCCTTTCCGGCGCGCCTCGCCGGGTGGTTTACTTCTTGAAAGCGCGAACGTATTTGACCAGCGACTTGATCTGGTCGTCGGTCAGTTTGCCTTTGTAGGCGGGCATCTTGGGCGGCTTTCCGTTGGTAAGGGTGGCCGTCAGGTCGGCGTCCGACATCTTCTGCACCTCGGCGGAGCCCAGGTCCTTGGTGCCGGCCATCTTGCCCTTGCCGTCGGGCCCATGGCACATCGCACACTTCGACTTGTAGACATCGGCAGCGTCGTCGGCCGCGAAAGATGCCAGCGGCAGCGCGAGCATGCCCAGAAGCACAAAAACGACCGCCAATCTCCTACCCAAAGCTAAATTCACGGTGTCCTCCTGAGAAGTGAGGTAAAGTTGCAGTGTTTAAAAACGCCACAGTGCCCGGTTTTGTCAAGTATTCATTTAGGGATACGGAGACCTGGCTCCAGATACAGAGGATTTCAAATCTGGAGAGCGGCGGGCTGTGATGCCGCCCACGATTGATTGTGACCGCCATCACACCATTGTCCCAACCCTGCGAGCTTGGTGGCCGCGGACGGACAAAAAAAGTGGGATGGGTCGCTGGACCCATCCCATTGGTTACGGGCCAGCTAGAAGTGGTACTCCAGCGTGGCCGCAACGTAATAGGCGTGGTACGAAGGTTGGTCGACACCCAGGAACAAGTACCTCGCCGCCGACGGATCGCCCACCTGGAAGTACGGGTAAATCGAGGTGAGCCCGTTGGGACTGAGGACTGGGGTGGGAGATGTCGTGCTGCTAACAATGGCGACCGGGCAGCCCGCAACCGGGGCGGCCAGTGACCCGCTTGCGCACCCCATGTACTGGGTCATGGGCGAGGTTTGGAAGTCCTTGTTATCGAACTGCTGGTAGCGGAATTCAAATTTGGGCATCAGGTTCTTGGTGAGCTTGTACTTGAACACCGCCACAACTTCATGCAGGCGATTGACACTTTCCGGGTAGTTCGTGGCTGCGCTGGCGCCGGTGAGGATAAACGCATTGGCGCCGGTGGTGATGGTCGGGTCTCCCAGAAACCGGGAGAAAGTGTTGGCTCGCGCCGCCGAGAGCGAGTAGTAGGTGCTGAAGTAAATTTTCTTGTTGAAATAGGTATCCGCGCCGGCGGTCCAGATGTCCACCAGTTCGGGGGTAGTGCTTTCCCAGTCATTGTTGGCAGAGTCGCAACCGGTACAGGTGAGAATGGTCTGGGCGCCGCTGGTGGGGGCGCGGTCACGCGAGATCAGCCTCCTGTAATAGTGTTCGTGGGAATACTCGGCAAACAAGGTCAACTGCGGCGATACTGCGTAGTCCCCGCCGACACCGTAGTTGTAAGAGATGTCCTTCAATATCCCGTAGAGGAAATAGGGACTCGTGGTCGCGGCCGAGCCGGTAAGAAAATTCAGCGGCGTGGGGCTATTGGTGCCGCCGGCCTGGTTGTAATCATCCTGGATCCCGCCGCCGAAGGCGGAGACACTGAACTTGTCCGTGAAACTGTACTGGACGAGCCCGTCGGCGCGGTTACGAATTCTGTGCGACTCGTCAAATCTCCGGGCGCAGCGCTGATCGCCGGTGAAAAACGTGGTGGTGGTGTCGCTGCAGAGGACCGGATTTCCGGCCGCGTCGGTGACGGTGTCGTCTTGATAAACGTCCGGCTTCCGGTCCGAGTGCCGGTAGGAAAGCCGGACCAGCAGATTCTTCCAATAATTGACGTCGACTGCGCCAAAGACTGAGTTCTCCATCGAGTGCTCCACGTCGCGATGCGAGCGGTCCATCCACTCGGCCTCGTACCCGACTTTCGCCGAGCTCCTCTTGAGGAAGAACCAGTTTCCGGTCACGTTGAGCGTCTTGCGGTTATAGCCGAAGGGGGTATTCTCGACCCCGCCCGCGACGGGCGCCGCAGCGTCACCTTCGACCGGCGTAAACGTGCGGACAGGGGTGTTGTTGTTGTAGTCGTAATGCCGATAGGTCGCCTTGATCTGGAACTGCTTCCAGGGAAGGGTGACCAGCGTGTAGTTCATGGCCAGGGTCTGCTTGTTGCCACCCAGGCTGGCTGCCGGCAGAGAGGCCGTGGTGGTGCAAGATGCGCCAGCTACCCCCCCGCAGCCGGTGATCGCATCATTCGTGGTGTAGGGAAAGAAAGCCTCGTCCTGCCTCAGCCAGCCGGGGCTGATGCTGGCCATCACGCGCACCCACTTACCCAGATCGGCAGCGCCGGCAACATTCAAGTAGTCGGCATGGTTGTTGGGGTACAAGGTCATGCGCCCGCTAGTGGGATTGGATACGGCTTGAGCAGGGGTTAATCCTGTCTGGTTTAAACGGAAGGGGTTGTCCCAGACCATGTCGGGGATGTTCTGCTGGAAAAAAGAACCAATATAGGCTGCCTGCACGCCCCAGTCGTGCTTACCATACTCCGCGCCCACCCGCACCAAATTATTGAAGTAGCTGATGGTTTCGGGGAGCTCCACACCGAAGCCAGAGGTAGCACTGGCGCTGGGGCTGGAGTTCATGATCAGCCCGATGGGCCGGAAGCCATTCTGGCTCTCGCGCATGAACGAACCGAAGATGTTCAGGTCCGGAGTCAGGTTGTAGGAAACCAGTGCGGTTCCAGCTTTGCGGATAATGCTCGGGGTAAGGAAGTTGAAGCTCGTCACCACTCCGTTGGCAGCGTTGGCGCCGGTGCCCGCGAGCAGCGAGGGTAAATTGGCAGCGCTGCTGGCCTGGATCGTCGACCGGACCGCCGATGGGAAGCTCCACACGCCCGGCGTGGTTTGGGTAAACAGCGTGCGGGCAGTGTCAGTGTAGACGTGCGGGATCTCATCGTAGCGGAACTGTACTTTGAACTTGCCGTACTGGCCGAAGGTGGCCAGGTAGCCCTGGTCGCGGTAGAGCGTCTTCTGCGACTGCAGGCTCACATAGTTCTTCGAGTTGAGCACGTTATCGAACGTGGCATTGAAACGGCGGATGAAGAAGCCGTTCCGCAGATCGCGATACTCCTCGTATTTCGAGGTTCGCAGCAGAGGATCGAATCCGGTTCCGCAACCCAGGCACCCCGGAGCAACTGCCGGATTGCCTGAAGCCGCCGGACCACCGGGACCGAGTTGCAGGTCCGGACGGCCATAGACATCCCCCCAGACGTAGCGCACTCCGAATTCAACGCTGCCACGCTCGGGCTTCTGCTCCTCATCCGCGCCAAATGCGGCGGGGAGCAGCAGGAGCGCGAATACTGCCAAACCTGCGAACTGGCTTGATCTCCTGATTTTCATTTCGCTCTCCCTTCCTCAGCGTAGAAACGCGTTGCCCGATGGGTTATTCGACCCGTGAATGGCGGAATGGCAGTTAGTGCAGCCGCGGTTGAAGTCGCGGATGGAATTCAGCAGGATTGGGGTGGTGGGGTGGCGGCTGCTGACGTGGCAGGAGTCGCACACGCGCGGCATCCGCACTTTCAGCAACTGCGGATTGCTGGAGCCGTGGGCCTCATGGCAGTTGGCGCAGTTCTCCATCACCGGCGGGTGCTCCCACAGGAAGGGGCCGCGGCGCTCGGTGTGGCAGCTCAGGCAATTCTCATTGACCGTGCTCTGCAGGAGCTGGCTGGGATTGGGCGAACCGTGCGGATTATGGCAACTGGTGCAGGTCACCTTGCCTTCGCGGTAGGGCATGTGCGAAGAGCGCTGCAATTGCGCCCGCCGCATCTGGTGGCAGTCCAGGCACAACTCCGGCTGCCCTTTCTTGAGGCCGGTGTTCTGGGTCAGCGGAGCATTAAACCGTGCGTCCTCAGACAGAGTCACATGCAGCGTTTGGTGCGCCTGATGGCAGTCGACGCAAGCCATGGCGCGGGAGTCGTGCGGGCTTCCCTTCCAGAACAAACGGTTGCCGCGGGAGTGGCATTGCATGCAAGCGGCATTCTTCTCCGCCACCGTATTCTTGGAGTCGCCGGTGAAGCGCACAGGGATGGTCTCCTTGCCGCCGCCGGCTTCGACGTGTCCTTTACCCGGACCGTGACAGGATTCGCAACCGTGGGCTTCGTCAGGGCTGTGCGGGTGCGCGAATGCTTTGCCCATGACCGTATTCTTGAAACGACGGTTCTGGTCCTCGTGGCAGGCGATACAGGTATCGCTGCCAACATAGTCGCCATCTGCCTTCGATGGGGTTGCGGTTTTCGCTTCCTCGGCGGCGCCGGGATAAGCGCTCATCAGGAACGCACCGGAGAGTGCGCGGGTCGATTGTGGCGGCGCGGCATGCGCGTATACGATCAGAGCCGCGACTGAAGTGAGAAGAACCGCTATGCGGAATCTCATAGGCCGGCTTCGCCTGCCCCCTTTTAGCGAAATATGGGAGTAGCCCCGGAATCGTCACCAAAATACCGGAATCTTTGTGCCTGAAAATGGAAATCGCAGTCTGTGACATGCATCACATTGCGGCAAGACTCCCGGAACGGGACGGGGTTCAATTTAGGCTAACTGGTCGGGGCTAATCTGGCGCAAACCGCGTGGCTCGCGGGATTCCGGCCCTCGCATGCAGCTTGGTCGGCGGGGTGCGGCCCGGCCGGGAAGGAAAAAAATTATTTTGGGGGACTGACGGCGCGCTGCGCTTCCAGGCGCTGGATGGTGGACCGCAACCACTCCTTTACCTTTTCCTCCAACTCCTGCTGGTTATCGTAGCGGTTCACCGAGTCCACCTTTTCACCATGCGCGTTAAGGGGGATGTGGTGGCAGGGGACCTCCGTCTCGCGCTCGCCGGGCGGGACGAAATCGATCAGCAGGCACTCCGAGCAGGGATGCACCCGTTCGGGCTCGCCGAAGTTCAAACAGGTGATGGAGTCCTGAAAGATGGAGGTCGGCTTCCACGGCGTGCGCACGGAGCGTCCGTAGCCTCCCTGCTCGAGAAAAGCGAGTTCGAACTTCAAGACTTCCAGGATGTCGCGGTCATCTTTGGCCATGGCAGCCCCCTTGCCGGAGGATCAGGCGCACCGGATGTACCGGTGGCCACGCTTGCTAGAGTGGACCGAAAGCGCAGCCGGGGACTATGAGTGCCGTCACAGAGCAATGTGATGCTGGTCACGCTGCTAGTAGCGAGTACCAAGTGCCCAGTACCGAGTACCGAGTTTCGAGTACTTCTGCGGCGCAGGTAAAGCTGCTTCCCTTCAAGCAAGCCCAGCGGGATCTCTTCAGCACCCTGTCCAGCCGTGCCGTCCTCCTGGTGCCAGAACTCGGTACTCGGTACTCGCAACTCGCTACTAATTGTGATGGTGACGAGTGTGCGCCAGTCCGAGCATGCGTACCCGCTCGTAGGCGACGTGCACGTCGTTGCTCAACGACTCCACCACGCGCAGGCAGACGTCGCTGTGGGCGCGCAGGAAGCGCAAGAAATCCTTGCGCGGGATGAAGACCAGTTGCGACGGGCTGGTAGTTTCCGCGGTCACTTCCTGGCTCTGACCCGTCAGAGTGGCGGTCAGTCCCAGGAGCTCACCGGAGCTGGCCGTGCGCAGCAAAAGGTGATCGCCATGGCTGGAGCCGAAAGAGAGCTTCACCGCTCCCCGCAGCAGCAGAAAAACGCCTTCCGCTGGCTCGCCTTCCTGGAAGAGGGTGGCGCCCGGTGGATACTCGTGGGGGCTGTGGCCGTCGGCGATTTGCCGCAGCGCGTGGGCCGGTGTCGCGGAGAAGATGCGCTCCGTTCCCGGTGCAGCGCTGAGCACAGCCACAGGCGTATCGTGGTTCCTGCTCATGCATGCAACTGTAGAGTTGCCGGCGGAACAATGCTGTGACCCGAATCACGGTTTTGGGTGATCGCCTGCCGATGCCGCCGCCCAGATTGGACCGCCGGCGCGCAACCTACGGACCTACAAGACCTTCCAGCGCTGCCCGGTTGCGGATGACCAGCGTCGAGCCTTTGAGCTGAATCAGTTGCCGCTTCTTGAAGTCGGCGAACAAGCGGGTCACGGTTTCGCGCGAGGTGCCGATCATCTGCGCGATCTCCTCGTGCGTGAGGGTGAGCTTCATGCGGTCGGGCTGGCGCGCGCCCCCGTTTTTTGTCGACCACTCCAACAGCAGTTTCGCCAGCTTTTCCGCTGCCGAGTGCGACAGGCCGAGAGCGCGGATTTCATGGCAGGCGGTGTTGTACTTCTCGCTGAGTTGCTCCGCCACCCGCAAGCAGACTTCGTTATGCTCGCGCAGGAAGCGGAGGAAGTCTTCCCGTTTGACGAAATTCACCTGGCAGGGATCGAGGGTCTCCGCGGTCAGCTCATAGGGCTTGCTGGAAACGCTGGCGCTCAGCCCCAGTACCTCGCCCGCCTCCGCGATTTTAAGAATTAACGTTTTGCCGTCGCTGGAGCAAATGGAAAGCTTTACCCGCCCTCGGCAAAGGATAAACACCCCGCGCGGCGCCTGGCCTTCGACGAACAGCACCGCTCCTTTGGGATAGGCGGTGGTGTACTTAATGCTTTCGAGCGCCTGCACGGTTTGCGTCGGCAGATTGCAGAAAATCTTGTCCGCCCGAAGCTTGCACGTAAGGCAGCTTTCGACGATCTCGAGACCATAGGGAGAGAGCACGGCAATGTAACTATATCACCTAGGGTGTGATCAAGGGCCTCTAAATTGGGCTTTCGCGCGTCCCCTCGGGCATCGGAACAGGCTTAATGGCCCGACGACTCGATCTCCCGCTTCCCCGGTTTGAGCCCGGAAGGCTCGCGGCTCATCTCGATGGTATACAGATGGACGATCTTGCCGGTTTGGGGATCCATCTCCGGGGTGATGTGATAGCTGTCACGGCGCGTGGTGTAACCCTGGGACTCCAACTCCAGTACGCGCCGGTGAAAGCTGTCGGCGTCCCACTCGCGCACTAGAATGACCTCGTTCATGACTACGGGCGAGTGTAGCAGACCGTAACCCACGGCGATATGGACCGCGCCGCCCGAGCGGGCACCCGGCACCCACGGCCATTGTCCATACTGAATTACTTTGGTTACTTGGGAGGGCTTCCTCACCGGGCTACTATGCAAGCTATGGAGCTAAAGTGCCTCCTCCTGTGCCGGGATCCGGACACGCTGCGTGTGTTCCGCCGTGCCCTCGACGATCTGGAGATCGCGGTGGAGGTATCCAACGCGGCCACGGCCGCAATGGACCTGCTGGACACGAGCAAATTCGACGCTATCATCGTGGATTGCGACAACGTGGCCGGCGGCACCGAGATCCTCACCGGCATCCAGCAATCGCCTTCCAACAAGCGCGCCATCGGCATCGCTGTGATCAACGGCGTCACCAGCATGCGCTCCGCGTTTGAGATGGGAGCGCACTTCGCCTTGGATAAGCCTGTCTCTCTCGAGCGGGCCTCGCGCGCGCTGCGCGCTGCGCGCGGTTTCATGATGACCGAGCAGCGCCGCTATTTCCGCCACGCGGTGGATACCCGGGCTTTTCTGAGTTTCGGAGTTGTCAAAGACCTGGCTTGCAAGGTCACCAACGTCAGCGGGGGCGGCATGGCGATTGCGCTCGCCGAGCAGATCAGCGCGAGCTGGATGGTGGATGTGCGCTTCGAACTCCCCGGCATCCCCGAAATGTTGGAAGTGAAAGGCGAGTTCGCCTGGTCGGATGGCGGGGGCCACGCCGGCATACGCTTCGTCTACGTCTCCATTGACACCAAACGGTGGCTGGGTAAGTGGCTCTCCGAACGGATTGATGAAAGCGAACCTGGGGCTTCCGGCAAAGCCACCGGCCGGCGCCCTGTGGTGGTTTGAGATTCGCGAAAATCACGTAGGCCCAGCCGCCCCCGGCTGGGTGGTTTCCCGCGCCCAGAGCCAATTCAGCAAAGCAATCAGCATGGTGCCGGCGATGATCACCAGCTCGGCGCGGCCCATGCGGCTCACCAGCGCCAGCGCAAACGCGATCCCCAGGATACCGAACAGCAGTGGAGCCGGCAGGGGGAAGCGCGCCTCATTCGGCTGCCTGCGGTTGAGCACCAGCATCGCGGCGCAGACCGCGCCGTAGGCGAACAGCCTCGCCACTGCCGACAGCACCACGTTCCAGCGAAAATTTCCAATCACCGCCAGCACCCACACCAAGGCTGCAAATACGACGATAGAAACATAAGGAGTGCGGAAGCGCGGATGAATGGCGCGAAAAGCCAGGGGGAAGTCATCCTGCTCGGCCAGGGCGAAGGTCAGGCGGGGAGTGTTGAGCATGTTGGCGCTGAGGTATCCATAGAGCGAAACCAGCGCGCCCAGGCTGATGAACCGCGCTCCCCCTGCTCCCAAAAACTGGCGAGCCGCCGCCGCCAGCGGACGGTCGATCTGTCCGGGATCGGCGAGCGTGCCCTGCACCACGATCTGCACCAGGGTGAACAGCGCGACGCAGACAACCAGCGAGACCAGCAGAGCGAACGGAGCGTCGCGGCGCGGGTCCTTGGCTTCCGCCAGTGGAACCATTGCACCTTCGAAGCCTCCGTAAGCGAACATCAGCACCAGAGTCGCTTGCAGCCAGTCGCCGACGACGGGATGAACTGTGCCCGGCGAAGCTGCCGGGCCGCGCCACAGGAGAAACATCCCACCCGTCAGCACGAACAGTCCCAGCGGCACCAGCTTGGCGACGGTGAACGCGTTGCTCATGCTCGCGCCCGACTTCACCCCGCGATAATTGATCGCCGCCAGCACCCCCAGCAGAGCGGTGAGCACCAGCGCGCGCGCCAGCGGCTGCTTGGCGCCCGGCCAGAACTCCGCCAGGTAGATGACGAAGAGATTCGCGCCCGCGGCGCACGCGCTCAGCCGCACCAGCCATAGCAGCCATCCCATCTCGATGCCGACAAAGCGCCCGAAGGCGGCGCGCGCATATAAATAAGGTCCGCCGGCTTCGGTGAAACGCGACGCCACTTCGGCAAAGCACGCCATGATGACGCCGATTCCCGCCCCCGCGATCAGATACGCCCATGGCGACGCGCTGCCCACCAGCTTCCACACCAGCGACGGCAGCCCGAAGATGCCGCTGCCGATGATGGAGTTGATCACCAGCGCCACCAGGGTCCAGCGCCCCATGGCGCGCACCAGTCCGGATTGCGGCGGCTCGGGCATCGCTCGAAGCGCGCACGCTACACGAGTCCGGTACGCAAGGCAACCATCGCAATGCTAAACTCACGTCATGCTGGCCGCCTGCGCAGTGCGCGTGGAGGAGAGCCGGGGCCGGCGTCACCCCGAACCGCCTCATCCCTACCGCGACGACTTCCAGCGCGATCGCGACCGCGTCATTCACTCCCGCGCCTTCCGCCGCCTGGAGAACAAGACCCAGGTTTTCACCCGCCGCTACTCGGACCACTTCCGCAACCGGCTGACCCACACGATCGAAGTCGCGCAGGTCGCGCGCACCCTCGGCGGCGCGCTGGGGCTGAACGTCGATCTGGTGGAGTGCCTGGCGCTGGTGCACGACATCGGGCATCCGCCCTTCGGCCACGCCGGCGAGAAGGCTCTGGACGCCGCCATGCGCGCCCACGGCTCGTTCTTCGACCACAATCTGCACGCGCTGCGCATCGTCGAGGATTTCGAGCTGCGCTACGCCGATTTCCGCGGGCTGAACCTGACGTTCGAGGTGCGCGAAGGGATCATCAAGCACTCGCGCGACTATTCCTGATGTGCCGAAATACGCTTTCAAGGCGCCCCCAGTCGTTGTGCCTATCAATTTCCCAGCTATGACCCCACAGATGGAATATGCCGCCCTCTTTTGTTACTCGATCGAACATAGCACACGCCAAAGCATCCCATCCGGCGTATTGCAGAACTTTGCCGGGCCGAAACCTTGCAAAACAGGCAGTTTGCCATAGATCGAAACGGTGGTTATAGGCGTGTACAGAAGTCCCGGCCTCATATGGGTTATCCAATCCAAATTTGTACCGTTCCACGGTACGCGCATATCGGTATCCTGCTTTTCTGACAAGCTGCGCATGCGCCTTCGTGTAAAGGCCGTAGGGGTAGCAAAAGCTCTCCACCTTCTCCCCGACGATCTCCTCCAAGACTGCTTTGGAGCCAAATATCTCCTCTTCTGCTTGTCCTTCTGAAATCACAGGCAACCTTGGATGCGTCAGCGTGTGAGCACCCACCTCAAAATCGTGGCTTATGTTCTTGATTTCTTGCGATGTCAGCAAGTCCTTCCGTGCGAACTCGTGATCCTGGGGAGAAACGTAAAATGTTGCTTTAAGTCCGTACTCCATAAGCATCCGCGCCAGCCTAATGTCGTCCCTGTGGCCGTCGTCCCAACTGGTCGTAACGATAATCGCCTTCATTCTGAGTACGATAGTTGATCCGCCGCTCGAGGTGAAGCCAAACGAGCATTACAGTCGCGGTTTCGCTGCGTGAGGTCGCCTCATGGCGTGCCGTAGCTGAGGTTTCATCGTCGTTGTTACATACGGTCAGTTCGTTTCAGTTGCCTGGTGATCAGGTGGCAGCGGCCAGGAGCCGTGCGTTGTGGTGATGCCAGCGGGCTACGGCCTGGTGGAGCCTGCGGCGGGTCGGCCAGCGCAGCGAGGATGTTGAGCTGGAGCAGTGTGATGAGCCTGGCGGCGTACTGCGCGGAAGCGCGTCCCTGGCCAATTGGCCTGGCTTCGAGAACGTTGATCACGTGCAGCACCTTTATGAGAGTCTCCCTTTGACTGCGGTGTAGCCCGTGAACAGGAGCCGTTTGGCAGCCAACCCCGCGAGAGCCGCCCGTGAACAGGAACCGCTTGGCAGCCAACCGGCGAGGGCCATCGCACTGCCAGACGGCGATCCTCGGCAGTGCCATGATCCCCAGCTCAGCCATCGGGCCTTCGGTGGCGCATGCGTAGTCGTAGCCTGCGTCGCGTACCGCGCGCCTGGCTGCAGCATCCATCGACCCGTACGGATACGCGAAACCCCGCGCCGGGGCGCCAATAGAGCTCGCCGATACTCGCCCTGCTCCCGCTGACTTCTGCTTCGAGCCGGTCCGCGCCGATGCCAGCCAGCCGCACGTGCGTGGCGGCATGTGACCCGACCTCCATGCCGGCGGCGGCGAGCTCGCCAACCTGTTCGGCAGACATCAGCGGCTGCGCCGGGCCCTCGTACCATTCGTTGGATCCCCCCAGACGACCCGAGATGATGAACATGGTCGCCGTGAAGCCGTGGCGTAGCAGCTCAGGCACCGCGGCCTCCAGCACGCTGACGTAGCCGTCGTCGAAGGTGATACCGACCAGCCCACGGAGCCGGCCCGCGCGCATTGCGTCGATCAGGGTCCCGATTCCGACCCCGCGCAGGCCATGTGCCTTCAGCCAGCTCATCTGCTCCGCGAAGCGGCAGGCGTCACGCACAGCTGCATTGGGTCCTCGGCGACTTCTGCAATGTTGTGGTACATCAAGATCATAGGCACGCGGCCCAGGCTCAGCCTGTCTGCAGTGGCAGCTGGGCCCGCCTGCGGTTGCGCCAGGGCCTGCTCTTGCTCTTCAGCCACTATCGACCTGCCGCCACGGTGACGGGGGACCTTCAGGTGTCTCCCTTTGAGTACGATATGGCCCGTGGATAAGAGCCGTTTGGCAGCCAACCGGCGAGGGCCGTCGCTCTGCCAGACGCCGATTCTCGGTAGTGCCATGACGCCAGCACAGCCATCGAGATGTCCTGGCGCACGCGTAGTCGTAGCATGCGTCGCGTACCGCTTCGGCTGACATCCCGCATAGCTGACTCGATACAATGTTGCCGTACCACGTCACGTGTGCCGTGCATCGGAGGACCTCACGACGTGACCGGTAAGTAGACATAGCTACTTGAACATTATTGTATCGCAGGTTGGCACTGCATGGAAACCTGCCAAGCTCACATGGTGATCTGGCCATTCCATTACAATGTGACGGATGCTTGCTCGTAGCGTCGGATCAATTGCTAGAAGAGTAGCCAACTCGGAGCCTTCAGTATCTATCTTAAGCAAATCGATCATTCCGTGACGAGCTACGGCCTGCTTTTTAGAACAGTATTCACATGCTCCACGCGAACGTTAATTCGTTCCGTACCGCTAGAAGCTGTTCCACAGGGGACTGTCGGTCTCAAGGGTCCCGTAGCGCCCGGTCGGCTCGCGAGCGAATGCGAGAACACCTTGCCTATCTGCTACGGCTGCCTCGTGGACCGTGAAACGCCCCTCATGGCCTTTGAGATTTTGCAATAGTTTCACAAGGTTATGGGGATCAGGCTCGTAAAGCTCGCAATAAGTGGAAGGTGATCGTGTCAGGAAATATAGTGCTGAAATCCCGATGTTTGCCCCCACGTCGACGACGATCTGCGGCGATGGGCACCGATAATCCTCTCGGCAGAAGATCTCATGCAGCGTAATTGCATCTTGACTATTGAAAAGAGTAATATCTTGAGGCCCGATTGGCGTTCGCACTCGCGCTGTACAGGGATAATAACCCCGGCCCAAGAAGTAGCGGGATGCAGCTGCCAAAGGGCGCTCGTACACCCGAATTGCTCGAACGAGGGCAACATAGTTGCTTGGCCGTGTTATGTTACGAGCTATCATCTTCAAGGAACGGTCATTCAGCATACGGCATCCAAGTCTGGGACAATGTCAGAGCGGCTAGCTCAACTGACCAACGAAAACAGCTTGATCCGCTCGTGCCATTGCGGGTGGCCCGGTACTTGCGGATCAGGTTGACCATCGCTCACTGGCTGTAGCCCAACCGTACACTCCCCACCTGGCGAGCGTGAACGGTTCGCCTGACATAATACCTGAATCCGCCCGGCTTGGACGACATGTTCCATACTGAATCTGACAAACGGGCATCGCGCGGCAACGTTCCGGGTTGATAACA
>CAVTEQ010000023.1:0-18628 GCA_963733935.1 uncultured Acidobacteriota bacterium
ACGATCTCGGAAACTTCTTCGATGTGCCGGCGCATGGCCATCTCCGCCGCCACCGCATCGTGGCGCTTGATGGCCGAGAAAATTCGCCGATGGCCGGCCATGGACTTCTGCGGGCGCCCCTCCACTTGCAAGGAACGTTCGCGCGTCTCGCGCAGCAGGTCCATGAGCACATCCAGCACTTTCAGCACGACGCTGTTGTCCGAAGCCAGCGCGATGGTGTAGTGGAACTCGTTGTCTTCCTCGATGGCCGGGTCGCCACGCTTCAGCTTCTCATCCTGACGGTGCAGAATGTCTTCCATCTCGGCGAGGTCGGCGGGCGAGGCATGAGTTGCGGCCCGCGCCGCCAGCGCCGGCTCCAGCATCTTGCGCACATCCAGCAGTTCCACCACCAGCTTGCGCTTTTGTGACAGCGCCGTGGCCAGAGGCATAATCAGCGCGTCGGCGGAAACCTCGCGCACGACCGTGCCCGACCCCTGCCTGGGCTCCACCATACCCACCAACTCGAGCCGGCGGATGGCATCGCGGATCGAACTGCGGCTCACTCCGAAAGTCTCTGCCAGTTCGCGCTCTGGCGGCAGCATGTCGCCAGGCTTCATGTGCTCAGCGATGTGCTGCTCCAACCGCCGCGCCACTTCCTCATAGACCTTGTTGCGGCGGATGGCTTCGAATTCCGGTTTGGCAGTGGCGTTCAACGTGGGAGTGGTCCAATCACCAGACCAATGGTCCAGTTAACGGACCAATTGTACACCCGCCTGTCAAGTGGTTTTTCTGCTCGGGTTCCTGGCAGCTTTGCAGGTGCGGTTGCAACCATCGCGCCCATCCACTAAAACAGTGGCAGCCGCTTGCAACAAGGTTCCTCACATCCGCCGATGCTCAAGCACTTTACCGCCTGGACGCTGTTGCTCGTCCTGCTGCTTGTCACGTCCGGCATTGCGCCCCGTCTCGCCGCGGCCCCGCCTCCGCTGCGGGGAACCGCCGAGCTCGAGCAACTGCTCATCAAGCTGCATACCACGGCGCGGCTGATGCACACCGTCGCCCATCCCGATGACGAAGACGGCGGCATGCTGGTGCTGGAAGCGCGCGGGGAAGGCGTGACCGCCGTGCAGCTCACCTTGACCCGCGGCGAAGGCGGACAGAACCGCATGGGCAGCAACCTGTTCGACGAACTGGGAGTGCTGCGCACGCTGGAATTGCTGGCTGCCGATCAGTATTACGGTGTCGAGCAGCGCTTCACTCGCGTTGCCGATTTTGGCTATTCCAAGACCGCCGATGAGACCTTCGACAAATGGCACGGGCATGACATCGCGCTGGCCGACATGGTGCGGGTGATCCGCACATTTCGTCCGGATGTGATCGTCTCCCGCTTCCAGGGCTCGGACCGCGACGGACACGGCAATCATCAGGCCAGCGGCATCCTGACCCACGAAGCTTTCCGGGCCGCCGCTGATCCCGGACGCTTTCCTGAACAGATCAGCGAAGGTCTCGAGCCCTGGCAGGCGAAGAAGCTCTACATCCGCGGCGGCAGCAGTGATTACACCCTGGCGCTCGACACCGGCGCCTACTCACCGGTGCTGAAGATGAGCTTCATGCAGTACGCCATGCAGGGATTGCGGCGCCAGCTCTCACAGGGCGCGGGCGAATGGCGGCTCTCCTCGCGGCCGCATGTCTCCTATTACAAGCTGATAGATTCGGAGCTGCCACCACCCTCTCACGCGGGCCGGCACGCGCTCCAACCAACCAAAGACACCGCGGAGCATGAGCACGATTTCTTCGACGGCATCGATACCACCCTGCCTGGCTTGGCGGACCGCATCGGTGATGAAGAGTCTAAAGTCCCTTTTCTGCGCCCGGCGTTGGGCGCGATCAAGGAGCGCCTGGACGAGGCCACGCACCTGATCCCCGGGCCTTCATCCAGCCTGGCGGCGCCGCTACTCTCAGGCGAAGAACAGGTGGCCGGGCTGATCGCTCAGGTCGAGCACTCCGAGCTCTCGCCGGCGGCAAAGTCCGAGTTGCTGGTGAATCTGCGCACCAAGCGGCAGCAGTTCCAACGGGCGGCGGAACTTGCCTTGGGCCTCGAGTTGCGCGTCTCCACCACTCCGGCGGGCAATGGAATGCTGGTGCCGGGCCAGACCGTGCGCCTGCTGGCAGAAGTGCACAACTCGGGCGACGAGCCGGTGCTGGCACAACAGATCGCGCTCGACCTTCCTAAAGGATGGAGCGCGCCGCCGGTATGGATTCGCCCGACCCGCCTGAAACCCGGCGACAGCGCCTCGGCAACCTTCACGGTGAAAGTGGCGCCGGACGCGGAACTGAGCCGTCCTTACTGGCATCGTAATGATCCGGAGACGGACACCATCTACGAGGTCGACGATCCTCGCTATGCCACGCTTCCCTTCCCCCCGCCGCCGGTCGAGGCACATGCCGCGTTCGCTTTCGCCGGGCATCATGGCACGGTGCATGCGATTGCGCGCGCAGCCCCGGCGGAGAACAGTCCCGCGCTGGCGGTGGTACCGGCGTTTTCCGTGGTGATGGCGCCGCGCACGCGCGTAGTGCCCGCCGACGCGACTTCGTCCACCACGGTGACGGTTGCGGTCCGCGGCTACGTTGCCGGCGATGCCAGCGTAATCCTGCGCGCGCCGCAGGGGTGGACCGTCTCGCCCGAGGCCGCGCCGGTGCGCTTCGAGCGCAGCGGACAGGAACACAAACTAAGTTTCAAGCTGAGCCCGCCCGGCGGCGCTTATCGCTCAGGAAAGCTCCGCATCCGCGCCGTGCTCGAGGCGGCGGGCCGGCAGTACACCGAAGGCTTCACCGTGGTGACGGGCGAGGACCTCGGCGCCTTTTACTACTATCAGCCGGCGATCGAGCAGTTGAGCATGGTAGTGGTGAACGTGCCGGATGGTCTGAAGATCGGCTACGTCATGGGCGCAGGCGACGAGATCCCCACGGTGCTGCGCGAACTCGGCCTTAGCGTGGAGATGATCTCGCCCGACCAGATGGCCAACGGCAGCTTGCAGCGCTTCGACACCATCATCCTCGGTATCCGCGCCTACGACACTCGCGCCGATGTGCGCCAGAACAACCGCCGGCTGCTCGAGTACGTGGACCGTGGCGGCACGCTCGTGGTGCAGTACAACACCAATCCCGAGGAGTTCAACGCCGGTCATTACACGCCCTACCCCGCCGAGCTGAGCCACGACCGCGTCAGCGTGGAAGAGGCGCCGGTCACGCTGCTTGAACCGTATGATCGTCTCTTCCGCTCTCCTAACGCGATCACCGAAAAAGATTTCGACGGCTGGGTACAGGAACGCGGCCTCTACTTCATGGACAAGTGGGACGACCATTACCGGCCGTTGCTCTCCTCGGCTGATCCGGGCGAACCGGCGCGCGAAGGCGGCCTGCTGCGCGCCCGCTACGGCCGCGGCACCTACATCTATACCGGCTACGCTTTCTTTCGCCAGCTTCCCAATGGAGTCCCCGGAGCGATCCGCCTGTATGTGAACCTGCTGAGCGCCGGCCATGGCAAGCCCTAGCGGGTCTCCGCCCGCGGACAGCGGCTCGACGTTGGTTCGCGGTGTTGGCCTGGGCTCGGCTACCGCGCTGAACATGATCGACATGATCGGCGTGGGGCCGTTCATTACCATTCCCCTCATCATCAGCGTTGCCGGCGGCCCGCAAGCCATGCTGGGATGGATCCTGGGAGCCGCGCTGGCGCTATGCGACGGCATGGTGTGGGCGGAGTTGGGCGCCGCCATGCCGGGCTCGGGCGGCTCCTACCGCTATTTGAAAGAGATTTACGGCCCGGCGCGCCTGGGGCGCATGATGTCGTTTCTGTTCGTCTGGCAGCTTTCCTTCAGCGCGCCGCTCTCCATCGCTTCCGGATGCATCGGACTGGCGCAGTACGCGAGCTATTTGCTGCCTTCGCTAGAAAAAACGTATTTAGCGACCACACTCGCGCTGCCGGTTCCAGGGCTCGGAGTGCTTGAGGCGCGCGTGCTGCTCAACCGCGCAACCTTTGTGGCTATCGGCGCATGCGCCGTCGCTGTGCTGCTGCTTTATCGCCGAATCACTGTAGTGGGACGGCTCTCGAAACTGCTGTGGCTGGGAGTGCTGGCAACAGTCGCGTGGGTCATCGTCGCCGGCCTGTCGCACTTCGACCGCGCTCGCGCTTTCGACTTTCCCGCAGGGGCATTCCGGCTCGACTATGGATTCTTCGTCGGCCTGGGATCGGCGCTGCTCATCGCCACCTACGACTACTGGGGGTACTACAACGTCTGCTTTCTCGGGGATGAGGTCAAAGACCCGGCGCGCACTATTCCGCGCGCACTGGTCTATTCAATCCTCGCTGTCGCGGCGATCTACCTGGTGATGAACATCAGCATCCTCGGCGTTGTGCCGTGGCGCGAGCTGGCCGCGGCGGGCAAAAGCGAGACTCGCTACTACGTGGTGTCCTTGATGATGCAGCGCGTGTACGGGAACTGGGCGGGATCTGCGGTGACTCTGCTGGTAATGTGGACGGCGTTTGCCTCTGTATTTTCGCTGCTGTTGGGATATTCGCGCGTGCCCTACGCGGCGGCGCTCGACGGCAATTATTTTCGCGCCTTTGGGCGGGTGCATCCTGTTGGCCGCTTTCCGCAGGTATCGCTGGTGGCGCTGGGCGCGGTGGCGGCATGCTTCTGCCTGCTGCGCCTGGTAGACGTGATCGCCGCGCTGGTGGTCATCCGCATCGTGATCCAGTTCCTGGTGCAGGCGATCGGCCTGGTGATCCTGCGCGCGCAACGTCCCGAAGCGCCGCGGCCCTTCCGCATGTGGCTCTACCCTCTGCCGGCGCTGGCGGCGATTGCGGGATTTATTTTCATTCTGGTGTCGCGGCAAAACTTCCTGAAGGAACTGCGCTATGCGGTGGCGATCCTTGTGGCAGGACTGCTGGTGTTCTCTGTGCACGCGTGGGGGCGGCGCGAGTGGCCGTTCCATCCGAGCCAGGATTCGCTGCGCTCGGGATGACAATCCCACAATCAGTGCGGTTTGCTGTGGTCGAATTTTTCGCCCGCCGGGACGGCCACTGCCAGCCGGTTCTCTTTCGGCGCGAGCGGGCAAGTCGCGTACGGCGTCACCGCGCAAGGCGGGTTGTAGGCTTTGTTGAAATCGAGCACGACCTTGCCGTCCTGCACCGCGTCGGCTTCCAGGAAACGTCCTGCGGGATAAGTGTCGGTCTTGCTGGTGGTGTCGCTGAAGACAAAAAACAAGCCCTTGGCAGCATCGCCGCCTAGCGCCGTGAGCTTCAGCGTTTGCCCCTTCAGCGTGAACTGCACTTCGCCAGGGACGGTTTCGTGCGACACGTCGCCGAGCACGTTGGGCACATCGACAGTGCGCTTGCCGTCCGACGGAGCCCAGGTTGCCGTCACGCGATACGACGTATCGATGGGATAAAAGTGCAGCGAGCTGAAGTTACGCAGTGCCGGATTCTGAAGATCTTTGAGGCGGATGCCAACCCGCTCGCCACGCTTGATGACGTGCATCCGCAGCCGGCCCAGCGCGACTACTGTCGGCTTTCCTGATGTATCGGGCTGGAGCTTAGCGGTCATCACCGGTTTATCTTCGATGGTTGCTGCCGCACCGGCCTGCATCTTTAGCGTGACTTCCTCGCCATTAAGCTCGAAGACGCCTGCCTGCGCGGGAGCCGTACCCGCGGGCAGCACGATCGCATTCGATGGCGCAGTGCCGAATGAGTTGGCGCCCGGTTTGAGCCAGAACAGCCCGGCGAGTACCAGCCAGTTGGATTTGAGGTCTTTGATCTCTTCGGCGCGAAACTTCTCCACTTCGCGCTGGTAGACGGCGTCAACGTGGCCAGCGGTGCCCTGAGAGAGGGCGACCTGAGCCGCGGCCATGGCCGCCAGTAAAAAGACAACGCCGATGCGCATTCGGTGCCGCATGATTTTCATCAGATGGTGGAAATCGTAATCTTGATTCTCAAAAGCCGTAGCGCCGCCATCTTGGCGGCTGTCCCCGTGAGCATCTTGCTCACGCGCAGGCGGGCAGGATGCCCGCCTGTACAGCCGGCGGGACGCCGGCGCTACGCATACTCCCGCGGATTCGGCAGTGCCTCCAGGCCCCGTCCTGCAAAGATCTCTTTGAATTCGCGCAACAGGTCGGGATGGATAAGCCCGTTGCTGGCGAGCACGTCTCGGTCGGCGAGGCGGAACGGCTGTCCATGGAAGCCGGTCACCTCGCCGCCGGCTTCTTCCACCAACACCACGCCGGCGGCAAGGTCCCAGGGATTGAGATTGAACTCCCAGAAGCCCTCATAGCGGCCGCTGGCAACGCACGCCAAGTCCAGGGCGGCTGAGCCGGCGCGGCGTACCCCATGCGTGCGCAGCGTGATCTGGTGATAGAAGTGGATGTTGGGATTCTTGTGGCGCTTGTGGCTGGGAAAGCCGGTGGCCAGCAGGGATTCGGCGAGCCGGGAGATTTTTGAAACCTGGATGCGGTGCTGGTTCAAGTAGGCGCCGCTTCCCTTCTCCGCCGAGAACATCTCGCCGCGCGTGGGATCGTACACCACGCCCGCGATCAACTGCCCTTTGTACTCCAGCCCCATCGAGACGCAGAACACGGGAAAGCCATGCGCGAAGTTGGTGGTGCCGTCCAGCGGATCGACATACCACTTGTAGTCGCTGCCGGTCTCGCGGCTCGCGCCTTCCTCGCCCAGAACGTCGTGGCGGGGAAAGCGCGCCTGCAGGCGGTCCATGATGAGGGCCTCAGAGGCACGGTCGGCAGCGGTCACGACGTCCGCGTCGCCCTTGTACTCAATCGTGACGTGGCGCGCGAAGTGGCCCATCAGCAGCTCGCCGGCTTCGCGGGCGATGGCCTCGGCGGCGGCGACGAACTCGGTGGCTCGCTCGGCGCTCACGGCTCGCGCCGCGGCTTGCGCGTGCCGCTGTCCTCGCCGATGTACAGGATCTGGTGCTTGAAGATGAAGAGATTGGGCGCGCCCTCGCGCGTCAGGCGAATCATGTTCTGGTCGTAGTACTCGATCCAGCCCTTCACGATGTCGCCGTCCAGCAGCTTGACGATCACCGGCGTTTGCTTTTCACCTAGCGACTTGAGATACGCGGCTTCCTGGAAGGTATCGTCCGCGGGCGGATTCTTGGGCTTTTTGTGCATCGGCAGCATAGAGGGGGACTGAAACGGCATCCCGACATTGTACACGCTGATCGCGCGTCACTCCGTCTTGCCGGTGTAGTAGCCGGTGCGATGACGCGCGTGCAGCGGCAATGCCAGGTCGCTATCCACAGGAGGAGTGACCTTCACCTGGACGCGCCGGAAATCGGAGTCGCTCAGCCGCTGGCGAGGATAATAGCCGAGCACGTACTGGGTGCGCAGTTCATCGCTGATGCGGCGGAAGGCGTGGTCGATCCCCTGCGGGGTATCGGCGTAGTAATGCTTGGCGCCCGTATCTTCCGACATTTGGATGAGCGCATGCTCGCCTCCGGTATTGCGTCCGGCGCTGGCCTCAATCGGCACCATGATGATGCTGTATACCAGCGCGTCGGCCTGCTGCGCCTCGCGCAAAGCTTCCCGATAGTCCACCCGGCTCATGGTGTCGCCGCCGTCGGTGATCACCACCAGCACCTTTCTTCCCTGCCGCCGCATGAGCGCCTGCGAGCCCAGAAAAATGGCGTCAAACAGGGCGGTGGCGGCGCCCACGTGCACGCGCCCGATGCCCTGGTCGACGCGCCGCAGATCAGAAGTGAAGGGCACCAACTCCTCCACAATCTCGCTGAACTGAAAAAGCGCCACGGCATCCTTCGGCCTTAGCACCGAGTGGGCGAACGCCCGCGCGGCATCCAGCTCCTGCTTGAGGTCCTTGCGGGTGCTCAGGCTGGCATCAATGGCCAGAACGATTGAAAGCGGGAGAGCCGATTCGCGATCGAAGACCGACAGCTTCTGCTCGACACCATCTTCCCGCACCTGGAAATTTTCCTTGGTGAGAGTTGCTACCGGGGCGCCGCGATCGTCCGTGACGCTGACGTAAACACTCACCAGCTTGACGTCGACTCGGTAGGTGGGAGTCTTCTCGGCAGGCTGGCCGGGGCGCGGCGGCGGGACTGCAACTTGCGCCCAGGCGGCAGCCGCCAGGCAGGCCAATGCCAGCAGAATTCTGTTCACACGCTTCACAGGAGAACTGCTCATTTGGATGCCGGCGGACCGGTCAGCGTTCTTCCAGCCGTCGGAATATTGTCGGGAAACGGCTCGCCATCGGCCCAGACGGCGCCGTCTTCAAAGTACTCCTTCTTCCAGATGGGCACCGTCTTTTTGAGAGTGTCGATGAGCCAGCGACAGGCGTCGAAGGCAGCGGCGCGGTGGGCCGAGGCGACGGCGATTAGCACGCTGGTCTCGGTGTGCTGGAGCCGTCCCAGGCGGTGCACCAGAGCGACTTCGCGAATCTGAAAGCGTTCGAGGGATTCTTGGGCGAGTTCGTCCAGCTTGCGGCGCGCCATCAGTTCATATGCTTGGTAATCGAGATAAAGAGTTCGGCGGCCGCGGGTGTGGTCGCGCACAATGCCTTCGAAAACCACAACTGCACCATCTTCCGGCTGCTTAATCTGCGCCAGCACTGTTTCAGTCGCGATGCGGTCGCGGACGAGCGCAACGTGCGCGGTCGGGCGGTCTTGATTGCCGCCGCTGACCGGCGGCAGAAGTGCAACCTCGTCCTGATCGTGGAGTGCCGCGCCGGGAGGGGCATATTCCTGGTTGATCGAGAGAGCAATCGCGGGCAAGAAATCCTTCAACCGCGGGACTGCAGCCTCATAGTGGGCCAGCAGGTCGGCTAGGCGCGCGCCCTCGGGAAGCGTCAGAGCGTCATCGCTACGACCAACCAGGTCGCGCAACGCGCCGAAGAACAGCACTCGAACCTGCATGGGTGCTGACAGGATAAACGGTTTCCGCGGCCTTTGGACAGTCCACCACGGAGACACAGAGGCTCGGAGAAAGAATCACTTTCTCTGTGTCTCCGTGTCTCCGTGGCGGATTTCGAGGCTTACGCCGGGACCTGCTGCAAGTGCTGCTCACGCTCTTCCGCGTCCTTCTTCTCCTCGGTAGGAGTCGAGGGCAAGGCGACGCCAAGAGCCTCGTCAATGGTGCTGACGTAGTGCACGGTCACGCCCGCGAGCTGCTCCGGCAGGATGTCTTCCTCCACGTTCATCTTGTTGTCGCCCGGGAGGATGATGTCGTGGACGCCGGCACGCTTGGCGGCCAGGAACTTCTCCTTGATCCCGCCCACCGGCAGCACGTTGCCGCTGAGGGTGATCTCCCCGGTCATGGCCATATACGGCCGCACCGAGCGATCAGTGAGCAGCGAGACGATGGCCGTAACCATGGTGACGCCCGCCGAAGGCCCGTCCTTCGGGATGGCGCCGGCCGGCACGTGAATGTGCAGATCGTGAGTGGAGAAGAACTCCTCGCCGATCCCCAGCTCGGTGGCGTGGGAGCGCACCCAGGTCAAAGCCGCCTGCATGGACTCCTGCATCACCTGGCCGATCTGCCCGGTCATGGTGAAGTTCCCCTTGCCCTTCATCTTGTTGACCTCGACGAAGAGCACATCGCCGCCCGTCGGCGTCCAGGCCAGGCCAACCGCGACGCCGGGCCGCTTGGTACGCTCGGCGATCTCGGTATCGACGCGGATCTTTTCGCCGCCCAGGAACAGCTTGATGTCGTCCTTGGAGACCACCAGCTTGTCGGGCTTGCCCTCGGCGATACGGCGCGCCTGCTTGCGGCAAAGAGTGCCGATGTTGCGTTCCAGGCTGCGCACTCCAGCCTCGCGGGTGTAGTGGCGGATGAGGTGGCGCAGCGACTCCTCTGGGAATTCGATCTGCTCGGGTTTCAGCCCGTTCTCATCGATCTGCCGCGGCACGAGGTACCGCTCCGCGATGTGAACTTTTTCATCCTCGGTGTAACCCTGCAGCTCGATGATCTCCATGCGGTCGCGCAGCGGCTCGGGGACGGGGTCGAGCTGGTTCGCCGTGGTGATGAACAGCACCTTCGACAGGTCGAAGGGCACGTCGAGATAGTTGTCGCGGAAGCTGTTGTTCTGCTCCGGATCGAGCGTCTCCAGCAGCGCCGAGCTGGGATCGCCGCGCCAGTCGCGGCCCAGCTTATCCACTTCGTCGAGCATGAAGACGGGATCGTTGGTTTCGGCCCGGCGGATGCCCTGGATGATCTGCCCCGGCAGCGCGCCGATGTAGGTGCGGCGATGGCCGCGAATCTCCGCCTCGTCGTGCACTCCGCCCAGCGACAGACGCGTGAACTTGCGGCCCAGCGAGCGCGCGATCGACTTGCCCAGCGACGTTTTGCCCACGCCCGGAGGCCCGACAAAGCACAGGATCGGCCCCTTCATGTTGGGCTTCAGCCGGCGCACCGAGAGGTAATCAAGGATGCGGTCCTTCACCTTCTGCAAATCGTAGTGGTCGGCCTCGAGCACTTCGCGCGCCTTGTTGATGTCCACTTCTACGCCCGAGGACTTCGCCCAAGGCAGCACCGCCAGCCACTCGATGTAATTGCGCGTGACCGAATAGTCGGCGGCCATGGGCGACATGCGCTGCAACCGAGTCAGCTCTTTCAGCGCTTCCTTCTTGACCTCTTCCGGCATGCCGGCGGCGTCGATTTTGCGCCGCAATTCCTCGATATCCCGGGTGGTCTCGTCCTGCTCGCCCAGCTCCTTCTGGATGGCCTTCATCTGCTCGCGCAGGTAGTACTCGCGCTGCGTCTGCTGCACCTGGTCTTGCACCTCGGACTGGATCTTGGTGCGCAGGGTCTGGACCTCGAGTTCCTTGGCCAGATGGCGGTTGATGCGATCCAGGCGCACTCGGATGTCGGTGGTCTCCAGCAACTCCTGCTTGTCCTTGGTGGCCAGAGAAGGCAGAGAGGACGCGATAAAGTCGGCGAGCCGCCCCGAGTCCTCGATGTTCATGGCCACGGTTTGCAGCTCGTCGGAGAGCGTGGGCGAAGTGGCCACGATCTGCTGGAACAGAGTGAGCACGTTGCGGTGCAGCGCCTCTTCCTCCGCGGACTTGCGGAATTCGTTTTCGGGAATGATCTCGGTGCTTGCCCGCAGGAACGGATTGAGCTGGGTGTATTCCGTCATCCGCACCCGCTCCAGGCCTTCGGTGAAGACGAACAGGCTCTGGTTGGGCATCTTCACCACCTTGTGCACGGTAGCTAGGGTGCCGATGGCGTACAGGTCGGTGGGCTGGGGGTTGTCGATGCGCGCCTCGCGCTGGGCCACGACCACAATGGTCTTGTCCTCCCCCAGCGAGTTGATCAGGTTGACGGAGCTCTCCCGGCCTACGGTAAGCGGGAGCACGGCATGGGGAAACAACACCGTATCGCGGACTGGCAACACCGGTAACCCGCGTGCCGTCTGCTCGGCGCCGGACTGAACTTGCTCGCCATTACGCGCTTCGATGGCCATATGACTCCTTATGAAGACGACTCGTTAAGGATGTTATGTTGATGAAGGCCGAGCTTCTAAAGATGCAAGCGCGCCCCTCTCGCCGCGCGCCGGATTTTATTCGATGCCGGCACCCGGTTACCAGCTATCCGGAGTACAGGGTACTCGCTTTAGGCAGTTAGGTTTGTGATTCCACTTCATATCCTCGACTGCCCGGCCGGCAGGGGCTATTCCGCCGCCGGATACGTGCCCAAGACTTTGACAAAGTGGCAGATTTCCTGGAGATGACGCAAGGCGTGCTCGCTGGCCTCGGCTTGCCGGCGCTCGTGCCGCACATCCACATAGAAATGGTACTCCCAGGGGCGTCCCCGCACCGGGCGCGACTCGATCTTCGACAGGTCGAGGTCGCGCAAAGCGAATACGCTCAGCGCCTTGAACAGCACCCCCGGCACACTCTTCAGCGAGAACGCCAGCGAAGTTTTGTTGGCGCCGCGCAGCACCCGGCGGCTGCGGGTAATCAGGAAGAAACGGGTGAAGTTTTGCTTGTCGTCTTCCAGGTTGCGCGCCAGGATGCGCCCGCCGTATGCCACCGCCGCCGCCTGCCCGGCGATGGCCGCGGCATGCTGGAGCTGGTTCCCTACCACATGTTTGGCCGCACCCGCGGTGTCGTAGAACGGGACAGCTTCGATCTGGCGGTGGCGGCGAAAGAAGTTGCGGCATTGATCGAGCGCCACCGGATGCGAGAAAACGCGGGTCACTTCGGCCAGCTTTACTCCCGGCGCGGCGATCAGGTTGTGCTGAATGCGCAGGCGAAATTCGCGCTGCACGAAGACGTCCGAGGCGAGCAGCAGGTCCAGGTGCTCGGCCACTGAACCAGCCAGCGAGTTCTCGATGGGGATTACCGCGCAGGAGACGTTCTTTGCGGCGATGCGCTCGAACACCTCCACCGAAGCCGCGCACGGAACCAGGGTACAGCCCGGCAGCATCCGCCGCGCCGCCTCGTGACTGAACGAGCCGATTTCGCCCTGGATCGCAACTTTCATGGCGACCAATTTACAAGTACCGAGTACCGAGTACCAAGTACCGAGTTAAAGCAGAATACCAATATGCATCCCAACTGGCGTGACTCGGTTCTCGCAACTCGGTACTCGGTACTTTTTCCTGACAACCCTCGCCGCCGTGCGCGCACCTCAACAATAAGCGCCACAGTCCTGAATGTTGGGGAAGCTACCATGCTGTGGACGATATTCATCGTGCTGTCGGCGCTGTGGCTGCTGGGAATGGTCAGCAGCTATACCCTGGGAGGTTTCGTGCATCTGCTGTTAGTACTGGCGATCCTGGCGCTGATTTTTCAACTGCTGTCGGACCGTCATGGGGTGGTTTAACAACGGAACAGCTAAAACCAAGAGGAGCACAATGGACAAGGACAGAATCAAGGGCAAAGTCAAGGACATCGCGGGCCGCATCCAGCGCCAGACGGGCGAGTGGACGGGCAGCAAGGAAGACCAGGCCAAGGGCGCGGGCAAGCAGGTCGAGGGCAAAGTGCAGAACATCGCAGGCCGCATCAAGGACGCGGGCCGCGACGCGATGCACGATGTGGAGGACCCTGATCGGCCCGTCGCGGATGAACCGCGGAGGAAACGTCCCGCATAGCCGCTATGGAGTTTGTGGAGGGGGCGAGGCTGCGATTTTCGAGTCTGATGCCGCAGGCACGGGCTCGAAGGACGCGGCCACGCCCAACCAGAGGGAGCATTCGCAAGGATGCTCCCTTTTTTGCTGCGGCTGTCTCCCGACTAGGGACGTAAATCCTTGACCAGCACCAACGCGTCGATGCTGTCGAGATAGTAGCGGGGAATGGTCTGAAGGACCCTGTATCCATGACGCTGGTAGAAGGCGAGCGCGGCGGCGTTATCCACCGCCGCCTCGAGGAAGACCGCCGAACACTCCAGAGTGCGCAGTCGCTCTTCGGCGGCGGCCATCAGGCGCGAGCCAAGCCCCGAACGCCGCGCTTCCGGCAGCACGTCAATGGTGATGACGTGCCCTTGGCCGTGGCTGTCATGGTCCACTACTACGAAGCCCAGCGATTTTCCCGCTAAGCTCCCCCACCAGCGTGAACGCGTGTTTGCGCCGGATGTAAAAAGCCAGCTCACGCCGTGCGTAGGAAATCCCTCGCGCAAAGCAAGCCTGGTCGATCTGCCACAGGGTTTCGAAGTCGGCGGAACGATATTCACGGATGACGGGCTGCACGGCTTTCGCTGAAGCATAGCACTCGGCGGTCAGCAGTCACCATCGCCAAACGGAGGACCACCTCGCGATGCGCGCTTGCGGCGGCGAAACCTGTCCGTGAAATCAGTGACGGTGGTCCCGGGCCGTCTTTCGCCACTGATAACCGTATGCCAAGTTCAGCGGCAAGGTCCACCATAATTGAACCGATGACCGTGATAACCGCTTTGCCATGCTGGCAAGAGAATAAAACCGCTCATTCGCAGACCGAAAGCCAGCTAGCAATTCTTCCGCGCTCATCTGCTTGGGTTGATAAACCACATCGTCACGGCTGTTATATTTGCGCCAATCTCGCGTCAATATGCGTCCTTCGGCTTCCATCTTCCTAAACAGCGGCGTACCGGGAAACGGCGTCAGAATGTTGAAGGTTGCATTCTGGACCCTTGCGTTTTCCAACAAATCAACGGTCTCCTTGAATATCTCCGTCGTATCATGATCAAATCCAAAAACAATCCCCGCTTGCACGGCAATCCCATGCGCATGGATGCGTGCGATAATCTGTAAATACTCATCCACCCGATTGAACCCCTTATTCACTTCAGCCATGCTTTGCTGGGAAACTGACTCCAGCCCCAGAAACAACTGCTTGCATCCGCTATGCGCCGCAGCCTCCAGGAATTCGTCATCCCGGCCGGCATGAATGCTCGCCTGACTACTCCACCACTTTCCATATGGAGCGATGGCGCGAAATAGTCCCTTTGCATACTCCATGTCCCCTGCAATGTTATCGTCCCAGAAGATAATTACATTTCCCCGGAAAGAGGCGTACTCCGCCGCGACCTCGGCTATCGGCCGCTTGCGCAACTTGTGACCATACATCACGGCAATGGTGCAGAAATCACATTGGCTGGGGCATCCCCGGGTCGCAAATAAAACTCCGTTGGTATAGTCGTGCCTATGAAATAGTTCCTTGCGGGCCATGGGAATATTTTCAATAGACGGCACGCTGGTTTGTCGATACACGGAAAGATAAGATCCCGCTTCAAAGCCCTTCAGGAATTCTTCCCATAGGCCTTCCGCCTCTCCAATGAATGTCACATCAGCGTATTGACTGGCCTCTTCAGGCAGCAGGGTTACATGTGGGCCGCCCAGCGCGACACATATCCCTCTTGACCTAAAACGTGCGGCAATTTCATAGGCATGAAAAGCACTAGGCGTATGAAATGTAATTCCAACCACATCTGCGCCAATGTTCCAGTCAATTTCTTCGCCTTCCTCATCAACGTGAATCACATCCCAGCTCGCGGGAACTCTGGCCGCCAAATAAGGCATGGTAATCTGCTGAAAGTTGAGAACCCGCGCCCTCCTCACTCTCCGCACTTCTGGCGAAGAGGCTGTTATCAACAGAAGTGTTGGCATAACTATTTTTCAAAACCCAATTTCAATTTAAGCCATGGACAGTTTCAACTGCCCACAGGCGGCATAGATGTCGCGTCCTCGAGGACGGCGGATAAATGCCGGCACGCCGGCCTTGATCAGCACTTGCTGAAAGGCGAGCACGCGCTCGTCCGCTGGGGTGCCGAAGGCGATGCCTGGGCCGGGATTCAATGCGATCAGATTCACCTTCGCCCGAATGCCGCGGACCAGCTCGGCCAATTCACGCGCCGACTGCACCGAGTCGTTGACCTGGTCGAGCAGCACGTATTCGAAAGTCAGGCGCTCGCGCGGACGCAGCGGAAAACCGCGCGCCGCCGTCATAAGTTGTTCCACATCCCACTTGCGGGTGAGCGGCATCAACTCACGGCGCGAATCGTTGTTGGAAGCATTCAGCGAAATCGCGAGCTTAGGCCGCACCGGCTCGCGGCCAAAATCGTGGATGCGCGGCACGATGCCCGAAGTCGAGACCGTCATGCGCGATTCCGCAATTCCCAGTCCTTCCACCAGAAGCCGAACCGCTTTCATGAAGTTGTCGTAATTCAGGAAGGGCTCGCCCTGGCCCATGAACACCAGGTTGATGCGGTCGCGATCCAGGGCAACGCCGCGGTCGTTCAACACCGCCGCCACCTGCCCTACGATTTCGCCGGCGGAAAGATTGCGGCGTAGCCCGAGCAGCGCCGTCAGGCAGAACCGGCAATCGACAGCGCAGCCAACCTGGCTGGAGACGCAGATGGTGGCGCGTTGCGTACCGAGTACCGAGTTGCGAGTACCAAGTACCAATCGCGCAGGTTCGACCCTTGGTACTTGGTACTCGGTACTTGGTACTTCATCGGTACTCGGTACTTCATCCCCGGCTTCGCCGCCGTCGCCTTCCGGCATCCACACCGTCTCGACGCTTTGCCCGTCGGAGAAGGCAAGCAGATAGCGGATGGTGCCGTCGGCTGACAGGTACTGCTTCTCGATACGCGGCTGTCCGACGCTGACCGCCCGCGCCGCCAGCGTCCGCCGCAGCTCCATCGGCAGCGTAGAGATTTCTTCCACCGAGCCGACGCGCTGGCGATAGATGGCCTCAAACAGTTGCCGGGCGCGGTAGTCGGACTCCCCCGCTTCCTGCATCATGGCGGTAAGCTCTTGAATACCAAGCCCCAAAAGTTCGGTCTGTCTAGTGGCAGCCATGCATCCAACAGTGTGCTTCCAGGGGCGCTGGGGCCGGTCCGCAAACCCTGGCATTACGGCCTGGCTCTCTAAGTTGTTCATTATACAGGTCGTATATTGGTCATTCGGAGCAATCGGGGTGTGTAAGAATCTATCTCGTCAGTTTTCGGCCCTACCCGAGACTGCTGCCACTGCCTTCGACGTGGATTTTATGGTTGACGAGCTGCGCGACATCCGCCGCGAAGTGTTGCCCAACGGTCTGATCGTGCTGACCGAGGAGATGCAGCACATCCGCTCGGTCTCGATCGGAATCTGGTTGAAGTGCGGCTCGCGTCACGAGCAGGCCGAACACAACGGCATCTCGCATTTCCTCGAGCACATGGTTTTCAAGGGTACCGAGACGCGCACCGCCGAGGACATCGCCCGGCAGATCGATTCCATCGGCGGCAACCTCGACGCCTTCACCGCCAAGGAGTGCATCTGCTTCAACGTTAAAGTGCTGGATGAACACCTGCCCATTGCGCTCGATGTGCTCTGCGACCTGGTGCTGCACCCGGTGTTCGACAGCAAGGACATCGCCCGCGAGCGCGGCGTGATCCTGGAAGAGATCAAGATGGACGAAGACAGCCCCGATTATCTCGTCCATGAAATCTTTACCCAGAACTTCTGGAAGGACCATCCCCTGGGCAAGCCCATTCTGGGGACCAAAGAAACCGTCCGCCACTTCGAGCAGCCGCTGGTGCTCGATTATTACGGCAAGCGCTTCACTCCGGGAAACCTGATCGTTGCCGCCGCTGGGCACATCAGCCACGCGCACTTCGTCAAGCTGGCGGCGGAGCGCTTCCAGCACCTGAAGCCGGCAACGAACGGCTACCACGATTCCGTGCCCGAGGCGGCCGCGCGCATCATCCTGCGCAACAAGAAATCGCTGGAGCAAGTGCAGATCTGCGTGGGAGTGCCCACATATCCCATCTCCCATGAGAAGCGCTACCCCTCCTACATCCTGAACACTCTGCTGGGTGGGGGCATGAGTTCGCGGCTGTTTCAGAATGTGCGCGAGCGGCGGGGTCTGGCATATGCCATCTACAGCGAGCTGAATCCGTATCGCGATACCGGCTGCCTCTCGATCTATGCCGGCACTTCGCTCGAATCGGCGCCCAAGGTGGTGGAATTGATCGTGAACGAGTTCCGCGACCTGAAGCAAAACTCCATCAGCGACGAAGAGCTGCGCCGCACCAAGGAGCAGCTCAAGGGCTCTCTCATGCTGAGCCTGGAGTCCACCACCGCGCGCATGTCCAACCTGGCGCGCCAGGAGATGTACTTCGACCGCTTCTTCGGTCTGGATGAGATCATCGAGCGCATCGAAGCCGTCACCACCAAGGAACTGGTCGAGCTGGCCAATGATTTCTTCCACGCCGACAAGATCGCCGTTACCGTGCTCGGCAACCTCGAAGGCATGAAGATCACCCGCGAACAACTGGAGTGCTGAGCGGAACTACTGTTCGCGTTCGTACAGCAAGAGGTCGAGTCCGTCCACCGTGTGCTTGCTCAGCAGCCTGTAGCGCCTCGCGTAGTAGGCGCACATTACCTCGCTGCCCATGTCCATGCGACCGCCCGCGCGGTGGTTGTTGAGGAAAAGCCATACCCGTTTCGGCTCAGGCAGGGGGTTCTGCAGCACTTCGCCCAGCGGCGAGACCAGAAAGTCACGGTAGGTGACTCGTCCATCCGAAGCCGGATAAATCACCAACGGATCGTTCGCCGGCCGGCCGGCGAGCAGACGGTAATACTCAAAGCTGAATCGGCCAGGCGAGGTGTAGAAGAAGATCCCGTCCCCGGGGCTCGCATGGGCGAGAAGGTAGTGGCTGGCGGAGCGCCAGTCATCGCGCGCGATGTCGAAGTCGGCTCGGTAATAGGAGAAGACTCCCCCCACGGAAAGCGCCACAATCACCGCCAGGAATGCGGTGCGGACCCAAGCGGGCCGGCAGCCCGAAATCCCGGCAGCGGCGAGGAGCACGGACGCCGGCAGGCAAAGGATGAGATAGCGCGCCAGGAATGCCGATGTGAAAGGGCAAACCGTCGCCACCGCGAGAATCGGGAAAGCGAAGCTGGCCAGCAAAAACGCATGGCGCCAGCCTGCAACCGAGCGCTGCTGGCGCACCAGAAGCCCAAATCCACTGAGTGCCGCGGCCAGCCATGCAACTATGCACGCGGCGAGCAACAGGTTCCCGCCATTGCCGGCCAGAGACCGGAAAAAGTGCGCCAGGATATGGACGTTAAGCGGCGGGATCCAGTTCAAAGGCTGTGACCCGGTACGCCAGAGGAAGAGCGAGAGCGGCAAGAGGGCATAACCGAAAAAGCGCAGAGAGCGCA